>NZ_AP024355.1:2714550-3361825 GCF_019704135.1 Desulfuromonas versatilis
CGAATTGCCGCAATCCCCTCCTTGCGGATGAAGTCGATTCCAGCCTTGAGGCCGGCCAGGCCGGGTGTATTGAGGGTGCCGCTTTCGAGCCGCTCGGGCATCTGCTCGGGGGGAAGGTCGGATTGGGAGTTGCCTCCGGTACCGCCGTAAATAAGCGGAACCGGATTCAAGCCTTCGCGGGCATAGAGGAAACCAGTCCCCTGGGGCCCCAGCAACCCCTTGTGCCCCGGCGCGGCGAGCAGGTCGATCCCCATGGCCTCGACGTCGATGGAGAAAATCCCGGCGCTCTGGGCGGCGTCGACCAGAAAGAGAATTCCCTCCCGGCGCAGCCAGGGTCCGATGGCCTCGATGGGTTGCAGGGTGCCGGTGACATTGGAGCAGTGCGAGAGCACCACCATCCGGGTCTTTTCCGAACAGGCCTCCCGGATGGCCGCCGGGTCGACGAAGCCGCGGCGGTCGGCGGAAACCTTGATGACCTGCACCCCACGGTCCTGCAGCACTCGCAGCGGGCGGGCGACGGCGTTGTGCTCCATGCTGGAGGTCACCACCCGGTCGCCGGGCCGCAGGATTCCGAACAGGGCAACGTTGATCGCCTCGGTGGCGCTTGAGGTGAAGGCCACCCGGTCCTCGTTGCGGACGCCGAACAACTCGGCTACCGCCTCTCTGGCATCGAATACCAGGCGGCTGGCCGCCAGGGCGAGTTGATGCCCGCCACGCCCGGGATTGGCACCGCCGAAGCGCAGGGTGTTATCCACTTCGCGGTAGACGCTCTCGGGCTTGGGCCAGGTTGTGGCAGCGTTGTCGAGGTAGATGGCCATAGTGGTCAGCGACAGGGGGGTCAAGTCAATCGGAGCGGGGCTCCCGGCACATGAGGTCGCGGTAGCCCGCTTCCCGGTTGAAGAAACGGGCCAGGCCGCGGCAGCCTCCCAGGCACAGGGGGTAGTCGCGGCACCCGCGGCACCCCTGGGGGACTTCGGCGATCTCCTGGCGGATCTGCAGCCTTTTGGGCGAGCTCCAGAGCTCCTCGAGGGAGTGCTGGTGCAACGAACCGAGCTTCTCGGGCCACGAGGAGCAGGGGAGCAGGTGGCCTTCGGCATCGACATGCCCCAGGCTGTTGGCCGCCTGGCAGCCGCCGTACTCGCTGCGCCCGCCCTGTTCGCCGCGCGGAAACAGCAGCTCCCAGATGAACAGGTCGTGAACCTCCAGGTTCACTCCCCGGCGGTGGTTTTCCGGATCGGGGCCCAGCAGCCGGCGCAGCTTTTCGAGCTCATCGGGCCCCGGGATACCAGCCGCCGCAGAGGGTGAAAACCTATCACCGATGCGGGTGTTTGGCAACTTAATTCGCCCCACTCCCAGGTCCCTGCCAAACTCGAGCAGCGGCAGCAACAAGTGGAGATTGCCGCGGTGGGGGGTCATCTGCAGGGCCGGCTGGTAGCCATTTTCCCTGGCCTGTTCGACGACCCGCGCCAGGTCGGAAAAGTTTTCCCCGTTGCCGGAGAGGATCGCCCCGGCATCCAACAGCAGGGCGTCCAACGGCAACCCCGGAACCAGGCCGGCGACCTCTGCAGCCGAACCGGTGAAAACCAGCAGGATCCGCACCCCACCATGGCTGAGAACCTGGAGGATTTCGTGGATGCGGGGGTGGGCCAGCGGGCGCTCTTCCAGGGTCACGAAGAATACCCCGGCAGCGCAGAGCCGCTCGGCGATCCGCAGGGGTTCTTCAGCGGGGGTGGATTCTCGGGTACCGTGAAGTTCCCAGGTCACCCGTAGTGGCGTGTCAAGCAGATCCATAAGGCAGGCTGAACCGGTGGGCCTTGCGACCCTCCGGGCGAGGAAAAAAACGGGGGCAGCACAGCTGCCCCCTTGGTCCTTAGCAGGGATGGACGTTCGAGGAACCGACCACCCGGGGCTTCATGTACTTCTTCATATCCCTCACCTCCTTCAGTTTTGTGGGTGCCTTGACACCCGGCTGATACTGCGTTTCACCGACCATGGCCGACACGCCGAAACCGCCTTCGCATCGGCAGAAAGGTATCATTTCCAGCAGTGGGGGTCGGGCTGACTGAAGTCACCGGTGGTAGCAAAGGAGCGAGCCGTGCACCCCCCCAGGCACTGCTCGAACGCACCGCAACCGACACACTTGCCGGTCGCCTCCTTGTTGCGCATCCGGTTGAGGACAGGTGAGTCATACCAGATGCTGTCGAAATCGTCCCGAAGGATATTGCCGACCACCAGCGGGATGAAACCGCAGGGCGTAATATCCCCATTGGGGCGTAAATTAAGGGAAAGCTTACCACAGCTGCTGCCGTTTACCAACGAGTTTTCCTCGTAACCGGGCAGCGAGGCGATGATCGGGTCGTCGAAGGAGATCAGCAGATTTCTGGCCTCCTGCTTGGCCTTGAGGGCCTCGACATAGAACGCCTTCCACTCCTCGGGCGACAGGTCGAGTTCCTCGCGGTTTTTGAAACCCCGCCCGCTGCATTTGAAATTGTGCAGGTAGACCTGGCCGACTCCGCGATCCCGGGCCAGTTGCAGGAGATCCTGGAAGTTCAGATGATTGATCCGCGAGATCACCGAACTCATGGTACTTTTCAGCCCCACCTTGCGCAACGCCTCCAGGGCGCCCACGGCCCGCTCGAAAGAGCCCGGCATGCAGCGAAAATCGTCGTGCAGGGCGGCAGCGGCGCTGTCGATGCTGATGCCGACGCTCTTGAAGCCGCAGCGCTTGAGTTCAGCGGCGGCCGCTTCGTCGACCAGCCAGCCGTTGGAGTTCATCGAGACGTTGAGCCCCTTGCCGGTGGCATAGCTGGCGATCTCGAAAAGGTCCTCGCGGATCAGCGGTTCCCCACCGCCGAAATTGATGAAAGGGACCTGCTTCTCGGCCAGGACATCGATGATGCGCAGGATGTCCGCCGTGGCCAGCTCCTCGACCTGCTCTTCGCGGCTGTAGCAGTGCGAACAGCTGAAGTTGCAGCGGAACGACAAAGTCCAGTTGAAGGTCAGGGGGGCGGAAAACAGGTCGGTAATCTTTTCAGCCATGGCTCAGCCACCCTCTTTCCAGCAGATCGTCGACGAACTCGGCGACATCTCCGCTCAACTCCTCGCGCTCCACCTCGAACTGCTCGGCCAGGGCCTCGACCACCTGCCCCAGGTCCCGGGTCCCGTCGCACAGGGCCCAGATCCGTCCCCCGACCAGGTTGAGCTGGTGCATCATGCCGGAAATGATCAGGATGACCGCGCCGCGGTCTTCCACCTCTTCACCCCGCTCCAGGGCCTTGAGAATCTCTTCCTCGCGGCGCTTCTCGACGCGCCAGACGATATCGGGGTTGCGTACCAGAGCCTTCAAATCCCTTTCCTTTCACCGGTTCGGGGCGCCCTTCAGGCGCTCGCCCGCTCCCGGAACAACAGACAGCTGAGCAGCACGAAAACAAATCCAAGCAGCACCGCGGCCTTGCCGGCCAGCGAGACGCCCGCCGCGGTGGCGGCGATCCCCCAGGACTGCACCAGGCCACCGCCGATGAACATGCCGACGACCACCAGGCCGGCATCGGCGTCCCCCTCCCCGGCCTTGACCAACTGCCGGAAGGGGCAGCCGCCAATCAGCACCGAGATCCAGCCAACCAGAGCCATCCCCAAAAAGCTCCAGAGGTGCTCGAGGTGGGCGCCGGGTTGGCCGTAGAGACCGGGGTTGAAGCGCCCGGTGGCGGCATTGAAGGCCACCGCCGCGCCGACAAAGGCGAGCAGGCCCCAGAGCAGCGGCGAACGCCGTCCCATCAGCAGGGTGTCGCGGACGCTGCCGGTGATGCAGAAACGGCTGCGCTGGGCCAGCGCGCCGAGCGCCAAGCCGGCACCGAGGGCCAGCAGCCAGGGGGCGTGCTGGGCGGCGCTGCCGCGCCCGGAGAAGATCAGGAAGCCGGGGCGGGCCAGCAGAAATACCAGCAGCAGCAGGAAGAACCCGGGGACCAGCAGGCCGCTGCCGCCCCGCTCTTCGTGGTGGCGACCGAGGTGCACGCCGCGGGCGAGCCCCTTGAGGCCGATCCAGACGCCGGCAAGCAGGCCGGCCACCCCGCCGAGGGCGGTCAGGTCGCCGGCGGTGAAGCGCAGAAACAGCTTGATGGGACAGCCGATGAAGACCGCGCAGCCGACGATCAGAAAGATGCCGGAAACCAGCCTCGGCAGCGGCGCGCTGCCGCCCCGCGAGCGGAACTCGCGAAAGGCGCCGGCACTGGCCAGGGCGCCGAGCACGAAGCCGATCAGTTCCGGGCGCAGGTACTGCATGCGCGGGTTGTCGTGCAGCCCGAGAGCGCCGGCACTGTTCTCGATGAAGCAGGAGACGCAGATCCCCGAGTTCTCGGGGTTGCCCCAGACCGCCAGCAGCACCCCCAGCCCGCCCAGCAGCAGGCCGGCGGCGACCACGGTCCAGCTATGTGTCTCACGCCAGTTCATTCTTATTCGCACCCGCCGGCGAGCCGGCTCTGCAGATAGTAGAGGTTGCGCAAGGCGGTCTCAAGGGTGCGGTTGTCGGGGTTGGCGCGGGCCCGCCGGCCGATCTCGTCCAGCCCGCGATCCACCAGCTGACGGATTTCCGTCTGCATGGAGAGGGGGCTTTTCTCGTCGACGTAGTCGCCGTTGAGCTTCACCCCCTGCACGTAGCTGGCAATGGACTCCTCGAGCGCACCGAATTCCTGGAGAATCGCCCCCTTGAGCAGGTAGCCGTGGGCCTCGCCGGGGTAGGCGCGCCCCAGTTCCTCCAGCTTGAGCAGGGCCCGCTGGGCTTCCCCCTGGGCCCGCAACTCCTCCACCGGGCCGTAGATCTTCTGCAGAAAGGCGCTGCGGGCCTGGTAGGCCAGCTCCCGCTCGATCCCCTTGTCGAGGGAAGAGGCCTGGCGGGCGTCGCTGCCGCGCGGGGCGCCGAGCAGCAGCACCGCCAGCGCCGCCAGGGTGCCGGCGAGGCCAAGCCAGATCAGTCTGTCGAATCCGTCACGCGCCATTAGGGACTCAGAATTCCTGGTACGGGGGCATGTTGGCCCGCTTGGCCATCACGCGGATCGGGTCGTAATCGCTGTCCAGTAGCTGGTC
Source organism: Desulfuromonas versatilis (assembly GCF_019704135.1). Taxonomy (NCBI): domain Bacteria; kingdom Pseudomonadati; phylum Thermodesulfobacteriota; class Desulfuromonadia; order Desulfuromonadales; family Desulfuromonadaceae; genus Desulfuromonas; species Desulfuromonas versatilis. The sequence goes on from NZ_AP024355.1 coordinate 2,719,630, forward strand.
GAAGCCGTCGATCCAGGCGGACTTGAGCACCTTGACCTGCTCGCCGTCGATGGTCACGGTCTCCTCGGGCTTGAGTTCGAGCAGCGCCTTGCGGAATTTCTCCACCAGCTCCGCATCAATCTGTTTGGAGGCGCCGAAGGTGCAATAGGGGATGATGGGGCTCTGGGCGATGATATGGAAGTCGTCGGCGGTGATCTTCCCTTCGCGGGTCATGACCTCGAGATCGAGGGCCGGGGCCGCCGCCACGTCGAAATCGCCGAAATAGACGCCGTAGACCACCTTCTCGTGCTTGAAGGAGCCGGAGGGAATGGCGTAGTAGCCCAGGTCCCGCTCGGGGTCGAGCCCGGCCTCCAGCATCAGGTCGTACTGGGCCAGATAGCCGGTGGGCGCCAGTTGCGGCCCGAACAGCATGCGCTTGCCCTTGAGATCTTCCAGGGTTTCGATGCCGCTCCCCTTGCGGGAGATGATCGCCCCGGCGGTGCGTGAGCCGAACTGCCCGCGCCGCTCGGCGGCCAGCAGCCGCAGGTCGTGGTTTTCCTTGAGGATGATATAGACCAGCGAGTTGGAGTGGGTGAACTCGAATTCCCCCTTGGCGAAGCGCTCCTCGAAATCCTGGGTGTCCACCGGCACCGTCTCGAAGTCGACCCCGAGCTTCTCCGACAGGTAGCGGGTCAGGGGGCGGAAGCGCTGCAGGGTCTCCTCCTCGCTGTTGCAGTTCATGTAGCCGATGCGCATTTTGGGGCGCTCGGCGGCCCGGTCGCAGCCGCTCAGGGCGACCAGGGCGAGCAGGCAGGCCGCTGCAATAACAGCAGGACGGGCAAGGGCGATCAGGGAGCGGGATTTGAGGATAATGTTCATGTTTTGATATTTCTGGCCCTTTGGGTTTTTTTTAAATACGAAGTCTTATTCACCACGAAGGCCACGAAGGCCACGAAGAAAACCGGATTGATTTTTATGCCTTTACTTCGTGACCTTCGTGTCCTTCGTGGTGTGCGCTTTATTCTTTATTGGATTTGATCTAACTAGGGTTTCCGTTCAGGCAGCGGCGGCACCTTGAAGGGCGGCGCCTCCTTCAATACGGGCTCGATTTCCACAGGGCCCATCCCTGGCCGCTGGCGGCCGTCGCGGATCATCGAGCGCAACTCCTGCGCGGAGGTTGTCCCCCACCAGTTGCCGGGGGCCTGGACCGGGCCGGCTCCGTCGTTGAGCAACGCGTAGATGCCGTTGTCCTGGATCAGGTTGCCGCTCAGCGCCCCGCTGGAATCGAGCCAGCGGATTCCGGCGCGGCCGTTGTCGGCGATCCGGTTGCCGCTTACCCGGACATCAGACTCTTCAAGAAAAATGCCATGTTCGCTGTTCCCGGACAGATCGTTTCCCTCGACCTCTCCGGTGCTGCGTTGCAGGTAGAGTCCCTTGCGGTTGCCGACAACGCGGTTGCCCCTGGCGACAAGGCTCGAATCGCGGAGGCTGACCCCGTTGATGAGGTTTTCCTCGAAGCGGCAACCGGCCATGGCGACCTCGCTGAAGACGCAGCGCATCCCCCAGTGGTTGCGGGCAACCACCAGGCCCTCGAGGTTCACCTCCGAGTTGCGGAACTGCAGGCCGTTGAGGTTGTCGACAACCTCGGAATCGCTGATATCCACGGTCGATTCCTGGAACTGGGCTCCCCGCACGTTGTAGCGAAAACGGGAGGTTTTGATGGCCGCCCGGGCGAAATGGGCATGGAAGCCGCGGTAGCCGTATTCGACGATGCAGTGCTCGAGCAGGTTGTCTTCCTCGGAGGCCATCATGTTGAGCGCCCCCCAGTCTCCGGGCGAGGGGGATGGCGCCGCGGAGGTAAACAGGATCGGCGCATCGGCGGTGCCCAGAGCGCGAAACACCCCCTGGATGAAAATTTCGTGTTCGCCGATTCCGTCGCCGTTGCTGTCGTAGGGGGTGAAGCGGACCACCGTTCCGGGGCGGATTTCCAGCGTCGCTTCCGGCGCAACCGTCAGGATTCCGTCAATCAGCACCTCCCCCTCCCAGACGGTATCCTGGTAGAGGGAGTTCTCCCCGGTGTAGCGAAGCGGCTCGCCGGAGTGGGCCGGAATTGCAGCCAGCAGGCCGACCAACAGGCACCACAGAATTCTCATGGCCCGCCCCCGCGCAGCCAGCGCAAGTCTTCGCGGTTGCCGGCGAACTGGCCGGGATCAAAGGGGAATGCGTTCTGGAAAGCGGCCAGGCCGATAGCATTACCGCTCACCCGGTTGCCCTCCAGGGCCGGGCGGCTGTCGCCATCGGCGAAAATCCCCTCTTCGTCATTGCCGGTGACCCGGTTGCCTTGCACCTGGGGGCTGGAGCCTCGCCAGCAGAAGATCCCCCCCTCCCCTTCGGCAATCAGGTTGTCACGGATCTGCGGAGAGCTGCCCTGCTGGGCCACAACCCCGTAACGACAGCCGAGAATCCGGCTGCCGCGGACCAGGGGGGAGGTCCCGATGCAGAGAATGCCGGTTTCCGCCCTGGCAATTTCCGCCCCTTCGATCACCGAAGGCTCCGCCCGGTCGAGCAGGACCCCGGCCCAGGCGACAGCCTCGCCCTCCGGCGCCCCCTCGGGGATGAAGCGGACCGGTTCCTGATCGGTGCCCGCTATTTCAAGGGCGCCCCGGACCAGCAGCTCAGTATCGGAAGAAAGGTATTCGGGGTCGATCTTGGTGCTGTCGTCATATCGCACCCGTACTGTAGTGCCGGCCAGGATCCTCAGGGTGCTGCCCCTGGGCACCAGCACATCGCCGACCAGCACCACCTCGCCGGACCAGACGGTCAAACCGGAGAGGACCCCGACCGCCTCCAGTGGCTCCCGGGCCGGGCCGGCCGGGCTCTGCGCCGCAGGTGCAGCCAGTCCGCCAGGCTCGGGAGCGCGGGAAACGGCGCAGCCGCCAAACCACACGCAAAGCAGCAGTGCTGCCAGCCGCAGCCCCGTCATATCCACCCCTGGTCCATGAGGAAACGACGCGCCGCGGCGGCCGGCGGAGCCCCCGCCTCGACCCGGGCGGCCAGTTCGGCCACCTGCTCGCCCCTGAGCAGGCGGGCCAACTTGCGCAGGGCCGGGGCGACGGTGGTGAACTGCAGATCCTGCAGGGGGCGCTTGCCCGAGATCAGGGCCGGTCCCCCCTCCACGACCAGCAGGGCCGGTTCAGCGACGGTATCTCCATCCCAGAACACCATGTCGACCCGCTCCGCCCGCAGCTCGACCAGCGGCTGCTTGCCGTTCAGCTCGACCCGCACCGATTCGGTGCCGGTCTTCTCCTTGACGTAGAGGGACACCACCTCGTAGAGCACGTCCGCCCGGGCACCGGTGCCGGTCCCAAGGTAGAGCTTCGGTCCGAAACAGGCCTCGGCAGGCAAGGCAAAGGCGAGCAGGGAAACGAGCAGCAGCAGGAGAGATTGTCGCATTGTTGAAATCCGGCCCGGGTAAGAAAAGGGAAACGGTTGTTGGCAGAAAAACCAGCAATTAGCGTACCATACCGGGCGCTTCGGAATCCAGAGGGGCAAATTGGAGAAAGACGGGAGCTCAGTCGAGCAGTCGGTATTTTTCCATCTTGTAGCGCAGGGTGGTGCGCTTGATCCCCAGCGCGGTGGCTGCCCGGGTCTGCGAGCCTTTCTCCCGATTGAGGGTCTGGATGATCAGCTGCCGCTCGAGGTCCTCGAGAATTTCGGTCAAACTGCCGCCGCGCTCGGGCAGCTCGAGGCAGATCTGATCCTGGCCGGAGAGCCCCTGCGGGAAATCTCGCGGGGTGATCACCTCACCCCGGGACAGGACCACCGCACGCTCCATGACGTTCTGCAGTTCGCGCACGTTGCCGGGCCATTCGTAGGCGAGCAGGCAGCTGAGCGCCCGGGGGGCGAGCTGATCCACCTTCTTGCCGGTTTCCAGGGCGTATTTCTGCAGAAAATGCCTAGCCAGCGCTTCGATATCCTCGCGCCGCTCCCGCAGTGGCGGCAGATGGATGTTGACCACGTTGAGCCGGTAGTAGAGGTCCTCGCGGAACCGCCCCCGTCGCACCTCCTCTTCGAGGTTCTTGTTGGTGGCGGCGACGATGCGCACGTCGCTATGGATGGTCTTGGTGCCTCCGACCCGCTCGAACTCGTGCTCCTGGATCACCCGCAGCAGCTTGACCTGGGCGTTGAGGCTCATTTCGCCCACCTCGTCGATGAACAGCGTCCCCTCGTGGGCCAGTTCGAAACGCCCCTTCTTGGTGGCCAGGGCCCCGGAGAAGGCCCCCTTTTCATGGCCGAACAGCTCGCTCTCGAGAACCCCCTCGGAGAGCGCCGCGCAGTTCAGCACGATAAAGGACTTCTCCTTGCGCGCCGAGCTGTAGTGGATGGAGCGGGCGACGAGTTCCTTGCCGGTGCCGCTTTCCCCGGTGACCAGCACGTTGGCGTTGCTCTGGGCAACCGAGGAGGCCACCTCGAACACCTGCTTCATCCCCTGGGAGGTGCCGATGATGCCGGAAAAGCTGTAGCGCTGCTCCAGTTCCTGGTGCAGGTAGCGGTTTTCGGCGAGCAGCCGCTCGCGCTCCAGGGCCTTGGCCACGGTCAGCTTGATCTCGTCGGTTTCGAAAGGCTTGGTGATGTAGTCGTAGGCGCCGGCACGCAGGGCCTGCACGGCGCTCTCGACGGTCCCGTAGGCGGTGATGACGATGATCGGCAAACCCGGATCGAAGGACTTGATCTCCCGAAGCAGTTCCAGCCCCCCCATCCCCGGCATCTTGATGTCGGTAATGACCAGGTCGAACTCCTCGGCCCCAATCTGCTGAAGTGCCTCTTCCCCGGACCCGACAGTCAGGGTGTCATGCCCTTCCTTGGCAAGGACCCGGGCCAGCAGGCGACGCATTCCCTCTTCGTCATCGACGATCAATATCCGTTCGGCGCCCATCCAATCCCCCTCATGAGACGTAGTAGACCTTGTTCTTCCCCTCGTGTTTGGCCTTGTACAGCAGCTCATCCACCGTCCCCATCAGGGCATCGGGATCTTTGCCGTCGATGGGGTAACAGGCGACGCCGGCGCTGACGGTCAATCCGCAGGCGGCAAATTCGCCGAGCAGGCCAGGCGTCTCCTTCTCTACGGCGGACCGGGCCCGTTCGGCGGCGACGATGGCATCGTCGATGATGGTCTCGGGCAAAATCGCAATGAATTCTTCGCCGCCGTAGCGAAATACCAGGTCGCATTCGCGCAGCGCGCTTTCCAGTATCCCGGTGACCGCCAGCAGGGCCTTGTCCCCGTTGGGGTGACCGTAGGTGTCGTTGAACTGCTTGAAGTTGTCGACGTCGAACATGACCAGGGCCAGCGGCTTATTGTGGCGCCGTGCCCTGAGCATTTCGTCCTTGAGCATCTTTTTGAACTGCCGGTGGTTGTACAGCCCGGTCAGCCCGTCGGTACAGGCGAGGCGCTGGGCCCTCTGGTGCAGGCAGGCGTTGTCGACACTCATTGCCGCAAAAGAGGCCAGCACAGAAAGCAATTGCAGACGTTCCCTGGAAAACCGCCGGGGTTCAAAGGCATCCAGGTAGAGGACCCCGAGGACCTTGTTCTGGATTTTCAGGGGGACGCAGATCAGCGAGCGAATCCCTTCCTGGATGGCCAGGGGATTATTGAAAAAAACTGCCGTTCCGGTGTCCTCGACCACAAAGGGCTCCCCCTCGCTGAGGATCCGGTCGGTCAGCCCCCCTTTGCTTACCAACCAGGTGCTTCTGGCCACGAAAGCCTTGCTCAGGCCGCTGTGAGCGTGCAGGGTCATTTCGTTGCGGGACTCTTCGTACAGGGCAATGCTCCCGGCGGGCATGTCCATGATGGCCATGGCGCTGCCGAGTATATTCTGCAGCACCTCGTCGAGGTCCAGCGAGGAGACGACTACCTGGGCGACACTCAATAGGTCCTTCAGGCCGCGAATTTCCTGCTCCAGAAACTGCCGATTCTGTTCCCTGCCCTCCATCGGCCCGCCTTTCAGAAATTCCAACTTGGACATTTAAAAACCAAGAGGCCCTGATTCTTAGCACGTCATGCGAAATATTGTAAAGCACTATTTAACTACTTGATTTTACAATAGGTGTTTACCCGAGAGCAAGTCAGTTGCCTGATCGGCCCCAGCCGGCTGGCCCAAGGCGCTGCGGGCCGTTCGCGCCTTAAGTGACGGGGATGAAATGATTTTTTCGAACTGCTTGACAGCCACGAGATATTGTGGTTTAAAAATGCAGCCACCACAGAATATAGTTTTTTTCTGAAATTTCAACTCGCACGCCCATATCCTTGTTTCACCGACTGAAAACCACCGACCCAGCAAAAGGACACCGACCGATGAAATTGACGGCCGACCAGAACACCCTGCCCCTGAGCAAAAACGCCCTCACCGTCCTCGAACGCAGGTACCTGAAACGGAACAGCGAGGGAAAGGTCCTCGAAACCCCCGCCGACATGTTTCGCCGGGTCGCCGAGGCGATCGCCGCCGCCGAATCGCGCCTTGGCACAGGAAACGATCCGCAATCCCTGGCCGCCGAGTTTTACCAGATGATGACCTCCCTCGAGTTTCTGCCCAACTCGCCGACCCTGATGAACGCCGGGCGCGAGCTCGGCCAGCTATCGGCCTGCTTTGTGCTGCCGGTGGGCGATTCGATGGAGAGCATCTTCGAGGCCATCAAGCAGACCGCCCTGATCCACAAAAGCGGCGGCGGCACCGGCTTTTCCTTCTCCCGGGTGCGCCCGGCTAACGACGTGGTCCGTTCCACCAGCGGCGTCTCCTCGGGCCCGCTCTCGTTCATGAAAGTCTTCGACGCCGCCACCGAAACCATCAAGCAGGGCGGCACCCGGCGCGGGGCCAACATGGGGATCCTGCGGGTCGACCACCCCGACATCATGGACTTCATCATGGCCAAGCGGGACCAGACGGTCCTGACCAACTTCAACATCTCCGTCGGACTCACCGAAGCGTTCATGGATGCCGTGGAATCCGGGGGGGAGTACGACATCGTCAACCCCCGCACCGGGGAGCCGGTGAAAAAGATGCCGGCGCGCAAGGTTTTCGAGCACATCGTCGACCTGGCCTGGACCAACGGCGAACCGGGGATCATCTTCCTCGACCGGCTCAACCGCGACAACCCCACCCCGCACGTGGGCGAGATCGAGGCCACCAACCCCTGCGGCGAGCAGCCCCTGCTCCCCTACGAATCGTGCAACCTGGGCTCGATCAACCTGGCCCGCCTGGTTACCCCCGAGGGCCAGGTGGACTGGGACAGGCTCAAGCATATCGTGGCGCTCGCGGCCCGGTTCCTCGACAACGTCATCGAGGTCAACAACTACCCCATCCCCGAAATCGACCAGATGACCCGCGCCAACCGCAAGGTGGGCCTGGGGGTGATGGGCTGGGCCGACATGCTGATTCTGCTTGGCATCGCCTACAACAGCCCCGAGGCTGCCGCCCTGGGCGAGAAGATCATGAAGTTCATCACCGAGGAGGCGCGCAGCACCTCCCGCCAACTGGCCGCCGAGCGCGGCGCCTTCCCCAACCACAAGGGGAGCATTTTCGACAAGAAAGGCGCCAAGCCCCTGCGCAACGCCACCAGCACCACCATCGCGCCGACCGGGACCATCAGCATCATCGCCAACACCTCCAGCGGCATCGAACCGCTGTTCGCGGTCTCCTACGTGCGCCAGGTGCTCGACAACGACGTGCTGGTGGAAGTCCATCCGCTCTTCGAAAAGCTCGCCAAGGAGCGCGGCTTCTACTCCCCCGAGCTGATGAAGGTCATCGCCGAACACGGCACCGTGAAGGATATCGCGGAAATCCCCGAGGATGTGCGCCGACTGTTCGTCACGGCTCATGACATCACCCCGGAAGACCACATCCGGATGCAGGCCGCTTTCCAGACCCATACCGACAACGCGGTTTCCAAGACCGTGAACTTCTGCAACACGGCCTCCAGGGAGGACGTGGCCACGGTCTATCGCCTGGCTTACCGGGAGGGCTGCAAGGGCGTCACCATTTACCGGGACGGCTCGCGGGACATGCAGGTGTTGTCGGTCGCCAAGAAAGAAGAAAAGCAGGAGGCCGAGAAGGCGGTGCCCATGGAATCGCACAAGGCCGGGCGCAAGCGCGAACGGCCCCGGGCCCTGCGCGGCGCCACCTACCAGATGGAAACCGGCTGCGGCCCCCTCTACGTCACCATCAACGAGGACACCTCGGGCCTGTTCGAGCTGTTCACCACCATGGGCAAGGCCGGCGGCTGCGCCGCTTCCCAGTGCGAGGCCATCGGGCGGCTGGTGTCCCTGGCCTGGCGCAGCGGGGTTCAGGCCCGCCAGGCGGTCAAGCAGATGATCGGCATCACCTGCCATAAGCCCGCCGGGTTCGGCGACAACCGCATCACCTCCTGTGCCGACGCCGTGGCCAAAGCGATCCAGCTGCACATGCTCCCCGAAGGGGAAGCCCCCACCAAGTACGTGCTCAACGGCGGCGCCTGTCCCGAATGCGGCGGGCCGGTCGAACACGAGGGCGGCTGCTGCGTCTGCCACTCCTGCGGCTACTCCGAGTGCGCCTGAGCCCAACGCGGCTCAAAGTCCGGCCCTGGAGCCAAAAATAAAATGGCCGTCTTTGCCGAACATGGGCAAAGACGGCCGTTTTATTTGAATTCCGTGCCGGTCGCGGAGTTTGGGCAAGTTACTCAAGCGTCCCGGAACCGAGCGCCGATCAGGCCCTCTTTCTTACCGCCCTCAGGAAATTCCTGCGCCTCCCAGGACCCGCGCGATCCGCTGCGCCGCCTCGGCCCGCAACAGGCGAAATTCCACTCCCACGCCTTGGGGAAGCCTGGCACTGCTGCGCACCGGCCCGCTGTTTTCCCAGGCAACCCGTGCGTTGAGTTCGAGCCCCTCGAGCCCAGGCAACTGCAGGGAGAGTTTCAAGCGGGCCTCGGCAGCCAATTTTTCCACGGTTTCCAGGAACAGCCCGTTCTGGCTGAGGTTGACCCCACGCGCCTCGAAGCTCTTGCCGTCCACCCTGACAGTGACCGCAAAAGAGGTGGCGCAGCGCGGCTCACGACGTTCGATAATCGGGTGGAAACGCCTCCCCACTTCCAGAAAAGCTCTGCGGTCCAAAGGTTTGGTGAGGACGCCGTCGCAACCCGCCGCCCGGCAATCATCGACCCCGGTTTCCCGGCTGGGAGCAAATACCATGATCACGGGGATGGATCGGTGTTCCGGGTTAGCCTTGAGAATCCGGCAACAGGTGATTCCATCCATCACCGGCATGTTCACATCCATGAAGATCAGGTCCGGGCGCTCCAAGGCAACACGTTCAAGGGCCTCCTGGCCGTTCCGCGCGGTCTGGATGGTCGCCCTGGTCGGTTTGAGGAGATCTTTTTGCACCTCGATAAAAAATTCGACATCATCAACCAGCAAAATGTTCAAGCTTACGTCCCCCTGCCGACAGCAAAATGGTGGGTTTAATAGATGACATTAATTCTCCGCGCCCAATAAAGCAATATTTTTAATAATTCAACCCGCTAGAGAGCCCGCCCTGCCCCCCCGGCCGCGGGTTCCTGGTCCGGGTGAATTGACCGGAATCGGGTTCGACTTGCCAAGGGGGAGTTTTTTCTGCTATTAACCAGGTCTACCTTCCAATACATTATTTCCCAAAAGGAGTACCCCATGTTGCGCGACAGGAAGAAAGGGTTCCAGCTGCTGTTCGCCACCATCACTCTCGTCGCCGCCTGCGGACTGCTGTCCCCCCGGGCCATGGCGGCCCAGGAGCCACGCGCTCCGGAACTGGCCATCGACGTGCTGAACGGCGGCATCATCATCAACATCGAAAACACCCCCAAGGCAGACTTCGAGGCCTACCACCCGCTGCGCAGCAGCATCATCTACATCAACGACCGCCCCATCTACCTCATCGATTACACCAGCAACCCCCAGGTCAAGTATCGAACCGAAACCTTCAACATGGACGCCAAGGTCAAAAGGTATGTGTTCCGCCACCAGCCGGCCATTTCGATCGAGAACGGCGACCGGATTTTTATCGAATGGATCACCAACGCCGACGAGAGGCACATCGGCCGGATCCTCTCCAACAGCGTGGTATGGCAGCAATGAACAGTCGCTTGCCGACGCCCGGGGTCGATTTTATACTGAATGGGCCCGCAATCTCGAACCATGGATGAGCGCAGGAAAATGATGGACAGCCCTTCCGAGCATGGCTGGGAGGACCTCTGCCGCCGCTGCGGGGAGTGCTGCTTCGAGAAGTGGGTGGATGACCACGGTGACATTCACCCCACGGCGATCCCCTGCCGCTTCCTCGACATCATCACCCGCGAGTGCAAGGTCTACCACAAGCGTCTCGAGGTCGGCGAAGGTTGTGTCAAACTTACACCCCAGGTGGTTGAGGTTGTCCAGTGGCTCCCCGAGAATTGTGCTTACCGGCGACGGGTGCACGGTTCGGACGGCTAGGAGGCTGCGGGACTGGCTCGGACAAGTTCCCCCACACATTCAGGAGCCTTCAAATGTACAGGAAACGCTTAGCACTGGTTTTTGCCATCCTCTGCCTGCTGGCGCAGGCAGGCACCGTCCTGGCCGCCGACCAGCCCGTCGCCGACCCGAAGGTCGCCGAGACCTTCCGCCAGGCCTTCCCCCAAGTCGCTTTCCAGGAGATCTACCCGAGTCCCATCCCCGGCCTGTATGAGGTCCTGGCCGGCAACAAGGTGTTGTATTTCGCTCCCGCCGGCAAACACCTCCTTGTCGGCGACCTCTGGGACAGCCAGGGGCGCAACCTCTCCCGGGAACGGATCAACCAGGTGATGTCGAAGAAGGTCGCCGATATCCCCCTGCAGAAGGCCCTGAAAATCGGCGACGGGCCGAAAACCGTTATTGAGATCACCGATCCCGACTGCCCTTACTGCCGTGAAGCCTCAAGGTTTTTTTCCACCCGAAAAGACGTGACCCGCTACGTCTTTTTCTTCCCCCTGAGCATCCACCCCGAGGCCGAGGCCAAGGCCCGCTACATCCTCTCCTCGCCCGAGCCCTCTAAGGCCTACGAGGAGGTCATGACCGGCCAGTTCGACAACAAGCCCCTTCCCGAGTTCAAGGACAACCACCAGCTCGAGACCCACCACCAGATCACCGAGTGGCTGGGAATCCAGGGGACCCCCAATTTCTGGATCAACGGCGTGTTCATCTCCGGGGCCAATTTTCAGACCATCGAGGAACTGCTCAAGTAACTCCCGCTCGCCCCGCTGCTTGTCTGCCTCCGCCCCGGCCCCGGCCGGGGCTTTTTTGTGCGCAACAGGCGGGAGCCGCAAGGGGTGTCAAAATTTGTTTTTGCCGCGGGCCAAATCCCCGGCAGGAACCTTAACCCCCCGGGGAAACCCCCGTCAACTCCCCGATTCCACGTCTTGAGCTTAATTGGCATTGCTCTTGCTATTTCTATCGGGCAAACAACGAATCCTTGGCCCCGGTGTTTCTCCTCCTGAACCCGGGGTCTTTTTTTATTTCCTGCATCTGCTGAAATGGTCTCCCCCCGGCCCCGCCAGATTCCCATGGGCAGACCAGCCCGCCTCTGCTATAGTTTTCACCTGAATTCATCCTGCGTTCGGCAGGCTCCCCACCACACGAAAGGTCTTCCATGTTCCGCACCCCCAGAGACAAGGCCTGGTTCGGCTGGTGCATGTACGATTGGGCTAACTCGGCCTTTGCCACCGTCATACTGGCTTCGGTTCTCCCCGTCTATCTGGCCGGGCTGGTCCCGGCACAAGGGGCGACCCTTTCCCTTTTCGGCCTGACCCATACCCTGCCGGCGAGCGCCCTGTGGGGCTACACGGTTTCGTTTTCCATGCTCCTGGTGGCGGTTTCGGCCCCCTGGCTGGGCGCCAGGGCCGACCATCGGGGGCTGCGGCGCCGGCTGCTGATCGTGTTCGGGTTGATCGGCGCCGTTGCTACCTCCCTGCTGTGTCTGACCGGACCGGGCGATTACCTGCTGGTGGCCGGCCTGTTCGTGGTGGCCAATGTCGGTTTTGCCGCCGGAAACATCTTCTACAACGCCTTTCTTCCCGCCCTGGCCCAGGGTCCGGAGCTCGACCGGCTTTCGGCAAGGGGCTTCGCCCTTGGCTACCTGGGGGGCGGCCTGATGCTGCTGATCGCCTTCGTGCTGATCCAGGGGTTTTCCTGGTTCGGCTTCAGCGACCGCGCCGCCGCCACCCGCGCCGCTTTTCTGCTCACCGGCCTGTGGTGGGGAGGGTTCGCCCTGCCGACCTTCTTTTTTGTGCGCGAGGAGGTCTTCGTCCACCCCCCGGGGCCGCTGCTCAAGGGGCTGAAGGGCTACCTGAACACCTTCGCCCAGATTCGCAGGTATCCGGATCTACTTATTTTTCTGGTGGCGTTCCTGTTTTACAACGACGGCATCCAGACGGTAATCGCCGTATCGGCCATATTCGGTCGGGAGGAGCTCGGCCTGTCGCAGACGACGATCCTCGGCACCTTCCTGATGATCCAGTTCGTCGCCATGCCGGGGTCTTTGCTGTTCGGCCGGGCCGCCGAACGCTGGGGGGCCAAGCGCGCGATCATGGTCGGGCTGGTGCTGTTCGTGGCGGTGACCATTTACGCCTACAGCATGCGGGAGGGGTGGGAGTTCTGGGTGCTCGGCTTCGTGGTGGCTTTGATTTTCGGCGGCTGCCAGGCGATCAGCCGCTCGCTCTACGCCGCCCTCATCCCCCCGGGTAAAACCGCTGAATTTTTCGCTTTCTACGCCATCAGCGGCAAGTTCGCCTCGATCTTCGGTCCCCTGGTCTTCGCCCTGATCGCCGACCTGACCGGCTCGACCCGCCTGTCCATCCTGGCCCTGGCCCTGTTTTTCCTGCTCGGCCTGGTTCTTCTGGCCCTGGTGGACGTCGCCAGGGGCACCGCCGCCGCCCAAGGAGAGATGCCATGACCTCGGTTTACCTGAAACCGCCCCCCCCGCGCCTCTTCGGCCACCGGGGCGCCTCGGCCCATTTTCCGGAAAACACCCTGCCGGCGTTCCGAGCTGCCGTCGAGGCGGGGATGCCCTACCTCGAGATGGACGTCTGGGCGACCGCCGACGGGGCGGTTGTGGTCCATCACGATGAAACCCTCCAGCGCCTCTGCGGGGTCGATCGCCGGGTGTCCGAAATCACCCTGGCTGAGCTCAGACGGATGGATGCCGGCTGGGGGTTCACTCCGGATGGAGGGGGCCACCCGTTTCGCGGCAAAGGAATCACCGTACCGACCCTTGACGAGGTGCTGAAAGAGTTTCCAACCGCCTTCTGCAACATCGAGATCAAGCAAAGCGCCCCTTCCATCGAGCAGCTGGTCCTGGATACGGTCAGGGGTGCAGGGATGGAGGCTCGGGTGCTGCTGGCTGCCGAACAGGACGCCATCATGACCCGCCTGCGCCCCCTGTGCGGCACCATCCCCACCAGCCTGAGCTACGGGGAGACCGCGGCGTTTTTCGCCTGGCTGGGCGGGGGGTGCAAGGGAGACTACCAACCGCCGGGGGTGGCCCTGCAGATCCCGGAGACCTGGGGCGGTCGTTTGCTGGTCAGCGCCGAGTCGGTGCAGGCCGCCCATGCGGTCGGGCTCGAGGTCCACGTTTGGACCGTCAATGACCCGCAATCCGTGGAGCGCCTGCTCAAGCTGGGGGTGGACGGCCTGATGAGTGATTATCCGGAGATGCTGGCTGGGGTGGCGGGGAAACACAAGGATTGATGAAAATCGAATAGCCCTCAAACGTTTTGTCTTTTCGAGCTAGAGATTGAAGAGTCGTCTCGGTCTTAGGCAGGATGGGCAGAACCGAGGGAGCGCTGGATTTCCTGGAATTGGGGATCGACAGCGAGAACAGCCAGGAAATCCTCCGGCGGGGGAGTGGTGAGGGTCAGGATCTCCGCCGAGCAGGGGTGCCGGAAGCTGAGGCGGAAAGCATGGAGCATATGCCGGGGTACCGGCAGGCTGCGGCTTCCGGCCTCAACCAGCATCGGCCCGCCATAGAGTTCGTCGCCCAGCAGGGGGAACCCCTCCCCGGCCAGGTGTGCGCGGATCTGGTGGGTGCGCCCGGTACGCGGCCGCGCCTCCACCAGGCTGAAGGTCGCGCCCCGGCCAAGCAGGCGAAAATCGGTCTGGGCCGGCTGGCCGCCGCTTCTCACCGCAAGGGTACGCCCCCGGGCAGCGGCCCGCAGGTGGTTGGCGACCGAAAAACTCACCGGCGGGTGCCCGGTCACCAGGGCCAGGTAGGTCTTTTGCACCTCGCGCCCGGAGAACTGCCGGGCCAACGCGAGGTTGGCCCCGCCGTCGAGGGCAAACAGCAGCAACCCCGAGGTGTCGACGTCCAGCCGGTGCAGCAGGATCGGCCTGCCGCCCCCGGTTTGGTCGAGGTGGCCGCAAACCCAGTCCAGAGCATTGGGGCGCAGCGAGCCCGTCGGGTGGCTTTCCATCCCCGCCGGCTTGCACAGGGCCAGCAGGTGCTCGTCGGCAAACACGACCTGGGGTTCGATTACAGTTTCAGCCGCGGTGCTGCGCTCCACGGTGAGCCGAACGGTTTCTCCTCCTGCCAGCAGGTGGGAGGCGCGCTTTACCACCCGGCCATCGACAAACACCTGCCCGCCGTCAAGGGCCCTTTTCACCGCCTTGCGGCTGACCCCCTCGAGGGAGCGGGCCAGAAACAGATCGAGCCGCTCGCCGGCCGCCTCCGGCCCGGGGCAGAGGGTCTCGCGGGACTGGACGGTGGCGGCGTTCAAAGCAGCTGCCCCTTGAGCCCGGCCAGCGTCCACTCCCGCACCCGCACCCGGGTCAAGGAGCCTTCCAAGCCCTCGGGCCCGGCGAACAGCACCGACAGGTAGTTGCGGCTCAGCCCCCGGTACAGCCCCCCTTCCCTCCCCCCTTCGACCACCACTTCGAGTTCCGCCCCGATAAACCGTTCGGCGAAAAGACGATTCTTCTCCTCGCCGAGGGCGCGCAGGCGGGCGGCCCGCAGCTTGACGACATCGCCGGACAGCTGCCCGCTCATGGTGGCGGCGGGGGTTCCCGGGCGGCGGCTGAAGGGAAAGACGTGCAGATGGCTCACCGGAAGGCTTTCGATCAGGCGGCAGGTGTTTTCGAACTCCCCTTCGGTTTCCCCGGGGAACCCGGCAATGACGTCGAGGCCGATGGCCGCGGTGGGCATCCGCCCGTGGATTCGGTCGATCAGCCCCTTGAAAAAGGCGGTGGTGTAGTGGCGGTTCATCCTCTGGAGCACCCCGTCGTCGCCGGCCTGCAGGGGGACGTGGAAATGCCCGCAGAGGATCGGCGATTCGGCGACCAGTTCGATGAGTTCTGGGGGAATCTCGGTGGGCTCGATAGACCCCAGCCGCAACCGGCGCAGGTCGGTTTCGCTCTGTACCCGGCGCACCAGCTCCACCAGGCTGCTGCGCGGCTCCAGGTCCTCGCCGTAGCGGCCGATGTGGATGCCGGTGAGCACGACCTCGGCATACCGGGAGTCGCTGAACCCTGCAACCTGCGCCACCACCTGGTCCGCGCTCAGCGAGCGGCTGCTGCCCCGGGCGTAGGGGATGATGCAGTAGGAGCAGAAGGCGTCGCAGCCGTTCTGGATCTGCACGAAGGCGCGGCTGCGTTCGGCGAAGCTGGACAGGGACAGGGGGACGGCCTCCCGGGAGCGGCGAATGTCCGAAACCGCGACCCGCTGCTCTTCGTCGTCCTCGTCGAGGTAGCGCAGAAAGTCTTTCTTTTCGTCGTTGCCGAGCACCAGCGCCACCCCGGGGATGGCCTTGAGCGCCTGGGGATCGACCTGGGCGTAGCAGCCGGTCACCACCACCCGGCAGTCGATGTTGAGCCGCCGGGCGCGGCGCACCAGGTTGCGCGACTGGGAATCGGTGGCCGCGGTCACGGTGCAGGTGTTGACGATCACCAGCTCGGCCCCTTCCTCGAAAGGGACGACCTGGTACCCGGCTTCGCGCAGCCGCTCCTCGATGGCGGCCGATTCGAACTGGTTGGTCTTGCACCCCAGGGTGGCGATGGAGACGGTACGGCTCATTCGATCCACCCCCCGCCGAGCACCTGGTCGCCTTGGTAGAAGACCGCCGCCTGGCCGGGCGTGATGCCCCGCTGGGCCTGGGCAAAGACGACCCGGGCCCGTCCTCCCGGCAGGGGGGTGATGGTCGCCGGCACCTCGCTGTGCCGGTAGCGGATGCGGCAGCGCGCCTCAATCGCCCCCGAGGGTTCGGGAATATGCCAGTTGACCTGGTGGACGCTGAGTTCCGAGCGCTGCAAGTGTTCCTGCTCGCCGACCACCACCTGCCTGTTTTCGGCATCGATGCCGACCACGAACAGCGGCTGATGCCAGCCGATCCCGAGGCCCCGGCGCTGGCCGACGGTATAGCGGTAGGTCCCCTGGTGACTGCCCAGCACCTGCCCGGAGACATGCACGATCTCGCCGTTCATGGCCCCTGCGCCCCGCTCCTCTTCGAGAAAGCGCACGTAATCGCCGTCGGGCACGAAGCAGATATCCTGGCTCTCGGCCTTCTCGGCGACCCGCAGGTTGAAGCGGGCGGCGTGGGCCCGCACCTCCTCCTTGGTCATCCCGCCCAGGGGGAAGAGCACCCGGGCCATCTGGGGCTGGGTCAGGGTGAACAGGAAATAGCTCTGGTCCTTGGCCGGATCGAGCCCCTTGCGCAGGCAATGGCGCTCGCCGTCCTGCTCGATCCGGGCGTAATGCCCGGTGGCCAGGCAGTCGGCCTCCAGCTCCCGCGCCCGGCGCAGCAGCAGCTCGAACTTGAGCACCTGGTTGCAGAGCACGCAGGGGTTGGGGGTGCGCCCGGCGAAGTAGTCGTCGCAGAAGCGGTCGATGACCTCGCGCTGGAAATCCTTCTCGAAGTTCACCACGTAAAACGGGATGTCGAGGCTCTCGGCCACCCGGCGGGCGTCATACACGTCGTCGAGGGAACAGCAGGTGCCGAAGGTTTCGCCGTGCTCCGCGGTAAAGGAGGAATAGTCCCAGATCTGCATCGTCATGCCGATGACCTCGTGCCCCTGCTCCTTGAGCAGTGCGGCGGTAACCGAGGAGTCCACTCCGCCGCTCATGGCCACGACGATTCGTTTTTTTCTTTCCAGCATGGAATTCCCGACAAGCACAAGGAGGGCGATCCGCCCCGGTCATCCCGGGGCGAAGGCCCTCCTTGGAAAACGGTGAACTGTGGACCGTGATCAGTGGTCAGTTTAAAGCTCCTGGCTTTTTCTGCTCACTGCCCACGGTCCACTGTCCACTGGTTTTAAGCCCCGTGCGTTTCCTTGTAATTCTTGATCGCCTCGTGCAGGGCGTCGGCGGCCAGGTTCGAACAGTGCATCTTCTGCGCGGGCAGCCCGTCGAGGGCTTCGGCAACGGCCGCGTTGGTCAGCTCCAGGGCCTCGTCGATGGTCTTGCCCAGGGCCATCTCGGTAACCATGGAAGAGGTGGCGATGGCCGCGCCGCACCCGAAGGTCTTGAACTTGATGTCCTTGATGACGTTATCCTCGACCTTGAGAAAGATCTTCATGATGTCGCCGCAGGAGGCGTTGCCGACCTCCCCGACCCCGTCGGCGTTATCGATCTCCCCGACGTTGCGGGGGTTGGAGAAGTGGTCCATGACCTTTTCGGTGTACATGTCTCGTGGCTCCTTTCGAATATCAGGCTGAAGTCTTGTGATTTATACGCTGCGAATCACCCGGCATTCGTCACAGGTGAGGGGTTTGCCCTGGCGGTTGTAAAGCGGGCTCATCTGCCGCAGGCGCTCGATGATTGCGGGGAGTTCCTGCAGCACGAAATCGATGTCTTCCTCGGTGGTTTCGGGCCCCAGGCTGAAGCGGGTGCTGGAATGGGCGAGCAGCACGTCGACGCACATCGCCCCCATCACGTGGGAGGGCTCCAGCGAGCCCGAGGTGCAGGCCGACCCGGAGGAGGCGGCGATCCCCTTCATGTCGAGGTTGAGCAGCAGCGACTCCCCCTCGATATAGGCGAAGCTGACGTTCAGGGTGTTGGGCAACCGCAGGGTGGGATGGCCGTTGACCTTGATCTCGGGGACCTGTTCGCGGATCCCCTGCTCCAGCTTGTCGCGCAGCCGCTTCATTTTGGCGGCGCACTCTTCGAGCTGGGCGCCGGCCAGATCGCAGGCCACGCCGAGCCCGACGATACCGGCGACGTTGTGGGTGCCGGCCCGGCGGTTGCGCTCCTGGTGACCACCGTGCAGCAGCGGGGTCATCTTGGTGCCGCGGCGGATGTAGATGGCGCCGACCCCTTTGGGAGCCCCGATCTTGTGTCCCGAGAGCACCAGCAGGTCGACGTTGGCCTTCTGCACGTCGACGGGGACCTTGCCCACCGCCTGTACGGCGTCGGTGTGAAAGCGCACCTTGTATTTGCGGGCGATGGCGCCGATCTCCTCGATGGGGAACAGGGTGCCGGTCTCGTTGTTGCCCCACATGACCGAGATCAGGATGGTCTGATCGGTGATCGCCGCCTCGAGTTCCTTGAGGTCGATCATGCCGTCGGCATCGACGCCGAGATAGGTAATCCGGCACCCCTGCTTCTCGAGGGCCTGGCAGGTGTTGAGCACCGCCGGGTGCTCGACCTTGGTGGTGATGATGTGGTTTCCCTTGTCCCGGAGAGCTTCGACGGTCCCCTTGATGGCAAAGTTGTCACCCTCGCTGCCGCAGGAGACGAAGACCACCTCCGCGGGCGAGCAGTTCAAAAGTTTCGCCACCTGCTCGCGCCCCTTCTCGACGGCGCCGGCGACGGCGCGCCCCGCCCAGTGCACGCTGGAGGGGTTGCCGAACTGCTCCCGGAAAAAGGGGAGCATGGCGTCCAGCACTTCCGGGCGCACCTGGGTGGTGGCATTGTTGTCAAGGTAAATCCGTTTCATTTCGGTTCCTCCGGTTTTTATTGTAGACGGCCCGCCGCGGCGGACCTCAACCTGATAAATTCTCTCCCTCGGCCGCAGGCGGCGCTCAGGCCCCCTCGCCGCCCAGCCGTCCCCTGGCTTCCCGGGTCAGGTCCTCGAGGGTGATCGAGGAGAGAAAGCCGCGAATCCGTTCGCCGAGGCCGTGCCAGACCGTGTGGGTGATGCACTGGTCGCTGCAGGCGCACTTGCCGTCGTTATCCATGCAGGAGACGGGGACCAGGGTCTCTTCGACGCTGTCGATGATCTGGTCGACCCGGATCTGCGAGGCGGGCCTGGCCAGCAGATACCCCCCGCCGGGGCCGCGGACGCTGGTGACGATCTTGCCCCTGCGCAACTTGACGAAGAGCTGCTCGAGGTAGGTCAGCGAGATCTCCTCACGGGCGGCGATGTCCCGGATCGACACCGGTTCGTCCTCGCCGTAGAGGTGCAGGCTGACCATGGCGCGCACCGCGTACTGGGCCTTGGTGGAAAGCCGCATGGATCAGACTTCCTCTTTTTCGTACACTTTGACCAGGCCGCGCAGCCTCTCCTGCTCTTCGGTGAGTTGGCGGACCTTGCGCTCCAGGGCGCGGATCTGATCGAAAAGACAGGAGATCGCCTTGGCTTCGGGGTCGGGGAGTTGACCGTGCTCCAGGTCGGCTTTGGGTTCGTCCACCTTCTTGCCCCCGGCCAGAACAACGCGGCCGGGAACCCCGACCACCGTCGAGTTGGGAGGCACCTCTTTGACCACCACCGAGTTCGAGCCGACCTTGCTGTCGTCGCCCACCGTGAAGGGGCCAAGGATTTTTGCACCCGAACCGACCACCACGTTGTTGCCCAGGGTGGGATGGCGCTTTTCCTTGGCCCAGGAGGTGCCGCCGAGGGTCACCCCGTGATACAGGGTGCAGTTGTCACCGATCTCGGCCGTCTCCCCGATCACCACCCCCATACCGTGGTCAATGAAAAATCCCTTGCCGATTTTGGCGCCGGGATGAATTTCGATGCCGGTGAAAAAGCGCCCGAGGTGAGAGACGAACCGCCCCGGGAAAAAAAGCTTGCGTTGCCAGAGAAAATGGGCCGCGCGGTGAAACAGAACGGCATGAAACCCCGGGTAGCAGAAGATGATTTCGAAGACGCTGCGCACCGCAGGGTCCCGCTCGAAGACCACCCTGAAATCTTCTTTCAACGTCTGAAACACGCCATTTCTCCTTTATCCACGGATAACAAAAGCCGGAAACGCCAGGTCTGACCCGGCACATGCCACACAGCAGTCCGCCTGCCCCGCTGAATTTTCATAACCGATAACATACCTGAGCAAAACTGTCAATTATTTTGGCGAGAGATGGCTGCACTGGAAAGCCCACGGCTGGAAATGCGCTGCCAGGCCAGGGGAAAGCGCTTCAGGAGCCTTGCTTGGGGAGGGTGAAGAAGAATCGGGTGCCACGGCCGACGGTGCTTTCGGCCCAGATCCTTCCGCCGTGGGCGTCGATGATTTTTTTGCAGATCGACAGCCCCAGGCCGGATCCGCGGCGGGCCTCGTCCCGATAGAGCTGGGAGAATGGCTCGAACAGCCTGGACATCAGGTGCGCCGGGATCCCCGCTCCGCTGTCCTCCACCATCACCCGCGCCTCTGTCGGCAGGTCGTGGAGGACCACCCGAATCCGGCCCCCGGGGCGGGTGAACTTGACGGCATTGCCCACCAGGTTGACGATGACCCGGTGCAGGCACTCGGTGTCGAACAGGGCGGAGCAGCGCTCGGGGACCGAGACCTCGAACTGCAGGTCCTGGGCGGCGGCGAGCGCCGGCATGTCCCGGCAGGCCTCGCGCAGCGCGCCGCAGAGATCATGCTGGGCGATTTCGAGGACCATCTTGCCCGCCTCGAACCGCGAGAGGTCCAGGATGTTGTTGACCAGTTCGACCAGCCGGTCGCTGCTGGCCAGGGCGGCTTCGAGAAATTCCTTCTGCTCCCCGGTCAGGTTGTCGGTACCCACCTCCTGCAACAGCGAGCAATAGCCGCTAAGGATGGTGACGGGGACCTTGAGGTCGTGAACCGCCGCATTGAGATATTCGGCCCGTTCCCGCTCGGCCAGGCGGAGTTTTTCGTTGACCTGCTGCAGGTCGGCGCGGGCGTCCCGTAGCTCCTGCTCCAGGCGCCGCTTTTCGGTGACCTCGCGAATGGCCGCCACCCGCAGTTCGCCGCGGATCGCTTGCCTGCTGAGACTCAACGAGAGCAGGCGCTGCTGGCCTCGGGCCGTGCGGACCGCCACATCGAACCGGGCGTTGGGGAGCACGTCCTCGGCGTCCTGTTTCTGCCAGGTCAGTACCCGGCGCAGCGACTTTTTGTCCAGGACCGAGGCGAGGTTGAACCCCGGCAGCCGGTCCCGGGGCACATCGAGGATCTCAAGGGCTGCCCGATTGGCGAAGACGGCTTCGGCGGCCGGGTTGAAGGCGATCAGCCCCTCCGAGGCGCACTCGAACAGCTGCTCGTAGATATCCTTGACCGAGAGTTCCTCCTCCACCTGGCGCTTGGCGCTGCGCAGCAATTCCGACTCTTCCCGGAGCTGGCGAAACTGCTGCGCGTTGCGCAGTGCGTTGGCCGAGGCATCGATGATCTTCTGGCACAGATTTAGCTCGTGGCCGGAAAAATCCCCCCGCGTCCCCTGCAACCGGGCCACCAGGGCTCCGGCCACCCGCCTTGCGCAGCGAACCGGAAAAGCCAGGGTGGTTTCCTTCTCCGACCCGCCGCCCCCTCTGCCACCGCCCCCCGGCTGAGGTGCCCCCTCACCTTCGACAACCAGTGCCTTTCCCGTTTCGATGACCTTCCGGATGGTCGGCGAGTGGTCGAGAAAAATCCGCAGACCCGCAAGGTTCGGATCATCGCTGGTGGAAAGTACGTAGCCGCCGCGACCGTCCTCCTGGACAAGGGCGGTGGTGCCCCCGTCGACCCCCTCCAGCAGTTGGGTTATCTTGCCGGAGACCTGGCGCAGGATGTCGCTGGTTTCAATCGAGGCGCTGACGCTGCTGGCGACATCGAGCATGGCCTCGTAATCCCTGGCCTTGCGGTCAAGGGTTTCAAGGGCCCGGCATTTCAGCAGCCCCCCCTGGATGCGGGCCACCAGTTCGGAGCCGTCCAGCGGTTTGGCGAGATAATCATCGGCCCCGGCCTGAAAGGGGTTGACCGAGGCTTCCAGGTCACTGCGGGCGGTCATCAGCAGGATCAGGGTGTATTTGAATTCGGGAAGGACACGCAGCCTTCGGCAGACATCCAGGCCGTTCAGACCGGGCATGACCAGGTCGAGGAGGATCACCTCGGGGTGATGGGTCCGGGCCAGGCTCAGGGCCTGCTCGCCGTCGCCGGCCTCGAGGGTGGCATAGTCGAACCCCTGAAGCAGATCCTTCAGGACCTGGCGGATGAAGCGGTCATCATCGGCGATAAGGATAGTGGGCTGCAAGCGGATCCCCTCCGGGGGGTGCGACAGTGATCATGACATTAAACATCTCAAAGTAGCATAGATCGTGCCGAAAATGGAGATATTTCGCAGAACCCGCGACAGCTGAACAAAAAAACGCCTCCCCACTGCCGGAAGCGTTGATCGAAATGAAGTGCTAGGGAGCCTCTCCCCTCAATGGCGCGTGGCCTGGCCCAGCAGTTCCTCGGCCCGGGGCAGGTCTTCCTCGGCTACATGGATCTGCTGAGGGCCGATGCCGCGAACCGGTTCGGGCCGCAGGGTGTACTCGATGGCCCCCTTGCGCAATATGGCCTCGACCCGGGAAAGGTCCCGGCTGTCCTTGGGATCGTAAAACAGCACCATGGTCATACCCCCTTTCTCTGGCTCACCCGATGGATTGCATAACTATTTTACCACCGGAAAGCCCAATTACAGAAAGAGCCGATAGGCGCTGTTTTCCGTTTCCTCCACGTAACGATAGCCCAGGTTCTCCAGAAACTCCTTTAACTTTCCCTCTTCCCCCGGCGGGATCTCCAGGCCGATCAGCACCCGCCCGAAATCCCCCCCCTGGGTGCGGTAGTGAAACAGCGAAATATTCCAGTCCTGCCCCATGGCGCTGAGAAACTTCACCAGGGCCCCGGGGCGCTCGGGGAACCAGAAGCGGTAGAGAACTTCGCTGAAGGCCTCGGCGGAGCGGCCTCCGACCATGTAGCGGATGTGGGTCTTGGCCAGGTCGTTGTCGGTGAGATCGATGTTCTGAAACCCGTGCCCGGTCAGCTGTCGGCCGAAGGCCTGCCGCTCCTCGGCGTCACGGATGGAGATGCCGACAAAGATATGGGCCTCGCTGCGGCTGGAGAGCCGGTAGTTGAACTCGGTGACGTTGCGGCCGTCGCCGAGTTCGGCGCAGAAGCGCCGCAGCGCCCCGGGTTTTTCCGGAATGGTCACGGCGAACAGCGCCTCCTGCTTTTCGCCGATCATGGTCCGCTCGGCGACGTAGCGCAGCCGCTCGAAGTTCATGTTGGCCCCCGAGTTGACCGCAACCAGGGTCTGCCCGGCGACCTTGCGCTCGCGCACGTATTTTTTCAGCCCCGCCACCCCCAGCGCGCCGGCCGGTTCGACGATGGAGCGGGTAGCCTGATAGACGCTCTTGATCGCCCCGCAGATCTCGTCGGTGTCGACCCGGATGATCTCGTCGACGAAGCGCCGGCACATGTCGAAGGTCAGCTTGCCGATCTCGCGCACCGCCACCCCGTCGGCGAAAATGCCCACCGAATCGAGCGACACCCTTCGGCCCTGCTCCAGCGAGCGCGCCATGGCGTCGCTGTCCACCGGCTCAACCCCGACCACCCGCACCTCGGGGCACAGGGCCTTGAGGTAGGCCGCCACGCCGGCGATCAGCCCACCGCCGCCGACGGGCAGGAACACGGCATCCAACTTTCCGGCGCTCTGGCGCAGCAGTTCGTCGGCCACCGTCCCCTGCCCGGCGATGACCAGCTCGTCGTCGAAGGGATGGATAAAGGTCATCCCGGTCTGCTCGACCAGCCGATCGCAGTGGTCCTGGGCCTCGGAATAGCTGTCGCCGTGCAGGATCACCTCACCGCCCAGGGCCCTTACTGCATCGACCTTGATCTGCGGCGTGGTGGCGGGCATCACGATGACCGCCCGGATGCCCATGCGGCGGGCCGAAAAGGCCACCCCTTGGGCGTGGTTGCCGGCCGAGGCGGCAATCACCCCGTTTGCCTTCTCCTGTTCGGAGAGATGGGCCACCTTGTTGTAGGCGCCCCTCAGCTTGAAGGAGAAGACCGGCTGCAGGTCCTCGCGCTTGAGCAGCACGCGATTGCCCAGCTTGGCCGAGAGGGCCGGGGCTTCCTCGAGGGGCGTCTCCATCGCGGCCTCGTAGACCCGGGAGGTCAGGATCATCTTGAGCATCTTCTGCATGGCGAAACCATTGGGTGAGGGTAAAGTCGACGATACAACGGCCACCGGGGGCGAGGCCTTTCGCCCACCTTTCCTAGCACAACTGGGCCGTCTCCGCCACCAATTTTCCGCGAGTCCCGCACCCGCCCCATACCCCTGTGAGATTAACCATTTTTGAGCTTTTCAAGTGTATACAATTTGTTTATACTTGGCCGGATACAGAATCTCGCGGCCTTGCGCCGCTGCCATACCACATTCCATCACAAGGAGAGAGAGACATGCCGGAATTCAAGTACCAGGATCCGTTCCCGCTGGGCAAGGACCAGACCAAGTACCGTCGGCTGGAGGGCTCCGAGAAGTTCGTTTCCGTCGCCAATTTCGATGGCAAGGAAGTGCTCAAGGTTGATCCCGAGGGGCTGACCACCCTGGCCAACCAGGCCTTCCGCGACGTCTCCTTCTTGCTGCGCCCCGAGCACAACGAGCAGGTCGCCAAGATCCTCTCCGACCCCGAAGCGACCATGAACGACAAGGGTGTGGCCATCGCCTTTTTGCGCAACGCCGAAGTTGCCGCCAAGTTCGAGCTGCCGACTTGCCAGGACACCGGTACCGCCACCATCGTCGGCAAGAAGGGCCAGCAGGTCTGGACCGGCGTCAAGGACGAGGAGTTTCTCTCCAAGGGGGTCTACAAGACCTACACCGAGGAGAACCTGCGCTATTCCCAGACCATCCCCCTCGACATGTACAAGGAGACCAACTCGGGCACCAACCTGCCGGCGCAGATCGACCTCTACGCCAGCGAGGGGATGGAATACAAATTCCTGTTCGTCACCAAGGGCGGCGGCTCGGCCAACAAGACCTATCTGTTCCAGGAAACCAAGGCCCTGCTCAACCCCGAGAGCCTGGAAAAATTCCTGGTCGCCAAGATGAAGACCCTGGGCACCGCGGCCTGCCCCCCCTATCACCTGGCCTTCGCGGTCGGCGGCACCAGCGCCGAAACCTGCCTGAAGACCGTCAAGATGGCCAGCACCAAGTACTATGACGCCCTGCCCACCACCGGCAACGAGGGCGGCCAGGCCTTCCGCGACCTGGAGCTGGAGGAGAAGCTGCTCAAGGCCGCGCAGGCAAGCGGCATCGGCGCCCAGTTCGGCGGCAAGTACTTCGCCCACGACGTACGCGTCATCCGTCTCCCCCGCCACGGCGCCTCCTGCCCGGTCGGCATGGGGGTCTCCTGCTCGGCGGACCGCAACATCAAGGCCAAGATCAACAAGGAGGGGCTCTGGATCGAGGAACTCGACCGCAACCCCGGCCGCCTGATCCCCGAGGCCTACCGCCGCAAGCACGAACACGGCGTGCGCGTCGACCTCAACCAACCGATGGCCAAAATCCTCGCCGAACTGACCAAGCACCCGGTCGCCACCCCGCTGCTGCTTACCGGCACCATCGTGGTCGGCCGCGACATCGCCCACGCCAAGTTCAAAGAGATCCTCGACAGCGGCAAGCCGCTGCCCGATTACCTGAAGAACCACCCGATCTACTACGCCGGCCCGGCCAAGACCCCCAAGGGCAAGCCCTCGGGCTCCTTCGGCCCCACCACCGCCGGTCGCATGGACTCCTACGTCGACCTGCTGCAGGCCAACGGCGGCTCCATGGTCATGATCGCCAAGGGCAACCGCAGCCAGCAGGTCACCGACGCCTGCAAGAAGCACGGCGGCTTCTACCTCGGCTCCATCGGCGGCCCCGCCGCCCTGCTGGCCGAAGAGAACATCAAGAAGGTCGAGTGCATCGACTTCCCCGAGCTGGGCATGGAAGCGGTCTGGAAGATCGAAGTCGTCGACTTCCCCGCCTTCATCCTGGTGGATGATAAGGGCAACGACTTCTTCAAGGGCCTGATGTAAGCCGAACGACAGGGCCGTATCCCGCAGGGAGCACACGGCCCTTATCCTGCAAATAGCTAAAGCACAAAACAGCAAGAGCCTCCCGGCCTTATTGATTGGGAGGCTCTTCTTGTTTTATGGCGCGAATCGAGGGCTGGATGCATTGCCTTCGGTGTTCCATAATTCCTTAGAAAATCCAGGAACCGATTATGAGAGGATTTATAGGAGACAGCTTCTTGTCGTCCTAAGCAGCTCCGAATATGGTCGTTTTTAGGATATGGTCACCCTATCTGCATACATCAGGTGGCACGCATCTCCTTCATCAACTCGGCAGGACTTTGTCCGAAATACCTTTTGAATTCACGGCTAAACTGGGAGGGGCTTTCATACCCAACCTTGTCGGCGGCAAGATAGGCTTTCATGTTTTCCTGCACCATGAAATCTCTTGCTTTTGTTAACCTGATTTTCTTCAAATATTGCAGAGGAGAATCGGAAGTGACCTCTTTAAAAGCACGATGGAAGGCAGAGACACTCATATGGGCCGTCTTGGCCAACTGTTCCACATCGAGCTTCTCTGCATAATCGTTCTGTATACTACTCAAGACACGTGCCACCTGGGAAAACGTGTCACTATACATGGCCAGCGAATGGAGCACCGGCGCCTGGGTGCCGCAAAGAGCCCGATAAAGGACTTCCCGCACGAGAGTTGGTCCTAAAATCTGTGCTTCCTTCACGGACTTCAAGCACTTGACCAGCCTCGTCGTTGCATCCAGCATATCCTCGTCCATGACTGCCGGGCCGACCCCACGTGGCAATGATCTATCCCCGCCATTACCGATCTCCGTTACAAGATCAATTCGACCGATCAGGTCACGCAACTGCCCAATATCAATATCTATGACGAGGCCGCGCACTGGTTCCTCAGGACTGGCAAAGGTCTCGTATTCCATCGGCATGGCCACCGAGACCACCAGGTAATGGTTCGCGTCATATCGAAACTTCTCACTACCCAAGTAGGCAATCTTATGGCCTTGAATAACGATGCAGATGCTGGGTTTGTAAACCGTCTTTTTCCTGGGGATATATGTTGTCTCTTGAAAAAAATGCACTCCGTTGAGCAGGGACGGAGACGGTCCGTCATCTTTCATCGGAAAACTTTGTAGCAGCTCAGCAATCTTGGACACGAAACACCTCCTATCCCAAATGTCATTTTAGGCAATACCAATAACGAAAATCCACCTGAAGGTCAATATCCAAGCAGAAATAGGCAAGCTTTTGAGAGAAACAGGTATTCCAGGTCAGCACCCGGGACGCTACATTTATTCGCAGAATATTAACAGAGTAAAAAAACGTAAAGGAGAAACGACTATGAAAAAGTGGAAAACCATCGGCTTGATTGCCGCAATGATTGGAGCGTTAACCATGGCCAACACCCCTGTGTCAGCAAAAGACCTCTCTCTTGAAACCAAATGGGACAAGACCTTCGACAAGAGCGCCAAGGTTGACCACAAGAAGGTCACCTTCAAGAACCGCTATGGCATCATCCTGGCGGCTGACATGTACCAGCCGAAGAATGCCACCGGCAAGTTGGCGGCAATTGCTGTCAGCGGCCCCTTTGGCGCAGTGAAGGAGCAATCGTCGGGTCTATACGCGCAAGCCATGGCCGAACGCGGCTTCGTCACGCTGGCGTTCGACCCCTCCTACACCGGGGAAAGCAGTGGCGAACCGCGCAACGTCGCCTCGCCGGACATCAACACCGAGGATTTCAGCGCCGCTGTGGATTTCCTTGGCTTGCTGCCGAATGTTGACCGCAACCGCATTGGCGTCATCGGCATCTGCGGGTTCAGCGGCATGGCACTGACTGCCGCCACCAGCGATTCGCGTATCAAGGCGCTCGCCACGATTTCCATGTACGACATGTCCCGCAGCATGAGTCGCGGCTACAAAGACAGCTACACGATGGAGCAACGCCAAAAGGTCATCGACTACCTGAGCCAGCAGCGTTGGGCAGACGCGGAAAGCGGCGAGAATGCACTCGGCTATCACGAGGTGCCGTTTGACGACAAGGGCAATATCGTGAAGGGGCAGCGCGTGTTGCCTGAATCATTGCCCGAAAACCCGAACCCGGTTCTGGTGGCATTCTTCAACTACTACAGGACTTCGCGAGGATTCCATCCGAGGGGCATCAATTCAACGACGGCGTGGACGGCCACGACCCCGATGTCCTTCTTCAGCTTCCCGATGTACGCGAACATCGAGATGATTTCGCCGCGTCCGATTCTGCTGATCGCAGGGGAAAACGCCCATTCGCGCTACTACTCCGAGGATGTTTACAAGGCGGCTTCCGATCCCAAAGAATTGCTGATCATGCCAAATGCAGACCATGTCGATCTGTATGACCAAATGGATAAGATCCCGTTCGACAAAATCACAGAGTTCTTCGGCACGCATCTAAAGTGACGTGATGGCCCGAGCGGGGATGAGTACAACAGCCCCCGGTTTTGCCGGGGGCTGTTCAAGTCAAAGAACAGAAGGAGTCCCGCATTTCGTCTTACTGGATTTTGACAATCCCTGAAATGCCAGACCACAGCTTTCTCACAGGTCCTCTGCTACAAGAAAGCGTTATCCCCCAATCCCAGGACGTTTGTCACTTTGCCCCACCATCCCCAGCTTGGCCCTGTTGTCAACAAATAGAATTGTCCGGTTTTGTAGCAAATGAATTGTCCACTTTGCCTGGCAGGGAGGGTACTCAGGCCGCATCCTCTTCTTGGCTCTCTTTGTTCAGCCCGTTGGGGTGGTAGTTGGCCAACCTTCGCGGGCCGTGAAAGATCGCCAGGGAGCCGTCTGGATAGCGATGGACCCGGACTTTAGCATTGATGTAGTTGCACCGATGCTGGTCCTGGGGGATCTGAAGGGTGAGCCGTTCGAAAGTGATGCAGTTGTTGCGGCCAACGGTTCTGTCGTACTGCTCGCAAAGAATGTCGTCGATCACTTGGCCGGCGAGCAGCGGGACGAAGCAGGATCCCTTCTCTGCGGCCGCTTCTTTGAATTCGGCATTGAAGGCGGGCAGGTAACGTTCGCGTAGGTAGCGGTTGGCCTCGGCCATTTCAGTGATGCCGGAAAAAAAAGGGGACGGATTTATTTTTGAGGCACCTCATCGCCGAAAAACTCAACTCAAATAAGACATGCGTGGGGGAAGGTTCCCCATTCCCCCCCCCCCAAAAAAAATCCTCGGCAATTGTCCTCTGCGACCATGTGTTAATTGAGGGGTGGATACCCGTAGGTATAAACCCAGTCGTTCTCCTTTACAGGGAGGTGGCACTGGATGCACTCGGTCTTGTAGTCTTTGGTTACGGTTGTGGCCGGATCGTCCGCGCTGAACAGCGCCCAGCCCCAGCCATCGCCCCAGGGCGGGTTGCCGGGAAAACGGCCTTTGGCGTCCTTGACCATCACGAACCACCAGGACGAACCGCTCCAGGTTGTCGATGTGGTCCTGCAGCAGGTAGCTTCGGTCCTGGGGCGTTTCGCTTTTGCCGAAGCCCATGTGGTTGGGGGCGATCACGCGATGTCGCGGCGAAAGAGCCTCGATGAGGTGCCTGAACAGGTATCCCCAGGTCGGCTCTCCGTGAAGGGCCAGAACCGTTTCGCCTCTACCCTCGTCCACGTAGTGCATCCTAAAACCCGGCGCCTAGCTGTAGCGGGCTTCGAAAGGCCAGGTGCCGTCGAAGGTCTCCTCGGGCGGGACGGCCGGCAGGTGCCGCAATTCGTTTTTGTCGGTTGCCATGTCTCACCTTCTGTAAATGGGGTGTGAAGTCACCGCTTTCACCTTCGCTCCACCGCCTCGTCGGCGACGGCGACCGCCTCGATCTCGAGCAGCGCCTCGGGGGAGTAGAGGGAGCTGACCTCGACGATGGTGTCGGCCGGATAGGGAGGCGTGAAATAGCGACCACGCAACTCGACGATCTTCGGAAAGTTCGACATGTCCCGAAGGAAGATCGTGACCTTGATGACGTTCGCGAGGCTTGAGCCGCCGGCCCGCAGAACCCGCTCAAGGTTGGCGAAGACCTGCTCCGCCTGGGCGTCGAAGTTGCCGGCGCCGACGATTTGTCCGTTGCCGTCGATCGCTGCCTGGCCCGAAATGAAGAGAAGCTCGCCGACCCGATAGCCCTGGGCGAGGCGGAAGGGTTCGTACGGGTCGGGGTCAATCGTGATCCTCTGGATCTTCATAGGTTTTCCTCCCGGATGAAGGTCTTGTTTGAGTTCCGGTTGTTGCCAAAACTCCCAATGCCAGCAGCAGATTCAGGAAAAGCAACAGGGGCACGACGATACTCGGCGCCAGCACCATCGGGAATTCAAAAATGAAGGTGAAGCCCGGCTCGTTCATCCAGTAGTTCGTGAACCCAAAGGTCGGCAGGATGATGATAGCGGGGCCGATGAGGCTCCAAAACCGCAGTGCGCGATGCCTGATGACCTTTCGCAGCAGCAGCCTGCCCACGAGGAGGGCGGAGAGGCCGTACAAACTTTGGGCCCTGCGGGCGATGAACAGGCAGAAGACGAAAACGGCAAACAACGGATATGGGGAGTAGGGGAAATTTCATGAATGGAAGTTCCCCTCTTTTCGTTGTTTCCTTCGCTTGTTCCGGTTCCCGGATTTTCCATCCCGTCGACGCGCTTCAACACACCCGGCGCGTCGGCAGGCTCACACATCGATCACCAGGTCCGTCCTGGGCCGGGCGCAGCAGAGGAGCACCCGTCCGGGATAGGGCGGATCCAGCGGCTCGACGACATAGTCCACCTCGCCTTCGAGAAGTTCATGCATGCAGGTCTGGCAGATCCCCGAGCGGCAGTCGAATTCGGGAAAGATCCCCTGGTCCTCGGCGAAGTCGAGCAGGTTGTCGTAATCGGGGTCCCACCGGGCCGTGACCCCCGATTTGAGAAAAACGACCTCGAAATCGGCGGCCCCTGAGGCCGGTTTGGGTTTTCGCAAGGGGATCCGGGTGCCCTCAGTCAGCAGGGAGGCGGGGCCGAAGAGTTCGTAACGAATCCGGCCCTCGGGAACGCCCCAGGCCCGCAGGTCTTGAAACAGCGACTTCATGAAAGGGGGTGGGCCGCACAGGAAGAAATCCATCTCCCTGTTCGGGAGCAGTCGCTTGAGCAGCTTAACGCTCACATGGCCGGAACTGTCGTAGTCCAGCCCCTTGATGTCGTCGGGACGCGGTCGGCTGTAGCAGATATGCACCCGGACATTGTCGTTCTCGGCGGCCAGTTGGCGCATGTGCTTGCACATGGCGTGATGGAGGCCGTTGCGGGTGCCGTGCACGAACCAGACCGGCCGCGTCTTGCCGACATGGACGATGGCGTTGAGCATGCTGATCATGGGGGTCAACCCCACGCCGCCGCTCAACAGCACCACCGGCGTCTCCTCCGCGGGATCCAGGTAAAAATCGCCGCGCGGCGCCGCCACGCTGAGCCGCGCGCCCGGCTCGACCTGGTCGTGGAAGTAATGGGAGCCCGAGGCGATCGAAGGGTCAACCGGGGGTGGTTCCCGCTTGATGGTGACGCGGTAATAGCCTTCGTGGCAGGGTCCGTCGGAGAGGGAATAGGTGCGGATCACCGGCCGGGGCCAGCCGGGGATGGCCAGCTTGAAGGTGAGATACTGCCCCGGCAGGTAGACCGGCAGGGGTACACGGTCTTCGGGAATGATGTAAAAGGAAGTGATGTCCCGGCTTTCAGGCACCTTCTTGTCGACGACGAAGGTCCGAAACCCCTGCCAGGCCCTGGCCGCAGCCCGGGGCTTTTTCGGGGCACCCTCCGAGGTCCCAATCAGCTCCGCGAAGGCGTCGCGCCAGCCCTGCGATAGGGCGGGGATGCGCAGCGCCCGGTGGAGCCTGTCGAGGTTGTCGTAGTCGAAATAGAGCAGATGGGCCGTTTCCCGCACCGACATCTGCTCCGGACCGGGTTTGACTCGCTCAATGGTGTCGCCGGCGCCGACCATACCCTCTTCCAGTACCCGGAAATAGAATCCCAGACGACCGCTGGCCAGAAACTGCCGAGAGAAGCCCGGCATCTCCATCTTTATCTCCAGCTTGAAGCAGGGGACCCGGGGCTGGCTCACCTCCAGCAGGGCCTCGCCGATCCGAAAGACGTCGCCGATGTGGACCTGGTCGTCGGGCAGGCCTTCAACGGTGAGGTTTTCGCCGAATTGGCCGTAGGCGAGATCGGCTCGCCCCAACTCCCGCTCCCAGTAGTGGTAGCTGGCGAGGTCATAGACGTAAACCGCCTTGTCGACGCCGCCGTGGACGGTCAGGTCAGCCTGGCCGTCGCCCTCCAGGTTGAGTTTTCTCACCATGACCCGCCCCGCCACCGACTCCTTAAAGATGCCCGAAGTCACCGATTTACCGTCGTAAGCGATGGTCTTGGGCTTGGAAACATTGACTGAGAGGAGTTTCATGACAGCAACCTCCATACTAACGGGTCAAAGGCTCTGAGCCTCCAAGGGCCTCTTGATATGACCGACGATCGTCTCCAGGTCCTCTTCCAGGCGCTTTTGCATGAAACAGGAGGCAGGCCTGATGCCTGCCTCCCTAGTGTCGGGCCCTACAGTTCGCTTGGAACCTTATCCTTGATCTTCGGCCAGTTGACATCCGCTTTCTGGATGTAGCCGGGGATGTCCTTCAGCCATTTGTTTTGGATATCGGCATCGAGATTGAGGTACAGCTTGCCGTCCACGATCCGCCAGGCCTCCGGATCGCTGTAGAATTTTTTGCCCACCGCGACCCCATAGGCGCAGTAGCCACCAAAGGCAGGCAAGTATTGTTCGGGGTTTTTGTCGAAACGCTCCTTATTCTTCTCGTTGGCAAAAAGGTAGGTTTCGCCATCGTGCTCAGAGACGAACCAGCCGCTGCCACGCATCGGTTCCTTCTCGGTGTGATAGGACACTACGTCAAAGCCTGAAACAGCGACGGTGGCCTGTTCTATGCTGCCTGCCAGTGCCGTTTGGCTGGTAACAACCAACAGCAGTGCAATCAGGGTGATGGAATAATATCGGAGTCCGAACATGGCTTTTCTCCTTTTTAACGGGTTTTCCTTCTTTTATTAACCCTGTTTGCAAGTTCATTCTACTTTCGCTCGATGAATTCGCAACATCCTCCAGGCGGTTTGGAAAGGCCACGCCCTAACCAGTTTTGCGGGCCTGTCCCGCCCCCTGCTAAGGCCCTAATTGACTTTTCATGGTCTTTCTCCTTCCCATCGGAAGGGGGCAAGCCCCTGGAAGCCTTTCGGCCAAGACAAACGAAAGTCGATCGTCCAGCGAGGCCTGCTCTTGCTGGACCCGACGGTCAAACTCAGGCACCCAGTTCGGAAAGGCCCGGGTGGTCATCGGGGCGACGACCCAGCGGCCAGTGGAATTTACGGTCCTCCTCCCTGATGGGCAGATCGTTGATACTCGCGATGCGCTGGCGCATCAGACCGTGCTCGTCGAATTCCCAATTCTCGTTGCCGTAGGCGCGAAACCAGTTGCCCGCATCATCGCGCCACTCATAGGCGAATCGCACGGCGATACGGCTTTCATCAAAGGCCCACAATTCCTTGATGAGACGGTAGTCCAATTCCCGCGCCCATTTGCGTTGCAAAAACTGCCTGATGGCCTCTCGCCCGGACAGAAACTCGCTGCGGTTGCGCCAGTCGCTGTCAATGGTGTAGGCGAGAGAGACCCGTTCCGGGTCCCGCGTGTTCCATGCATCCTCGGCCATGCGCACCTTCTTTATCGCTGTTTCCCGGGTGAAGGGGGGCAAGGGAGGACGGCTGATGCCCTCGATGTGTTCCATGGATTCTCTCCTTGTATATCGGTTTTCAAATAGTTTTCCTTACCTGTTGCGGGTGCCACCCGGACCGCCGGATCCGGGTGGCGGTAAGTATTGCTAGCGTCCAGCCATGGTCTGGATGGCCTCCTGGGTGGTCCAGACGGTGTTGGCCAGGAAGCGGAAATTCACCACCGCGGCGGCATAGCCATCACCCTCTTCGACCTGCGCGGCGGCGGTTGCGTCCTTCACCACGGCCACCTCAAACCCCTGCTCGAGCAGCTCGCGCAGATGCGACTCGGTACAGAGGTTGGCCGACATGCCGGCCAGGATCACCTTGTCGATGCCGCGCTTGCGCAGCTGCAGCACCAGATCGTTGGTCTCAGGGCCGTAAACCTTGTGCGGGCTGGTAACCACGGTCTCGCCGTCCTGAATGTACTTTTTGTAGCGCTCCAGCCAGTCCGCCCCCGAGCCTGCGAAGCCGGTTGTATCGAGGGCGTCCTTGCGGTCAAACATGCCGATAGTGTGCATCAGCTTCTCCAGCGCCCCTTCGAAACGCCAGCCGTGGTCGTGGGGGTAGTAGTAGTGCGGCGAGATGAATACCGGAATGCCGCTGCTCTTGGCGCTCTTGAACAGGGCCTCGATGTTTTCGACCGTGTTGTTGGCGACAACGCTCTTGCCGACCACGCCCCAGGTCACCCCCTTGGGGCTCAGGAAGTCATTCTGCGGATCGGTGATGACCAGCGCGGTGCGGCCTTTCTCGACTTGCATGCCCGGATCGGGGATTCCGGCCAGCGCCATGGCGGGAAGCAGTAAGGCGAAAACCAGCAGGGTGGAACCGAAGGTCTGTTTCGTGTTCATGGAATATCTCCTTTTTCATGGGTGTTGGGTCGATGAGCAGGAGCGCGCCAGTTGCCGGCGGTTTGTTAAGGGTGAGCGTAGTTTCTTTCATAGCACTTCTGCTCTTGGTTGCCGGACAGGGCACCCGCCCGGGTGCCCTGCCCCGATCAATGCTCAGGCGCTCTGCCGCTCCTGTTGATCGATCAGCGGCGCTACGGCCGGGAAATCGACCTTCGGGTCAGCCACGTGGTTGAAGTAGTTGGTGAACAGGTTCAGAGCGACGTTGGCCACGATTTCGGCGATCTCTCCGTCGCTGAACCCGGCCTTGCGAACCTGCGCCAGCTCATGGTCGTCAACGCGCCCGCGCTCGGTAACCAGCTTGCTGGCGAAACGCAGGGCAACGCGGGACTTGCTTTCCGATGACTCACCCCGGCGACTATCCAAAATCTCCTCCTGGCTCAGGCCGGCCATCTGCCCCAGGGCGCTATGGGCAGATAGGCAGTACTGGCAGCCGTTGGCTTCCCCGACGACCAGGGCGATCTGCTCCCGCAGCTTGCCCGGCAGGCTGCCACCCCCCAGGGCACCGCTGAAATTCAGGTAGGCGGTAAGGACTGCGGGCGATTGGGCCATGGTGCGCATCATGTTCGGGGTCATCCCGAGTTTTTTCTGGACACCTTCGAGAAGCTCCCTGGCTTTTCCCGTTGCCTCTTCAATTGCGATGGCTTTGATCCGTTCCATTGTTTTTCTCCTCTAGGGTTGGGCGGCTCAATGCCGCTTTGACTAGAAACAAGATCAATGACCATGCCAAATGAAAAAAATGCTTCAATGTGTCGATTTCAAAAGGTTTTTTTGATTCCACCCCAATGCGGAGGCGCAACCAAAACTGGTTGAAAAACGAAACTTGGTTGCACGGCAACCAAGAGTTGTTACCCTTGCCGTATGATTCGTTCGCTAGATCCGGAAATGGGGCTGGAAGATTACCGGTCACTGCTGCTTGACATGCCCCAGGAGCGCACCCTGGCCGGGGTTCTGAACCTCATTGTCCAGCGCCTGGCCGCCCGTTCCCAGGCCGCCCTCGCCAGAATCTGGCTGCTCAATCCGGCCGATATCTGCAGCGTCTGCCCATTGAAAGAGGAATGCCCCGGCGAGGAGGCTTGCCTGCACCTGGTCGCCAGCGCGGGCAAACCCCAAAATTCTCCCGGAGAGGACTGGTCGCGCCTGGACGGCGAATTCAGCCGGTTTCCCGTGGGCGTGCGCAAGGTCGGAACGATCGCGGCCACTGGCCAGCCAATCGAAGTCCTCGACATCGAGGCGGATGACGCCTGGATCGCCCGGCCTGACTGGGCGCGGCAGGAGAGGATCAGAGGCTTTCTCGGCCAACCCCTGGTCTGCCGGGGAGAAATGCTGGGGGTGCTGGCGCTTTTTACCCGGGCGCGGCCCGCTCCAGCGGAGGTGCAGTGGCTGCGGATGGTCGCCGACCACGCCGCCATGAGCATCGTCAATGCCCGAGCCTTCGAGGAAATCAACCGTCTGCACCGACAGTTGGAGCTGGAGAGCGATTTTCTGCGCCAGGAGATCGTCGAAATCGGCGCCATGGGTGAGTTCGTCGGCCAGAGCGCGGCGCTGCAGAACGTGATCCGCCAGATCGACATGGTGGCGCCGACCGACGCCAACGTCCTGGTCCTCGGCGAGTCAGGGACCGGCAAGGAACTGGTCGCCCGCGAAATTCACAAACGCAGCGAACGGCGCGAACGGCCGATGATCAAGGTCAACTGCGCCTCGATTCCCCGCGACCTGTTCGAAAGCGAATTTTTCGGCCACGTCAAGGGCGCTTTTACCGGGGCCCTCAAGGACCGTGGCGGACGCTTCGAGGCGGCCGATGGTGGGACCTTGTTTCTGGACGAGGTGGGAGAGATCCCGCTCGAGTTGCAGGGCAAGCTGTTGCGGGCCTTACAGGAAGGGCAATTCGAACGGGTTGGGGAAGAGCGAACCCGGCAGGTGAGCGTGCGGGTGATCGCCGCCACCAACCGCAACCTGAAAGAGGAGGTCGCAGCCGGCAACTTTCGCAGCGACCTGTATTATCGGCTCAACGTCTTCCCGATCGAGGTGGCCCCGCTGCGGGAGCGCAAGGAAGACCTCCAGCCTCTGTGTTCCCTGTTCCTCCGGCGGGCCGCCCGCAGGTTCGGCCGCTCGCTGCCGGGGCTTACCCAGGCCGACCTACTGCAGTTGCAGAATTACGACTGGCCCGGCAACGTGCGCGAATTGCAGAACATCATCGAAAGGGCGGTGATCGTCAGCAAGGGGAACCGACTGCGGCTGGACCTTGAAGATTCGCCCGGGGAACTTCAACAGGCGAAAACATTCGAAGTCAGCCAGGAGCCGGGCAAAATCCTCAGCGAAACGGAAATCCGCCACCTGGAGCGGCAAAACATCGAAACGGCGCTGAAACAGTGCTCGGGCAGGATTTACGGCCCGCAAGGCGCAGCCCGTCTGCTCGGCCTGCCGCCAACCACCCTGAACGCCAGGATCAAGAAAATGGGCATCAAAAAGGACAGAAACTGATGGTTTGCTTTTCCAGGTCCGGTGCGCACACCTCCCTGTAACGAGGCTCGGCTCAAGCGGCCAGCATCTCCGTCAGTTCACCGATATGCTCCTCGCAAAGCCCCTTCCCCGGTCTGGTCTGCAGCAGCCGGGATTTGAAGGGGGCCACATCATCGCGGTCATCCAGAATGGCAAAGTTGGATACCGGCTTCGGAGTCTGCTGCAGCCATGCCATAATCTCAGCCCCCCGAGTTTCGCCTTCCAGGTAAGGGGTTGTGCCGATAACCCGGCCATCGGCATGCAGCCCGGCGGTAATGAGCAGTTCTTCAAGCTCTTCGGCCGTGGCCCCCAGGCGCCAGGTTGAGGTGACCACGATCTCGAACTCGATCATTTCGGCAATGCGGTTCAAAACCTGAACCTTGTCAGGGTCGAACAGTTCGCCCCTCGCCAGGTTTTCACGGGTATTGAGAACGTCATCAAAATCGAGAAACAGGATTATCGAGGCTTGCATTGCGTTACCTCCCTTCCCCGGGCATGCCGCGCGACGCTTTCCCATGTGGGTACCAAGCCAGGAGCGTCGCGATTTATAAATGGCTGCGCCAGAAGGCCTTGCGACTTTTTTTACCCTCCGAATTGCATGCACAATGCCAACCTGAATAGCTCAACAAATCCCTGTAATTGCATTCACATTCTCTTCCCGAGAGCGGCATGGCCCGGAACCAGAAATTGGTGTTCGACGACTTCTCGTGGCCTGAGAAACGAAATTTGGTGATCAGGAGAAGACAAAGGGAAAGAACGTTGTGGGGTTAGTTCCGGGAACCGGATGCCGAATTGGGCGTCCCAGGTGATTGTCTGGCGGAAGAACGCCGCCGGATGAAATTCGCTTCGGAGAGCAATCCTCGCTTCAAAGGGAGGCGGTACCTGACCTGCCTGATGCGCAGCATCCTTAGTTCTTTCTTACCGGATAGTAAAAATCCCGGCACACAGGGCAAAGCCCGTGACTGACGTCCGGATGGGGGGCAGCCACCAGGGCGGGTATCCAGTCCCACCGGTCCTTGACCCGCAGATTCTTCACTCTCCTGCAGTGGGCGCACTGGTGAGCGAATCCGTGGGGGTCGAAGTAGTCATCGGGGTTCTCCTTTTCCGGCGATCTCTGCATCTCCCGCTCGATCAGGAGGCTGTTTACCACCAGGAACCCGGCGGAATTTCGCAGGGGGTAAACGATCTGGTGCATCAGCCGGTAGACCTCCGGGGAAGAGCATTCGTATTTATGTTCCCAGGGGCGCCCCGCGTCAAGACACCGGGCAAAGCCGTCGTTAAAAAAGTCCAGCAGTATGGCGGGAGTGGCCGTAAGAAGAGAGCTGCCCAGCGGCCACTCCCTGGAAATCAGCGGTTCCCCGCCGTTCTCTGCCGCAAACCTGAACCAGCCATCGTTGAAAAAGGAGAAGCTCAGATCCGGCCACAGCCCGAAGTTCGAGTGTTCCGGACTGTTCAGGATCTCGAATTCGAAACCCTCCAGAAGTCCCTGGAATGCGGGATGGATTTCGGGCATTGAAGGCTCCTCGTAGAACCAATATAACCGATTTTACTCTTTAAACCAGGGGCCTCCGAAACACCTCCAGTTTCTCCATCTTCCTTGTCAAAAAAAAGGCCACTCCATCCTGGAGAAGCCTCTGGCCCGATACCACCATCCCCTTCAAAAGGAGGCTGTATTTCGATGCTGATATGTCCGCAACCGATCGCTCACAAGGAGGCCCCCTCGAATTTCTGGAGCGCCCCCCTGAACCCGGCCGGAAGCCTCCGCGGCCTGCGCTTCTGGTAGTCGAAGGCGACCAGAGCCGTGGTCCCCTCGGCTGTCGCCCTCCCCTGCCGCTCGATGCGGTAGCGCATCACAAAGGAAGAATTGCGCAGCTCATCCACCCGCACGCCGATCTCCAGCTCCTCGCCCAGAAACATCTCCGCCAGGTATTTCACCTGGGCTTCGGGGAGGATGATCCCGCACCCCTCGCCGATGTCGATCTCGCCGTAGGGCCCGAGGTTGGCCAGGTAGGCGATGCGGGCGTCCTGAAAAAAATTGAGCACCGCCGAGTTGGCCACGTGCCCGCCGTAATTGACATCCACGACGCGCACCTTATAGGGGATGGTGAAGCGAAAACCTTCCATGGTGGGATCCTTTGCGAATGCTGTGACCACAGACACTACATGGGAGCAAAACGGCCTTGATTGCCACCACGAAGGGCACGAAGAAAAACCCCGAGGAACAAGGTCTTAACTTCGTGTCCTTCGTGTTCTTCGTGGTTACTAAAAAGGGGCCTCCTCACTTCTGGCAAGAAGCGCAGAAATAGCTCGCCCGCTGGCCCAGGCGCACAACCCTTATGGGCCGGCCGCACCCGGGACAGGGCTCCCCCTCCCGGCCGTAGACCCGCAGCTGGAGGGCGAAGTAGCCGGGCTTGCCCCCCTCGCCCCGAAAATCGCGGATCGTCGTTCCACCGGCGGCGATGGCTTCAGCGAGCACCTTCCGGATCGCCTCGGCGAGCAGTCGGTAGCGCTTGAGGCTGACGGCGCCGGCCTCCCGGCGGGGGTCGATCCCGGCGCGGAACAGGGCCTCGCTGGCGTAGATGTTGCCGACCCCGACCAGGACCCGCTGGTCCATGATGAAGGGCTTGACGGCCACTTTTCGGCCCCGGGAGCGCTGGAACAGGTAGTCGCCGTCCATCTCGGCGGCGAAGGGTTCGGGCCCCAGTTCGGCGAGCAGGGGGTGGTCCTGCGGGTCGTTGGGCAGCCAGAGCAGGGCGCCGAAGCGCCGCGGATCGTTGAAACGCAGGCAGTTGCCGTCGCTGAGGGCGATGTCGACGTGATCATGCTTGCCTGCCGGGGTCGCCTCGGGGACCACCCGCAGGTGGCCGGACATGCCGAGGTGAATCAGCGCCGTCCCCGCCCCGAAGCGCAGCAGCAGGTACTTGGCCCTGCGTTCGACTCCGAGGATGCTTTGGCCGCAAAGGGTTTCCTCGAGGGTCCGGCTGATGGGCCAGCGCAGCTTGGCCACGCGCACCACGACCCGGGTGACGATGCGCCCGGTGATCAGCGGCTCGATGCCGCGGCGGGTGGTTTCGACTTCGGGGAGTTCGGGCATAAGGTCAGTGGTCAGTGGTCAGTGGTCAGTGGTCAGAAGACCAGATTCAACGGTTTTCTGCAATTCCCGCAGGTAGGCAGCGGCCTCGGGGGTGCCCTCGGCGGGTGCCCAGGGGGCCCAGTCCTTGTCGGAGAGGGGAATATAGGGGCCGGGCTTGGTTTCGAAAAAAACCGAACCGGAATCCAGTGCGATCAGGCCATGCCAGGTCCCCGCAGGGATGTCGGCGCAGTTTGCCCCCGCCCCCAGGACGATCTGGTTTTCGACCGCACCTTCACCGGAGAAAACCAGCAGCGCGATCCGGCCGCGCAGCAGGACGAAGGTTTCGGATTTGGGGGGTTCGAGATGGCGATGGGGGCGAATGTAGCTGCCCGGTTCGACGGCGTTGAGAAGTCGCTGGCAGGGATCCTCGTAACTGTCGTGGATGTTGAAGTTCCTGCGCAATCTCGGGCTGGCCTGGGCTTCGCCCACCAGGCGATCGATCAGGTCGTCGTCGATAATTTTCATGGCCGGTCCGGATATTCGATAACGGGGTCAGAAGTAAACCTTGTCCTTGACCTTTTCGAAGTCATCCCAGCCGATATCGGCGATCTGGCCCGTGTATTCCTCACGGGAGAGCTTCTGGCTGGAATGGTAGCGCCAGCCCTCGGGCGTGCGCAGAAACAGGGAGAGCTCGAAACTCTCGCTGCGGGTCCCCTTGAACCGGGTATCCAGGTAAAAAATGACCCGGGCCTCGTCCCCGCCGGTTTTTTCCATGAGAATCCGGCATTCGAGGATCTCGAAGTCTTCGGCCAGGGTGCGCTGTCCATAGCGCAGATAGGCAGCCCGGTCGGGGAATTGCTCGATAAAGTAGGACTCGGGGTGGTAGGAATCGTAGATAAATTCAAAGTCCCCCCGGCCAAAGGCCCGGGCCCGGGCCTGGACCAGCTCGACAGGGGCAAGGTCCGGGATCGGACGAGGCTGCCCCGCTTTATCCAGGCAGCATTTTTTGTACTTTTTCCCGCTGCCGCAGGGGCAGGGGTCGTTGCGGCCGACGCTCATCCGTGGGCTCCTCGAAAAACCTCCATGCCCTTCACTCGCCTTCCTTGATGCGCGGATCCAGGGCATCGCGGATCCCTTCACCAAGCAGGTTGTAGCCGAGAACGGTGACCAGGATCGCAAAGCCGGGGAAGACCGAAAGCCACCAGGCGGTCCCCAGGGTCTGCTTGCCGGCGATCAGCATATTCCCCCAGGACGGGGTGGGAGGCTGGACGCCGATGCCGAGAAACGAAAGGGCGCTCTCGGTGAGGATCGCTCCGGCCACCCCCAGGGTCGCATGGACCAGCACCGGGGAGAGGGCGTTGGGGAGAATGTGTCTGAAGATCACCCGTAGATCGGCGGCCCCCAGGGCCAGCGCCGCCTGGACGAAGTCGCGCTCGCGCAGCGAGAGGAACTCGGCGCGCACCAACCGGGCCACCCCCATCCAACTGGTCAGGCCGATAATGATCATGATGTTCCAGATGGACGGCTCCAGAAAGGCGATGACCGCCAGGATCAGGAAAAAGGAGGGGAAGCAGAGCATGATGTCCACGAAGCGCATGATCAGCGAGTCGACCCAGCGGCCGTAATACCCGGCCAAAGCACCGAGCACCGTGCCGATCAGGGTGGCGATCCCCACGGCCACGAAGCCGACCAGCAGCGAGATCCGGGCGCCGTAGAGGATCCTGGCCAGTACGTCCCGGCCCAGGTCGTCGGTCCCTAGAGGATAGGCCCAGCTCGGAGCCTGCAGGCGGCTGGCGATGTCGATGGCGCCAGGGTCCCTGGCCAGGACAGGAGCGACCAGGGCCATGAGGAACATGAGCAGAACGATGACCAGGCCGCTCATGGCCATCCGGTTGGCCTGCAGGCGGCTCCAGAAAACATCTCGCAGGAAAAATGAACGCATGCTCGTCCCGAAAATACCGATTGAAAACCAGAGGTGTTGTAAAGCCTGAATCCATGGGTTCGGGGCGGGAAAAGACCATTGCCCGGGAAAGACGCACGGATTGGGGTAAAGGTTAAAGGAGAATGCCCGAAGGTTCAAGGGCAGAATCGGCATTTTCGGCGAAGCAGGCGCCGGGGCGCCTCTGGCTACTTGAGCCGCTCGTAGTCTTGAAGGGAGAGGACACCCCTGTCGCGCAGCAGAATCAGCAGCTGCTGCAGGCGCTGCTCCAGGCTCGCGGGGGGCTGGTCCGCCCCGGAGGACCCGGATAGCAGAAGCTCAGGCGATTCTTCCAGGTCGAAAAGCTCCGCCTTGTTCTCACGCACGGAGGGCGGTGCGGAGACCAGGTCCTCGTCGGCCGGAAGCGGTCCGTAGTGGCGCTCTATGGCCTCGAGGATCGACTTGCGCGAGGCGATGGCGGGCTTGACCCGGCAACCGGTGGCGAACTGAAGAGCGTCCAGCACATTGAGGTTGGTCGGATCCGACATGGCCACCAGCAGGTAGACCGTGCCATACATCTCCTTGCGGCCGATGGGGATGATGTTGTATTCGACCGCCTTTTCCATCGGCACATAGCCGAGCACGTCGGCGGGAATCTTGCGCCGCGCGGGGTCGATCTGGGGCAGTTCGAGCTGCTCGGCGAGAAAATCGAGCAATTTTTCCTCGGTCACGTAGCCGAGCCGGATCAGGGAGCCGCCCAGGCGGCCGCCCCAGTGCCGCTGGTAGGACAGGGCCGAGTCGAGTTGAAATTCGTCGATAATCCCGGCGTCGATGAGCATTTGGCCAAGTTTTACATTTTTTCTCGCCACGACAGATCCCTTCAGGTCCAGGTTGCAGTTCACATCCGTTCCGATGTTACGAGGTTCATGCAAAAAAGGTGCAAACCACCCGAAAGACCTGCCCCAACCAGCCAACCCGGCCCTTTTCAACCCCGAAGGGACGGAGCGGACACCGGCTGATGCTGCCGGAACCCTGGGCCGTGCCGCAAAAAGGCCGGGGAGCCCCCGGCCTTTTTGCGAACCAATGCTGGATTAGCGGTTGTCGATCAGGGCGCCACGGTCAGCACCACCCGCCGGTTGAGTCTGCGCCCTTCTGCGGTGGCATTGTCCGCCACCGGCTGCTCCGCGCCGAAACCCGCTGCCTTGATCTGTCCGGGTTCGATACCGAAATGCCGAATCAGGTAAGCCCGCACGCTTTCCGCCCGCTGCAGCGAGAGTTTCAGATTGGCCTCCGCGGCGCCGGTGCTGTCCGTATGGCCCTCGACCACGGCGTGGCTCCCCCCGCTCTGCTTCATGAAAGCGGCGGCGGCGGCGAGTTCCTGATGGAAGCGCTGCGCGACTTCGCTGCGCCCGGTGGCGAAATGAATGTCCAGCATCAGGGACCGGGGCTTTTCCAGAACCGGGGGGCAGCCCAGGTGATCCACCAGGACCCCTTCGGGGGTGCCGGGGCATTTGTCCATGGTGTCGAGGATTCCGTCGCCGTCGCTATCGGTGGAATCAACCATCACCGCCGCCTCGACCCTCCCCTGCCCGACTGCGGCCTTGTCGGCCATCTCCGCCTCGGAGAGCGCCGCCACCACCGGTGCCTCGGCCGGGGCCGGCACCGGGGCAATTTTCGAAGGCCCGCCCTGTTCCACGGATTTTACGGCCGGGGAACTGCCACCGAAGTGAAAGGTCAGACCGGCACTGTAGGCCAGGTTCTGAAAGGCATCCCGGGTGTGAGCACCCTCGTTCACGTTCAGCTCAAAAATATGGCGGGCGTCGAGACGCAGGGCGACCTTGTCGGAGACGAAATACTTGAGGCCGACGCCGTAATTGAGCAGCGGGTCCTCGTCCGAGCCACCGCGGTCCAGATCTTTGACCATGTAGCCGAGGCCGGCGGCAACATAGGGGACAAACCGGTTCTGCGGAAAAAAATGGTAGAGCAGATCAAGCTGACCGGCATAAAGAGTGAGGTCCTGGGACGAGTTTTCGAGATTGGTTTCGAGGTACCTGAGCAGACCCTCCACCGCGATATGCTCATCGATGTTGACCCCCAGGGCCAACCCGAAGACCGCATCATCGTCGATATTCTGATTTCCCTCGAAAACATAACTTCCGGCAAGCGGGGTCAGGGTGAAGGCGCCCGACGGGTTGGCGGCCAGGACAGGAGCGGCGGCAAGAACCAGGGCCGCAACCAGGCCCAGCAGCAGGCTGAAACAGCGTCGTTGCATGGAACAATCCTCCTTTTGGATAACAAGGCACCCCAACATGGGACACTATGGAATAAATAAAATGATGCAGTCCTGGGCTGCGGTGGGTGCTGTGGACCAGCCCCGGCGAGCCCGGCCGGCGAATCTACCCCTGGCGGCTGGCCAGTTTTCTCTCCCAGTCCCAGGCGGTCCGCAGGATGTAATCCAGATCGTCGAAACGGGGCTTCCAGCCCAGGGCGGCGACAATCTCGCGGTTGTCGGCGAT
Source organism: Desulfuromonas versatilis (assembly GCF_019704135.1). NCBI lineage: Bacteria > Pseudomonadati > Thermodesulfobacteriota > Desulfuromonadia > Desulfuromonadales > Desulfuromonadaceae > Desulfuromonas > Desulfuromonas versatilis. The sequence goes on from NZ_AP024355.1 coordinate 2,764,523, forward strand.
CAGGTTGGGCGGATCGCCCTCCCTGCGCGCAGCTTCCACCACCGGAAAATCTATGCCGGTGACCTTCTTGGCGGCTTCGACCACCTCGCGCACCGAAAAACCGTGCCCGTACCCACAATTGTAGATCCCGCTCCGCCCGCCCGCGCCCAGGTGCCGGAGGGCCACCAGGTGGGCCTCGGCCAGGTCATCGACGTGGATGTAGTCCCTGATGCAGGTCCCGTCGGGGGTCGGGTAATCGGTGCCGAAGATTTGCAGCTGGTTGAACTGCCCCAGGGCGGTTTTTAGCGCCCGGGTGATCAGGTGGGTGGGGTTCTTGTAATCCTGGCCGATCCTGCACTGCGCATCGGCGCCGGCTACGTTGAAATAACGCAGGGCGATGTACTGAAAATTTTCATCGGCCTGGTCCAGGTCGGCCAGAAGCCGCTCCGTCATCATCTTCGAGGCCCCATAGGGGTTGATGGGGGCCAGGGGCGCCCCTTCTGCCACGGGAATCACCTCGGGGATGCCGTAGACCGCCGCGGTGGAACTGAAGATCATCCGGTCGATGCGCTGCTCGCGCATCACTTCGATGAGGTTCAGGGCATTCACGGTGTTGTTTCGATAATATTTCAGGGGGTTGGTGACGCTCTCCCCCACCTCGATGGCGGCCGCAAAATGCATGACCGCGGCGGGCCGGAAATCGGCGACGACCCGGCTCAACCGCTCGCGGTCCGCCAGGTCCCCCTCGACCAACCTGCCGCTCAGCACCGCCCAGCGGTTGCCCGTGGACAGGTTGTCATAGGTAAGCACCTCGTAGCCGGCTTCCCCCAGAGCTTTGACGACGTGGCTGCCAATGTAGCCGGCCCCGCCGGTTACCAGAATACGTTTCATCTCGATTTTCCTCTTGTTTTATAAAATCCGCACCGGATTAAAGTTGCGCCGGTGGGCAATCCCCCCCCTGCGACAACTGTCCAAAATCCCTGGAGAAGGCTCCTAACGCCTGCCAATACCCGTGTATTCGAACCCTTCGGCCTTGACCCTGGGGGGATCGTACTGGTTGCGGCCGTCGAAGATGATCGGTTGTTTCATCATTTTTTTCATGGCCGAGAAATCGGGGTGACGGAAGGGCTTCCACTCGGTCACCAGCACCAGGGCGTCAACGTCCTCCACCGCCTCGTACTGGTGTTTCGCCAGGGACAGGGAGCCGTTCTCGAACCAGGCCGCGGGGAATTCGTCCCGGGCCACGTCCATCGCAACCGGATCGTAGGCCCGAACCCGCGCACCGGCCCCGATCAGAGAGCGCAGCAGCACCACGGAGGGCGCCTCGCGCATGTCGTCGGTGCCGGGCTTGAAGGCCAGTCCCCAGACCCCGAAGACCAACCCGGAAAGATCGCTGCCGAAGCGGGCGGTGATTTTTCGGCTCAGCACGTGCTTCTGCTCTTCGTTCCGGCCATGCACCGCCTGCAGAACCACCGGTTCGAGCCGGTTTTCCTCGGCCATGCGGATCAGGGCCTTGACGTCCTTGGGAAAACACGAACCGCCGTATCCGCAGCCCGGGTAAATGAAGGAGTAGCCGATCCGGCTGTCGGAGCCGATGCCCAGCCTCACCTTCTCGACATCCGCCCCCAGGCTGTCGCATAGCCCGGCGATCTCGTTCATGAAGCTGATCTTGGTGGCCAGCATGGCGTTGGCGGCGTATTTGGTCATCTCGGCATCCTTGATCCCCATCATCAGGATGCGGTCGTGGTTGCGGGAAAAGTCCATGTACAGGGTGCGCATGAGTTCCCTGGCCCGGTCGCCGTCGGAGCCGATGATGATCCGGTCCGGCCGCATGAAGTCATCCACCGCCGCCCCTTCCTTGAGAAACTCGGGATTGCTGACCACGTCAAAGGGGATCTCTACTCCCCGCCGGGCGAGCTCCTCGCGGATGACGCCGCGGACCTTTTCGGCGGTGCCCACGGGAACCGTCGATTTATCGACCACGACGCAGTAATCCTGCATCTGTGTGCCGATCTCCCGGGCGACGCCGAGCACGTATTTCAAATCGGCCGAGCCGTCCTCGCCGGGCGGGGTCCCCACGGCGATGAAATAGATATTCGACTCCTTCATCGCCTCGGCCAGCGAGGTCGAGAAGCGCAGGCGCCCCTCCTTGAAATTGCTGACGACGATATCGTCAAGCCCCGGCTCGTAGATGGGAATCACCCCGTTCATCAGTTTCTCGATCTTGCCCCGGTCCACGTCGACGCAGGTGACGGTGTTGCCCATTTCGGCGAAACATGCCCCGGTCACCAGGCCTACATAGCCGGTGCCGATCACGGTCAGGTTCATAGGGTTCGACTCCTTTGCGTTATTTTCAGAAGGACTCCCCGGTGTTCAGGTGCCCGGACCGAGCCAGCTGCGCACCCCGAGAATCAGCAGCACTCCAAGGATGGGATAAACCATGTACCCGGATTTTATGCGGTTCTGGCCCGCCATGATCTTGAGGGCCAGGTACAGAACCAGCCCCCGCCAGATCAGGCTGGTGTAACCCATCAGGGCGGGGGTCTGAAACAGGACGATCGCCGCGAAGACGGTGAAGCTGAAGACCAGAAAATCCACCGTCGACAAAAAATGCGCTCCGCGCTTGGGGAAAATGGTCATGCCCAGCACCAGCAGGGCCATCGTCCCCAGGGTGAAATCGGCGATCCGCAAGGGGATGGGCCGGCCGGCACCGAGCGGGGTCTGATTCTCCAGGCAGAAGACGAAAACCAGCCCCACCAGGAAAAGGATGGCCAGCAGGTAACTGTTGGCGGTATCCCGGGTGAAATAGAGCAGCCCGGCGCCGCCGATGAACAGCAGCAGGCACACCTGCCACAACCGGCCGCCGGCCGCCTCCCCCCAGACCAGTGAAATGAGCAGAAATACCAGAAACAGGGCCGCCACCCCGGGCGGCACGAGCATCGCGCAAAGATCGGCAATCCGCCGGTAGGTGGCGGTTTCACGGATCCCCCCGGCGGAGTCCTTGGCGAAGAACCGGAACCGGTCGCGGTGGCGACTCAGGTAGCGCAGTCCGACGTAAGCGGCAACGGAAAAGAGCAGATAGAACCCGAGCAGAAAATATTCCGGCCGCTGATGAAAGAGGATGGCGAACAGGGCCCAGAACAGCGAGATGCCGTAGATCACCAGCACGGTAAAGCGGTGTTCCAAGCCCAGGTCGAGGAACTTGTGATGAACGTGGGTGCGGTCGGGGGCGAAGGGGCTCTTGCCCTCCACCACGCGACGGGTCATGACCCAGATGGTGTCGATCAGGGGGAGCCCGAGAATGAGCACCGGCACAACAGCGGGGATCGCGCTCCCCTGCCCCTGGGTGAGCAGCACGGCCAGAAAGCCGAGCAGATACCCCACCACCAGGCTTCCGGTGTCCCCCATGAAGATCCGTGCGGGATAGAAGTTGTACTTCAAAAACCCCAGGACCCCGCCTAGGGTGGCGGCACACAGCGCCATTGCGGAAGCGTTGCCGTCAAGATAGCCGAGGGTGAGAAACGCCGAGAGGGCGATAACGGAGACCCCCCCGGCGAGGCCGTCCAGGCCGTCGATCAGGTTGACCGCGTTGACCACCCCGACCACCGCAAAGATGGTAAACAGTACCGCGAGCAAGGGGTTCAACTGGATCGCTCCGGTTCCGAACAGGTTACCCAGGGAGTGAATCTTGAGATCGGCCACCGTGATGGTGATGACGCAGCCGAAAACCTGCCCGAAAAATTTCCACCGCGGGGAAAGACCGTGCAGGTCGTCGATCAACCCCGTCACGAACACCACGAAGCCGCCGGCGAGGATGCCCCGCAGGCGGAAATCGAAGTCGAAAAAAACCAGCAGCGAGAAAACCGCGGCAATGAAGATGCCGATCCCGCCGACCCGGGGAATAACCTGGGTGTGGACCTTGCGGGCATCGGGAACGTCGACGGCCCCTGTATCCAGGGCCCAGCGCCGCAGGGCGGGCACCATGATCAGCGCCGCAAACAGCGCGGTCATGAAGATAAACAAGTAGTTGGTCGAATCCACCCGCGGCACCCCTCCCCGCAAAGAAAATCCCGGCACACCGGGCCCCAATCAACAAAAAAAAACGATTCTCCTCCCCCGCAGGACCAGGAAGGGTATTGCAAGGATCACCGGGGTCCATTGACCATGCCCGGGCCCGAAGCGGACGCAGGCGTCGCACGGCTTTCCGGCCCCCTGTGGGCCGTTCCGCCTGCGCCGCCTGCGCCGCCTGTGGCTCCAGGCTCCCGATGGTCGGGAGGATGCATTATCAAGGACTTATGTTAATGCGCCAATGGGTATCTGACAACAAAAACTTTCACTCCATTTGGCATTAACCATCGAGCATGCCGAGGATCTCCCGGGTTCGGGCCTCCATCACCCGGGCATCACCCCGGGCCTCGACGTTGAGGCGCAAAACCGGTTCGGTGTTGGAACAGCGCAGGTTGAACCGCCAGTTTTCGAAGGCCATGCTCAACCCGTCGACATGTTCGACCAGCAGGGCCGCGGGGCGATAATGCTCCTCGACCCGGCGAATGGCCGCCTGGGGGTCCGCCAGGCGCCGGTTGATCTCGCCGCTGGCCGGATAGGCCTTCATCCGTTCGCTGACCAGGGCCGACAGCGGCTTGCCGGTTCGAGACATCAATTCCAGGACCAGCAACCAGGGGATCATGCCGCTGTCGCAGTAGGCGAACTTCCTGAAATAGTGATGGGCGCTCATCTCCCCCCCGTAGACAGCGTCCTCGGCCCGCATCCGCTCCTTGATGAAGGCGTGGCCGGTCTTGCTCTGCACCGCTATACCTCCGGCGGCAGCGACCAGGTCGATGGTGTTCCAGGTCAAGCGCGGATCGTGAATGATGCGCGCGCCCGGGTGGTGGACCAGAAGCGCCGAGGCAAGCAGGCCGACGATGTAGTACCCTTCGATGAAGCCGCCCTGTTCGTCGAAGAGAAAGCAGCGATCGAAATCACCGTCCCAGGCGATGCCTACGTCCGCGCCATGCTCGCGCACGGCAGCAGCGGTCGCTCCGCGGTTTTCCGGAAGCAGGGGGTTGGGGATGCCGTTGGGGAAGGTGCCGTCGGGTGCATGAAAGACCTTGATGAATTCAAAGGGCAGGTGCCTCTCCAGCAGGTCGATCACCGGCCCGGCGCAGCCGTTGCCGGCGTTGACCACCACCTTGAGGGGGCGCAGCGCCGCCACGTCGACGTAATCAAGCAGGTGCCGGATGTAGTCCGGCCTGCTCTCCAGGGGCCGGACCACTCCTTGGCGCCCTACGGGGGCGAAGCGGCCCGCGGCCGTCAGCTGGCGGATGCGTTCCAGGCCGCTGTCGCCGCTGATCGGCTTGGAGCCCTCGCGAACCAGCTTCATCCCGTTGTAGTCCATGGGGTTGTGGCTGGCCGTTACCATGATGCCGCCGTCCATTTTTTCGTGGAAGGTCGCGAAATAAATTTCTTCGGTGCCGCAAAGGCCGATATCGAAGACGTCGACTCCCCCTTCGGTGAGGCCGCGAGCGAGAGCGGCGCCGAGCCCTTCGCTGGTCAGGCGCACGTCGCGCCCCACCACCATCCGCGACGGCTGGAGAAACTCGGCACAGGCCCGCCCGATCCGGTAGGCGACGTCCTCGTTGAGTTCGTCGGGAATCCGGCCGCGGATGTCATACGCCTTGAAACAGCTCAATTTCATGAAATAACCTCTTGCCCTTAATCGGCGAACATCTCCGGAACGCGGGTCAGCGTCCGTAGACGTCCTCCATCCGTTCGATGTCGTCTTCCTGGAGATAACTTCCCGACTGCACCTCGATGATCTCCAGGTCGATCTTCCCGGGGTTTTCCAGGCGGTGCACGACCCCCAGCGGGATGTAGGTCGACTGGTTCTCCGAAAGCAGGAAAACCTCCTCCCCGCGGGTGATGCGCGCGGTGCCGCGGACCACCACCCAGTGTTCCGCCCGATGATGATGTTTCTGCAGCGAGAGCGAGGCTCCGGGCTTCACCGAAATCCGCTTGACCTGGAAGCGTTCGGCGCTGTCGATGCTTTCGTAAGACCCCCAGGGACGGTTGACCCGCCGATGCAGCAGGGCCTCGCCGCGTTTGCGGGCCTTGAGCTGCTCGACGATCGCCTTGACGTCCTGGACCCGGTCGCGACGGGCCACCAGCACCGCGTCGGCGGTTTCGACCACCACGTGATCCTCCAGGCCGACGGCGGCGATCATCCGGTTGTCCGCATGCAGGTAGCAGTTGCGCGAATCCTGCACCAGCACATCGCCGCGCAGCACGTTGCCGTCACCGTCGCGGGTGCCGACCTCCCAGAGTGCGGACCAGGACCCCACATCGTTCCAACCGGCATCCAGGGGGAGCACCACCGCATCGGCGGTTTTTTCCATGACCGCATAGTCGATGGAGTCGCTTGGACAGCCGGCGAAGGCGGCGGGTTCCAGCCGGGTGAAGTCAAGATCCCGCACCGCACCGGCAAAGGAGCCCCGGCAGGCCGAAACCATGGCGGGGGCCAGCCGCTCCAGCTCCTCAAGGTAACGGGAGGCTTTGAACAGGAACATCCCGCTGTTCCAGAAGTAGCCGCCTTCCTCGAGATAGCGCGATGCAGTGACCAGGTCGGGCTTCTCGACGAAGCGGGCGACCGCATAGGCAGGGGAGTCCACTCCCGTCTCCAGGGCCGACCCGGCCTTGATATAGCCGTAGCCGGTCTCCGGACCGGTGGGGACCACCCCGAAGGTGATCAGGCTCCCCTGCTCGGCAAGGCGCCGCCCGCCCTCCACCACGGTGCACAGCGACGCGGCGTCGCGAATCACGTGATCGGCTGGGAGCACCAGCAGCAAGGGGTCATCCCCGTCGGCAAGGGCCTGCAGGGCGGCCACCGCCACGGCTGGCGCCGTGTTGCGCCCAACCGGCTCAAGGATGATCGCGCTGGCGGGGCGCTCCACCAGCCGAAGCTGTTCCGCCACCATGAAACGGTGGCTCTCGTTGCAGACCACCAGGGGCGCGGCCAGATCGCTGACGCCCGCCAGGCGGCCGACGGTATTTTGCAGCATGGTCCCCTCGTCGACCAGGGGCAGCAGCTGCTTGGGGTAGAGTTCTCGAGACAGGGGCCACAAGCGGGTACCCGCCCCACCGGAAAGAATTACGGGAATGATCATGGCAGTTTCTCTGAACAGGGTTTCAGGTCAGTGGGCCGCTAAAGCCCGGCCTGCAGGCGATAGACCACGCAGGCCCTCAATAGGTCTCGGCTATTCGAAAGCTCCCCCCGGCGGCATCTTTGGCCGACACCAGGGGCTGTCCCTCGATGGGCCATTCTATGCCCAGGTCGGGATCGTTCCAGGCGATGCAGCGCTCGTGCTCGGGGCAGTAATAATCCGTGGCCTTGTAGAGAAAGTCGGCCACTTCCGAAAGCACCAGGAAGCCATGGGCAAACCCTTCGGGAATCCACATCTGGCGCATGTTCTCGGCCGACAGGTGCGCCCCGACCCATTTGCCGAAGTCCGGGGACGATCGCCGCAGGTCCACGGCGACATCGAAGACCTCGCCGCTGACCACCCTCACCAGCTTCCCCTGGGGACGGTGGACCTGGTAATGTAGCCCGCGCAACGTCCCCCGCACCGAACGGGAATGGTTGTCCTGGACAAATCGGGTCTGCAGACCGGTGGCCTCCTCCCAGCCCCTCTGGTTGAAGCTTTCGAGGAAAAACCCCCGGACGTCCCCGAAAACGCGCGGCTCGATAAGCAGAACGTCGGCTATCGAGGTGCGGAGGGTTCGCATTACAGGCCGTCCCGCAGGATCATTTCCAGGTAGTCGCGATAGCTGGATTTGGGGGTATTTTCGACAATCGTCCGCAACTCGGCCCGATCGATAAAGCCCTTGCGGAAGGCGATCTCCTCCAGGCAGGCGATCTTCAGGCCCTGGCGGGCCTCCAGGGTGCCGATGAAGTGGCTCGCCTCGAGCAGGCTCATATGGGTGCCGGTATCCAGCCAGGCGATGCCCCGTTCGAGTTTTTCCACCCGCAGTTCGCCGCGCCTGAGGTATTCCATGTTAACATCGGTGATTTCCAGCTCCCCCCGGGGAGAAGGCTTGAGCTCGCGGGTGATACCGATCACCCGGTTGTCATAGAAATACAGACCCGGCACCGCGAAATGCGACTTGGGCCGCTGCGGCTTCTCCTCGATCCCCAGGGCCCGCCCCGACTCGTCGAACTCGACGACCCCGTAGCGCTCGGGGTCCTTGACCGCATAACCGAATACCAGGCCGCCCCCATTGAATTCCTGGGCCAGGCGCGCCAGTTCCATCCGGCCGTAAAAGATGTTGTCGCCAAGAATCAGCGCCACCGAATCGCCGCCGATGAACTCCTCTCCGACCAGGAATGCCTGGGCGATCCCTTTCGGTTCGGGCTGCACGGCGTAGGAAATACGGATCCCGAAGCGGCTGCCGTCTCCAAGCAGGTCACGGAAGCGGGGAGTGTCCTGAGGGGTGGAGATGATCAACACTTCACGGATGCCTGCGCGCATCAGGGTGGCCAGCGGATAGTAGATCATCGGCTTGTCGTAAACCGGCTGAAGCTGCTTGCTGGCTACCAGCGTCAAGGGGTAAAGACGACTGCCGGCGCCGCCGGCCAGCACGATTCCCTTTTTGATCCCGGACATGCTTGACACCTCGTGGATGGTCAGTTGGATGTTCGTGTTTGCAGGTAATGCCGCAGGCTTTCCTGCCAGGGAGGAACGGATTGCCCCGTCACCGCGCGATACTTGGCCGTGCTGAGAACCGAATAGGCGGGCCGCTGGGCCGGCAGAGGATAGTCCTCGGTGCGAATCGGCGCCACCTGCCGGGCCTTCACCGGGCCCCCGGCCTCGCGGACCAGGCGGACTATTTCGGCGGCGAAATCGAACCAGCTGCACTGGCCGGCGTTGGCAAAATGATAGATTCCGTAAGGGCTTCGACCCTCCACCTGTTCCAGCTCGAGGAGCCGGAACAGCGCCCGGGCCAGATCCCCCGTGTAGGTGGGGGAGCCGACCTGGTCGGCGACGACGCGCAGCTCCTCGCGCTCGGCGGCCAGGCGCAGGATGGTTTCAACAAAATTCTTTCCGCCGGGGCCATAAAGCCAGCTGGTGCGGATGATGAAATACCGCTGCAGCCCACTGGCGAGAATGGCCCGTTCGCCGGCGAGCTTGGAGCGCCCGTAGGCAGAGCGGGGATCGGGCGCGTCCTGCTCCAGGTAAGGCTCGGCTTTCAGCCCGTCGAAGACATAATCGGTGGAGATGTGCACCAGGGTGGCGTCGAGCGCTGCGGCGGCCCGGGCCAGGTGCATTGCCCCGACGCCATTGACCCGGGTGGCAAGCTCCTCCTGACTCTCGCAGGCGTCGACATTGGTGAAGGCGGCGCAGTTGAGGATCAGCTCCGGCTGCAGCCGGGTCAGGGTTTGCCGAACTCCCTGCTCATCGGTCAGGTCGAATTCCGGCAGATCCAGCGGCAGGATTTCCCAATTCGCGGGGGCATTCTGCGCCACCATGGTGGCCAGCATCCCCTTGGCCCCGACCAGGGCAAGCCGCCGCGGGCCGGCCATTTCAGCGGCCCTCATACATTTTTCGGTAATATTCCTGATAGGAGCCGTCGAGCACGGACTGGATCCAGGCCCCATTGGCAAGGTACCAGTCGATGGTCTTGCGGATGCCTTCCTCGAAGCTCACCGAGGGGGACCAGCCCAGTTCGGTCCTGATCTTGTTGGCGTCGATGGCATAGCGGCGGTCGTGGCCGGGGCGGTCCTTGACGAACTTGATCAGGCCGCGCCTGGGCAGGCCTCCCGGCAACGGGCCGACCTTCTCGTCCAGAAGGTCGCAGATGGTCTGGACCACCTCGAGGTTCTGCTTTTCGTTGTTCCCCCCGATGTTGTAGGTCTGCCCGGGTTCGCCATTTCGCAACACACTGAGGATGGCCGAGCAGTGATCCACCACGTAGAGCCAGTCGCGCACGTTTTTCCCGTCGCCGTAAACCGGCAGGTCCTTGCCGTTGAGGGCGTTGTTGATGATCAAAGGGATGAGTTTTTCGGGAAAGTGGTAGGGACCGTAGTTGTTGGAGCAGTTGGTGATCACGGTCGGCAGCCCGTAGGTGTGAAAGTAGGCGCTGACCAGGTGATCCGAGGAGGCCTTGCTGGCCGAATAGGGGGAGCGAGGATCGAAGGGCGTCTGTTCGGTGAAAAGGCCGGTTTCACCGAGCGACCCGTAAACTTCATCGGTGGACACGTGCAGAAAACAGCGCCGGGTGGCGGGCGCCGGGCCGGGGGAAGTCTCCCCCAGCCAGAACCTGCGGGCGGCCTCCAGCAGAGTGAAGGTGCCGACGATGTTGGTCTGGATGAAGGCCGCCGGGCCGTCGATGCTGCGATCCACGTGGGACTCGGCGGCAAAGTGCACGACGGTGTCGATCCCCTCCTCGGCAAAGATCTTTTCGACAAGGGGAGCATCACAAATGTCACCCTGGACGAAACGGTAGCGGGGATCGGCGGCGATGTCCGCCAGGTTCGCTGGATTTCCGGCGTAGGTCAGCTTGTCGAGATTCACCAGCCGGCAGTCAGGGAGCCGGCCGAGGGCCAGGCGCACGAAATTGGAGCCGATGAAACCGCAGCCGCCGGTCACGAGGATGTTCTGCATGTTCTTGTCACCCTGAAAGATGGTTGAGGTGTGGCGGGCGGGAGTGAGCCCGGCTTGAATCCACCCGGGTTGTTTTATCGTTTTTTAATGCAAATGCCAAAGGAAAAATTCATCCGGCGGCGAAAAGCGCCGGACACCCTTCGGCTCCCTCGCTGTCAGCGATTATGAGGCCCTTTTCGAGCATGGAACTCAGGCCCGCGGGCTGGTGAGCGTCACTGCCGAAGTGGGTGTACATGCCGAGGGCCAGCAGTTGTTTTCCCACCTGCTGGACATCCTTGCCGTAACGGCCGGCGAAGCTGCCGAGGTTGCCCTGGAAACAGCACCCCATGTCGCTGAGGGCGAAAAGCAGTGGTTTGGCGGGATAATGAGCATCCACCGGGCGGTGGCGGGTGAGGAGCCTTTTGACCCGGAACAACACGCCGCTCCCTTCCTTCTGGGGAGCAAACATGGCATGGCGCTCGGGGTGAGCCAGAACGGGTTTGAGCCCAGCCCGAATGGCAGCGAAAATATTTTCCTTGATCAGGTCGGGGATGCCGCGGGAGGGGGATTCGACGAGGATGTAGTCGCTGTCGCCGAGGGTCTGCGGGTCGGTCAGAAACTGGGGGAAAAACTCATCGAGGTAATACTCCATCCCCGGCCGCAGTTTCAGCAAAATCCCCGCTTCGTCCAGCAAGACCTGCAGATCCCGAACGGCCCTGCGGACAATCGCCGGCGTGTTTTCCCACACCCCCTTGATGCAGTGGGGGGTGCAGTAGACCTCTGCAAATCCGGCAAGTTCCAGAGTGCGGGCAATCTTCAACGACTCGCTGGCCGAACCGGGCCCGTCATCAATCCCGGGTAGAATATGGCAGTGAAAATCGATTAGCCCTGCCGGGACGCCTGATTGTGAGTTCTTCGCTTCCAAAGGTTTGTGTACTGCCTGTATTTCGTTTACCTGGGCATCGACTCCCCTGCCCGCCTCCATCCGAAGCCCGCATAGGCAAAGGCCCCCGCCGGGGCTCATCGCCTGCCGGCGGCAGGCGGATAAGAGAGCACCCGCCTGGTCAGTCCCGTTTCTTCAACCACTTCCTCTTTTTCGTTGTCTCTTCGGAGCCGTCGCCATAATACCCGTAGGAGCCATAGTACCCGTAGGAGCCGTAATAGGCCTCCTGCTTGCGGGTCTTGTCGTTGAGGACCATGCCGGCAAAGGGAGCGGAAACGGATTCGAGGACCTCCCGCAGCTGGCGGGCGGCCTTGAGGGGGACCCGGCCGAGTTCCATCACCGCCACGACCAGATCGGCCATGGAACAGAGGATCTGGGTGTCGGTAACCAGCAGCGAAGGAGGCGCGTCGATTACGACGTGGTCGTAGATTTCCTTGAGTTCCCCAAGCAGTTGCCGCATCTGTTTGGAATCGAGAAGCTCGGCCGGGTTGGGCGGACTGGCCCCGGCGTTGATGAAGTCGAAATTTTCGATGCCGGCGTTGTGCAGGGCACCCTCGAAGTCGGCCTGCTTGGCCAGGATCTCGGTCAGGCCCGGGGTTTTCGGGGTGCCGAAGACTTCGTGCAGGGTAGCCTTGCGCAGGTCGCAGCCGAGCAGGATGACCCGGGCACCGGTCTGCGCGAGAATCACCGCCAGGTTGGAAGCGATGGTCGATTTGCCCTCCCCCGGGAAGGAACTGGTGACCAGAATCACTTTGTGGCTTTCATTGATCCTGCTGTAGTTGAGCGCGGTACGCAGGCTGCGGAAAGCCTCGGCGGCCGGCGACTTGGGTTCGAGATGGGCCACCAGCGACCCCTTGCGGCCCTGCTGCTCGCCCTTTTTCCCTTCGATGTGGGGGATGGTGGCAAGAATTGGCTTGCCCATGACGCGTTTGATGGCGTCGGGGTCCTTGAGGGTGTCGTCCATGTACTCCCGGAAAAAGGCCAGGCCGACCCCCAGCATCCCGCCGACGATGATGCCGAGCAAAAGGTTTTTCTTCTTCTGGGGCTTTACCGGCTTGTCGGGACTGACCGCGGGGTCAATGACGATGATGTTGCTGATGGTGGCGGCACGGGCGATGCGCGCCTCCTCGTGTTTCTGCAGCAAAAACGTGTAAATTTCGGCATTGACCGTGGCGAAGCGGGTCAAACGGGCCAGTTCCTGCTCGGCCTTGGGAAGCTTTTTCAGCTCTGCTTCGTAGCGGGCCATCTCGTCGCTCAGGGCAGCAATGCGCAGCGCCATGGCGTTACGGGAGGAAGTGAAGGTGCTCAGCAGTTTGCGCTGGATGCCGGCGATCTGGTCCTGGATGGCCTGGGCCGCGGGATGGGCCGGGGTGACCTCGACCAACAGGCCACGTTTCTGCACCTCCAGGTCGGCGAGTTTCTTGGCCATTTCGGCAACCACGGGCTCGTCGGCCAGAACCGCCGGGGCATAGGTTTCACCCCGGGCCAGGGCCGTCTCGAGAGCTTCGATGGCGAACTCGGCCTGTTTTTTCCGCAGGCCGACCGCGCTGCGCTCCTTTTCGGCCTCGGTGAGCCGTTCGATCAGGGCCTCGGCTTCGCGGTCAAGGCGCACCACCCCGGTGCTGGTTTTGAACCCCTCGAGGCTCTGTTCGGCGGTGTCGAGCAGACCCCTCACCTCTTCGAGTTGCTGCTCGATGAACTCGACGGATTTGCGGGCCTCTTCGGTTTTCAGGGAGATGCTGCGATCCAGGTAAACCTGCGCCAGGGTATTGACCACGTCCCTTGCGAGCTCCGGATCGGTGTTGCGGTAGGAGAGTTTGATGATGTTGGTCCCCTTGCCGACCTCCGAAGCACGAACCTCATCGCGAAGCGCGGTAACACTTTCGCTGAACGGAACCAGGGTAAGCCGGAAGCTGTCGCCGGATTCGCCCCGAATCCCCTTGAGCAGCAGGGACATGCCGTCCCCACGGGCCAGGGCTCCGTCTCTGCCGGTGGCGACCACCTTGCCCGCATCGTCCTTGACCTCGAAACTGTCGGCGCCGGTCAGCACGACCTTGTAGTCGGGCTCCTCGGCCGAGGAGAGAAACTCGAGGATTTCGAACTCAAGCCCGTCGCTGCGCCGCTCTACGCTCCAGTTGAGATGAAGGCGGCCGACGACCTCCTCGGCGTTGGTGCGGGATTTGAGTATTTCGATTTCTGTTTCGATGGGGTTTTCGCGGGAGAGCCCGAGATCGGTGAGCAGCCCCCCCTTGACCTTTTCGTCCCGTACGTGCAGGGTTGCCGTAGCCTCGTAAACCGGCTTGACCAGCAGTGTGAACAGGGTCACGCCGAAGACCACCGCGAAAAACGCGACCAGGATGGTTTTTCTTCGCCGGCGCAGGACCGCGAGATAATCCTGCAGGTGAACTTCCTCGAACTCGGGGTGGACATACTGATCGGGCTTATGAGTATCCATCGAATGCCTGGTCACAAAAGAAAGGTTGAAAAGAATTGTCCCGACTTGTCAGCCGATTCGCGTTATTCCTCGGTCAGAAACTTGATCTGGACGAAAGGCTGCAGCACAGCACTGATCGCCTGGAGGGAAGGCAGGATCTCCTGGATCGCCTGGTTCCAGTTCCCCACCGCGCTGCGCGGCAAATAGACGATGTCCCCCTCCACAAGGGGGAATGGCAGGCTGTCTCCCTCCAGGGTCTTTTTCAGGTCGAGAACCAGCAGTTGACCGCGGGTCGCCGACAGGGAGCGAATAATCCGCACGAACCGTTGGTTGCCTCCGGTTTCGTCGAGCCCGGCGCTGGCAAGGGCCTGGACCAGGTTCAACTGGCCGTTGGGCATGGGCACGGGGCCGGTTTTCTTGACGGCGCCGAAAACGAAAACATTCTGATTGCGGTCATCGGGTACGAAAATCGTATCTCCTGCCTGCAGCAGGACGTTCTGCTCTCCGGCGCCGTCACGGAGCAGGTGATAGATATCCACTGGCAGGGTCTGCTGGCCACGAATGAGGCGCGCACTGCGCAGATTGGCGGTATCGAGAAGCCCGCCACCGAGGGCCAACCCCTCAAGCAGGGAATAGGAGCGATCCATGTAATAGGTTCCGGGCACCCGGAACTGTCCAAGCAGGTTGACGCCCTGGCTTTTGAACTCCGCCACCTCCACCACGACCCAGGGGTCATTGAGGTACAGGGCAAAGACCTGTTCGAGATTCGTCTGGATTTCGCTCAGGGTCAGGCCGGCTACTGGCACGGTGCCGACCAGGGGCAGGCGGATATTGCCGTTGCCATCGACACGGCTGCCGACAACCTTGGTGTTGCCGGTCAGTTGCGGACTGCCCAGTTCGGCGCGGCCATTGACGTTAATGAACAGCGAATCCCCCGGGCCGACGCGGTATTCCCGGGAGCCCTCTGTTTCGCGTCGCAGGGGGGCGACTTCCACCGCCTCCTGCTCGACAACGGGGGAATCGACGACCTCCTTGACGGTCCCGGCAGGCAGGTCGACGTAAGAAGAACAGCCGAAAAGTTGACCAAGAGTCAAAAAAAGCGCCAAGGCCAGAAGTCTATGCCGAGCATGTAACATTTTCGGAAATCCTCGTTATGACTGGTGAAGCTGAGCAATTGCGAAGGCCCCAGAAACGCCGGGGCCGCACCGAGGGATCAACCTGCACGGACCGTGCCTTTCGGGCAGGCAGAGAGAGAGGGGGGGGGTGCTGCCGTTTCCCGACACAATACCCGGGAATACGCCCTCCGTCCGGAGAGAACAGCCCAAGCCCTGGGGACAGACCTGGTCACCGATCCCCGACAACAATTCCAACCCATGAATTTAAAAGAGATTTTTCAACACATGGTTATAGCAGAACCGGCAGATAATTGCAACGCATTATTAACCGACTGGAATATATTCCCCGAATCTAGTTAATGTCCCAGGTGCCGCTTAAGCCAAGGCGGGCAACCCCGTAGTCGTTATCGAAGGAACTTTGCGACTGCCGATTATAGGTAAAGGGGATCACGCCGTTGAACTGTCGCCGATAATAGGTTCCTCCCAGATGGAGGGCCAGGGTGTCGGTGAGAAAATAGCTCAACTCCGCACTGAGGATATGGTTGTCGTCAAAGTCGCTGAGATCATCACTACGGCTCAGTCGAATATAGCTGTAATCCAGGTTACCGAGCAGCCCCAGGGGCAGCGCGGCCTGCATGTCGAATCCGCCTTTCCAGTAATGCTCGTCCCGGTCTTCATCGACGGGGAACACCTCGGCCAGGGGACGGATTTCCTCGGGCAGAAGTTCGGGAAGATTACTGTCGAGTTCGGTGCGCACTGAGGTGGCGCCGTATTCGACATACAGGTTGGGCCAGAAATTTCCCAACCGGCTGCCCAGCGTCAGGCGCAGAAAGGCGGTCACATCCTGCATGTCCCGGAGCGCGACCTCCAGGCGGGGATTGCCGGCCTTGGGCACCGACAGCACGGTGCTGCCGTCACTGAACTGGTATTCGGAATCGGTTTCCCGAACCGAGAAGTCGGGGTCGACCTGCTTGACCCAGGCGTTGATGTGGCTGATGTTGGTGAAGCTCTCGTCGTTGGACTTGTTGATCCGCACTCCGGCATCAAGCACCAGCAGGGGCTCCTTTCCGGGCCCATTGCCAAGCAGTCCCTGGCGAACGGAGGCCTCCGCCGTATGGAACTGGACATCCACCACGCCCAGTTCAAGGTCGCGGTAGGAATATTCAAAATGGAGATTGGTTTCCGGAAACAGACCGTAGTTGACCAGCAGCCGCCCCCCGTAGAGATCCCCCAGGGACGGGCTTCTCACCTCCGGGTCCAGGGTCGACACGGCCGACCCGCGGAAATTAAAGACGTCCAGAGTCCCATTCATCAGCAGGTAGTCGGCCGAGATTTCCAGTCCGCCACGACCCAAAAAAAAGCTGCCAGGGTAGTCCCTGAGCAGCCAGGCCTCGTTCGCCCTGGCCGGCACTGCCGCCGCAAGCCCGACAAGGAAAGCCACCACCGCCAGCCCTACCCTGCCCTTCATGCAATCTCCCTCCCGCTCGAATTCCAAAGGTTTCTGCAGCCTGCAACTCATGCAGCTGCAACGATACCAGAGTTCGAAGGGATTACCACCGAATGGCTTAAAACTTTCTCATGACGGACACCTTCGAGCAGGAGGTCATGCCTTGCGTATGCGTGGGTCGGCCAGGGCATAGCTGATGTCGGCCAGCAGATTGCCCACCAAGGTGAGAACCGCGCCGATCACCAGAACCCCCATGATCAGTGGGTAGTCGCGCATCATGACGCCGTCATAGAAGAGCTTGCCCATACCTGGAATGGCGAAAATGGTTTCGAAAATGACGCTGCCGCCGATAAGCCCGGGGACCGACAGGCCGAGAATGGTAATGACCGGAAGCAGCGCGTTGCGCAAGGCGTGGCGGTAGATCACCGCCCTCTCGGAAAGGCCCTTGGCGCGGGCAGTGAGAATATAATCCTGCCTTATGACCTCGAGCATGTTGGATCTCATGTAGCGCGAAAACCCGGCCAGGCCCCCGAATGCGGAGACGAAAACCGGCAGGACCAGATGATGGATGCGGTCCCAGACCTGTTCGATCCAGCCGAGATATTCGTAGCCGAGGGACTTGACCCCGGCTATGGGAAACAGCCCCAGCCGCACGCCCAGATAGTCCATCAGCAGCAGGGCCAGCCAGAAGGAAGGTGTGGCGAAGCCGATGAAGACGAAAATGGTGGTGCCGCGGTCGAAGGCCGAGTTGCGCCGGGTGGCGGAAATTATTCCCAACGGCACCGCCACCGCCAGAATCAGGGCGATGGACAGGACGTTGATGAGTATGGTGATCGGCAGCCGTTCGACAATCTTTTCGAAAACCGGCCGACGGTCCTGAGCAAAGGAGTCGCCAAAGTCCAACTGCACCAGGCGACCCAGCCACTTGCCGTACTGCACCAGCAGCGGCTTGTCCAGATCGTACTGCGCCCGCAGCCGCTGCTGCAGTTCTACGCTTGCCTCAGGGTTGAGCTGGGTCTGCATGTCCGTCGGCTCCCCGGGCGCAAGATGAATGACCAGGAAGGAGATCAGGGTGATTCCCAGCAGCAGCGGTATCATGAGAATGCAGCGTTTCAGTATGTAGCGAAGCATGAGGGCCCTTCTTCCGAATCCTGGATCAGCTGCCTGGCTGGAGTTTGTGGAGCACCGCGCGGCGCATTGGGGTCACCGGGGCGCCCTGCCTTTTCCGGGCCCGGGTCATTACCTGGTGTACTTCTGCTCGTCCCGGGGTACGTACCACCTTATGAAATTGTGCATGATGCCGGCCGGAGCGGGTTCAATCCCGCGAAACCGGGAGGCCACCACCGGCAGCGCGTCGGGGACGTAGAGAAAGCAGTAAGGCTGCTCCTCGGCCAGAATCTCCTGGAAGCGGTCGTAGATCTTCTTGCGCTCTGCCTGATCCAGGGTGCGCCGGCCGCGGTCCAGCAGGTCGTCAACTTCGGGGTTCTGGTAATTGATGAAATTGAGCTCCCCAAGCTTGGTTTTGCTGCCGTGCCAGACGTTGTATCCGTCAGGATCCGGCGGGATGGTCCAGCCGAGGATGGTGGCGTCGAAGTTGCCCGGGTTGATGAACTCCTTCAGGAAGGATGCCCACTCGATGACCCGCAGCTTGACGTCGACCCCCACCTCCTTGAAGCGGCGCTGAATGATCTCCCCGGTTTTGATCCGCTGGTCGTTTCCCTGATTGGTGACGATGGTGAATGCCAGGGGTTTCCCTTCACGGTCGAGGACGCCGTCCCCGTCGCTGTCCCTCCATCCGGCCTCGGCCAGCAGTTTCCGGGCACGTTCGGGGTCGTAGGGGTAGCGCGCCACGTTGGGGTTGTGGGGCCAGGTCTGCGGTTTGTAGGGCCCGGTGGCCACCTGCCCGAGCCCCAGCAGCACCCCGTCGATCAGCTCCTGTTTGTTGATGGCAAAGCCGAGGGCCTGGCGCACCCGGACATCCTGGAACAGGGGGCGGCGCAGGTTGTAGCCGAGGTAGGTGTAGCTGGAGGCCGGGTAGCGGTACTTTTTGAAGCGGCGGTTGAAGGCCAGGGTGTCGGTCTGGGTGGAGTACTGGATCGGGTTCAGCCCCATGTGGTCGAGCCCGCCCGACTGCAGCTCGAGAAACATGGTCGACTGGTCGGGGATGATCCGGTAGACCACCCGCTTGATATAGGGAGTCCCCTCGAAATAGTCGGGGTTGGCCTCGAGGACGATCTTCTCCCCCGGGACCCATTCGGCAAACCGGAAGGGCCCGGTTCCGACGGGTTTGCGCGACAGGGGACTCTTGGTGATTTCGGTTCCCTCCAGCAGGTGCTTGGGCAGCACCTGCATCGCCCAGCTGATCAAGGCGGTGGCCAGGGGCTGTTCGTAGGTCACCTGGAAGGTGTAGGGATCAGGGGCTTCGGCCTTCTTGACCAGCAGGTAGCGCTCGGCATAGGCGGTCGGCGTATTGGGGTCGACATACAGCTGGTAGGTGTAGAGCACGTCCGCGGAAGTGAAGGGCGTGCCGTCGTGCCACCTGACCCCCTTGCGCAGATGGAAGGTGAAGGTCAGGTTGTCCGGGGAGATGTCCCAGGACTCGGCCAGTTCGCCTTCGATATTGAACTCCTTGTCGTAGCGGACCAGGCCGTTGTAAACCAGCCCGTTGATATCCGAGGAGGCCGAATCCGAAGCCAGGACCGGCAGCAGGTTGCTGGCGTCGCCGATGGACCCCATGATGAGGGTGTCACCAAAGGCAGGCGGCCCGGCGCTTTCACCGGTCACCGGGGCTGCCTCCTGCCGCTCGCAGGCGCTCAGCGCCAGGAGCGCGGCCAGAATCAAGAAGATCTTTGGAAAACGCATGAATAGTCCTTTAACCGCAGAGCAGGATGGTCGGTTGCCCGGGCTCAGGGGATGCTCCGGACCCTGTACCCCGGCGGCGGCGAGAGGGCGAAGCGCTCCGCGGGAATTTCCACATTGGTCTGCACTTCGGAAAAGGCCAGGGTCGCCACGACCTGCTGGGAGGGAACCTCCAGGCTGGCCTGGGACGGAAACTCCCCGCCGGGTTCGGCAAATCCCCCGTAGCGGATGCGCAGCATCAGCTCCTCGTCCCGGTAATAGACCGCCTCGACCAGGCGCAGCTCCCTGTCGAAACCGAGTTGCTGGCGGCGCCCTTCCCCATCTGCCAGTTCAAGCAGATACCCCCCTTCGGGGCGAAATTCCATGCGCCGCTGGTCATGCCCGATGACCGGCGCCTGGTAGAGCAGGATGTGGACCAGGTCGGCCAACCGCAGAGGCATGCGGATAAATCGCTGCAGGTTCCCTGGCGACGGCTCACCCCGGTAGAATTCACCCTCCCCGGGCACCAGAACCGACATTTCCACCCCGTCGGTGGCGAGCAGCAAGACCGGCTGCCCGAACCCGAAGGGGTTGAGGGTTTCTGCCCGCAGCCGATCGGGCTTCTGGGCGAATATCACCTGGGTCGCCGACAGGGAGCGTTCCCCGGCCTCCACCCGCACCTTGGCGAGCCCCTGCAGGGAATGGTAAGCCAGGCCAAAGTGTTGCAGCCTCTCCATCAGTACCCGCTCCATCTCCGGGGGGACGGGGGCAACCGAGGGCGGCGGAGCCAGCCGCGGCGCACAGGCCGACAGCAGCAGCCAGGCGAGGACACCCAGAGCGACGAGTCTCGAGAGTGGGGCGCGGACCGGCTGGACGATGAAATCTGCGGCCCGAAGAACCAGATCGTTCCGCGGGCTCATGGGCGATCCCCCTTCAATTGCTCCAGCAGCATGCGGGTCTTTTCATCCTCCGGTTTAAGTTCCAGCACCCGTTCATAGATCCGCTGGGCTTTCCTGGTGAGGCCCAGCGCCTGGTAGACTTCCCCGAGATGCTGCAGGACCACCGGATCTTCCGGCAATTTTTCCACCGCCTGTTCCAGTTCGATGCGAGCCTCGCGGTAGCGCCCCAGGCGGTAATAGACCCAGCCGAGGGTGTCGCGGATGTGGGCCTCGGGCTTGAGTTCAAGAGCCTTTCTGGCCAGGGCGTAGGCCTCCTCCAGGTTCTCTCCGGCTTCGGCATAGCCGTAGGCCAGAAAGTTGAGCGCCTCGGCGTGTTCCGGATCCGCCGCGATGGCCAGGCGCATGGCCGTCATGGCTTCCGCGCGCCGCCCGCTCCCTTCCAGGATAATGCCACGGTGGTAGAGCAGGCCGCCGTTGTCGGGAAACCTCTGCAGGCCCTCCTCCAGCACGGCAAGGGCCGGGTCGGTTTGCCCGGCAGCCTCGTACAGGGACGCCAGGTACGAAAAGAGCTCAGGCCGATCCCCATCCCGGGCGATACGGGTGCGGATGGCGGCTATGGCCTCGTCGGTGCGCCCCAACTGGTGATAGAGAAATCCCAGGTGAGAAAGGGCGTCTGGATATAGGTCGGACTCTTCCGAAACCGCCTGAAATGCCTCCAGAGCCCCTTCGTAGTCGCCCAGGCGCTCCAGCGCACTGCCAAGATAATAACGCGCCTGGGCCTGGGTCGGATCGCTCGCCAGGATTTCGGTGAAGACTTCGGCAGCCGCCTCCCAGTTTTCCAACTCGAGGTAAATCAGGCCGATCTTGCGCCGGGCCTCCAGATCTTCGGGGGACAACTCGAGAATGGCTTCCAACTCCACCAGGGCCTGATCGAGACGATCCTCGACCACCAGCATCCGGGCGATGTGGTGGCGCATGCCAATATTCAAAGGGTCTTGCTCCAGTGCCTTTCTGTACACCACCAGGGCCTGGTCGATCCGGTCCTCTTTTTCCAGCAACTCTCCGAGTTCGAGGTAGGCGGTATCGAGATCTGGCTGGCTCTCGAGAAGATCGCGATAGATCTGTTCGGCCAGACCGGTCAGGCCCATTTCCCTGTAGAGCCGGGCCAGGGTCAATTCAGCAGCGGTATAATCGGGGCTCCGTTCCAGCAGCTTCTTCAGAGTCCCCACCGCCTGCTCCAGGTCTCCGCCCCGGGCATGGGCAATGGCCAGGTGCAGAAAAGCGCTCTGCTCATCGGGAGCGAGTTCGGTAGCCCGTTGATAGTAGGCGGCAGCCTTGGCGAATCGTCCGCCGTTGAAATTGATGTTGCCGAGCAGCAGATTTGCCTGCACCGAATCGGGATTTTGGATCAGTGCGTCTTCGGCCGCCCGCAGGGCCAGTTCGACCTGCCCGGTTTCCAGGTAGATTCCGGCCAGGGAAAGGCGCAGAAAGTCCGAGTGCGGGTCAGCCTGGATCGCACTCTGCAAAGCTTCGACGGCCCCCTCCTGATCACCGGCCGCGGCCAGCATCCTGGCCTCGCCAAAATGGAACATGGCCAGCGATTCGCTGCTGGACACCCGGGGAAGAACCCCTTCGTGGCCGAATTCCTCGGCCGGAGCACGCCCGGTCGACGGTCCGCCGGTCATGCAGCCCGGCAAAGCGGCGAAGGCCACGGCAAAGGCAAGAAAGACAAGGAAAGGCCGCAGAACTACAATTTTCTTCAAGAGTGCGATCCCCGGGTGAGAGACTGGCGAATCAAGGGTTTGAATGCAAGGTCAGGCAGTAAGGTACCCGGCCGACGAGCGATGGACTCTGAACCCGTCCCGTTGCCAGCAACGTCCTTGGCTGTCCAGGTCGACCTGAACACCAAGGGGGCGATTGCCGGATAGAAGTCTGCCAAATCAAGCACTTTGCAACTATCATGCACCGCTAAAAATTACCACACCGCACCTGCAGCGTCAATTTATTATCGGGACGGCCTTCCTCTTTACACAACCTCGTTGTGTGATAGAGTTTTTTGTGAAATCAACGATTTAGATCCGATGCCATGGACCAGAGATCGGCGATCACTTCGAGAAGGGGGGCCAGGCGATTCGCCGCAACTGGGCGCAATTCTCCTCGATGGGATTTCGGAGGGTTTCGATGCCGCTGAACGACCTCCACAGGGCCCTTTTGAACCCGGCCTCCTACCCCGACGAGTCGGGTCCAATCGAATATCGGGAGACCCACGTCTCCCGTCTCTACCTGACCCCGCGTCACGTGTACAAGGTAAAAAAGCCGGTGGATTTCGGCTTTTTGAATTTCACCACCCTCGACCGCCGACGTTTTTACTGCCAGGAGGAGGTCCGTCTCAACCAGCGCTTCTGTCCCGACACCTACCTGGGAGTGGTGGAACTTCGTCGCCAGGGAAACCGCATACGGGTCGACGGCGATGGCGACATCATCGACTTTGCGGTAAAGATGAACCGGCTCCCCGAAAACCTCATGCTCGACCGGCTTATCGAAGCAGATGCTTCGGGACTCGAGGCGAAAATGGATCGGCTGGGGCGCAGCCTCGCCCGCTTCCATCAGGAATCGGAGATAATCCGCGGCGAGGGGGGGCGCAGCAACCTGGAAGTGGTCAGGCTCAACTGGCAGGAGAATTTCTCCCAGACCGAACCTTTCATCGGCCAATCCCTCTGCCCGCAGGCCCAGGCCCTGTGCGCCGGTTACGTCGCCGACTTCATCGAGGCCCACGGCCCGATGATGCTGCGGCGAGAGCAGCAGGGTTTCGTGCGCGAAGGCCACGGCGACCTGCACGCCGAGCACATCTGCATGAGTGACCCGGTGCGGGTCTACGATTGCATCGAATTCAACCAGCGCTTCCGGATTGCCGATGTCGCAGCCGACCTCGCCTTTCTGCTGATGGATCTGGACTTTCGCGGCCGCAGGGAACTGTCGGCCCGGCTCCTTCAGGCCTACCATGAAACAGCGGGCGAGGCTCCCGAGCTGCGAACCCTGCTTCCCTTCTACCAGATCTACCGCGCCTGGGTCCGCGGCAAGGTGGAGTCGTTCCTCGCTGCCGACCAGGATGCCGCGCCGCCGACCCGCGAGGCGGCCCTGGCCCATGCCCGGCGCTATTTCACCCACGCCCTCGGCTATCTCGGGCCACCGGTGCTGCTGCTGACCTGCGGGCTGATGGGGGTCGGCAAAACCACGCTCGGCGCAGCCGTGGCAGGGGCGCTGGGCACCTCAGTGCTGCGTTCGGATGTCCTGCGCAAGGGACTCGCGGGGATCAGCCCCGAGGTGCATCGGGCCGATGTCTTCGGCAAGGGGATCTACAGCCAGGCAATGACCCGCCGTACTTATGATCACTTGCTTGAGCAGGCCCTGGATGAGGTCTCTACGAACGGTTCCGCGCTGGTTGACGCCTCCTTCGGCCGGCGCTCCGAGCGCGAAAAATTCCGCCGGGCCGCCGCCGCGGCCGGCATCCCCTGCCTGACCCTCTACATGCGCTGCGATCGTCCGACCCAGTTGAATCGCCTGGTGGCCAGGCAGAGTCAAGCGGATGCCTCCGACGGCCGCCCCGAGCTGCGCGACCGGCAGGAGAAACACTTTGAATCGCCGGAAGGGGAAACCGGCCTGATCGTGGTCGACACTGCCCATGATGTCGATTATAATGCCAACCTCATTCTCGCCCAAATCCTTGAAAAGGCAGGGACCCGCCAATGAAGGGAGCGAACCCAAGCCATATCCGCCAGGCCTGGCTGTTTTTCTTTCTGCTCGGGGTAGTGATGCTCAACTATCCCATGATCCATATTTTCAACAAAATCACTCTCATAATTGGAGTGCCGGCCCTGGTGCTGTATTTCATGATCGGCTGGCCTGCTTCGATCGCCGTGATCTATATATTCTGCCGGAAAATCCGCGCCAGTGATGCCGAGGATTCCGGAGAACCCCCGGGGGACAACCAGGAATGATCCCTGTTTCCACCGTAGCCGCCATCTCCCTGCTCTATTTCGTGCTGCTGTTCGCCGTGGCCTTCTACGCCGACCAGCGCCGGGAGCAGAACAGGAGCATCATCTCCAATGCCAACATCTATTCGCTGTCGCTGGCGGTCTATGCCACCTCCTGGACCTTTTACGGCAGCGTCGGACGGGCAGCCACCACCGGTCTGGACTTTCTTCCGGTCTACCTCGGCCCGACCCTGATCGCCTTCATCTGGTGGTTTCTGCTGCGCAAAATGGTGCGCATCAGCAAAGAACACAATATTGTCAGTATCGCCGATTTCATCTCGAGCCGGTACGGCAAATCGATCCTTCTGGGGGGATCGGTCACCGTGTTCGCGGTGCTGGGGATCATGCCCTACATCGCTTTGCAGCTCAAGGCTGTGGCCCACACCTTCGATCTGCTGTCCCTGCCCCCCGATGCAGGGGGCAGGGGTGTCCAGAGCCTCATCCCCGAGCTGCCCGCCTACATCGACACCGGCTTCATCGTGGCGCTTTTTCTGGCGCTGTTCGGCGTCCTGTTCGGCGCCCGCCACCTGGACGCCTCCGAACGCCATGAGGGCCTGGTTGCCGCCATTGCCCTGGAGTCCCTGGTCAAGCTGCTCGCTTTCGTGGCCGTGGGCGTGTTTGTGACCTACGGGCTTTTCGACGGGTTCACCGATATCTTCTCCCGCTTCCTTGCCGAATTCCCGGACCGCTCCCACCTGCTGCTGCTCGACACCCAGCAGATCCCCTACATCAAGTGGTTCTCCCTGACCTTCGTCTCGATGATGGCCTTCATGTTCCTGCCCCGGCAGTTTCACATCATGGTCATTGAAAACTCGGACGAGTCCCACATCCAAAGCGCCATGTGGAAATTCCCCGCCTACATGTTCCTGATCAACCTGTTCGTCATCCCCATCGCCCTGGGCGGACTGCTTCTCAATGACGGCGACACCAGCCTTGCCGACTATTTCGTCATTCACCTGCCGCTGGCCAACGGCCAGCCCTGGCTGGCCATGCTGGTGTTCATCGGTGGATTTTCGGCCTCGGCGGGCATGGTCATGGTAGAATCGGTGGCCCTCTCCACCATGATTCTCAACCACCTGGTGATGCCCTTCATCATCCGCTTCAGCATCCAGGGTTCAGACATCTCGGGACTGCTGATCAACATCAAGCGGGTGGGAATCGTGGCGGTCATTTTCCTGGGGTATCTCTACTACCGCATCATCGGCGATTCTGCGGCCCTGGTGAACATCGGGCTGATCTCCTTTATCGCCGCCACGCAGTTCGCCCCCGCGGTGATCGGCGGTCTCTACTGGCGCAGGGCGACCCTGCTCGGGGCAGCCACCGGGTTGATCCTGGGATTCGTGGTCTGGTTTTACACCCTGCTGATCCCTTCCTTCGTGCGCTCCGGATGGTTGGAGAGCGACATCCTGGAACAGGGCCTGTTCGGCCTGAGCGCATTGCGCCCCCTCGAACTGTTCGGCCTGAGCGGATTCGACATCTGGTCCCATTCGCTGTTCTGGACGCTGTTCTTCAACATCGGCGCCTTCCTGGCGTTTTCCCTGTTCACCGCCCCCGGCAGGGCCGAGCTCGAGCAGGCCAGAAAGTTCGTCGACGTGTTCGGCAAGCCGGCGGAGACCGGCCCGCGCAAACGCTTCAGCAAAGCGCCTTCGATCATGGAGTTTGTCGAGCTGATGACCAAGTTCATTGGTGAGAAACAGGCCCATGCCGCCATCGCCGAATATCTGGGCGATCGCGAAATCGATGCCAAGGGGAGCCTCTCCGAATATGAAATCCCCGGCCTGAAGCGCTTTACCGAACGAACCCTGGCCGGCTCGGTCGGCGCTGCTCCGGCGCGGATCATCATCGAAAACTACCTGGCCACCAAGGGGAGCCAGATGGAGGACGTGTTCGACGTTTTCGGCACGGTCTCTCTCAGCCGCACCGCCAGCCGGGAGCAGTTGAGCGTTCTCTACGAGGCGGCCCGCATCGTCGCCAGCGGCGGCGAGCTCCAGGTGATCATGGACAAGATCCTCGAGATCTTCAAGTAGCAGTTCAAGTTCGACCTCTGCGTGATCCGGCTGCTGGACGAGGAGCGCATGTCCCTTACGGTGCGCAGCCAAAAAGGGATGAGTTCCGAGCACCTGGGCGAATCGGAGCGGGAGCTGAGCATGGATACCTACATCGGCTCCGCCTTTCTGACCAACTCGGTGACCATGGCCAACGACACCGACTGGCTGGAAAAGCCCGCTACCGCGGTGATCATCCACCGCGAGGGGATCAAATCCTTCGCCCATGCCCCGATCACCATCGAGGGCCAGCCCATCGGGGTCCTTTCGGCCTTCTCCAGATCGGCCAAGGGGATTTTCACCGAGGAGTTCCTGGAGCTGTTCAGCAACCTGGCCAGCCAGGTCGGAGTCGCGGTGCGCAACGCCCAGCAAACCAACAAGCTGATCTCCGCCCGGGAGAGAGAGCGCGAAATGCAGATCGCCAAAACCATTCAACTCGGCCTGTTGCCGGACCGAACCCCCGACCTGGCGGGAATCGGCCTGGCTGGCATCTGTGTGCCGGCCAAGGAGGTCGGGGGCGATTATTACGACTTTCTTACGCGCAGCGCCACCGAACTCGACCTGGTGATCGCCGATGTTTCGGGACACAATGTCGGCGCAGCCCTGATCATGGCCGAGACTCGCACCTTCATCCAGGCCCGCGCCACCGAGATCGAAAACCCTCGGGATATCATGGGCGCCCTCAACGAATTCTTTTTCGAGGACCTGACCCGGGCGGAATTGTTCATCACCATGTTTTACCTGCGCTTTGACAGCAATTCGCGCAAGCTTCGCTTTGCCAGTGCCGGCCACAGCCCGCCGCTGATCTGGCGGCCCGGAGCCGAGGCCTGCGAAAGGCTTGACGCCGAGGGTCTGATCCTGGGGATTCGCCGCGGGGTCACCTTCGAGGAGCACGAGGTCCAGCTGCGGGCCGGTGATCTGCTGCTGCTTTATACCGACGGGGTTACGGAAGCCGAAAGCGGCAACGGGGAGTTTTTCGGAGAAGAGCGGCTCTGCACCCTGCTGCGCGAGCACCACGGCAAATCACCCCAGGAGCTGATCGACACCATCCTCGACCAGGTGCGGCTCTTTTCGGGGGTGCAAACCTTTACCGACGATGTCTCCCTGGTGGTCATGCGAGTGGCTTGAGAGCAGGATTCTCAACTGAACCGTGGTCTTCTGGGGCTGACCTGTGGTATCTTTAAGCAAGCATCTAACTAGCTAAAAATATTGCCGGCCCCGGGCATTTTTCGGAACCTTCGGCCGATCGGCGGGCGGGCAGGCCAAATTTTCATAAGAGTGAACCGGCGGGGAGACGAAGTGCCTCGTGCCGGACCATGACAGGGAGGAGACAACTGATGATGGTAAAAATCGAGGAAAAAGGGTCGGTAATTCTCATCGAAGTCAAGGAAGAGCGGCTCGATGCCCACAACAGCGGGGAGTTGAAAACCCAGATGCTCAACCTCTTCGAAGAGGGAAAGAACGACATCGTGGTCGATCTCGGCGATGTACGTTTTGTCGACTCTTCCGGGCTGGGGGCCCTGGTATCCGGCTTCAAGAACGCCAGTGCCCGCAATGGGAACCTCAAGCTTTGCGGCCTGCAACCGCAGGTCAAATCGATGTTCGAACTGACCCGGCTGCATCGGGTATTCGAAATCTTTCCAGGCGCACAGGAGGCGCTGGACAGCTTCTAGCGGGTCGTAGTGCCGGCTTTCGGAAAAATCGAGCATTGCCACATCCGGGCGGCGGTCTCCAGACCGCCCCTCAGTGGAAAACCCGGCGTTGCCCAAGTGGAAAATCGCCTTCGGGGGGCCTATGAACGAAAAAATCGAGGTGGACATCCGGGTCCCGAACCAGACCCGCTACCTGGGGTTGATCGGCAAGATCGGTGAAGACATCGCCCGCACCCTGCGACGCTACAAGGGAGACCGGGAAGAGCTGGCCTATCACCTCAATCTGGTTCTGACCGAGGCCATGACCAATGCGATCCGCCACGCCAATGAGGACGACCCCAAAAAGGAGGTCCACATCGTCATCAGCATCCAGGATGAAAACCTCAATATCAAGGTCTTTGATCAAGGCCAGGGATTCGATGTCTGTGCCATCTCCACCCCCGATTTCAAAGGCCTGGACGAGCATGGCCGGGGCGTCTTCATCATCCGCACCCTGATGGATGAAGTGACCTATCGGAAACTTGACGGCGGCAACGTCCTGGAGATGATAAAAGCCCTCCGCTAAGAGTCAGGTACTCCCTTCCCCCTGCCCCCCCGGCATTCCCAGCACCCATTCGACAAGCTCCCCGTGCCCGGAAATCGTCCGGGCCCCCTCGGCCTGCCACTTGTAAGCCGCAAAAGGCACACCGGCGCTCCGGGCGGCATCCCGGTCCAATTCCGAATCACCGACAAACAGCAGCTCGTTCATGCCAAGGCCCAGCTCGCGGGCGGCCATCAGCAGCATATCCGGATAAGGCTTGGGCCGGGGTACATGGCGGCAGGTGACTACCGCGCTGAAGTAGCGGGAAAGATCGAAATATTCCAGGATCTCCGGCATGCTGGTGCCGCGGTTGGTGGCGACCGCCAAGGGCATCTTTGCCGAAAGGAGACTGAGCGCCTCGGCCATGCCTGGTTCGGGGGTCATATGCGGAATGAACCGGCGGTAATTCATGGCCGCGGCCACCTCGAGGGCCCGTACCGCCAGGGCCGGCCCCAACAGCACCTCGAACACCCGGGGGCTGGCGGCGGTGTGACAGAGATGGGCCCTCTCCCGGTCATCCGGGGATACCGGCGCGACCCCGAACTCATCCAGCACCGCATTGTAATAGGCCAGGTTGGCCTGGCGGCTTTCGAAAAGCACCCCGTCACAGTCGAAAATGATTCCCCGTGGTCCGATCATGGCTGAATTATTCGCCTCCGGCAGTAAAGGATTCCAGCCACTCCAATCAGAACCATCGGGATCGACAGCAGTTGCCCCATGGTTGCGCCGGCCCAGAGAAATCCCAGGTGGGCATCGGGTTGCCGGAAAAACTCGACGATAACCCGAAATCCGCCGTAAAGGGCAAAGAAGCTGAAAAACGGAACTCCGTGGGGCGCCTTGCGGGAATGCAGCCACCAGAGCACGGCGAACAGGACGGCCCCTTCGAGAAACGCCTCGTAGAGCTGGCTGGGGTGCCGGGGCTCGGGGCCGGCCCCGGGGAACACCATCCCCCAGGGGACATCGGTTACCCGCCCCCACAGCTCGCCGTTGATGAAGTTGCCGATCCTGCCCAGCCCCAGACCGATGGAGGCTGCGGTGACCAGGATATCGCCGACCAGCAGGGGCGGGAACTTGCGCCGCAGGCAGAACAGGCTCGCCGCGACGATCACCCCGAGCAACCCGCCATGGAAACTCATCCCCCCCTCCCACACGGCGAAAATCTCCAGGGGATGCCGGATATAATAGGAAAAATTGTAAAACAGGGTATAACCGAATCGCCCCCCCAGTATAACCCCCAGCACACAGTAGAACAGGAGGTCGGAGAGGGTGTCACCGGTCAGCCCGATGTTGCGCTTTGCTGCCAGGGCACGGATGACGAAATAGGCGATCAGGAAGCCGAGCAGGTACATCAGGCCGTACCAGCGCACGGCCAGCGGGCCTACACTGAAAATCACCGGGTCGATCTGTGGATAGG
Organism: Desulfuromonas versatilis; assembly: GCF_019704135.1. NCBI lineage: Bacteria > Pseudomonadati > Thermodesulfobacteriota > Desulfuromonadia > Desulfuromonadales > Desulfuromonadaceae > Desulfuromonas > Desulfuromonas versatilis. Next base: position 2,794,537 of record NZ_AP024355.1, read on the forward strand.
TAAGCATGAAATATCCTTGCAGTTTCAGCTCGGGTTTTGACGCAGCACCTTCATCAGATGCTCCATGTCAGCAGGGATGGGAGCTTCGATATCGAGCGCATCTTTGCTGACCGGGTGCGGTAGCGAAAGCCTCCAGGAGTGAAGCATCTGCCGGGGGATCGGCTCGCCGCAAATCCGGTCGGGCCCGCCGTAGCGGACATCGCCCAACAGGGGGTGGCCACGTTCGGCAAAATGCGCCCTGATTTGATGTGAGCGCCCGGTGAGCAGTTCGATCTCGACCAGGCAGGCGCCGGGGAAGCTCTCCACCACCCGATAACGGGTGATCGCCTCCTTGCCGCCCCTTGCGACCGAGCGCACCAGGTTGCTGGCCCGATTTCGGGCCAGTTGGGAGCGGATCTCCCCCGCGGCGGGCTCGGGCTGCCCCGCAACCAGCGCCAGGTAGAGTTTGCCCACGTCCCGCCCGGAAAACAGGGCGGTCAAGGGCCGATGGGCACGGGGGTGGATGGAAAAAATCATGACCCCGGAGGTATCGCGGTCGAGGCGCTGGACCATGCCCAGGGCCGGGCGCTGCTGTGGCCGAGCGGGGTCCTGCAGGTAGCGAAGCAGGGCATCGTAGAGGGTGCCCCGGTAGCGCGCCGGGGTTGGCTGGGTTTCCACCCCCGCGGGCTTGTCGATTGCCAGACAATAGCGGTCCTGGAGCAGAATCTGCCCTGCAGAAAGGGCGAAGGGCTCGAGGGGAAGCCCATCGAGAAAGACCTCCACCACCTCCCCAGCCCCTACCGGATGTGAACAGCGCCGCACCCGGCGCCCGCCGACGTGCACACCACCGATATCTACGACCTTGCGGAAAAAACTGCGCGACAGCTCATCGGTTGCCGCAGCTACGAATTGATCAAGGCGCATTCCCGCCACGTCGGAACCGGGAGTAAAGCGGTACAATTTTCTGCTCGGCGAATTCATCGGCTAAAAGAGCTCCGGGAAAAGACTCGATCGGGCTGGCATCCTAGCACAAAATCGCCCAGAACCAAAGCATCCGCGGGAGGCACCCATTGTTATTCGCCAGGTGTCACCCTCGCCGCATTGCGGCGCGAACCCACTGGGCTATAATGAAAAACAAATCAAAAATGACTCAGGAGGGTTCATGGAGATCGACACCCTGTGGGAAACGTTCTACGACGACCTCGGCCCGGAAAAGATCATTCACATCCATGACCCACGTTCAGGCCTTAAAGCGATCGTGGTGATCGACAACGTGGCCCGGGGCCCGGCCATCGGCGGGGTGCGCCTGGCCCCCGACATCACCACCGAGGAGGTTTTCCGCCTGGCCCGGGCCATGACCCTGAAGAACGCCGCCGCCGGCCTGCGCCATGGAGGGGCCAAGTCCGGCATCATCGGAGACCCCCACCTTGCCGACAAGGAGCCGCTGATTCGGGCCTTCGCCCGGCGGATCCGGACCCTGACAGACTACATCCCCGGCCCGGACATGGGCACGAACGAGCATTGCATGGCCTGGGTCAACGATGAGATAGGCCGTTGCGTGGGGTTGCCCAGGTCCCTGGGTGGGGTCCCCCTGGATGAGATCGGCGCCACCGGCTTCGGAGTGGCGGTGGCCGCCGAGTTGGCCCTGCCCCACGCTGGGCTCAGCCTGCAAGGAGCCAGCGTCGCGGTGCAGGGATTCGGCAACGTCGGCAGGCACGCCGCGCGGTTCCTCGAGCAAAAAGGGGCGAGGCTGGTTGCGGCCAGCGATTCCCGGGGCACAGCCTACAAAAAGGGCGGATTGGACGTCGCCACCCTGATCGACGCCAAGCAGCGGGGCGGTTCGGTCATCTCATTGCCGGGGGCGGAAATTTTGCCGAGCGAAAATGTGGTGGAAATCCCCTGCGACCTGCTGATCCCCGCAGCCAGGCCCGATGTGATCCACGACGACAATGTCGAACGGGTTCAGGCCCGGGTGATCATCGAGGGGGCCAACATTCCGATTACCGAATCAGCGGAAAAGCGGCTCCACCAGCGAAACATCCTTTGCATCCCCGACTTCATCGCCAACGCGGGGGGGGTCATCTGCGGTGCCGTGGAATATCGTGGCGGTAGCGAGGCCGAGGCGTTTGCGGTCATCCGGGAGAAAATTGCCGAGAACACCCGGGAAATGCTTGCCTTGATGGAGATAAAGGGGTTGCCGCCCAGGGGGGCGGCCCAATCGATGGCCGAGGCCAGGGTGCGTAACGCCATGGCCTTCAGGCGCTGAACCGGACCACCTGCATTCAGGCGGCCAGGCCATCCTCGCCAAAGGAAGGCAGCCTCAGGATGGGATAAGTTCCCCTGCCCGCGCCCCCCTGGGGATGCATAAACGGGCGATGAAGGGCGCGATCGCTCAAGAAGCGGAAAACGTCCACGCACCCCGGTCCATTGGGGCGGCCAGCGGGCACAACTATTTTTATTTCTGTACTTGACACTTCTTTAGGAAGTGCTAATATTCAAACCAAGTCGAAAGCTTCAGGTCTTTGACAATCTCTAGGATGCGCGACAAGAAGCCTCGTGGCGTTGGCCAACATTATCAACACCGGCCCTGGTCAAAGCAGCGGTGAGCCTGCCCATCTCGAATGGGACGCCTAAAGCGGCTTTCAGGGGCTTTCAATAGTTCCATGGTCGAGACTTCGAGCTGCTACCGGCATCCTGGAGGCCTTTCAGATTGGCATTACCCGGCCCACACGACCCAGGTTTACGCGCCAGTTCGCGGGGGTAGGATGGAAAGCCCCTGCAGCCAAGGAAAATCGAAAGATGTGTTGCCATGTCAGGTCCGCGCGGAGCTGAACCTGGAACCTTCGAGTAGAATTCGGGATGGGGCTGGCGAGAGGCGGGTCGTGGTAATGCCAATCCAGCAAAAACAAAGACCCCGTTCCTGGGAACGGGGTCTTTGTTTTTTTTTTGGGGGGGCTGGCAGGGGCCTCTGCTCCAGATCATCCCTGAGCGTCGAGGACATGCCCATCAAGCACGTAACAGGTAAACACCCCCTCGAAAACCACCTTCGAGGTCATTACCACGCATTCGACCTGGCGTTTTTTTCCTTTTTCTTCGACAACCCGGGCCGTTGCTTCCAGCACCTCTCCGCAGACTACCGGGGCGAGAAACCGGGTCTGAGCGGCCCCCAAAACGACATTGGGATCGTTGACCGCCAGCATGGCGGCATAATCGGCAAGCCCGAATGTGAATCCGCCGTGGACCAGTCCGCGATCGTCCGCGCTCATTTCTGCCAGCGTCTCGAGCCGGACGCGGGCAACTCCAGGGCTGATTTCGACCGGCTGGCCGACCAGTCGGAGGGAGATTCCGAGATGGGTTCTGGGCTCCATGAGATTCTCCTAGATGGCAGGACGTGTAGTGGGGTCAGAATCGCCGGAGTCAGTCCAGCTCCGAATTCACCCGCTCCCGAAGCTCCTTGCCGGTTTTGAAGAAAGGAGTCTTCTTGGCAGGAATCTTGACCACGTCGCCGCTTTTGGGGTTTCTGGCTTCCCGTGCGTTGCGCTCGCGGATGGTGAAGGAGCCGAAGCCGCGGATTTCCACCCGGTCCCCTTCGATCAGGGCATTGCCGATGCTATCGAATATGGTGTTGACGACCAGTTCGGCCTCCTTCTTGTTCACCATACCGTTACTGTAGGACAGCCTCTCGATAAGTTCACTTTTGGTCATGCGAATCGCCTCCTATTTTACACCAGACCACAAGAATTGAGGACCAGCCCCGCCCCTCTCCTGCAAACCGCGCTGCAGCTGGCTGGCTGTCTCTTCGATCAGGTAATCAAAAATTTTCGGTTTTTTTTCGGCCGGGTAGATGACCCTGGGCTCTCCCTCGATGCCGGCCATCCGGGCTGCGACGTCAATGGCGTCCTGCAGGTTGCCAAGCTCGTCGACTAACCCCTGCTCCAAGGCCTGCCGCCCGGTAAAGATGCGGCCATCGGCCAGGGGCGCGACCTCCTCGGTGGTCATTTGCCGGCCTTCAGCCACCGCCGAAACAAACTGCGCATGGACGTCGTCGATCAGGGACTGCAGAATGGCCCGATCCGCTTCGCTCATGGGGCGCACCGGAGAACCGATGTCCTTGTGTTCGCCGCTCTTCACCACCTGGCTTTTGAGGCCGATCTTTTCCAGCAGTTCCTGGAAATTGGTGAACTCCATGATCACCCCGATGCTGCCGGTGATGGTGCCGGGGTTGGCGAGGATGCTGCGGGCCGGAGCGGCAACGTAGTACCCCCCGGAGGCGGCGACGGAGCCCATGGAGGCCACCACCGGCTTGATTTCGTTGGCCTTGCGGACTTCCTCGTAGATTTCCTGTGAAGGCCCCACTCCCCCGCCGGGAGAGTCGATCCTCAGGACAATGGCCTTTACCGAGGAGTCCTCTCGGAAATTTACCAATTGTTCATTGATGGTCTTCGAAGCGGTGATCACACCCGCTATTTCGATGACCCCGATCTTTTCCCCGATGGGAAAGCTTCTGGAAGGACCTGACAAACCGGATACGGCGTACACCAGGGCCAGAAAAAAAAGAAAGATGGCGCCCAGAGTCAGGAATGCCATCAGGAAGGGACGCTTTTTCATAACCTAGTCCGGAAAAACCCCTGCGGCCTTGGCCGCAGGGGTTTTATCGCAGGCAAGAAATAGATTATTCTTCGTCTTTGCCGGTGTTGGCTTTGCCCAGCGCCCCCTGGAGAAGATCTCCCAGGTTCGAAGTGGCGCTCTTCTGGGCACCGAGGAACGCGTCGACCTCGGCCTTCTCCTTCTGGTCGGAGAGGTGCTTGATGGACAGGGCGATCTTGCGCTCGGCGGTGTCCACGTGCAACACCACCGCTTCGAGATCGTCGCCAACCTTGGCGAAGTTCTTGGGCGTGTCGATCTTCTCCTTGCTGATCTCGGAGACGTGAATCAGCCCTTCGATCCCCTCTTCAACCTCCACAAAGATGCCGAAGTCGGTCACCGAGGTGACTTTGCCCTTGATGATGGTGCCCGGAGCGTAGCGGGTGGGGATGGAAGACCAGGGGTCTTCGGCCAACTGCTTGACGCCCAGAGAGAAGCGCTCGTTCTCACGATCGATATTCAGCACCACGGCCCGCACCAGGTCGCTCTTCTTGTAGATTTCCGAAGGATGCTTGATGCGTTTGGTCCAGGAAAGGTCGGAGATGTGCACCAGACCGTCGATCCCCTCGTCGACCCCGACGAAGATCCCGAAATCGGTGATGTTCTTGACCTGACCCTCGATGATGGTGCCGATCGGGAATTTCTCGCCGATCACATCCCAGGGATTGGGCTCGACCTGCTTAAGGCCCAGGGAGATCCGCCGGTTGGGGATATCCAGGGCAAGCACCACGGACTCAACCTCATCACCAATGTTGAGGATCTTGTTGGGGTGCTTGATGCGCTTGGTCCAGCTCATTTCAGAGACGTGGATGAGCCCCTCGACACCCTCTTCCAGTTCGACAAAGGCGCCGTAATCGGTAAGGCTGACCACCTTGCCGGTGACCTTCTCCCCGACAGGGAATTTCTTCTCGACTTCGAGCCAGGGATCGGGTGCGATCTGCTTGAGCCCCAAGGAGACACGCTCCTTCTCACGGTCGAATTTAAGCACCTTGACCTTGATCTTGTCGCCCACCGAGATGATGTCCGAGGGGTGATTCACGCGGCCCCAAGACATGTCGGTGATGTGCAGCAGGCCGTCGATGCCGCCCAGGTCGATGAACGCCCCGTAATCGGTGAGGTTCTTGACCTGGCCCTCGACCACCTGACCCTCCTCGAGGGTCTTGAGGGTATCGGAACGCAGCGACTCGCGCTCCTCCTCAAGCAGCACGCGGCGCGAGAGAACGATATTACCGCGGCGCTTATTGAGCTTGATGATTTTGAAGCGGAAGGTTTCCCCAAGCATCTTGTCGAGGTTGCGAACCGGCCGCAGATCGACCTGGCTGCCAGGCAGAAACGCGTTGACGCCGATATCGACCGACAGCCCGCCCTTGATGCGGGAAACGATGCGCCCTTCAACCACGGCGTTCTCTTCCAGGGTGTTCCAGACCTTCTGCCGGTCGGCTTTTTCCTTGGAGAGACTGATCAGGCCGTTTTCGTTTTCGGTGCGCTCTATAAGCACGTCGAACTGGTCGCCGACCTTGAGTTCTTTGACTTTGCCGTTCTCGTCGGTGAACTCGGAGATGGCGATGATCCCTTCGGATTTCCCGCCGACGTCCACCACGACCGTATCAGGATTTACCTGTACGATGGTTCCCAAAACCACGTTGCCGGATTTGAGTTCCTTGAGGCTGCTCTCGAACAGGTCCTCGAAGCTCTGTTCCATGTCGTCGAACTCTTCGTCACTGTCCATCATTTCGTCTTCGTTGTTGAATTTTCCCTTGTTTTCCACCATCAGGTAACCTACCCCCTAGCGATTTTCCCGTCGTGTAAACGACAGCATGACTTGGAAGTCATGAAAAGGCACCATAGCATAGAGCCCTTTAAAAAACAAACCTTTTTATTTCCCGACCGTTCCGACCCTCTCGAGAACTTCCTCGATGATCCAGCGTGGAGTGGACGCCCCCGCGGTGATCCCCACGGTTTGGACGTTATGGAACCACCCGGGATCGATCTGCGAGGCCGTTTCGATGTGGTGGGTGGCGGGCAGGATCTCCTTGCAGATCTGCGCCAGCCGAGACGTGTTGGCGCTGTTGAAACCGCCGATGACCAGCATCAGGTCGGACTTGGCGGCAATCTCCCGGGCCTCGTTTTGGCGCACCGAGGTGGCGTCGCAGATGGTATTGTAGACCCGCAACTCCAGGCTCTTTTCCAGGCAGACGCCGACAATCTGCTGCAGATTCTCAAAGGATTGAGTGGTTTGTGCCACCACCCCGATGCGCTTCTTGCGCGGCAGGGCCTCTGCCTCGGCGCGGTCGGCAACGGTGAAGACCTCGCCGCCCGAGGCGTAGGAGACGATTCCCTGGACCTCGGGGTGCTCGGCCTCCCCCACCAGCACCACGACATACCCTTCGCGGCTGAGCTTGCGGGCGAACTCCTGTGCTTTTTTGACGAAGGGGCAGGTCGCATCGACGATTTCCAGATCGCGCCGGCGCAGCTCTTCGAGTTCATCGGCCGTGACCCCGTGGGAGCGGATGATGACCGCTCCGCCGGGGACATCCTCGACCCGGCGCACCACCTCGACCCCCTCTTCCTCCAGCTTCCTGACCAGCTGGGGGGAGTGGATGATCGGCCCGAGGGAACAGATGCGGCTGCATTTTCCCGCAGCATCGAAAGCCATGGTGGTCGCCCGCTTGACGCCGAAGCAGAACCCCGCGCTCTTAGCCAGAATGATTTTCATCGGCCCTCTCCTTCAGCGATCCGCAGGCAATCCAGCGAGCTCGCGGCGGCGCCTCACTTCCTGAAGCATCAGCTCCAGAACCGCTTCGATGCCCATGGAGGTGGAGTCGATGGCCACCGCGTCCGCGGCCTGCAGCAGCGGCGCGTGGGTCCGGGCGCTGTCGGCGGCGTCGCGGGCTTCGACCTCGGCGATGGTCTGCCCCAGGTCCACCTCCAACCCCTTGGCGATCAGCTCCTGATAACGGCGACGGCCCCGTTCGGCGGCGGTGGCGAGCAGGAAGAACTTCACCTCGGCCCCGGGGAATACCACGGTGCCGATGTCCCGTCCCTCAAGCACCACCCCCCCCTGCTCGCCCATCCCGCGCTGCAGGCGCACCATCGCCTGGCGTACCGCGCTGCAGGCCGAGACCCTGGAGGTGAGCAGGCTCACCTCGGGGGTGCGAATCGCCTCGGAGACGTCCTCCCCGTTGAGCAGCACCCGCTCCGCCCCGTCGCCGCGCAGAAACTCGATCCGCAGCCGCCCGCAGAGCTCCTCCAGGGCGACCTCGTCCGCCGGGTCGATCCCGGCGCGCCGCGCCGCCAGGGCAACCGCCCGATACATGGCGCCGGTGTCGATGTTGGTGTAACGAAGGGACCGGGCCAACAGTCGGCTCAGGGTACTTTTCCCGGCGCCGGAGGGTCCGTCGATGGCAATAATGAATTCTCGCTGCAACCTTCTGAAACTCCTTGCTTGCCTTTACTTTTGTTGTCTTATTTTATCCGCGCCTGTCCGCCAACCGCTACCCCTTGCCACCAGTGGCCTGGCCCAGCAGGTCCCAGAAGTTGGGGAAGCTGGTGGCGGTACAGGCGGTGTCCTCGATGGTTACGGCAGCCTTGGCGCACTGGGCTGCCACCGCCAGACTCATGGCGATGCGGTGGTCGCCATGGGAATTCACCGTCCCGCCCGAGAGGCCCTGACCGCCGTCGATAACCATACCGTCCTCGCGGGCCGCGACCCGGGCGCCCAGCTTGGTCAGCTCGGAGGTCATGGCGGCGATCCGGTCGGTTTCCTTGACCCGCAATTCGCGGGCGTCGCGGATGGTCGTGGTCCCCTCGGCAAAGCTTGCGGCCACGCTGACCACCGGGAATTCGTCGATGGCCCGCGGCACCACGGAGCCGCCGATTTCGACCCCCTTGAGATCGCTGGACCGCACCAGGATGTCGGCGACGGGTTCACCGGAAAGCTCCCGGGAGTTGAGCAGTTCGAGGGAGCCGCCCATCTGCTGAAGAATGTCGATGATGCCGCTGCGGGTAGGGTTGACCCCCACGTTGCGCACCAGCAGTTCGGACCCCGGGGTAACCAGGGCCGCAACCAGGAAAAACGCCGCCGAGGAGATGTCTCCGGGGACAAACACTTCCCGCCCGGTCAGTCGGGGGTGGCCGACCACGGTGACGCCGCCCTCGAAGGGGCGCACGTCGGCGCCGAAAAACCGCAGCATCCGCTCGCTGTGGTCACGCGAAAGATGGGGCTCGCGCACCGTGGTTTCCCCCTGGGCGTAGAGCCCGGCCAGCAGCAGAGCCGACTTGACCTGGGCACTGGCGATGGGGGAGTCGTAGACCGCCGGCTGCAACGACCCGCCCTGAATCGCCAGTGGGGCAAGATCGCCCCCCCCGCGGCCCCAGATCCGGGCGCCCATGGTCGAAAGGGGGCTGAGCACCCGCTTCATCGGCCGCTTGCGCAGGTACTTGTCCCCGGTCAATACGGAAAAAAAGCCCTGGCCGGCCAGCAGACCGGTCATCAGCCGGATGGTGGTACCCGAGTTGCCACAGTCGAGGATGTCGCCGGGTTCGGCGAGCCCATGCAGGCCCTTGCCGTGGATCTTCAGAACCCCGTCGGCATGCTCTTCGATCTCGATGCCCATGGCGCGAAAGGCGTTCAGGGTAGCGTGGTTGTCCTCACCGTGCAGGAACCCGTGGACCAGGGTGGTTCCCTCGGCAAGCGATCCGAGCATGATGGAACGGTGGGAAATCGACTTGTCCCCGGGCACGGTGATCTCTCCCCGCAGCCCTGGGGATGGTTGGATGGTTCTGGTTTCGGTCATGGCTGGCAGCCCCTGCAATGGGTTGGTGATTGGCTTGATGGCAACTTCCGCACGCCGGGCGCGGGCTCAGAGGATGGCATCGCGGCTTTGCTTGGAACGCAGGAAAAATTCGAACAGCCGCTCGGCGTCCCCCCGGCGCACGTCCTCCTTGAGTTCGGCGAAGAACCGTTCGAAAAGCTCCATCATCTCCAGCAGGGCCTCGCGGTTGGTCAGGGCGATGTCCCGCCACATGGTGGGGTCGGAGGAAGCGATCCTGGTGAAGTCGCGGAAACCTCCGGCGGAGTATTCAAGGATGTTCTCCTCGTAACGATCGTAGGAGCCGACGGCATTGACCAGGGAGTAGGCCACCATGTGCGGCAGGTGGCTGATGGCCCCGAGAATCCGGTCGTGTTTCTGCACGTCCATGACCACCACCTCGCTGCCGACACACCGCCAGACCTGCCTGACCAGTTCAAGGGCCCCCCGGTCGGTGCGCGCGGTGGGGGTCAGAATGCAGCGCCGGTTCCGGTAGAGCGTGGCGAAGGCCGCTTCGGCTCCGCTCTTCTCGGTTCCGGCAATGGGGTGGCCGGGGACGAAATGAACCCCCGCGGGGACCAGGGGCTCGATCGCCTTGACCACTGAGCCCTTGACGCTGCCGCCGTCGGTAAGAATCGCCCCGGATTTCATGTGGGGCAGCGCCGCCGCGGCAATGGCCGGAAGGGTCTGTACCGGCGTAGCCAGAAACACCAGGTCGGCGTCGGCGACCCCGTCTTCGACCCGGTCGCTGATGCGGTCTATCACCCCAAGCTCGAGGGCCCGTTCGAGATTGGCCCGGCCGCGGCCGATGCCGACCACCTCACCGACCGCTCCTGCGGCTTTCAAACCCAGGGCCAGCGATCCGCCGATCAGTCCGACACCTACCACGGCGAGCCTGGGAACCAGTACGTTCATTTCATTCATCCGCTCAGCCTTTGCCTTCACCGGGCGCTCGGATAGGAGCCGAGCACCTTGAGAAACTGGCAGTAGCCGCGCAGCTCCTCCACCGCCTCGCGGACATGGTCCTCGGCGATGTGCCCCTCGATATCGAGAAAAAAGATATATTCCCAGGCCTTTTTCTTGAGCGGCCGGCTCTCGATCTTGGAAAGATTGATCCGGCGCTTGCTGAACGGTTCGAGCATCCGGTAAAGAATGCCCGGCTCGTCCTTGACACTGAACATGACCGAGGTCTTGTCGCGCCCGCTGCGCGGCGGCGAGGCCTTGCCGATCACCAGAAAGCGGGTGAAGTTGTTGGGGTTGTCGGCAATTTTCTGTTTGACCACCCGCAGATCGTAGAGCGAAGCGGCCATTTCGCTGGCAATCGCCGCCGCCGATTCATCCTCGGCCACCATCTGGGCGGCCAGAGCGGTGCTGGCGACATCGACCAGGGCCACGTCAGGCAGATTATCCTCCAGCCAGTGACGGCACTGGGCAATGGCCTGGGGATGCGAAACGACCTTTCTGACATCCTCGATCCGTCCGGAGCGCGACAGCAGGTCGTGGGAGACTTCGAGCAGGATCTCGGCAATGATCTGCAGGTCGGACTCCATGAACATGTCGAGGGTATGGGAAACAATCCCCTCGTTGGAGTTTTCCACGGGGACCACCCCGTAGGGCGCCCGGCCGCGGATCACCTCGTCGAACACCGCGGTGATGCTCTTTTGCGGCACCAGGTGGGCCGACATGCCGAACTGCTGCATGGCCGCCACGTGGGTGAAGGTGGCCGGCGGCCCGAGAAAGGCTACCTTCATGGGCTGCTCGAGCGACAGGCAGGCGGAGATCACCTCGCGGAAAACCCGCCGCACCCCTTCGTTGGGAAAGGGTCCGGGGTTGGCGGCGGTGAGCCGCTGATAAATCGCCTTTTCTCGACTGGGGACGTAAAAATCGCTCCCCTGGCCGCTCTTGGCGGCGCCGACCCGGATGACGACCTGCGCCCTGCGGTTGAGCAGATCCAGGATCTCATTGTCGATACTGTCGATCTGATGGCGCAAAGCCGCCAGGGTTTCTTCGATATTTCCAGCCACGCATCCACCTCCCCTTGCCGAAGACAGGATTGGAAATGTAGCTTATCCGTCCTCAAAAAGCAACGCCCGCGGCCCCCCGGGCCGGGAGCCCGCCAGGGCGGAGGACCCGGGTGCCCGCTCTGCTTTCCCCTTGACCGCTGTGCCGCGGCCCGGCTAAACTTCCCAACCGAAATCAACCACATGACCCAGGGGAGTCGTCCATGTCCATTTCGATCAAGGTGCAAAGCTGTATCGAGCGAGCCTCGTGGATCCGCAAGATGTTCGAGGAAGGCGCCAGGCTCAGGCAGATCCACGGCGAAGAGAACGTCTTCGACTTCACCCTGGGCAACCCTTCGGTGGAGCCACCCGAAGCATTTCGGCAGAAGCTGCAGGAACTGGCCAACAACCCGATTCCCGGCATGCACCGCTACATGAACAACGCCGGCTACGAGGAGACCCGCGCGGCGGTCGCCAGCCGGCTCTCCGAGGATTCCCCCCGCAAGGTCGAAGCCCGCCACGTGGTCATGACCTGCGGCGCGGGCGGCGCCCTCAATGTGGCCCTGAAAACCATCCTCAACCCCGGCGAAGAGGTCCTCATCCTCGCACCCTACTTCGTCGAGTACAAATTCTATGTGGACAACCACGGCGGCGTGACCAGGGAGGTCTGGACCGACCGGGAGACTTTTCAGCTCGATCTCGACGCCATCGAGGCCGCCATCGGCGCCAATACCCGCGCCGTCATCGTCAACTCGCCCAACAATCCCACCGGCGTCGTCTACCCCAGGCAGGACCTCGAAGCCCTCGGACGGCTGCTGGAGCGCAAGCAGCAGGAGTTGGAGCGGACGATTTTCGTCATTTCCGACGAACCCTATGCCAGGATCGCCTTCGACGGCTTGCAGGTGCCGAACATCTTCTCCTGCGTGAAAAATTCCATGGTGGTCACCTCCCACTCCAAGGACCTGGCCCTGCCGGGCGAGCGAATCGGCTATCTCGCCGCTAATCCCGTGATGGAGGACGTGGAGCGGTTCATGGAAGGGGCGGTATTCTGCAACCGGGTCCTGGGTTTCGTCAATGCCCCGGCCCTCGCTCAGCGCCTGGTCGCCCAGCTTCAGCATGTCAGCGTCGATGTCGCCGAGTACCAGAGAAAACGGGACCTGCTCTACAATCATCTGGCATCCCTGGGTTTTTCTATGGTAAAGCCCGGAGGAGCGTTCTACCTGTTTCCCCGCTCGCCGCTGCCCGACGACCTGGAGTTCGTGCGCCTTGCCCAACGGCACAACGTGTTGCTGGTTCCCGGCACCGGTTTCGGCGCTCCAGGCTATTTCCGGATCGCCTATTGCATCGAAGAGCAGATCATCCGCCGAAGTCTGCCGGCCTGGCAGACCATCGCCCGCGAAGCGGGCCTTTAGGCCAGGCGGACAGGCGAGGGCACAACCTCGATGCGGGAGGGGGCATGAACATCTACTGGACAGCGGAACTGGCTACGGGGATGGAGCTGATCGACCAGCAGCACCGGGAACTGTTTGCCCGCATCGACCGCCTGGTCGGGGCCTGCATGGCGGGCAAGGGCCGCGAAGAAACCGGCCCGATGCTGGAGTTCATGGAAAACTACATGGAAGAGCATTTCGCCGCCGAAGAGCGGCTGATGGCTGATAGCGACTACCCCAGGGCCGAATTCCATGTGCAGGAACACGCCCTGTTCCGGGAGCGCCTGGAGGTCTTCAAAAGGGAGCTAGCCGACAAGGGGTCCGAGGCGGATCTGCTGACGGCCGTCAATCAGTCCATCGTCGACTGGCTGTTCGACCATGTCTGCATCGAGGACCGCGACCTGGGCGCACACCTCCGGGCGCAGCAGCGCTGACCCGCGCCACGGGCGCCTCACTTCCCGGCATCACCCTCCCCCGGTTGCGGGCCGCAGGTCCTTGACCCGCAACTGGACCGAAACCCGTCCCTGCCAGTCATTCAACCCCGGGGCGACCAGAAGGTCGACCTCACCTGCCAACTCGCTCAATCTGGATCCCAGGCCGAAACCGATACCGGGGAGCGTATAGCCTCCCTGGCGGGCGACAAACCGCAGATGGGCGTTTCCCACCACCTGTGCCTGCTGGGCCCGAACCCCTCGCAGGACGAAGGTGGGTTCAGGATTGCCGGCTCCAAAAGGGGCAAACCCGCCCAACTGTTCAACCGTCTCGAAGGTAAGTTCCTCGACAAGGGCCTCGCCGTCGTGGGCCAGGCAGGGCAGCAGCTCCTGCTCGCCCAGGGAGTTCTGGGCGAACTCCTCGAAGCGGGCGGCAAAGGGCTCCACATCGGGCCCCAGGATGCTCAGGCCTGCGGCATACTCGTGGCCGCCAAAGCCGGCCAGATGTTCCTGGCTGTGCTGCAGGGCCCGGTACAGGTGGAACCCCGGGATCGAGCGCCCCGAACCCTTCCCCTGGCCGTTTTCCAGGGCAATCAGCACGCAGGGTCGATGATAGCGTTCGACCAGGCGGCTGGCCACGATGCCGATGACTCCCGGGTGCCAGCGCTCGTCGGCCAGCACGATGGACTTCGCTCCGCCGGTTTGCCGCCCTTCGAGCAGCTCCAGCGCCTGCCCCAGGGTCTCCTGCTCGATCTCCTGGCGCTCACGGTTGAACCCGTCAAGCATTTGCGCCACCGGGCGCGCCTCGTTCTGGGAGCCGGCCAGCAGCAGCTCCACCCCGAGGGCCGCATCCTCCAGTCGACCGGCTGCATTGAGCCTGGGGGCAAGCCGAAAAGCGACATTGCCGCAGTTGACCTGATCCACCGCGGCGACCTCCTTCAATGCCTGAATGCCGGGGCGTCCGCCCCGGTTGAGCGCCTCGAGCCCGTAGCGGGTCAGGGTCCGATTGACCCCCTGCAGCGGCACGATGTCGGCAATGGTCCCCAGGGCCACCAGGTCCAGGGAGCGGCGCAGGTCCGGCTCGGGATGGTTCTCGAAATGTCCCGCCTCGCGAAGCGCCTTGCGCAAGGCGATGAGCAGGAAAAAGGCGACCCCTACACCCGCCAGGCTCTTGAAAGGAAACCGGCATCCGGGCAGGTGGGGGTTGATGATGGCGAAGGCTTCGGGAAGAGAATCCGGCGGCTGGTGGTGATCGGTGATGACCAGGTCAAGCCCAAGCTCGGCGGCCCGCCGGGCCTCGGCGCAGGCCGATACCCCGCAGTCCACGGAAAGGGCGACGCGGGCCCCGGATGCCGCGGCGCGCTCCAGGGCTTCGGCGGACAGCCCGTAGCCGTCCCTGAGCCGCAGGGGAATGTGGTACTCAACCTCGCCGCCCAGGGCCTGCAGGCTTTCCACCAGCAGTGCGGTGCCGGTGATGCCGTCCACATCGTAATCGCCGTGCACCGCGATCCGCTCCCCCGCGACGACAGCCCGAACCAGCCTCTCCACGGCCCGGTCCATGCCCTTGAGCAGAAAAGGATCGGGTAGATCGGCCAGCCGGCATTCCAGGTATCCCCTGGCTGTTCCGGGGGTGCTGATTCCCCGCAGCCAGAGCACTCGCGCCGCAAGTGGCGAGATGCCAAGTTGGCGGGAAATCCTCTCAAGCCCGGCGAATTCGGGTTCCGTTCCCCGCGCCTCCCAGCGCCGGCGAATCACGGGGTCCATGAAATACCCGCCCCTTCGACAGGCCCGGGCGCCGGAGGCAGATACTCTACCCTGCCCAGATGGGCCTCACGCCGGCCATCGAAAAAGCCCGCCTCGATCACTGCAGGATCCATGGTGCCCCAGTAATTGTGGGGCAGGGGAACGTCCTCCGGGACTTCCTCGCCGAACACCACACTGTACTCGCGACTGCGCAGGATGTTGTTGTGCTCGATACGAACATCGCGTGGGTGGGAGGTGATAAAGATCGCTCTCTGGTTATCCGCCAGTTCGTTGAGGCAGATTACCGGAGCGCCGAAATGGAAGCGGATGGCCGAACCATTGCGCCGCAGCAGGTTTTTTTCGGCCAGCAGTTGAGTGTTGTTGAAACGGATGCCGACCAGGTTGTCCTCGAAAAGAGAGTGCTCCACGTAAACCACCGAGTCACGGCCGTGCAGGGCACTGTCGGCCTGGGAAAAGCGGCAGTAGCGGAAAACGGCCTCCGGACTCCCCTCAAGGTTGATGGCCCCCCAGCTTCCGGGCGCTGCCGCGGGATCGCCCGCGCGAAACTCGATGGGGGATTCCGCGGTCCCCTCGGCAACCACCCTGCCGCGAATGATCAGTTCACTGCCAGGAAAATTTGGATGGTCGGTCCACTGGTCCTGGCCGTCCCGGGGAGGAAGGAACATTACCCGGGTTCCCGGGGCGATGACCAGGCGGGAGCCTTCGCTGAGCACCACGTCCCCGGCGATTCGAATGGTGCCGCTCCAGAATACGTCCCCGTCCAGGGAACCGGAGACCAGAACCGGACCGCCAAGGCAGCCGCCCAGAAACACGGCCAGGAAAACACCGGCGAGCCTGAATATCCTCGAGAGTAATGTCATATTTGTGGGTGCCAACGACGACGGGCCGGGGGAAGGCCCCGGCCCGTGGCTTGTTGTTACTGGTTGGCAGGGGCGCTGCCCGGCTGGGTCTGGAGCAACGACATCTCCCGCCGGATCTGGTCGGCCCCGGGCCCTGACGGATTTACCTCCAGGTAGCGGGTCCAGGCCTCCCGGGCCTTCTGCAAGTCCTGCAGATCGTAGCGATAGACGATCCCCAGGTTGAAGAGGCTCTGGTGATGGGAAGGGTTTAGCTGGTTGGCCTTGCTGAAATTCTCGATGGCCCGGTCGAACCAGCCCAGGCTGCGGAACATGACCCCCTGGTCGGTCAGCACGTTGGGGTCATTGGGATCAATCTCCAGCGCCTTGTTGTAGGCCTCCACCGATTTCATCGGGTTGTTGGCGTCGAAATAGGCATTGCCGAGCTCCACCCAGGCATTGCGGTTGCCCGGATCCTTGGCCAGGATGCCTTCGAGCATCTGGATCTGCTGCTGGCTGTTGACCGCCGGCCCTGCCGGGACCGAGGTCTGCGAAGGCGGCGTCGACTGCTTTCCGCCCTTGGTGACCAGAATGCCGACCAGGGCCCCGACCAGCAGGGCGATGATGACAATCAGGATATTCTCTTTTTTCATGCCGTCTTCTCCTTGGTTGGGACCTTCCCGGCATGTCCGGTCTTGCGCCCCTCCCAGTAGATGAGGATCGGGCTGACCACAAAGATGGTGGAGTAGGTCCCGGCGATGATCCCCACCAGCAGGGCGAAGGCGAAGTTGTGGATCACCCCGCCGCCGAAAATGAACAGGGCCGCAACCACCAGCAAGGTGGTTCCGGAGGTCAGCAGGGTACGGGACATGGTCTCGTTGATGCTGCGGTTGACGATCGCGGCGAAACCTTCTTTGGCGTGTTTGCCGAGGTTTTCCCGGATCCGGTCGCAAATGATGATGGTGTCGTTGAGCGAATAGCCGATGATGGCCAGGAACGCGGCGATGATCGGCAGGTCGATCTCCTTGTTGAACAGGGAGAAGGCGCCGAGGGTGATCAGCACATCGTGAACCAGGGCGACGATGGCCCCCACCCCGTAGCGGAACTCGAAACGCCAGGTAATGTAGATCAGGATGCCGATCATCGCGTAAAGGATGGCCATCAGGCCCTTCTCGCGCAGATCCTTGCCGACCTGGGGGCCGACCATTTCGGTGCGCCGCACCTCCACTTTACCCTCGCCGTAAACCTTCTCGAGGGCCTCGGTGACGGTCTGCGAGAGCCCCTTGAGCTCGGTGGTTGTCTGCTGGGCCCGGACCAGGAACTCGTTGGCGTCGTCGCCGAACTGCTGGACCACCACGTTGCCGAGTTCGACCTCTTTGAGCGCCTCCTTGATCTGCCCCGCGGAGGTCGGTTCGGCGAACTGGATCTGCACCAAGGTTCCCCCGGCGAAGTCGATGCCATAGTTGGGCCCGCCCTTGAACAGCAGGGAGGCCACCCCGATCAGGATCAGAACCACCGAAAGGATAATCGCGGCCTTGCTTTTGCCAATAAAATCAAAATTGATGTCAGGTCTGATGATTTGCATTCCGGGCTCCTTTTCAGATGCTCAGCCGCTTCACCTTGCGGCCCTCGATGAAGAAGTCAAAAACGACCCGGGAAACGAAGATCGCGGTAAACATGGAGGCCAGGATGCCGATGGAAAGGGTCACCGCGAAACCCTTGACCGGTCCGGTCCCGAACTGGAACAACACCAGGGCGGCGATCAGGGTGGTGACGTTGGCGTCGACAATGGTCAGCAGGGCTTTGCTGTAGCCGGCATCAAGAGCGTTCAGAGGGGTCTTGCCCAACCGCAACTCTTCACGGATGCGCTCGAAGATGAGCACGTTGGCATCCACCGCCATACCCACGGTGAGCACGATGCCGGCGATACCGGGAAGGGTCAGCGAAGCCTTGAACAGCGAGAGCATGGCCATGATGAAGACGATATTGAGCACCAGGGCGAGATTAGCCACCAGGCCGGACAACCGATAATAGAGAGCCATGGCCAGGATCACCAGGATGCCGCCGATGATTACCGAAAGCACCCCCTGGTTGATCGAGTCCCTGCCCAGGGAGGGGCCCACAGTGCGGTCCTCGAGGATCTTGACCGGAGCCGGCAGGGAACCGGCCCGCAGCACGATGGCGAGATCCGTGGCCTCCTGCTCGGTGAAGGCGCCGCTGATCTGCGCGCTGCCGCCGGAAATGCGCTCGCGGATGACCGGTGCCGAATAGACGGTATCGTCCAGCACGATGGCCATGCGTTTGCCGACGTTGGCCGCGGTGATCTGGTCGAAGCGCTTGGCACCGACCGAGTTGAAGTCGATGGCGACATAGGGCTCGTTGAAGCGGGTATCGATGCGCACCTGGGCATCGGCCAGCAGGTCGCCGGTCAGCACGGTCTTGTCGAAAACCACGATAGGGGTCTCGGTTACCGCACCGGTCCGGTTGTCCACCCGCCGCTCAAAGAGCAACTGGGTATTCGCGGGCAGGATCCCCTTGACCGCTTCCTGCGGGTTGGCCTCCTCGGCGACCATTTTGAATTCGAGCCGCGCGGTTTTGCCGAGCAGGGCGATGGCCCGGTCGGGGTCCTTGACGCCGGGGAGCTGGATCAGAATCCGGTTGCCGCTCTGGCGCTGCAGGGTCGGCTCGCTGACGCCGAACTGGTCAACGCGGTTGCGCATGGTCTCCAGCGCCTGGCGAACCGCGTAATCCTTGATATTGGTGATCTCGTTGTTGCTGAGTCGATAGTTCTTCTGGAT
This sequence comes from Desulfuromonas versatilis, assembly GCF_019704135.1. Lineage (NCBI taxonomy): Bacteria > Pseudomonadati > Thermodesulfobacteriota > Desulfuromonadia > Desulfuromonadales > Desulfuromonadaceae > Desulfuromonas > Desulfuromonas versatilis. The sequence goes on from NZ_AP024355.1 coordinate 2,813,230, forward strand.
GTATCCGCCCTGGTCGGTCAGGGTCATCGGCTCCAGGGTCGGGAAGTTGGTATCCATCAGGGCATCGACCTGGGCCCCGGCGGCCTCGTCATAGACGGTGATGGCCAACCGCTCGCCGGGCAGGCGCTCCACCCGCTTGAAGATGATGTCCTTTTCGTTGAGCAGAGCCTCGGCCTGATCGGAAACGCTGTCCAGACGGCTCTCCACGGCTTTGTCGACATCGACGCCGAGGACCAGATGCATCCCCCCCTGCAGGTCGAGACCCAGGTGAATGGGATCGAAAGCATCGGTCCACCAGCCAGGAAGACTATCCTTGAAAAAGCTGGGAGCGAGGGCCAAGAAGGACACAACCAGGCAGAGCAGGATCAAAAGCCCCCGGTATTTGACGCTTTTGGACATGGCGTTAATTTTCTCCTTTGGGTTTCATTCCAGGCCGCCCCCTCCGATGGCGAGGCCAGCCCCAGGTCTGCGGGCAATCCAGGTTACTGGTCCTGCCGGGCCGAAACCACCGAAGAGCGATTCACCTTGATTTTCACCCCGGTTGCCACCTCGATGGTGACCACGGTGTCCTGAACGGCGACCACTTTGCCGTGAATGCCCCCGGCGGTGACGACCTGGTCTCCCGCCTTGAGGGACTCGATCAGCTCCTTGTGCTGCTTCGCCCTTTTCTGCTGGGGGCGGATCAGCAGAAAATAGAAAATGGCGAACATGATCACCAACATGATGATCCCTTCGTAGCCGGAGCGGCCGCCCTGCTGCCCGGCAGCATTGCCTGCCATGGCAAAAGCCTCGGAAACGCCAAACAAATTCATGAAAACATCCTCCTTGGGGTATGAGATAACGCTTTAAGTGCCGCTGGTTAACCTTTTGTTTTACAAAGCATCTTCTGCGGCAGCTGGGGTAGCCGCCTGACGCCTGCGGTAAAAATCGTTTTTGAATGCCAGAAATCTGCCCGCCTCGATGGCCTGCCTGACTTCCTCCATCAGGTGGAGATAATAGTGCAGGTTATGGTGCGTATTGAGCACCGAGGCGAGGATTTCGCCACTCTGGTACAGGTGACGCAGATAGGCCCTGCTGTAGTTGCGGCAAACATAGCAGCCGCAAGCGGGATCGATGGGCAGCGGGTCCTCGAGGTAGCGCGCCTGCTTGATGCTGATCTTGCCGAAGGTGGTGAACAGCACCCCGTTGCGGGCGTTGCGGGTCGGCATGACGCAGTCGAACATGTCGACGCCACGGCTGACCCCCTCGATCAGGTTCTCCGGAGTGCCCACCCCCATGACGTAGCGGGGCTTGTCGGCCGGCAGCAGCGGAAGGGTCCAGTCCATCACGTCATACATGAGGCTGGCTTCTTCACCCACCGACAGTCCGCCGACGGCATAGCCGTGGAAACCGATTTCGAGCAGGTCCTCGACGCTGGCGGCGCGCAGGTCGCTGTGCATCCCGCCCTGCACGATCCCGAACAGGGCCGACCCGTCCTCGGCTCGATGCGCCTGCTTGCAGCGCCGCGCCCAGCGCGAGGAACGTCGGGTGGAATCCAGCACGTATTCACGGGAGGAGGGATAAGGAATGCACTCGTCGAAGGCCATGATGATGTCCGCACCGAGGGCCTGCTGAACCTCGATGGAAGACTCGGGGGTCAGCGTGTGGCTGGAGCCGTCCAGGTGAGACTGGAAACGCACCCCCTCCTCGCTGATCTTGCGCAGGTCGCCCAGGCTGAACACCTGGAAACCACCGCTGTCGGTGAGAATAGGCCGGTCCCAGTTCATGAAGCGGTGCAGCCCCCCCAACCGCTGCACCAGGTGGTGGCCGGGGCGCAGGAACAGGTGGTAGGTGTTGGCCAGGATAATCTGCGCCTGCACCTCCTTGAGGCTTTCCGGAAGCATGGCCTTGACCGTGCCCTGGGTGCCGACGGGCATGAAAACCGGAGTCTCGATGGTCCCCTGCCGCGTGTGGACTCGGCCCCGGCGGGCCTGGCTCTGGTCATCCTGTTTTAAAAGATCGAAGGAAAACTCTCTGGACAAAAATGTACCTGCTTGCATAAAAGGTCTGCAGCCGCCCTGTCAGGCAATCAGCATGCAGTCGCCATAACTGAAAAACCGGTAGCCTTCGCGCACCGCCTGACGATAGGCCTCCAGCACGAAATCCCGGCCGGCGAAGGCGGATACCAGCACCAGCAGGGTCGACTGGGGCAAATGAAAATTGGTGACCAGCGCATCCACGATCCGGAATTCGAAACCGGGGTAGATGAACAGGTCGGTAACACCCTGCCCGGGCAGCAGCCGCCCCTGGTCGTCGACAGAGTATTCAAGGGTCCGGGTGGTTGTCGTACCCAGGGCGACCACCCGCCGCCCCTCCCGCCTGGCCCGGTTGACTTCTTCCGCGGTGGTTTCGGGGACAGTGAAGACCTCGCCGTGCATTTGATGCTCGAGGAGGTTTTCCGTCCGCACCGGGAAAAAGGTCCCCAGTCCTACGTGCAGCGTAACCGGAACGATCCGCACACCCTTTTCGCGCAGCGCCGCGAGGATCGGCTCGGTGAAATGCAGACCGGCGGTGGGTGCGGCTACCGCTCCCTGGCTGCTGGCGAAAACCGTCTGGTAGCGGTCACGATCGAGATCCTCGTCGTCGCGCCGGATATACGGCGGCAGCGGAATCCGTCCGACCCTTTCGAGCACCTCGCCAAAGGCACTCCGACAATGGAAACGGACATGTCGAAAGGGGGGCTCGCCCCCCTCCAGGACTTCCCCTTCCAGCTCTCCGTTCCCCAGCAGCAGCTGGGTTCCGGGGCGTGGGGTCTTGGAGCATTTGGTCAGACAGACCCAGTCCTCGTGTTCGCCAACCAGCCGGCGGACCAGAAAGACCTCTACCTTCCCGCCGCTCTGCTTGGAACCGAGCAATCGGGCCGGAATGACCTTTGTGTCATTGTAAACCAGAACATCGCCGCTTCGAAAATGATCGACGATGTCGGAAAATTTTCCCGATTGAACCCGGCGCCGTTTCCGGTCCAGGGTCATCAGCCTCGAGTCGCCGCGTCGGGGGGGCGGATACTGGGCTATCTGGTCTGCTGGAAGCTCGAAATCAAAATCGCTGAGTTGCATGTAAATTCAATCTGCTGGTCGTTTTTCGACCCCCGAAATCAGGGTCTAAATCAATCACAATTAAGGGGTAAAGTCAATTCTTTTCCCCCCTAGCCACTGACCAGATAGACCGCCAGCAACCCGGCGAGCATCAGCATCAGGCCGAGACCGCGCAGAGTCGCTTCCGGGGCAGCCAGCATCCGTCGCAGATAGCGCTTCATGCCCGCCGGAGAGAGAAACCAGGGGATCCCCTCCAGCACCAGAACAACGCCCAAAACCTGGACCCAGAACTCCATCCGCCCCCCTGACTCCGCTGAAATTAAGGAACTTTTTGGCAGATATATTGCAGCCTTTCACCCTTGTTTAAAAGTGAGGTATATTAAGTAGCCGCAGGCGCCCTGTCAAGCAAAAGCCCGGAGGATATCCCCACAGCGCGGCGCCCCCCTGCGGTGGCGCACAACCGGGAGTCCCGGGTGCCAAGAGCCTGCCGAGACCTGCACAGAATTGGAAGAACAGGTTCAGCCGCCAGGCGACCATCCCGGCATTTGGCGGCCTGATCGGTCTTTTGGCGTTTACACCATCAGCAAGGGCGGGCCAACCCCTGATTTGGCCGCAATCCAACCGAGTTCCGGATGAATTCTCTGAAGATTAAAATCCTCAGCATTACCACGATCATCATGGTGATGGCGGTCGGGCTCACAGCCTGGCACAACCTGAGGACCCAACAGGCGATGCTGGCCCAGATCGCCATCCAGAACGGCCGCATCCTGGGCGAGACGATCCGCAACAGCATCATCACCGACATGGCCAATGGTGAGAATGCGGCCGTCGGCCACATACTGGAAAAAATCAAGAGGGAACCGACCATCGCGGCCGTCCGGGTGTTCGACGATTCCGGTCGGGTCCTGATTTCTGCGGCCCCGGAGGAAATCGGTGACATCGTCGATGCCGCCGACCTGTTGGCATTTCGCTCCGGGAAAACGTCCTATTCCATTGAAAAGCACGGCAGCAGCTTCCACAACACCAACCTTCCCATCTACAATGCTCCGGCCTGCTACAGCTGCCACGGTCCCGAGAAGGAAATCCTCGGTGTGCTGAGCGTGCATCTGTCGCTGAACGCCCTCGATAGTCTGCAGAGCGCCGGCCGCGAAGCCACTTTCCTGTCCTCCGTCGGCATGCTGATCATTCTCATCCTGGCCATTTCGGGCTTTATCCTGTTTTACGTCGACTCCCCCATCCGCAAACTGGTGGCTGCCATGACCCACCTGGAGCGGGGGGAATTCGACCGTGCCGAAATCAAGCTGACCAGCTCCCGGGAAATGACCCAGCTTTCCGGCAAATTCAATTCCATGGTAGAGCGGCTCAAAGACCTGATCCAGGCGACCGTACGCCATGAGCGGGAATTGGCGATAAGCCAGGAAAAACTGGCTCACCACGATGAAATCCGCAACATGAACATCACCCTCGCCGAACGGCTCAAGGAGATCGAGTATCTCAATATCAGCCTGGAGGAACGCATCGAGGAGATCGAGGAGGCCAATTACAAGATCGCGGACCTGGCCAGCGACCTCGAAAACAAGAACACCAACCTGGAACGGGCGGTAACCCGCCTCTCGGCTATCTACAAGTTGGGCCTGGCAATCAATTCAACCATGGATCTCAACCAGCTGTTCCATCTGCTGGTCAATCGCACGGTCAACACCCTCAAAGCCAGGGTCGGCTACCTGCTGCTGCTGGAGAAGGATACCTGGAGCGCAAAACTGGCCGGAGCGACGGGCCTGCCGCCTGGGGTCGATCCGGACATGCGCCTGGAGCTGAAACCCGGGGGGGTGGCCTACTGGGCGATAAGGAACTGCCAGCCCCTGCTGATTTCGAGCATGAACGAGGCGCGGGAATTCAGCAGGATCAGTCGCCTCGGCTATACCCGCGAAACGGTGATTTGCGCACCGCTGCTGATCAAGGACGAACCTATCGGCGCCATCACCATCGCCAACAAAGCCGACAATACCGCCTTCAGTCTGGATGATCTCGAGCTGCTTGGGACCATCGCCGCCCAGGCCAGCATCGCCATAAAAAATGCCCGGCTCTACGAGGAGCAGCAGCAAACCTACCTGAACACGGTCCAGGCCCTGGTTTCCGCCATCGAGGCCAGCGACGCCTATACCCGCGGGCATTCGGAGCGCGTCAAGCGCTACAGCGTTGCCCTGGCCAGACGCATCAACCTTGCCCCGACTACCATCAAACGCCTGGAACAGGCGGCCATTCTCCACGATATCGGAAAAATCGGCATCGATGTGGCGCTGCTCAACAAGCGGGAAACCCTCTCCCTTGAAGACGTCGACATGCTGCGCCAGCACCCGGCCATAGGGGGCCGGATCCTGGAACCCATCCAGTTCCTCAGGGAGGTGCGGGAAATCATCGAACAGCACCACGAACGTTTCGACGGTGGAGGCTACCCCCATCGCCTGACCGGCGAAAACATTAGCATAGAGGCCCGGATCCTCGCGGTCGCCGACACCTACGACGCCATGACCTCCGATCGCCCCTACCGCAAGGCACTCAGCCACCAGTTCGCCCTGCAGGAGATCGCCTCCCAGGCCGGCAGCCAGTTCGACCCCCAGGTCGCCAATGCGTTCCTTGGGATGTGCCAGGAGGAAGGTTTTCAACCCGGTCTTGCCAGAACCCCATGATCAAGTTCAGGCTGCAACCGCCCATGCTGTGGGGTACCACCCTGCGGAAAAAAATTCTCCTGCCGTTTTTCCTCGTCCTGTTCCTGCTGGGGGTCGCAGCCACACTTGGTTCGGCATTCTTCGTCACCGGGGCCCTGTACAGAACATCGGACGAGCGCCTTCTCACCAGTCAGGAGGCCACTTTCAGGGCGCTGAAACAGCAGGAGGCCCTCCTCCAGACCTACGCCCATCTGTTCAACTACACCAACGCCCGGGTCGCGGCCGATTCGGGCCCCTCCCAGGCGGCGGCGCTGCAGGAGACCCTGTTCGAATCCCTGCGCCAGGAAAACATCTCCATCGCCCTGGTCCCCTCAGGCACCGGCCTGGCGCTCCCCTACCCTTCGCTGCAAGAGCTGTTTTCAAAGGTGGAGAAAACCACCCTCCCGGCCTTCGGGTTTGCCGCGGACACCGGTTCGGTGCCCGCCCTGTGTTTTGCCGCTCCAGCCATCCAAAACGGCAAAGTCAGCCAGGTGAACCTGCTGCAAACCCCCCTTACGCCGGAATACCTGAAAAATCTCTCGCCGGATCGCCGCATCAATTTCTTTCTGCAGTCGCCCGAGGGAAAGCTGCTTGCGGGGACCAGGCCCGGTCGGGAAATCCCCCGGCTGGGCCCGGAGGAACTGAAGGCGGTGTTCGCCGGCATACCGGTTTTCAAAAATTCCCCCGATCCTCTGCCCTACCGCTTCCTGTTCCAGGCTATCCCCCTGGGAACCGATGGCCTGGCAATTTCGGTGCATGAGCTGCCACTTGCCGATGTCGAAATGCTGGTCAGCACCCTGGCCACCCGCTCCATTACCACCGTGCTGGCGGCGTTGCTGCTGGGCGCCTGGCTCTACTGCAGGACCATCCGCCGGATCCTTTTCCCGGTCCAGGAGCTGACCAAGGCCACCAACGCGGTCAGCCGGGGTGATCTGAACTACAGAATCCGGGACTGCGGGGCCGATGAACTGGGCCGAACCGCCGAGTCCTTCAATTCCATGCTGGCACGCCTCGAGACCCTCTACGCCGAAAAGCTGGAGCAGGAAAAACACCTGGCCCGCACCCAGGAGGAGCTGCGGCACCAGGAGTCGATGGCGCAAAAAAATCATGCAATCGCCAGGGCCAACCAGGAACTCAAAGGGAGATTGCGCGAGATCTCGGCCCTGTACCAGCTGAACCAGGCCATGATTTCGACTCTCGATCTGGGCGTTCTGTTCGACCGCATCCTGCAGGTACTCAAGGACGTGATCCGCTGTGAGGAGATGGTTCTGATGCTGTACAACCCCGGGGCCGAAGAGCTGGATGTGCGCAAAACGGTGGGCATCGACCCTGAACTGCTCAAAGGAGTGGCCTTCAGGCTGGACGAGGGGATCACCGGCCGGGCAGCGCGCAGCCAGCGATTGCAGTACATAGCCAACCTCGAGGCGGAGACCCAGAATCTGAACTACAAGGGCAAACGCCAGGGGCGCGGCTCCATGGTCGCGGCGCCCCTGGCGGTCAAAGGGCGCCTCGCCGGGGTGCTCAACTTGCACAAACCCACCACTCAAGGTTTTTCCGAAAAGGAGCTGCGCCTGATTCAGGCCATCGCCAATCAGGCCGCCATTGCCATCGATAACGCCCAGCTATACGAGAAGACCCGCAACCAGAGCAACACCGATGAGCTGACCCAGTTGGCGAACCGAAGGCAGTTCCAGGTCATCCTCAAGCGGGAGCAGGCCCAGGCCCGGCGCTACAGCTCGAATTTCAGCCTGATTATGATCGACATCGACCATTTCAAAAAGTACAACGATTTCCACGGCCACCTCCAGGGGGACCTGGTCCTGAAGCGGGTTGCCGACCTGCTGCTGCAGAATACCCGGGGGATCGACCTGGTAGCCCGTTTCGGTGGAGAAGAGTTCATCATTCTGCTGCCCAAGACCAGTGGCGAAGGGGCCGTCGCCGCCGCCGAGAAGCTGCGCCTGTGCGTTGCCGAGGACCCCTTCCCTGGTGCCGAGCACAGCCAACCCGGGGGGCAGCTCACCCTTTCGCTGGGGGTAGCCGAATTCCCCTCCCACACCAAGGATGTCTACGAGCTCATCGACCTGGCCGACCGTGCTCTGTACATGGCCAAGGAGTCCGGACGCAACCGCACCGTGGTCTGGAAACCACGACAGGACGCTCGGCCGGATTCCCCCCCGTTGTTTCCCGACCACTGAAAACCTGCAAAAACCACAACGCCGCGGCAAAATGCCCCGGCGTTTTCTTTTGTTTCGCGCTAATTCCCTCCCCGCCGCCGTTCCAGCAGCAGCCGGCCGTCCTCCTGGCGCCCGCAGCGCCTCAGAGCCTCGAGGACATCCTGGCGATGCTCGGGCAGATGCCAGAGCAACAGGGCCTTCTGCAGGCGCTTCTCCCGGGGGCTGCGGGGCACGTTTACCGGCTCCCCCGTGAAAGGGTCGCAGCCGGTGTGGTACATGCAGGTTGCCAGGGTTCCGGGTGTGGGGGTGAACTCCTGAACCTGCTCGACCCTGAGCCGGTTGCGCTTGAGAAACAGGGCCACATCCACCATGTCGGAGAGGGTCGAACCCGGATGACCGGCGATAAAATAAGGGACCACTCCCTGGCGAAGACCGAGTTTCCCGCTGGTCTGCCGGTAATAGGCCAAAAACTGCTCGAATGCGCCCGGCCCGGGCTTGCGCATGACCCGGGTGACCTTATTGCTCGCTGACTCAGGTGCCACCTTGAGCAGCCCCCCCACGTGATGTTCGAGCAAGGCCTCGAAATACTCCTGCTGATGTTCCATCAAATCGTAGCGGATACCCGAAGCCACGTAGGCATGCTTGACGCCGCGCTGGCGCCGGACCTTGCCTAGCAGCTGCGCCGCCCGCCGACCCGAGGTCACCAGGTGACGGCAGGGCCTCGGGTAGAGGCACCCGGCACGCCGGCAGGTCCTCCGGGCCTTGTCGCTGCCACATTCCAGTCCGTACATGTTGGCGGTGGGGCCGCCGATATCGGTAACCGTGCCGCGAAATTCGGGATGGTCCGCCAGCCGCTCCAATTCATCCAGGACCGACTGCTCGGAGCGGCTCTGGATCTGCTTGCCCTGGTGATGGGTGATGGCGCAAAAGGCGCACCCTCCGAAACAGCCGCGGTGGGTGGTAATGGAAAACCGGATCTGTTCGTAGGCCGGAATGGCCTCGTGGTAACTGGGGTGGGGAAGCTTCTGGAAAGGGAGTCCGTAGACCCGGTCGAGGGCCACCTCATCCAGGGAAGCGGCCGGCGGCTGCACCACCACCCAGCGGGGGCCATGCTGCTGGGCCAGCACCCGGCCGGAATAAGGGTTGGCCTCCCCGGCGGCCAGCCGGAAGGCTTCGCCGTAGCGCGCAGGGTCCTGGCTGACCTCTTCGAATGAGGGAAGCACCACGGCCTGTTCCGGCGGTTCCGGGGACAGGTGGGCGGTCCCGGAAATATCGCTCAGCGAGGACAACGACTCACCGCCCTGAACCCGCCGGGCGATCTCCAGCAAGGGCGTCTCCCCCATGCCGAAGACCAGCAGATCGGCCTTGCTGTCCACCAGCACCGAGCGGCGCACCCGGTCGTCCCAGTAGTCATAGTGGGCGAGCCGGCGCAGGCTGGCCTCGATGCCGCCGATCACCACCCCAAGCCCCTTGAAGGCCCCCTTAAGGGCGGCAGTGTAGGCAATCACCGCCCGGTTGGGGCGCCCCCCTGCCCTCCCCCCGGGGGTGTAGGCGTCGTTGCTGCGGATCTTTTTCGCCGCCGTGTAATGGTTGACCATGGAGTCCATGGCCCCGGCGGAGACCGCGGCAAACAGTCGCGGGCGGCCCATAATACGCAGGGCTTCGGGATCTTTCCAGTCGGGCTGGGCGATAATCCCCACCCGGTACCCCTCTGACTCGAGCAACCGCCCGAGCAGCGGGATGCCAAAGGCGGGATGGTCGACGTAAGCATCCCCCGAAACCAGCAGGATGTCGAGTTCCTCCCACCCCCTCGCCGCCATTTCCCGGCGGCTCATGGGCAGGAAGGCCTTTTGCGCGGCGGTGCTCAGCGGCTTTGATCCTTGATGAAATTGGCCACGGACCGATCGTAGCTGCGCTCACCCTCGGGGGTGAAAAAGCAACCGGGGATTTCCCCGCGCCCCTGGTGGCGGGCGACGCATTTACAGCAGTTGCCACGGATGTCGCAGGCGCTATAGGTGCAGGTACAGTGCTTGAGAGACTGGCTGGAAATGCACTCCATCAAACAACTCCTTTGCTAGGCTCAGGGAAAAACGGGCAGGCCGGTCAGGCCGGCACTTTCTTCGAAACCGAGCATGAGGTTCATGTTCTGAACGGCCTGCCCGGCCGCTCCCTTGACCAAATTGTCGATGGCGGAAACCACAATCACCCGCCCGGTGCGCGAATCGCTGACCACGCCCAGATCGCAGTAGTTGCTGGCCCGGACATAGGCAACGTTGGGCAGGCTGCCGGCGGGATGCACTCGGACGAAAGGCTCGTCGGCATACTCCTCGCGAAAGGCCGCCAACAGCTCGGCGGTGGTGCGCGACTCCTGCAGGCTGGCGTAGCAGGTGGAGAGAATGCCGCGGTTGACCGGCAGCAGGTGCGGGGTGAAATTGATCATGACCGGTTTGCCGGCCAGATCGCCGAGAGTCTGCTCGATCTCCGGAGTGTGCCGGTGTTTGGCCACGCCATAGGCCTGGAAACCCTCGTTGACCTCGCAGAACAGGCTGCCGACCTTGGCCGAGCGCCCCGCGCCGCTGGTGCCGGACTTGCTGTCGACGATCAGGCTGGCGGGGTCGATCAGGCCGCGCTTGAGCAGCGGCGCCAGGGCCAGGGCTACGCTGGTCGGATAGCAGCCCGGGTTGGCCACCAGCCGGGCGCAGCGCACCTGCTCGCGGTAGATTTCCGGCAGGCCGTAGACCGCCTCCTTCAGCAGCTCGGGGCTGCTGTGCTTTTGGTACCAGGCCTCGTAGACCGCCGCGTCCCGCAGCCGGTAGTCCGCCGAGAGGTCGATGACCTTCTTTCCCGCGGCGAGCAGATCCGGCACCACCGCCATGGCCGCCTGGTGGGGCAGCGCGGTAAAGACCACGTCGGCCTTTTCGATGACGACGCCGGTTTCCGAGCCGTCGCAGGCCAGGGTGATGCGCTCGAGCAGCGAGGGGAAAACCGCCGCGATCTGCTCGCCGGCGTTCTGCCGGGAGGTGAGGCAGGCGATCTCCACCTGGGGGTGATTGGCCAGCAGCCGGATCAGCTCGACCCCGGTGTAGCCGCTGGCGCCGACGATGGCAACCTTGATCATGGCAAACTCCGCGTAAAAGGAAAGGGAAACCCGAGGGTTTCCCTTTCCTGACTAACATATTGCGCTGTGAAACCGTTCCGGCGGTACGCCGCGATTAACGCTTGGAGAACTGGAAGCTTGCGCGGGCGGCACGACGCCCGTACTTCTTACGCTCTTTCGCGCGGCTGTCGCGGGTGATGAAGCCAGCCTTCTTGAGAACGGCACGCAGTTCAGGATCGGCCTCGAGCAGGGCCTTGGTAATGCCGTGCTTGATCGCACCGGCCTGGCCCGAGGGGCCGCCGCCGGCAACATTGACGAAAATATCGAACTTGCCGACGTTGTCGGTCAGTTCCAGGGGCTGCTGCACGACCATCTTGGAGGTTTCCCGCCCGAAGTAGTCGCCCAGAGCACGTTTGTTGACCACGATGTTACCGGTGCCGGGCTTCAGCCAGACCCGAGCCACGGAAGATTTCCGTTTACCGGTCGCGTAGAATTTCTGTTCAGCCATCTTTATCTCCTCAATTCAGCTTAAAAGGTCAGATCTTTGGGCTGCTGGGCGCTGTGGGGATGCTCACCGCCGCTGTAAACCTTCAGCTTCTTGAACATCTGGCGGCCCAGCTTGTTCTTGGGCAGCATGCCCTTGACCGCCTTCTTGATGAGATCTTCAGGCCTTTTCTCCAGCAACTTTTCAGCGTTGATCGACTTCAGCCCGCCGGGGTAGCCGGAGTGCTGGTAGTACATCTTGTCGGCCATCTTGTTGCCGGTCAGCTTGACCTTCTCGGCATTGACCACGACGACAAAATCGCCGGTGTCGACGCTGGGGGTGTAGATAGCCTTGTGCTTGCCGCGCAGCACGCGGGCGATCTCCGCCGCGGCACGACCCAGCACTTTGCCCTCCAGGTCAACAACGAACCAATTTCTCTTAATATCTGCCTGCTTGGCGACTTGGGTGCTCATCGAGTTCCTCTCTTCACTCCACTGTGATTTCTGTATCGGGGCTCACAGAAGCTGTGAATTTAGCTAAAAGCACCGGGCATGTCAAGATTTTTTTCGGCAAAAAAAATGCGCCGGATGGCAGGCCTGAATCCGTCTCGAACCACTCAGAGAATCCGCGGCTTGATGCTCAGAACCGGGCAGGAGGCGTGCTGCACTACCCGTTCGGCGGTACTTCCGATGAGCAGGTGGGAAAGACCGGTGCGACCGTGGGTCCCGATGACGATGAGCCCGGCATTTTCTTCATCGGCGAGTCGGCAGATCTCCTTGAAGGGGATTCCGGCGGTCACCCGGCATTCGATATGAATGCCGGGGTGTTCCGCCCGCCGGCGCTCGGCTTCTTTTTTCAGGCCAGCCTCGGCTTCACTGATGCGCCGCTTGCGGATCTCGAGGGGCTCGCCACCCAGGTTGGCGAAACTCTCCACTTCGCCGCTGGCCACCACATGGTGCAAAACCCAGGTGGCGGGGAACAATTTCCGCAGGCCGAAGGCAAACTCGAGCGTTTCGATACTGTAGGAGGAAAAATCGATGGGGACGATTATTTTCAACGGCTTTTGCATTTGCCCTCAAACTCTGGAGTAAGGCGCCTTTCCGGCGAACCAACTATACCCCGGAGAGGCGAATTTGCAACCTTCAGGACAGGGATTAAAAGGTCTCCCCCCGGGCTCGGCAGGAATTCAGTACCAGACTTCCATCAGGCACAGGCCCTGGGGCGGGGCGGTGCGCCCGGCGGCCGGCCGCCCCCCTTCCCGCAACAGGCGCGGCACATCAGCTTCCGGGCGCCGGCCAAGACCGATCTCCACCAGGGTCCCCACCATGACACGAACCATGTTCTTGAGAAATCCTGCGCCCTTGACATCGATGTGCAACAGCTCTCCCTCCCGCAGCAGTTCCACTGAGAACACCTCCCGCCGGGTGCTGCGCGCCTCGCAGCTCGAAGAACGGAAGGCCGAAAAATCGTGGCATCCGACAAAACCGGCGGCGGCCCTGGCCATGGCGATCTCGTCCAGGCGGGAACGCAGGTGCCAGCTGTAGCGTTCGGCCAGCGGCGAACGCACCGGCGCAAGATATAGGGAATACCGGTACCATTTGCCCCGGGCGCTGAACCTGGCGTGAAAGTCCTCGTTCACCTCCTCGACCCCGCGCACGGCAATATCCCGGGGAAGCAGGCGGTTGACCCCCTCCCGGTACGCCGATTCGGGAAGCTGCCTGAAGGTATGAAAATGGGCCACCATCCCCCGTGCATGCACCCCGGCATCGGTCCTGCCCGAGGAATGCAGCCGCACCTCTTCGCCAAGCACCCCGCAAAGTGCCTGTTCCACTACCTGCTGGACGGAAATCCCGTTGGGCTGAACCTGCCAGCCGACATAATCGGTACCGTCGTATTCTATGGTCAATTTGATGGTCGCCATCAGCCAAGCATCCACAATGCGCCCAGGACTGCGAGGCTCGCGCAGAACCAGAACAGTTCCCCCTTCGGCAGACGGGGCAAAGCTTCGATGGCGGCGCCTCCCTGCAGTCCGGCCTCCCCGCGGGCCATACACTGGGCCAGGGCATCGGCCCGATCGACCAGCCGCAGCATCAGCGGGGCGACGAGGCCACCGAACAGGCGAATCCGCGCCGGCAGACCCAATGGCGGTTTTTCTTCAGGTTGGCCGGACTGCTGCCGGTAAACCTCGAGGGCCTCGTCACGAAGGATCGGGATAAACTGCATGACCAGTCCAAGCAGCAGCGCCCACTCGCGTGCCGGCAGGCCGAAACGCTGCAGGGGCGCCAACAGCGAGGCGATCCCCCCAGCCAGATGCCCTGGCGAAGTCGTCAGGGTGAGGAGCGAGGAAAAAACCACGGCCAGCGACAATTGCCAGCAGACCTGCAGGCCCCGCAGCAGCCCGTCGAGGGACAGCCAGGCAAACCCGAAAAGCGTCCTGCCTGGCGAAAGGAATAGATGCAACAGGAGAGAAAACAGCAACAGCCAGCGCAGCACCCAGAGGCCCCGCCACCAGATGCGCCACTCGAGACGGCAGAGCAGTGCCAGCACCAGGGCCAGGGCGCTGAGCCCGCCAAGGCGCACCGGGCTGGGCCCGGCGAAGCAGGCGATGACAAACAGCGGCAGCCCGACCAGCTTGAGGCGTGGGTCGAGCCGGTGCAGCGGCGAGTCCCGGGGAACGTATCGCCCCAGGGTAAGGTCAGCGAGAAAAGCCATGGTCACGGGCAAGAAAAGGGGGCCCGAGGCCCCCTTTTCTTCAGTCAGTCTGCCGAATCGGTTTCGGCTACAGGTACCTGGCCGCCAGGATCTCGGCGATCTGCACGGCGTTGGTGGCGGCACCCTTGCGCAGATTGTCTGCCACCACCCAGAGGTTGAGGCCGTTGTCGATCGACTCGTCCTCGCGGATGCGCCCGACATAGGTCAGGTCCTGGCCGACGGCGTCGATCGGCATGGGGTAGAGGTTGTTGGCTACATCATCGACCAGTTCGACCCCGGGGGCAGCGGCGAGCAGTTCACGGGCCTTGGCGGCGCTGAGCTTGACCTCGGTTTCGATGTTCACCGATTCGCTGTGCCCGTAGAAGACCGGGACCCGCACCGTGGTGGCGGTCACCCGGATGCCGGAGTCGCCCATGATCTTCACCGTCTCCTGCACCATCTTCATCTCTTCCCTGGTGTAGCCGTTATCGAGGAAGACGTCGATGTGGGGCAGGCAGTTAAAGCCAATCTGGTGCGGGTAGACCTTGCACTCGACAGGTCGGCCGTTGAGCAGTTCACCAGACTGGATGCGCAGCTCGTCGATAGCCTTCTGACCGGTGCCCGACACCGCCTGGTAGGTGGAGACGACCACCCGCTTGATCCTGGCGAAATCGTGCAGCGGCTTGAGGGCCACCACCATCTGGATGGTCGAGCAGTTGGGGTTGGCGATGATCCCCTTGGCGCTGTAGCCGGCAATGGCCTGGGGATTGACCTCGGGAACCACCAGCGGCACATCGGGGTCCATGCGCCAGGCGCTGGAGTTGTCGATGCACACCGCCCCGGCTTTGGCGGCAACCGGGCAGAATTCGAGACTGCGCCCGCCGCCGGCACTGAACAGGGCGATGTCGATCCCCTTGAAGGAATCCTGGGTGAGCCGTTCGACCATCACCTCTTCGCCGCGAAACTCGAGAAAGCTCCCCTCGGAGCGCTCCGAAGCCAGCAGGCGCAGCTGATTGACCGGGAAATTGCGCTCGGCCAGCACCTCGAGCATCTGATTGCCGACGGCGCCGGTGGCGCCGACCACGGCCACATTGAAAGTTCTGGACATTTTCAAGCTATCCTCTCCCCCGTCCGGCCCGGACGAAGCAGGCTGCGGCAGCCGGACACCCTACAAAAGGGCGCCCGGCCCCAGGATCAGAGATTGGCGACAATGGCATCGCCCATTTCACGGGTGTTGATCTTCTTCTCGCCAGGCTTGCCCTGGAAGATGTCGGCGGTGCGCAGCCCCTGGTCGAGCACCTTCTCCACCGCAGCTTCGACGGCATCGGCCGCCTCGTTGAGGGCGAAGGAATAGCGCAGCATCATGGCGGCCGAGAGTATCTGCGCGATGGGGTTGGCGATCCCCTGGCCGGCGATGTCCGGGGCGCTGCCGCCGGAGGGCTCGTACATGCCGAAGGATCCCTCGGCGAGCGAGGCCGAAGGGAGCATGCCGAGCGAGCCGGTGAGCATCGCCGCCTCGTCGGAGAGGATGTCGCCGAACATGTTCTCGCACAGCAGCACGTCGAACTGCTTGGGCCAGCGCACCAGCTGCATGGCGGCATTGTCGACGTACATGTGGTTGAGCTTCACGTCGGGGTACTGCTTGGCCACCGACTCGACGATCTCGCGCCAGAGCACCGAGGTGGAGAGCACGTTGGCCTTGTCGATGGAGGTCAGCCGCTTGTCACGCCTCTGGGCCGCCTGAAAGGCAACGTGGGCGATGCGTTCGATCTCCGGGATGCTGTAGCGCATGGTGTCCACCCCGATGCGCTCGCGCCCCTGCCCTTCGATCCCCTTGGGCTGGGAGAAGTAGATGCCGCCGGTGAGTTCGCGTACCACCAGCACGTTGAAGCCGCCGGAGATCACCTCCTCCTTGAGGCTCGAGGCGCCGGTCAGAGCCGGAAAGATGATCGCCGGGCGCAGGTTGGCGTAGAGCCCGAAGATTTTGCGCAGCGGCAACAGGGCGCCGCGCTCGGGCTGCTCGTCGGGCGGAAGGCTCTCCCACTTGGGTCCGCCGACGCTGCCGAACAGGATGGCATCGGCGCCCTTGCAGATATCGACGGTGGTCTGGGGGAGGGCCTTGCCTTCCTTGTCAATGGCAATCCCGCCGACGTTGGCAAAGGTGCGCTCAAAGGCGACGGCGAATTTCTTTTCCACCGCATCGAGGACCTTGAGGGCTTCGGTCATCACCTCCGGCCCGATTCCGTCACCAGGAAGTACTGCCACTTTGAATTTCTGCGCCATGCTCTCTCATCTCCTTTTATCGGATTCAAATAAATATTCAAAGGAACAAAACACCATAAAGTCCCCTTTTTTCAAACGGTTGTCACTATAGGAAGGGACCCGGTCTTTGTCAAACCTTTTTTCCCCGGCAACCAGACCAGACCGCAGCACGGCGGGGGGCGCACCAAAAAAACAAACCGCGCCCTGAGGCCCGGCAAAGTGTTCATGATCCGATTATCCGGCATTCGCCGCGGGTTTTTCAGTGCAGGTCTTCCGGAGGGCGAGTGCGCACCTCGAACTCCCGAGTGGTCAGCTCCTTCATGCGCCGAGAGGCGTTGTAGGCCTCTTCCACGGTACCCAGGACGTCGAACTGTTTTTGGGGGGACAGGCTCCGGTAAAAACGGATCAAAGCCAGTTCGTCGCTACTGAGCAGCTGCCAGCGTTCTTTTTTCATGGAGCCTCCCTTCTGTACAGCCTAAGGAATTTCTTGCCCTTATATTCTAGCGTAGTGGAGGCATTTTTCAGCAGCAGAGACTAAATATCCCCCGCCGGCATACCGGCGGGGGGTATCAGATTAATAGCGTGCGTCGGCGAACTCGACCCAGCCGCCGGCCTGAACAAGAGCCTTATCGAAGGGGCTGATCTCGAAGGGAAAAGCCTCTTCGCCCTGGCCGCTGCGAGCCACCACCTTCTGCCCCTCGACATCCACGTTGACCTCGACATCCCCTGCTTGCTGCAGGGCGAACAAACGGTCAAGCTGCGCCTTGGGCAGTTCGATGGCGAGCATGCCGCAGTTGAACATGTTCTGCCGGAAGATCCGCGCATAGCTCTGAGCGATGATGGTGTGGATCTCGTTGACTTCGAACACCCAGGGGGCGTGTTCGCGGGACGAGCCGCAGCCGAAATTTTCGCGGGAGACCACCACCCGGGCACTTTTCAACGCCTCGCCCTTGGGATCGAACCCCTCGAGCTTGAGGTCCTCGAGGCAGTAGGGCTGCAGTGCCTCCTTGGTAACCTCGGTGAGGTACTTGGCGGGAATAATTTCATCGGTATTGATATCGGACCGGTCGAGAAAAATCGCCGGGCCGCCAAAGGTCTTCTTCATGGTACGGATCCTCCCTCTGTATGGGCTCAGGCTGCAGATTTCTGCAGGGTACGGGCATCGGTGATAACCCCGGTCACGGCGGTGGCGGCGGCGGTAGCGGGGCTCATCAGGTGCACCATTCCCCCCTTACCCATGCGGCCGTTGAAGTTGCGGTTGCTGGTCGAGGCGCAGACCTCGCCTTCGGCGAGCACGCCGTTGCTCATTCCCAGGCAGGCCCCACAGGTGGGGTTGGTGACACAGAACCCAGCGTCCATGAAAATCTGGATGATCCCTTCGGCGAGAGCGTCACTGAAGATCTTCGGCGTGGCCGGTGAGACAATGCCGCGCACGCTCTCGGCAATCTTGCGCCCCTTGAGGATCTCGGCGGCCTGGCGCAGGTCCTCGATACGGCCGTTGGTGCAGGTGCCGATGTAGATCTGGTCGACGGCGGTGCCGGCCAGCTCGCCGACCGGCTTGACGCAGTCGGGCTTGAAGCCGTAGGTGACCTGGGGCTCGAGGTTGGACACATTGAAATCGAGCACTTTCTCGTAGCTGGCATCGGGGTCCGAATGCCACTTCCTGAAGTCCTCGCAGGCCGCCTCGCGGCTGGCGTAATCGTTCTGGATAAAGGGCCACAGGTAGTCGACGGTGGTCATGTCGGGCAGGCAGATGCCGCAGGTGCCGCCGGCCTCGATGGCCATGTTGCACAGGGTCATACGCGCCTCCATGGACATGGCCTCGACAATCAGACCGTGGAATTCGAGCACGCGGTCAGTGGCGCCGTTGACGCCGATCTGCCCGATGACATACAGAATCACGTCCTTGGCGTAGACCCCCGCGGGGAGGTCGCCTACCAGGTTGACGCGGATCGTGGCCGGCTCGCGAAAGGCGCACACCCCCTTGAGGATGCCCACCTCCAGGTCGGTGGTCCCCACCCCGGCGGCAAAGGCGCCGAAGGCGCCGTGGGTGCAGGTGTGGCTGTCGCCCATGATGACGGTGAACCCGGGGCGGATGTAGCCCTTCTCGGGGAACAGGGCGTGGCAGACGCCGTTGTGGCCGACATCGAAGAAATCCTTGATCTGGTGGCGGCGGGCCCAGTCGCGCAGCATTTTCGCCTGCAGGGCGGTCTTGCTGTCCTTGGATGGGGTGACGTGATCGATCACCGCCTTGATCTTGGTGTTGTCGAATACCCGGTCCTTGCCCCGCCAGAGCAGGTCGGCGATGGCCACCGGGGTGGTGATTTCGTGGCAGAGGACGCGGTCGATGTCGAGAACCTTGGCGCCGGCAAACGGCTCGTCCCGAAGGTGCGCGTCAAAAATCTTTTCAGCGATGGTCTTTCCCATGACTTCTCCTCGGATCTGAAATGCGAAGCATAATTCTCGAATTTTAGCCCAGGGGCGGCATTTATCGCAACCCGCGGAGCCTGGCAAAGACGGGGGCCGGCCGGCCCCCGCCCGGCTGCGGATTACAGATGGACGCTGGTGCGGCTTTCCACCGAGGCCGCCTTGTTGAGTGCATTGACGTAAGCCTTGGCGCTGGCCACGATGATGTCGGGGTGGGCCCCCTGCCCGAGCACCTCGCTGCCGTTGGTCTCCAGGCGCACGGTGCACTCGCCCTGGGCATCGGTGCCGCCGGTGATGGCTCCGACTGAAAAGGTGAGCAGCCGCGCCTTGCTCTTGGTGAGCTTCTTGATCGCCTTGAAAGTGGCATCCACCGGGCCGTCCCCCATGCAGGCGGTGCGTTTGCGCTTGCCGTCGACTTCGAGCTCGACGGTGGCGGTCGGCGCCGCGAAGGAACCGGAGGAGACGTTCATCTGCAGCAGCTTGAACTTTTCGGGGACGCGGATGATCTCGTCGGCGACGATCGCGTCGAGGTCCTCGTCGAAAATCTCCTTCTTCTGGTCGGCCAGGGCCTTGAAGCGCACGAAGGCCTTGTTGATGTCCTCCTTGGAGAGCTCGTAACCGAGTTCGTCGAGACGTTGGCCGAAGGCGTGGCGCCCCGAGTGCTTGCCGAGAACCAGCTTGTTTTTGCTCAGGCCTATCGACTCGGGGGTCATAATTTCGTAGGTGGTTTTTTCCATCAGCACCCCGTGCTGATGGATGCCGGCCTCATGGGCGAAGGCATTGGCGCCGACGATGGCCTTGTTAGGCTGAATGACGATGCCGGTGATGGTGGAGAGCAGCTTGCTGGTCGGCGAGATGTGCTCGGTGACCACCCCGGTCTTGTAGGGGAGGATGTCCTGGCGGGTGCGCAGGGCCATGACCACCTCTTCGAGCGAACAGTTGCCGGCGCGCTCCCCGATGCCGTTGATGGTGCACTCGACCTGCCCGGCACCCGCCTGCACCGCGGCGAGGGAGTTGGCCACCGCCAGGCCGAGGTCGTTGTGGCAGTGAACGGACAGCACGGCCTTTTCGATGTTGGCAACATTCTCCTTCAGGTAGCGGATGATGTTGAAGTATTCCGAAGGGATGGTGTAGCCGACCGTGTCCGGGATATTGACGGTTTTGGCGCCGGCGGCGATGACCGCCTCCACCACCTTGGCCAGAAACGGCAGGCGGGTGCGCACCGCGTCCTCGGCCGAGAACTCGACATTCGGCGTATAGCCGGCGGCCCGTTTCACCGCCTTGACGGCCGTCTCGATCACCTGCTCCTCGCTCATCTTCAGCTTGTACTTCATGTGGATGTCGCTGGTGGCGATGAAGGTGTGGATGCGGCCGCGCTCTCCGGCGTACTTGAGGGCCTCCCAGGCGCGGTCGATGTCCATGTCGTTGGCCCGGCACAGCCCGGCGATCTCCGGGCCCTTGATGCTCTGGGCGACCCGCCTGACCGCCTCGAAGTCCCCCTCCGAAGCGATCGGAAAGCCGGCCTCGATGACATCGACGTTGAGCTTCTCGAGCTGGTGGGCGATGCGCAGCTTCTCCTCGATGTTCATGCTGGCGCCGGGAGACTGCTCGCCGTCGCGCAACGTGGTATCGAATATCTTGATGGTATGTTCCTTGCTCATGAGCTCCTCCATTCAAGTCCAGGCCCCGGGGGCCAGTGGGCCGGGGCAGTCCGTGTTGCTGCAAAGTGCGATCTTGATTCGATCAGGTGTCTGAGTGTGGAGATTTAGGTCTCCCAGGTCCGATTCCACGTGACCACCCCCTTTCCGGCCGTCAGCCTCCACAGAAGAAAGGCTGGGAAAAAAAAAGCTCCCGCCCCGTCAGGGGCGAGAGCTTGCGCTTCGCGGTACCACCCTGTTCCAGCCCCTTGGGAGGAGCCCTCAGTTGACCCTTTACGCAGGTTCACGGTGGAGATTACTGTGGCCACCAGATGGCAGCCGGTTCACATCCACGGCTCCGAGGCGAGTTCGAATCCTTACCGTACCGGCTCGCAGCAACCGCCGGCTCTCTGAAACGGAATTGGACTCTACTACTCCTCTTCCCAGCCTTTGTTCTTACATGAGCGTTAAATAAACCAGATATCCGCAGGATATGTCAAGGCTATTAAAACCATCAGGAATTAACAACCCTGTTTTTTCGACATCCCGATACCCGGTTTGGCGGGGTTGAAGCCCCGGGGCGTCTTACCCCCCGGGGCTATCTGAAATACCCCAGGATCGACTCCCCGGCCCGAGTCCGCTCGCCGAGGCCGACCTTGATCTCGGACCCCAGCGGAAAGTAGACATCGACCCGCGATCCGAAGCGGATCAGGCCGTAGCGCATTCCCCGCTCGAGAACATCGCCGACCACCGGGTAGGTGACGATCCGCCGGGCGATCAGGCCGGCGATCTGCACGAACAGCAGCCGCTGCCCCTTGCCGGTTTCCAGGAAGATCCCGCCCTGCTCGTTCTGCAGGCTGGCCTTGTCGAGGGCGGCGTTGAGGAACTCACCCTTGTGATAGAACATGTCGAGCACCTTGCCGGAACAGGGGGCGCGGTTGACATGCACATCGAAAACCGACATGAAAATGCTGACTTTGATCGCCCTGCTCTTGAAGTAGCGATCTTCGTTGACCTCGCCGACAAACACCACCTTGCCGTCGGCCGGGGCGATGACCGCATCGGCGTCGGCGGGGGCGCTGCGCTCGGGATTGCGGAAGAAGTAGATGGTGAACAGGGTCAGCCCCAGAAACACCAGGGTCAGCAATCCCCACCCCAGCAGGGCGAACACCAGGGTGACAAAGGCGAAAAGCCCGATAAATGGGTAGCCTTCGGTGGCCACCGGCTGATTCTGATTGCGCATGGCTCTCCAAAAACGTGAGGCGTAAGGCGTGAGGCACGAAGAGAAAGACTTCCCCTCCCCCTCACGCCTCACTCCTTACTCCTCACGGCAGTGTTAGTTACGTTCCTTGTCGACGATCTTGTTCTTGCCGATCCAGGCCATCATCGAACGCAGCTTGCCGCCCACTTCCTCGATCGGGTGCTCGGCACCCTTGCGACGCAGGGCCGAAAGAACCGCCTTGTTGGCCTTGTTCTCCAGCATCCATTCGCGGGCGAATTCGCCCTCCTGGATCTCGCGGAGGATCTCCTTCATGGCCGCCTTGGTCTGCTCGGTGACCACCCGCGGGCCGCGGGTCAGGTCGCCGTACTCGGCGGTGTTCGAGATCGAGTAGCGCATGTTGGCGATGCCGCCCTCGTACATCAGGTCGACGATCAGCTTGAGCTCGTGCAGGCACTCGAAATAGGCCATTTCGGGGGCGTAACCGGCTTCCACCAGGGTCTCGAAGCCGGCCTGGACCAGGGCGCTGGCGCCGCCGCAGAGCACGGCCTGCTCGCCGAACAGGTCGGTCTCGGTCTCTTCCTTGAAGGTGGTCTCGATGACCCCGGCGCGGCCGCCGCCGTTGGCGCTGGCGTAGGCCAGGGCGACATCCTTGGTGTTACCCGCGGCGTCCTGGTAGATGGCGATCAGCGAGGGCACCCCGCCGCCACGGGTGTATTCGTGGCGCACCAGGTGGCCGGGCCCCTTGGGAGCCACCATGAAGACGTTGACGTCAGAGCGGGGGACGATCTGCCCGAAGTGGATGTTGAAGCCGTGACCGAAGGCCAGGTAAGCCCCCTTTTTCATGAAGGGCTCGATCTCCTCGCGGTACATGTCGCCCTGGAGCTCGTCGGGCACCAGGATCATGATCACGTCGGCAACCTTGGCCGCTTCGGCGGTTTCGAGAACCTGCAGGCCGGCCTTTTCGGCTTTGGCCCAGGAGCTGCTCCCCTTGCGCAGGCCTACCAGCACGTCGATGCCGCTATCCTTGAGATTGTTCGAATGGGCATGCCCCTGGCTGCCGTAGCCGATCACGGCGACCTTTTTCCCTTTGAGCACGTCCAGATTGGCGTCCTTGTCGTAATAAACTTTCATCCCGGTTGTTCCTCCTTCTTGGTGGAAATCCACCTTTTAATTGACCTGGCTTTATACCACAGAAAACCTCCGCCTGCCAATGACCTTTTGGCGGCCCGTCGAGGTTCCTGCGCTTCGAAAAAAACCGGCTTGGAGCCGGTTAAAACTCATTCGGTCCCCTTCCACCCTTTCGAGCCCCGGCCGAGAACGATCGGCCCGGAGCGCACCAGCTCCTTGATTCCCATGGGCCGAAGCAGCTCGATGATTGCCTCGAGCTTGGAAGGTGCCCCGGTGATTTCGATGGTGTAGGTGCGGGGGGTCACATCCACCACCTTGGCCCGGAAGATATCGGCGATGCGCAGCACCTCGGCCCGGGTCTTTTCCGTCGCGGTGACTTTGATCATGGCCATTTCCCGTTCGACGTAATCCTGCCCCGTGAAATCGATGACCTTGATGGTGGAGATCAATTTATTGAGCTGCTTGTTGATCTGCTCGAGGACCTGGTCGTCCCCGCTGGTGACGATGGTCATCCTGGAAATGGTGGGGTCCAGGGTCGGGGCGACTGAAAGGCTCTCGATATTGAAGCCCCGACCCGAAAAAAGGCCGGCCACCCGGGTCAGGACTCCGAACTCGTTTTCAACCAACACTGTGATGGTATGGCGCATGAAACCAATCTCCTCCGAAAATTTTCAAATATTCCAAGCCGTTAGGATGCAAGAACCATTTCATTGAGCCCGGCCCCGGCGGGAACCATCGGCATGACGTTCTCCTCCCGGGCGACCTTGAACTCCATGATCACCGGGCCAGGGGTGTCCAGGGCCTTGCGGATGACCTCTTCGACCTCGTCGGGGCTGGTGGCCCGCAGGCCGGTGGCGCCGTAGGCCTCGGCCAGCTTGACGAAATCGATGGGCAGCTCCATGCAGGTCTGGCTGTAGCGCTTGTCGAAGAACATCTGCTGCCACTGGCGGACCATGCCGAGAAAATTGTTGTTGAGGATGGCGATCTTGACCGGCAACCGGTGCTGAACCAGGGTGGCGATTTCCTGGGAGTTCATCTGAAAGGAGCCGTCCCCGGAGATGTCGATGACCTGCCGGCCCGGGCAGCCGACCTGGGCCCCCAGTGCCGCGGGCAGCCCGTACCCCATGGTGCCGAGCCCTCCGGACGAAAGAAAAGTCCGGGGATGGCTGAAAGCGAAAAACTGGGCGGTCCACATCTGGTGCTGGCCGACCTCGGTGGTGATGACGGCATCGTCTTGGGTCAGCTCGCGGATTTTTTCGATGACGAACTGCGGCTTGATGACCGTATCGGAGGCCTTGTAGAACATGGGGTGCTGCTGCTTCCAGTCATCGATCTCCCGGCGCCAGGACTCGGTTTCCCGGACCTGTTCGTCGACCTCGTCGGCGGATTCGGCAAGCTTGAGCACCAGGCGGTGCAGCACCTCTTTCAGGTCGCCGACGATCGGCAGGTCGACCCGGACGTTCTTTTTGATCGAGGTGGGGTCGATATCGACGTGGATGATCTTGGCATGGGGAGCGAAAGTGGCGATCTTGCCCGTCACCCGGTCATCGAAACGCGCCCCGATGGCGATCAGAAGATCCGACTCGGTCACCGCCATGTTGGCGTAGTAGGTCCCGTGCATCCCCAGCATCCCCAGGGACAGCGGATGCCGCCTGGGAAAGGCTGACATGCCCATGAGCGTCGTGGTCACCGGAGCCTGGATGGCCTCGGCCAGATTTTTCAGCTCCCCGGTCGCATCGGCCAGCGAAGCGCCGCCGCCGACGTAAATCACCGGCTTGCGCGCCTTGAGGATCATCTGCACCGCCTTTTCGACCTGCCGCACATTGCCGCTGTAGGTCGGTTTGTAGCCGCGCAACTCGACGGTGTCCGGGTAGACGAATTTGGTGGTGGAGACCTGGACGTCCTTGGGCAGGTCGATCAGCACCGGGCCGGGACGCCCGGTGCGGGCGATGTAGAAGGCCTCCTTGACGATGCGGGCCAGGTCCTTGATGTCCTTGACCAGAAAATTGTGCTTGGTGATCGAGCGGGTGATGCCGATGATATCCACCTCCTGGAAGGCATCGTTGCCGATCAGCGGCGTGGGCACCTGCCCGGTGACCACCACCATGGGAATCGAATCCATGTAGGCGGTGGCGATCCCGGTGACGGTATTGGTGGCACCCGGCCCGCTGGTGGCGATCACCACCCCGACCTTGCCGGTGGCTCGCGAATAGCCATCGGCGGCATGAACGGCGGCCTGCTCATGGCGGGTGAGGATATGCCGAATGGGCGAATCCACCAGGTCATCATAGATATTGATGACCGCCCCCCCGGGGTAGCCGAACACGGTCTCCACCCCTTCGAGCCGCAAGCATTCGAGCAGAATTTTCGATCCGGTCATTTTCAAGAAGCACTCTCCTCCAGGAAACAAGCACTAAATAGCTGCGCAATGGATACTTGCCCGGTTCTCAACCCAGCTGGGAAACGTCCCGCACGGCCCCATCGGCCGCGCTGGTGGTCAGGGCCGCGTAGGCGCGCAGCGCCGGACTGACCGCGCGTTGGCGGTCGACCGGCTTCCAGGCCTTGTCGCCGCCGGCGTCCATCTGTTCACGGCGCTTCTGCAGTTCGGCCTCGCTCAGCTCCACCCGGATGCTCCGCGCCGGAATGTCGATCTGGATCATATCCCCTTCGCGGACCAGGCCGATGGCCCCTTTCTGAGCCGCTTCGGGCGATACGTGGCCGATGGAGAGGCCCGAGGTGCCGCCGGAGAACCGGCCGTCGGTCACCAGGGCGCAGGCCTTGCCTAGCCCCTTGGACTTGAGATAGCTGGTGGGGTAGAGCATCTCCTGCATGCCCGGCCCCCCCTTGGGCCCCTCGTAGCGGATAAGCACGACGTCGCCGGCCTTGACCTGATCCCCCAGAATCCCCTCGACCGCCGCCTCCTGGCTTTCGAAGATCCGGGCCGGACCGGAGAACGTCCAAATCGACTCGTCCACCCCGGCGGTCTTGACGATGCAGCCGTCGGGGGCCAGGTTTCCGTAAAGAACGGCCAGGCCGCCGTCCTTGCTGTAGGCATGCTCCAAGTCACGGATGCAGCCGTTCTCCCGGTCGAGATCCAGGGACCAGCGGGTCTCCTGGGAAAAGGGCTCGAGGGTCGGCCGGTTGCCGGGAGCGGCGCTATAGCGCTTCTTGGCCTCCTCTGCGCCGGTGGAGCGCACATCCCAGCGGGCGATGGCCTCGCCCATGCTGGCGCTGTGCACCGTGGGCACGTCGCGATGGATCAACCCGCCGCGATCGAGTTCGGCCAGGATGCCGAAAACCCCACCGGCGCGATGCACATCTTCCATGTGAAAATGCGCCACCGAAGGCGCCACCTTGCAGAGGTGGGGCGTATCCAGGGAGAGCCGGTTCATGTCGCGCATGCTGAAGGCCACTTCGCCTTCGCGCGCCACGGCAAGCAGGTGCAGCACGGTGTTGGTGGAGCCGCCCATGGCGATATCGAGACGCATGGCGTTTTCGAAGGCCTTGAAGTTGGCGATGGAGCGAGGTAGCACCGAGGCGTCGTCCTGCTGGTAGAACCGCCGGCAAAGCTCGACGATACGCTGACCGGCCTCGACGAACAGTGCGCGGCGATCGGCGTGGGTGGCGACCAGGCTGCCGTTGCCCGGCAGACTGAAGCCGAGAGCCTCGGTGAGACAGTTCATGGAATTGGCGGTAAACATCCCCGAGCAGGAGCCGCAAGTCGGGCAGGCGCTGCGCTCGTACTCGCCGACCTGCTGGTCGCTGATGCCCGGGGAGGCCGCCGCGACCATGGCATCGACCAGGTCCAGGGCCACGGCTTTGCCGGCGATGGTCGCCTTGCCGGCCTCCATGGGGCCGCCGCTGACGAACACCGCCGGGATATTGAGGCGCATGGCGGCCATCAGCATCCCGGGGGTGACCTTGTCGCAGTTGGAGATGCAAACCAAGGCGTCGGCACAATGCGCATTGACCATGTATTCGACGGTGTCTGCGATGAGCTCCCGGGAGGGCAGGCTGTAGAGCATCCCCCCATGGCCCATGGCGATGCCGTCGCAGATGGCCATGGTGTTGAATTCTTTGGCGATGCCCCCGGCCTTGGCGATTTCACCGGCGACCAGCTGGCCGAGATCCTTGAGATGGACATGCCCCGGGACGAACTGGGTAAAGGAATTGACCACCGCGATGATCGGCTTGCCGAAATCTTCGGTCTGCATGCCGGTGGCGCGCCAGAGCGCCCTGGCTCCGGCCATGTTCTTGCCCTGGGTAGTGGTGCTCGAGCGGTACTTAGCCATGGAATTCGCCTTCTGTCCCTTTCTGCATCAATTCCCCTCTCTGCGGGGATTAAATCGCCGGCTGCCTGCGGGACAGGCAGCCGGCGCGTGTTTTTTCAAACGGATTCAGGTGCCGGCCGAGGTCGCCGACCGGCGGGGTGAGCCTTTCTATCTGCGGGAGTGTTTGTTGCCAAAGCCCGGAGCAGCTAGGTTTGGCCCCGACGATGTTTTTTTCAACCCGGGCAAACTCCCCCTGATACAGGAAAGGGTCCGGGCAAACCACCCAAACCCTTTCGCAACCCTATCTCCAATCCGGCTACTGCCGGAACTGTCGCATCATGCGTTCCATCTCGTCCTTGCCGGCGAGTTTGAGTTTCTGCACTTTTTTTCGTTCCACTTCCTCTTCCGGGGTCAGGAAGGTTTTCTCGTCCAGCTGTTCCAGTTCTTTCTCAAGTAAATGGTGTTCCTCGTAGAGCATCCTGAAACGGGCGTTGCTGTCGAACAGTTGCTCCACAAGCGCCTGATCTTTCTCATCCATCGAGCACCTCCTTGACAAAGTTAAAAAGGGAGTGGAAACGCCATTTTAAGATAGCGGATGGGTATGCCGATGTCAACCTTCAATCGAGGCCTCTTCCTGCCTTCTGGCCCACATGATTTCGGCCTCTGAGGGGCGGATGTAAGCGGGGCGAAGCTGCTCCAGGGGAATGCTCCGCCCTGCCTCCAGCTCCTCGAGAGCAAGGGCCGCGGCGCTCGAGGCGCGGGGCAGGTTGAGCGGCCAGGGGACGAAGTGGGCACGCGAACCCAGCTGCCGAACGATGAGCGTCTGATAAACGACCGCACCGTCGCCGATGAACACCGTCTCCCCCTCCAGCCGGGAAAGCAGTTTCTCCGGCGGCAGGACGCTCTCGTCCATCAAGGGCTCCATGCGCCCCCCGGCCCCGCCGTAAAGACCTGCGTAGACCTCGCCTTTGCGGGCATCGAGCAGGGTGCAGACCGGATGCCGGGCGAAGGGTGCCTGCACGGCCAGGCTGCGCAGCGAAGAGACGCCCAGAACCGGTTTGGCGCAGGCCAGGGCCAGCCCCTTGACCGTTGCCAACCCGACCCGGAGGCCGGTGAAGGATCCGGGGCCGAGAACCACGCCGAACCCGTCGATCTCGCCCAGCTCGACGCCGGCATCACCGAGCAGCTGCCGCACCGTGGCCAGAAGCCTGTCGGTGTGGTTGGCCTTGACGTTGAGCAGGATCTCGCCGAGCAGCTTGCGCCCGCGGGTCAGGGCGACACTTCCCGCCTGGGTCGAAGTGTCCAGGGTCAGAAGGGTGGCGTCCATCACTGCCCCCCGAAAAACAGCCGGACGATATCGTTGTAGAAGGCCAGGCCCATGAGCAACAGCAACAGGATCAGACCGATCTGCTGAGCGATCTCCCGGGCCCGCAGGGACAGGGGGCGGCGCAGCACCAGCTCGAACAGGTTAAAGAACAGGTGTCCCCCGTCGAGGATCGGTATCGGCAGCAGGTTGAGGATGCCCAGCTGAATACTGAGAAATGCCAGGATGGTAAGAACGCTGGACAGGTCGGTCTGGGCAGCCTGGCCGGCAATCTGCACCACGGTGATCGGACCGCCGATATTCTTGGCGGACACATGGCCGGCAAACAGCTTCTGAATGAAGACCAGGGTCAGTTCGATCAGCTCCAGCGCCCTTTCGGCCCCGGCCCGGATGGCATCCACCAGGCCGAACCTTTTGAAAACAGTATCCTGATGGGGAGCTATGCCGATCAGGTAATCGGCCCCGTCGGCCTCTTCGCGCACGGGCGTGATGGTGAGTTCCAGGAGCTCACCTCCCCGCTCAACCACAAAAGCCTGCGGCTCGGCGCCCAGTTCCTGGATATTCACCTTGAGGTCGTACCAGGACTCGATGGGCCGATCGGCAATGGCGACGATCCGGTCGCCGACGGCCAGGCCGGCTTCCTGCGCCGGCATCCCGGGAGCGAGCCCGCCCACCACCGCATCCTGGCGGGGCAGCAGACCGAGGGACTGCAGCCCTTCGACGCCACCATCCTCGGGAGTCATGACCAGCCGGGTCAGGCTGCCCCCCCGGGCGACTTCGATATCCAGGGGCGATCCGGCATGGGAGATGATGGCATTGTTGGTAGCCGACCAGGTCGCCACCTCGTCGCCGTTTATGCTGACCAGGCAGTCGCCGGGCTCAAACCCCGCGCGCGCACCGTCAGTGCCAGCCACGACATGTCCGATACAGGGGGAACGATCGAGGTAAGCCGGCAAGTTGACGCCGACCAGGTAGGCAACCGGCAGCACCAGAAACGGCAGCAGCAGGTTCATGAAGGGGCCTGCGGCGATGATGGCGGTGCGCCGGGAGACCGGTTTGTTGGCAAAAGAACGCTCCAACTCCTCGGGGCTTAAAGGGGCCTCTTCACCCTCCTCCCCGCCCCCCTCGCCTAGCATCTGCACATAGCCCCCGAGGGGAATGGCGCAGATCATGTACTCGGTTTCCCCCCATTTTTTCGAAACCAGCCGGGGGCCGAAGCCGAGGGAGAACTTGAGGACCTTCACGCCAGCCATTTTGGCAACGCAGAAGTGTCCGAACTCGTGTACGAAAACCAGGATGCCAAGCATGATAATGCCAGCGATCAGGGTCACCATGAATCCTCCGGTCAATGGGCGGCGGCGATTATCCGGCGGGCTGACTGGCGGGCCTGTCGATCGGCCCGCAGATATCCGTCGATGTGGCTCAGCGGCTCGCCCGGATGGCTGTCGAGGGTAGCCCGGATGATTACCGGGATGTCGAGGAAAGCGATCTGGCCGTTGAGAAACGCCTCAACCGCCACCTCGTTGGCGGCATTGAGCACGGCGGGGGCCGAGCCCCCTTCCCGCAGGGCCTCGTAGGCCAGGCTCAGGCAGGCGAAGCGGGCCGGATCGGGTGTCTCGAAGGTCAACGACCCCAGCGAGCAAAGATCCAGCGGCGGCAGGTTCAGGGGCAGCCGTTCCGGATAGCTGAGCGCATAGGCGATCGGCGTCTTCATGTCCGGGATCCCCAGCTGGGCGATCACCGAACCATCAAGATACTCGACCATGGAGTGAACGATGCTTTGCGGATGGATGTGCACGGCGATCCGCTCGGCCGGCAGGTCGAAGAGCCAGCGGGCCTCGATCACCTCGAGCCCCTTGTTCATCATGGTGGCGGAATCGATGGAGATCTTGCGCCCCATGCTCCAGTTGGGGTGATTCAGGGCATCACCGGGAGTCACGCCCTTCAACTGGGCCAGCGAGTGGTTGCGAAACGGCCCTCCGGATGCGGTCAGGATCAGGCGCCGGACATCGCTGCGCCGGTGCCCTTCGAGAGACTGGAAGATGGCCGAGTGCTCACTGTCGACGGGGTACAGGCTGACCCCCTTGCGGGCCACCGCCTCCATCACCAGCGGCCCGGCGGTAACCAGGGTCTCCTTGTTGGCCAGCGCGATGTCCTTGCCGGCTTCGATGGCCGCCATGGTTGGCACCAGGCCCGCAGCCCCGACGATGGCGGAGAGCACCATATCCACCCCGGAAAGGGAGGCACAGGCGATCATCCCTTCAACCCCACA
Source organism: Desulfuromonas versatilis (assembly GCF_019704135.1). Classification (NCBI taxonomy): domain Bacteria; kingdom Pseudomonadati; phylum Thermodesulfobacteriota; class Desulfuromonadia; order Desulfuromonadales; family Desulfuromonadaceae; genus Desulfuromonas; species Desulfuromonas versatilis. The sequence goes on from NZ_AP024355.1 coordinate 2,844,001, forward strand.
GAGGATCTCGGGCGCCTCTGTGCCGAGCCGCTGCCGCAAGGTGGCGGCGTCGGCCGGGTCGACCACCGCGACGAGCAGCGGGCGGAACCGGCGGATCTGCTCTTCGAGTCGCGTCAGATTGCTCCCCGCGGTGAGCGAGAGCACGCGGTAGCGATCAGGGTAGGCAGCGACGATCTCCAGGGCGCTCACCCCGATGGAACCGGTGGAGCCGAGAATGGCAAGATTTTTCATAGACTATCCCTGCCCCGCGAATTTCAGCAGGGCAAAGTAATAAGCGGCCGGAAAAGCGAACAACAGGCTGTCGAGCCGGTCAAGAATCCCGCCATGACCGGGGATCATGCGACCGGAGTCCTTCACCCCGAAGCTGCGCTTGAGCATGGATTCGAAAAGGTCCCCCACCTGGCCGAGCGCTCCCAGGCCCAGACCCACCACCAGGCAATCGAGCCACGAGAGCACAGGAAGAAAGGCTGCACTGGCCAGCGCCGCACCAAACACGCTCCCGGCAAGCCCCCCCAGGGCTCCCTCCACGCTCTTGTTGGGACTGATCGCCGGATAGAGTTTGCGCCGACCAAAGTTGATCCCCGTGAAATACGCGCTGGTATCGCCGGCCATCACCACCACCAGGACCAGAAAAATCCACTCCCGGCCATAGGGGAGTTCGCGCAGAAGAACCATGTGGCTGAGCAGCACGGGGATATACAGGTAGCCGAGCAGCACCAGGGACAGATGCTGCACCACCTTGGCAAGATCACCAAAACGAAACAGGAACAGGGTGGCGAACAGCAGCACCACCAGGGTCAGGGCCGCGGGGATGGCTTGGGCGCCGGCCAGGCAGCACAGCGGCAGCAGGACGCCTGTCCCGATGGCCAGGGCCCGTTCGCCGGAGCGCTCGGCGGCAAGGCTCATGGCATAAAACTCCACCAGGGCCAACCCGCAGGCCCCGGCGATCAGCAGGGCGAACCAGGTCGCATTGGCGTAGCCGATAAACCCGATCAGCAGCGGCAGGAGGATGAGCGCCGTAATGATTCGCTGTTTAATGATCGGCCTCCCCTTCTGAATCGGCGGAATCCTTGAGCTGAGCGCCGGTCAACCCGAAGCGCCTCTGCCGGTGGCCGAATTCGCCCAGCGCCTGGTGCAGGTCCTCGATGCCGAAGTCGGGCCACAGCGAATCGGTAAAGTAGAGTTCGGTGTAGGCCAGCTGCCAGAGCAGAAAATTGCTGACCCGCATCTCTCCGCTGGTGCGAATCAGCAGATCGGGGTCGGGGATATCCCTGGTGTCGAGAGCGCCGGAAAATACCCGGTCGTCAACCTGCTCGGGTACCAGCCGCCCTGCCAGCATCTCGGCCCCCAGGTGGCGCACCGCCCGCAGGATCTCGTCCCTGGCCCCGTAGGAAAGCGCCAGGGTCAAAACCATTTCACGGTTTTCAGCGGTGCGGGCCACGGTGTCCTTGAGCACCTGGGCGACTTCCCGGGGGAGCCGGCGGATGTCACCGATGACGTTGAGCCGGATGCGCTGGCGGAGCATGGTCTCCAGCTCGGAGCGCAGATAATGGCCGAGCAGCCCCATCAGGGCGTTCACCTCGTCGTCGGGGCGCCCCCAGTTCTCCGAACTGAAGGCGTACAGGGTGAGATATTCAACCCCCAGGCTGCGGCATTCCTCGACGATGGTCTGCACCGCCTCCACGCCGCGCTGGTGCCCGGCGATGCGGGGCATTTGACGAATCTCGGCCCAGCGGCCGTTGCCGTCCATGATGATGGCCAGGTGTCGTGGAATACGCATGCAGGATGGTTCTCGCTTGGTCGGGCTGATTTTTAAGGAGCCTAACCTAGCACGAAAACATCGGTTCAGGCAAGAAGGGATGCGCGGGAGGGGGAAAAGCACGGGGCGCCGTCGCCGGCGCCCCGCGGTCGCTACATTATTCGATGATGGCGTTGACCGGGCAGCTGTCCACGCAGGCTGCGCAATCGGTGCAGTCGTCATTGATGGCGTACTTGTCGCCGGATTCAACGATGGCGCCCACCGGGCAGGCGTCCACGCAGGTTCCGCAGGCGATGCATTCGTCATTGATCTTCATAGCTACTCTCCTTTGTTGTATTGGCCCGGGAAATCGTTCAGATTTCCATGACCTCCTTCTCCTTGGCCGCAATGGCCTCGTCGATCTTCTTGACGAACTCGTCGGTCAGCTCCTGAATCTCTTTTTCGCCGCGCTTGAGTTCGTCCTCGGAAATTTCCTTGTCCTTCTCGAGCTTTTTCATGGTTTCGTTACCGTCACGCCGGGCGTTGCGCACCGCGATCTTGGCATCCTCACCCATGCGTTTGATCAGCTTGACCATTTCCTTGCGCCGCTCCTCGGTGAGCGCAGGGATGATGATACGGATCAACTGGCCGTCGGAGGAGGGATTGAGCCCCAAGTCCGACTTGAGAATCGCTTTTTCGATTTCGGGGATGAGGTTCTTCTCCCAGGGCTGAATGGTGATCAGCCGGGGTTCGGGCACGCTCAGCGTCCCCACCTGGTTAAGCGGGGTGGGCGTCCCGTAATAATCGACCCTCACCTCGTCGAGCAGGGTGGTGGAGGCGCGCCCGGTGCGGACCTTGGTAAAGTCCTTCTTCAGGGCATCCACGGACTTGCTCATCCCGGTGCGGGTCCTCTTGATGACGTCTGCATACATGGCGGTCACTCTCCTTTGACAACCGTACCGATCGACTCGCCGAGCACCACTTTCTTGATGTTGCCCGTGGAGGTCAGATCGAACACGACAATGGGAAGATTGTTGTCCATGCACAGGGAGGTCGCCGTGGCATCCATCACCTGCAGTCCCTTTTTGAGCACGTCCAGGTAGGTCAGGCTGGGATACTTGACCGCATCCTTCACCTTGGCCGGATCGGCGCTGTAGACCCCGTCAACCTTGGTCGCCTTGAGAATCACCTCGGCGCCGATCTCCATCGCCCGCAGGCTGGCGGCGGTATCGGTGGTGAAGTAGGGGTTGCCGGTGCCGGCGCCGAAGATGACCACGCGGCCCTTCTCCAGGTGCCGAACGGCCCGCCTGCGGATATACGGCTCGGCCACTTCCTGCATTTCGATGGCCGACTGGACCCGGGTCACAACCCCCACCTTCTCCAGGGAATCCTGCAGGGCGAGGCTGTTCATGACCGTGGCCAGCATCCCCATATAATCGGCGCTTGCCCGGTCCATGCCGCGGGAAGCCGCAGCTACCCCCCGGAAGATGTTGCCGCCGCCGATGACCAGGGCGACCTGCACCCCCAGACCAACCACCTCCTTGATCTCGGAGGCGATGTTGGCGATTACCTCGGGGTCGATGCCGTACCCCTGCTGACCGGCGAGGGCCTCCCCGCTGAGCTTGAGCAGAATCCGCTGATATCTTGGCTTGGCCTCTGCCATGGACGTCTCCCCGGGAAAAGGTTATTTCGTGCTCAGCGCGGCAACCTCGGAGGCGAAGTCATCGGCTTTCTTTTCGATCCCCTCGCCCAACTGGAAGCGGCAGAAGCGGGTCAGGGCAACCTCGGCGCCAATTTCCTTGGCGAGGGCGGCGACAACCTTGTTGACCTTCTGGTCGGGATCGATCACATAGGCCTGCTCAAGCAGACAGATCTCGCCGAAGAACTTGTTGACCTGTCCTTCGAGAATCTTTTCGATGATGTTGTCGGGCTTGCCACTCTCCTTGGCCTTGACCCGCATGATGTCCTTCTCGCGATCGAGAACCTCGGAGGGAACCTCTTCGCGCTTGAGGTACTGGGGGTTGGCGGCCGCCACGTGCATGGCCAGTTGCCGGGCAAGGGCGACAACGCGCTCGTCGTCGGCCTTGGCGGTGGCCAGCTCGACCAGCACCCCGATTTTGCCGGCACCGTGAATGTAGGAGGCGACCACCCCGGGCTCTGCGGCGAAGCGGGCAAAGCGGCGGATGTTCATGTTTTCGCCGATGGTGGCGATCTGGTGGGTCAGCTCTTCGCTGACGGTGCGGCCGGTACCGGGAAAGTCGACGGCGCCGAGCGCCTCGATGTCTGCGGGAGCTGCCTTAAGAACAGCTTCGGCAACGCCGGCGGCGAACTGCTGGAAGGCTTCGTTCTTGGCCACGAAGTCGGTCTCGGCATTGACCTCGACAACCACGCCGAAGCTGCCTTCGCCGGCTGCCACGACCATCCCTTCGGCGGCGACGCGGTCGGCTTTCTTGGCAGCGGCCGAGAGGCCTTTTTTGCGCAGGAAGTCGATGGCCTCTTCGAGGTTGCCGCCGGTTTCGCCAAGGGCTTTCTTGCAATCCATCATGCCGGCACCGGTCTTGGCGCGAAGTTCGGCGACCATTGATGCGGTAATGTTTGCCACGTTTACCTCCTCTATGGTTACGGGTAAAACCCGATCAGTTAGTTGAGATTCCGCCCGACCAGGCGGACGTCACGTTCCCGGCAACCCATTTGGGCCGCCGCATTTAGGAGAAAGGGTGACCGGCGCCGGCCGGTCACCCCATTTTGTGGATTTGCGCTGCGATCAGGCTTCGGCGGAAGGAGCTTCAGCAGCCGGCTCGGCGACAGCTTCGGCCTCGGCAGCGGTTTCGCCGCCTTCGGCGTCGCTGCGCAGGGCGGTTTCACGGGACTGCCCCCCTTCGATGCAGGCATCGGCCATGCGCGAAGCGAACAGGCGGATGGCGCGGATGGCGTCGTCGTTGCCGGGGATGATGAAGTCGATTTCGTCCGGGTCGCAGTTGGTGTCGACCACGGCCACCACGGGAATCCCCAGCTTGCGGGCTTCCTTGACGGCAATCGCCTCCTTCTTCGGGTCGATGACGAAGATGGCCCCGGGCAGCTTGGTCATGCCCTTGATACCGCCAAGGCTCTTTTCCAGCTTGGCCCGCTCGCGCTCGAACTGCAGCGCCTCTTTCTTGGTCACCAGTTCGTAGGTGCCGTCCTGGGCCATGGCTTCGATCTTCTTCAGCCGGTCGATGCTGGCTTTGATGGTGGAGAAGTTGGTCAGCATGCCACCCAGCCAACGGTTGTTCACATAGAACTGCCCGGCGCGGAGGGTCTCCTCCATGATGGCGTCCTGGGCCTGCTTCTTGGTGCCGACGAAAAGGATCTTCTCGCCGCCCTCGACGACCTCCTTGAGGAAGGTGTAGGCGTTTTTGAAGTAACGCACCGTCTTCTGCAGGTCGATGATGTAAATGCCGTTGCGGGCCCCGAAGATGTAGGGCTTCATCTTGGGGTTCCAGCGCTTGGTCTGGTGGCCGAAATGCACCCCGGCCTCCAGCAGTTGTTTCATGGTGATCTGTGCCATTTGGTACTCCTTTTCCGGTTCGGTTTCCTCCGCCCCCTTCACGCCCGCCGGAGCCTCGGGCACCATGCCCGGGGACCCTCCGTACGGATCGGGGAGCGTGTGTTTTGAACAACGGGTGTGTATACCATGCGACCCTGGTCATGGCAAGGGAAAAATCACCCTCAAACCGGTTTACAACCCCGGGCAACTAGTCTAAGATTCCGGGTCATGTCCGCCTATCGCGTCTACCGCTACATTGCCCGGGAAGTCACTGTTCCTGCCATTCTCGGGCTGCTGATCTTTACCTTCGTGCTGCTCATGGGGCGCATCCTCAAGCTTGTTGAGATGGTCATCAACAAGGGCGTGCCGTTTGCCGACATCGCGCTGCTGTTTGCCTGCCTGCTCCCCGCCTTTCTGGTTATCACCATTCCCCTGGCCTTTCTGCTGGGGGTCCTGCTCGGTTTCGGTCGCCTGTCGGGGGACAGCGAAATCATTGCCATGAAATCATCGGGGATCAGTCTCTACCAGATGATGCGACCGGTGTTGGCTATCGCCTTTGCGGCCAGTCTGGCGACGGGGGCACTTACCTTGTTTGTCGAGCCGGTCGGCAATGCCGCCTTTCGCAGCCAGGTGTTCCAGATTGCCTCGAGCAGGGCCAGCGTGGGGTTGCTGCCCCAGGTTTTCAACGACGAATTCGACGGGCTGGTGATCTATGCCCAAACCATCGACGACCGCAGCAGCACCATGGGCGGGGTTTTCATTTCCGACGAGCGGGTCGGCAGTTCTCCCTCGGTCATTCTCGCCCAGCGGGGTAGAATCATCTCGGACTCCCAGGCGCTCACCCTCACCATGCGACTGGAGAACGGGGCGGTTCACCGGCAGCCCAAATCCGGGGGCCAGGACGCCTACCAGGTCATCGAGTTCAACACCTATGACGTCAACCTCAACATGGGGCAGGAGCTGGAGCCGACCGAGCGCCCCAAAAAACCGAAGGAGCTTACCCTCGGGGAATTGAACCAGTCCATCGCCAAAATCGATGACCCGGACCAGCGCCGCACCCTCCAGGTCGAATTGCAGAAAAGGCTGGTTCTGCCCTTTGCCCCCATTATTTTCGCCCTGGTCGGCGTCCCCCTGGGAATCCAGACCCAGCGCTCGGGGCGCGGCGGGGGATTTGCCATGGGGCTGGTCGTCTTCCTCGGCTACTACGTGATGTTCTCCTTCGCCGAAACCCTGGCCGATGAAGGTGGGCTGCCGCCGGCGGTCACCATGTGGCTGCCCAACCTGCTGTTTCTGACCGGGGGACTTTACCTGCTCCGACAGACCGCGCTGGAGCGGAGGCTGCGTTTTTTTGAACTGTTCACCCAGGGGCCCATCCGCTTGCTGCGGCAGTTGAGAATAGAGCGGAGGCGTCCGTGACCCTGCTCAACCGCTATATACTTTCCACCTACGGGCGGATCTTTCTCCTCGCCCTGGCGGCCTTCGTCGGCATCTATCTGCTGGTGGATTTCTTTGAAAAGGTCGACAACTTCATCTCTCACCAGGCCAGGCCGTCGCTCTACCTGTTGTACTTCTCGAACAAAATCCCCCTGATCGTGGCCCAGGTCACCCCCCTGGCGGTGCTCATGGGGGTATTCCTGACCCTGGGAGGCTTTTCCAGCAGCAACGAGCTGACCGCCATGAGAGCGGGGGGATTGAGCCTGGTGCGGATCAGCGCCCCTCTGCTGGGCGCGGCTCTGCTTACCACCCTGGCGGTAATGGCGGTCAACGAATACGTAGTTCCCTTAAGCGTAAAAAAGACCAATCACATCCTGCGCACCGAGGTCAAAGGCAAATCCGACCTCGCCTTGACCAAGGACCGGGTCTGGTTCCGCGAGGGCCAGGCCATCATCAATGTACGCCAGGCGCTTCCCGCCAGCCAGGCACTGCAGGGGGTGAGCATCTTCGACCTGGATGAGAACTTCAGGCTGAAAAAACGCGTCTCCGCTGCCAGTGCCATCTTCCAGAACGGCACCTGGACCCTCGAAAACGTCACCGAGCGTCGGTTCGAACCGGGCAACGGCGGCCAGCACGGGCTGGACAAGCTCCCCTCGCGCCCATTGGTTCTGAGCAAGACCCCCGAGGACTTCCAGGTCACCACCGAGAAAAACGAGGAACTCGGGTTTCGCCAGCTGCGCGAACTGGCCGGGCGCCTCAAGGCCGAAGGATACGACAACACCCGCTACCTGGTCGACATGCACAGCCGCCTCGCCACCCCCTTTGCCTGCCTGATCATGGCCTTTCTCGGCATCCCCTTCGCCCTGCAGAAGGGTCGCGGGGCGAGCCTGGCCATGGGGGTGACCATCAGCGTGGCCATCGGCATCGCCTACTTCATCCTCCAGGCCACCCTGCTCGCCTTCGGCTACTCCAACATCCTGCCGCCGCTGATCGCGGCCTGGTCGGCCAACCTGCTGTTCGCCCTGCTGGGGTTCTGGCTGCTGCTCAGGACCCGGAGCTGACCTTCACCTTGTTTTCAGCAGGGCCTGTGCTTTAATTACAGGAGGAACCCTCCGCGGGGGATCAATGCGAACTCTCATCACACTGCTTTTGCTGGGGCTTTTTCTGCAGCCGGCCTTCGCTGCGCCGCCGACCCTCACTTCGGTTCGACCCACGACCGTTTCCGCCGCCGGCGCCGTCACCATCACCGGCGGCCCCTTCACCACCGGCACCAGGGTTGTGCTCGGCGACCGGGAAATCGTTCCCGGCCAGGGGGGGCCCGGCCAGCTGGTTTTCAGCGTACCCCCCATGGAGCCCGGCGAATACGCCCTTTTCCTGCGCGACGGCGAGGAGTTCAGTCAGCAGTCCTTCACCCTGCGGGTGGTGGAACCGACGCCCCGCATCCTCTCCCTTTCGCCGAGCAACATCGATGCCTGCTCCTCCGAGGCCGAACGGCGGGTGAGCGTGGAATTGGACGACTTTCTGCCGGGTGCGACCCTGCTGCTCAACGGCTCGGCGCTCCCCTACTCCACCGCCGGCGGCGGCACCATCGCCTTTACCGCCCCGCCCCTGGAGGCCGGAATTTATGGTGTGCAGGTGGTCAACCCCGGCGGTGCCCAGTCCCTGCCCCACTCGCTGTGGTTCAACGACATCCCCGAGATCCAGAGCGTGGACCAGGGGACTGAGTACGTCAACTACTACGAGTTGGTCATCCGGGGGAAAAATTTCTTCTACAACTCGACCCTGGTGGTCAACGAATACCAGGCGGGCTTTTCCGACCTGCCGCCGCGCCAGCGCACCATCATCGCCCAGGGGCGAAGCTCGGGCCAGGAAACCGGCTACGCCAGAGCCCAGGCCGACAACGTCTTCTACGTCGACTGCAACACCTTGATCTACTACCGCTACCCCTACAGCACCCAGCCCAAGCCCCTGGTGCTGCAGGTGATCAACCCCGACGGGAAAAAAAGCTCTCCATATCAGGCCTCGCTTCCCTGATACCAGGTGCGGTGAAACAAAAAGCCCCGCTTGCAAGGCGGGGCTTTTTGTTTGGGTATCGCGATAACCTGGATCAGTAGCGATAGAATTCGGGCTTGTACGGCCCTTCCACCGGGATGCCGAGGTAGTCGGCCTGCTTGGCGGTCAGTTGGGTAAGCTTCACGCCCAGCTTGTCCAGGTGCAACCGGGCCACCTTCTCATCGAGCAGCTTGGGCAGCACGTACACCTTGTTCTCATAATCGCCGGCGTTGCCCCACAGTTCGATCTGGGCGATCACCTGGTTGGTGAAGGAGGCCGACATGACGAAGGAGGGGTGCCCGGTGGCGCAGCCGAGATTGACCAGGCGGCCTTCGGCGAGCACGATGATCTTCTTGCCGTCCGGGAACACCACGTGGTCGACCTGGGGTTTGATGTTGACCCATTCGAGGTTGCGGATGCTGGCGATGTCGATCTCCAGGTCGAAGTGACCGATGTTGCAGACGATGGCCTGATCCTTCATGGCCTCCATGTGCGGGCGGGTGATGACGTCGCGGCAGCCGGTGGTGGTGACGAAGATGTCGCCGAGGGCGGCGGCCTCTTCCATCGTGGTCACCTGGTAACCTTCCATGGCGGCCTGCAGGGCGATGATCGGGTCGATCTCGGTGATCAGCACCCGGGCGCCGAGCCCGCGCATGGCCTGGGCGCAGCCCTTGCCGACGTCCCCGTAGCCGGCGACGACCACGACTTTGCCGGCCACCATGACGTCGGTAGCCCGCTTGATGCCGTCGGCAAGCGACTCGCGGCAGCCGTAGAGGTTGTCAAACTTGCTCTTGGTGACCGAGTCGTTGACGTTGAAGGCGGGGCACTTCAGGGTGCCGGCCTTGGCCATCTGGTAGAGCCGGTGCACACCGGTGGTGGTCTCCTCGGACAGGCCGCGGACCTCCTTCATCAGTTCGGGGTACTTCTCGTGCATCACCTGGGTCAGGTCGCCGCCGTCATCCAGCAGCATGTTGGGGGTCCAGCCCCCCGGCCCCTGGATGGTCTGCTCGACGCACCACCAGTACTCATCCTCGGTCTCGCCCTTCCAGGCGAACACCGGGATGCCGGCCTTGGCGATGGCCGCGGCGGCATGGTCCTGGGTGGAGAAGATGTTGCAGGAACTCCAGCGCACCTCGGCGCCGAGGTGGATCAGGGTCTCGATGAGCACGGCAGTCTGGATGGTCATGTGCAGGCAGCCGGCGATGCGCGCCCCCTGCAGCGGCCGACTGGCGCCGAACTCCTCGCGCAGGGCCATCAGCCCCGGCATTTCGGTCTCGGCGATCTCGATCTCCTGGCGGCCCCATTTGGCCAGTGCAAGGTCCTTTACCTTGAAGTCGTCCTGGGTGATGCTAGCTTCCATGATGTTTTTCCACTCCTTGAAGGTTAATGGCGGTTCTGTTCAATCAACGGCCGCGGCGGCCCTCGCCGCGCTAAGGATGAATGCCCCCTGCTCGCCGGGCTGCCCGACGAGCGCCTGATAGTCCTGCACCGTGAACCCCGTGGCGCTCAGCCACCCTTGCAGCTCTTTTTGCTCGAAACCGAGCCACTGATCGGCCAGCCGCTCGCGGACCCATTCGAGCTCGTGGCGCTGCAGGTCGGCAACCAGCAGCCGGCCGCCAGGGGCAAGCACCCTGTTGAGTTCGCACAGCACCGTCTGGGGCTGAAGAGCATGGTGAAACACCATGTTCAGCAGCACCACGTCAACCTCCCCATCCGACAGGGGGAGATGATCCATTTCGCCAAGCCGCAGGTCGATGGAAGCGAGCCCCGCGCCGGCCAGCCGCTCTCGGGCCTCGCGCAGCATGGCCGGCGAATGGTCGACGCCGATCAGCCGCCCCGCCCTGGATGCCAGGGCCGCCAGCAGGGCGCCGCTGCCTACCCCCACCTCGAGAACGACCCGGCCCGGTTCGACCATGGCAACCAACTGATTGCGATAATCGGCCACCGGCAAGATCTTCCCGGCCAGCTCGTCCCAGTCCCGGGCATGCTGATCAAAGAAACGCTGGCTGCGGTTGCGCTGCTCCTCGAGCAGCCGGGCGAGCTCGGCCATGTCCCGCCGGTGCTCAGGCAGGCCCGCCTGGCGCCGCTGCAGGCTCGGCCAGATTTCACCGAACAGCCCCTCGGCGCCGTTCACCCGGTAATACCCCCAGGTCCCCTGGCGTTTGACCGAGAGGATGCCGGCCCCGACCAGGATCTTGAGATGGCGCGATATCCGCGACTGGCCCATGCCCAGGACCACGGTCAGGTCCTGGACGGTCAGTTCCCCCTGCGAGAGCAGGGCGATCAACCGCATGCGGGTGGGGTCGGCGAGAGCTTTCAGGGTTGCGAGCATATAAATCAGGTCCGCGAAGATTACTAAATCAACTTTTCCTGATTTAACATATCGACCCTGGCTGGTCAAGGGACAAAAAAGGGGCGGATCGTTTCGATCCGCCCCCTGCCGCTTCAGGCGCAGCTCCCGACTACATCGCGAGCATCAGGTTGTGCAGGACACCGGTGTTTTTTTCCACGAGCTGCAGGCGCAACTGAACCGCGGAGGGAGCTTCCCCCGGGAAGAAGAGGAACCCCCGGGCGAGGGTCCCCGGTTGGATGGCTCGGTTTTCCAGTTGCTTGTTGGCCAGGTCCCGGGAAATCTGCCGGCCTGTCTCCTCGGAGCTGGCCGCATTGGCACCACCGATGATCGCGCCACCGGCCACACCGGCCGCCGCCCCCTTCATCGCAGCATCGCCGACATTTTCCCCGGCCAGAATGCCAATGGCCGCACCGATCAGGGCACCGCCGGCGGCCCCGAGGGTGGCCCCCTTGCCGGCCCCCTTGCCGATGGTTCCGAACTCGGAACTGCTCTCCACCCGGCTGTAAGCCGTCCGGCTGTCGAGCAGATTCCAGTAGTTGCCCTGGGCATCGATCAGGAAGGTTTGACTGGGAACGATCTCGAGCGCGTGTTTGCCGGCGTTGTCGATCACGATCTGCACGGGCAACAACCCGGCGCCCCGAATGTCGAAGCCGAAAGCCTGCTTGGCTGCCTTCTTGTCAACGAAGGGCTCGGCGGCGACCTGGGCGCCTCCGGCCATCTGCATCCCCTGATAGGCTGCCGGTGGCCTGAAGGGCACCTCCTGGCTCGTATAGGTGGTGCACGCGACCAGCAGAAGCGCGCCCAGCATTGCGAACAGAACCTGATACCAAGACTTTCTGGACATAGACACCCCCGTATAAGAAAACTCTTGCTGATATTTTACCACAGCTGGTAGGCCGAACAACAACATCAAGCCCTCAGCCCTGCCCAGGTGGCGAAATAACCTGCAGCGTCGCGGTACCGTGGGCCACCAGCCTCCCCTCCCCGTTGACCACCCGCACCGCCAGGCTCACGGTGCGCCGGCCCAGGTGGAGTATTTCCGAGCGGGCGACGAGTTTTTCTCCAGGCTCGGCGCCGCGCACGTAGTTGACGTTGAGGTTGGTGGTGGTCACCTTGCGCCCCGCGGGGAGCAACGGCCGCGGGAAAAAACAGACCGTATCGACCAGGGTGGCGATAAGACCGCCGTGGGCGCCGCCGAAATAGTTCAGATGCGCCGGCCCCACCTCCACCTCCATGACGGCGAAAGCATCGCCGATCTCCGTCAGCCGGATGCCGAGGGTTTGCAGCAGGGGGATAGCGTTGCCGGACTCCAGGGTGGCAGGTTTCATGCAGACTCCTCCGAAGACAAGAGCGGCCCAGGGGACTGGGTGAATCAGCGCTGCGCCCGGCGCAGCCGCAGGAGCAGCCACAGGGCGTTGAACCAGCACCAGACCAGCAGGGTTGCCCCCAGGTGCCCCGCCGGATTGTCGGTCAGGCGGTCAAACCAGCGATCAAATACCCTCAGCACAGCCAGCGGCCCCTGCGCCGGGGGGATGTAACGGCGGAAACTGCGCCAGGCATCCCAGGCCAGGGCCAACTGCCATCCGTGGCGCCGGACATAGCCACCGGTCCGCCACCAGAGCTGCAGGCGCTCCGCTACGCCCTTGGCGCGCAGCAGTTCGCGGATTTTATCGAGAAAAGGCAGCAGATCCAGCCCCCTGGCCTGGTCCTGGCGCCGATAAATCGCCGCCGCCTCGCGGAAGAACTCGCTCCAGCCGATGGCCGCGAAGTTCATGATGAGGGCGTTGAGGACCTGTCGGGCCAAAAGTCCTTCGGTGACGAAGCGCCTGGACGAAGTCTCCACCTCGGCCGGAAGCAACAGCCAGCGCCCCCGCTGCCTGATCCGTTCGGCCAGCCGGGTGTCCTCCATGATCGGCAGGGTTTCGTCAAAGGGGCCGACTTCGGCGAAATAGCGCCTCGCCAGCAAAAACCCCTGGTCCCCATGGGTGCATTCCGGCCGGTCGAGACGGGCCTTGGTCTCGTAATAGTAATAGGCAAAAGGAGCCCGCCCCTCGTGGTCGTAAAAGCGCAGGGCAAAATGCCCGGCAACGCCCTGGTGGCCCTGGGCCTCGATCGCCGCCCCCAGCGCATCGATCCCCCGCCGCAGGGCCAGCGGGTCGGGAAACCGGGAATCGACATGCAGAAACAGCAGCCAGGGTGCCTGCACCCCCTGCGCGGCGGTGTTGAGCTGGCGGCTGCGCCCGGCAGCAGAGCTGCGCAGGATAATGGGAAAGTCGAAGCGGCCGGCGAGCCGGCTGATGTTCTTCAGCGTGTCGTCGCTGGAGCCCCCGTCGGCGAAAATCAGCTCGAAGCGAACCTCCCGCTGTTCGGCGAGCGCCTCGACAAAAGGCCCGACGGCGGCGGACTCGTTGAGCACCGGGACGATGACGGCAAGTTCGGGGCAGGCACCGGCAGCTAGCATAAACGACGATTGTTCGACGAAGGTTGAAACGAAGCGCCCAACAAAAAAGCGGACCCTTGCAGGTCCGCTTTTTTGCATGGCGACAGGATCATCGCGGCCTAGAGCCCGGCGCGCTTGCGCAGAGACTCGGCCCGGTCGGTGCGCTCCCAGGTGAACTCGGGAAGCTCGCGCCCGAAGTGGCCATAGGCAGCGGTTTTCTGGTAGATCGGCCGCAGCAGGTCGAGGGTCTTGATGATTGCGGCGGGGCGCATGTCGAACTCCTCGCGGGCGATCCGGGCGATGTCGTTGGAGGGGATCTTGCCGGTGCCGAAGGTGTTGATCATGACCGAGACCGGCTCGGCGACCCCGATGGCGTAGGCCACCTGAACCTCGCACTTGTCGGCAAGCCCCGAGGCGACGATGTTCTTGGCGACGTAGCGGGCCATGTAGGAGGCGCTGCGGTCGACCTTGGAGGGGTCCTTGCCGGAGAAGGCGCCGCCGCCGTGGGAACCCTGACCGCCGTAGGTGTCGACGATGATTTTGCGCCCGGTCAGGCCGCAGTCCCCCATGGGACCGCCGACCACGAAGCGGCCGGTGGGGTTGATGAAGTACTTGGTTTTCTCGTCGAGCAGCTCGGCGGGGATGATCTTCCTGACCACTTCCTCGACGATCCCCTCCTTGAGGGTTTCGTAGGTCACCTCCGGGGAGTGCTGGGAGGATACCACCACCGCATCGACACGGATCGGCTTGTCGTTGATGTACTGGATCGAGACCTGAGATTTGCCGTCGGGACGCAGAAACGGCAACAGGCCGCTTTTGCGCACCTCGGAGAGCCGCTTGGTCAACTTGTGAGCGAAGGTAATCGGCATCGGCATCAGCTCGGGGGTCTCGTTGCAGGCGTAGCCGAACATCAGGCCCTGGTCGCCGGCGCCCTGCTCCTTGAACATCCCCTCGCCTTCGGTAACGCCCATGGAGATGTCGGGGGACTGGCGATCGATGGAGGTCAGTACGGCGCAGGTTTCGTAGTCAAAACCCATGGAGGAATCGTCGTAACCAATCTCCTTGATGGTCTGGCGGACGATCCCCGGCATGTCGACGTAAGCCGTGGTGGTGATTTCGCCTGCGATCATGGCCATGCCGGTGGTCACCAGGGTTTCGCAGGCCACCCGGGCCTTGGGGTCCTGGGCGAGGATGGCGTCGAGAACGCCATCGGAAATCTGGTCGGCGATTTTGTCGGGATGCCCCTCGGTTACGGACTCGGACGTGAAAAGAAAATCGGTCATTGCCATGGAGCAGAATCCTCCTGTCTGGGTTGGTTTTGAACAAAGTTGCAATTTAAGGGGAATTGTTCGAAATTGTCAAGCCCTTAACCGGCCCTTAAACGGTTGGGTACAAAGCGGCCGGAAAATGCTCAAATCGGCATGGGAGCGAACAACTCGGGAAAACGCTTGCCCATCTCCTCCTCGAGCAGGCGCGAGACATCCTGCGCCGTGGGCAGACTCGAGAGACGGGCCAAAAGCTGCTCTCCGTCCTCCCGCGTCACCTGGCGCAGCACCCTCTTCACCCGCGGAATCCCCGGGGCATTCATGGAGAGCTCGTCGATCCCCAGCCCCAGCAGCACCAGCAGATAGAGGGGATCGCCGGCCATCTCGCCGCACATGGCGACCGGGATCCCTTTGTCCCTGGCCGCCTGGCAGATCATCCGCAGGGCCCGCAAGATGCCCGGATGCATCGGTTCGTAGAGGTAGGCGACATGTTCGTTGCCGCGGTCCACCGCCAGGCAGTACTGGATCAGGTCGTTGGTGCCGATGGAGAAGAAATCGGCCTCCTGCGCCAGCATGTCCGCCACCAGCGCGGCCGAGGGGGTTTCGATCATGATCCCCACCGGAAGCTCGGCGGCGAATGCTACCCCTTCGGCAGCCAGCTCGGCCCGTGCCTTTTCGAGACACTCACGGCAGGCCCGCAACTCGGCCACCCCGGAAATCATCGGGAACATAATGCGCGCGGGGCCGAAGGCCGAGGCCCGCAAAATGGCCCGCAACTGGATGTGGAACAGGCGACGCTCTTTGAGGGAGAAGCGGATCGCGCGCAGGCCCATGGCCGGGTTGGCCTCGTCGGCCAGGTTGATCTCGGGCACGAACTTGTCCCCGCCGACATCCAGGGTGCGGATGGTCACCGGGTTGGGGGCCATTTTTTCCAGAATATCCTTGTAAACCTCAAACTGCTCCTGCTCGCCGGGGGGAATCCTGCGGTTGAGAAACAAAAACTCGGAGCGGAACAGGCCGATGCCCTCGGCGCCCTGGGCCAGCACCAGGGGGATCTCGTCGGGCAGTTCGACGTTGCCCCGCAGCGCGACATGGTGCCCGTCCCGGGTTTCCGAGGCGAGTTCGCGATAGCTGAGCAGTTCCTTCTCCAGGTAGTCGTAATTCTGTTTCTTTTTCAGGTATTCACGAAACGTCTCGTCGGAGGGGTTGAGAATCACCGTGCCGTGGCTTCCGTCGATGATCACCGGGGTCGGCTCCTTGACCAGAGCGGTGATGTTCTCCAGGCCGATCACCGCGGGAATCCCCATGGAGCGCGCCAGGATGGCGGTATGGGAGGTTCGGCCGCCGACATCGGTGACAAAACCGATGATCTGCTCTTTTTCCATCTGCATGGTGTCGGCGGGGGAAAGATCGTGAGCGACCACCACCACCTTGCGGTCGAGGCCGGCAATCGCCTGCTGTCCCTCTCCCAGCAGGTTGCGCAAAAGCCGCTCGCCAATGGAGTCGATATCCGACCCGCGCTCGCGCAGGTACTCGTCCTCGATGCGCTCAAACACCTCGCGAAAGCGGCGCAAGGTTCGTTTGAGGGCCCCCTGGGCGTTGATCTGCTCATTGCGGATCAGCTCCAGGGTGCTGTCGATCAGCATCTGGTCCTCGAGGATCAGCAGATGGGTATCGATAATATAGAGATGCTCGGCCAGCTGGCGGTCGGAAACGGCGGCCTTGACCTCTTCGAGCTGCATTTTGGACTGCTGCACCGCCTCCAGAAAGGCGTTGACCTCGAAGGGGATTTCCTCGGCGGCAATCGGCCGCTCCACCGCCCTCACCCGCTCCCGATTGACCGAGTGGGTCTCCCCGATGCTGATCCCGGGGGAGGCCCCGATGCCGATCAGGAAAGTGTCCAGGGGTATTTTATTCTTCCCCGAATCCGTCATCGATCAGTTGCCCGATGGCACTCATGGCCGCCGGGCCATCCTCCCCGTTGATGGTTACCAGTATCTTCGACCCCTTGGGAGCAGCCAGCATCAATATGCCCATGATGCTCTTGCCATTGACCTCCACCCCCTCCTTCTCCAGGGTGATGTCGGAGCGGAAACGATTAGCGGTCTGCACCAACTGGGCGGCAGCCCTGGCGTGCAGGCCGAGCCGATTTTTGATGATAAACTCTTTTTTCTCCATAACCCTTCGCAGCTTTCGAAGTAACCACCAGAGCAACGGCCGGCGTCCGGGTCCGCGCCGGCCGGTCAGAATTTGAGCCAATCCCCTCCAACCCATGCGGGCAAATGCTGATTGAGCTGAACCGCCAGCAGTATCATCCCGGCAATACTCAGGACCAGCAAAAGGGTGGAAACCCCCTTGCGCACCAGCCACCCCACCAGCACCACCGCCGGAATCACCGCCAACCCCCATGCGGCCCGCACCCCTTCGCCGTGCAGGGAGATAAAGGCCAGATAAGCGCAGAAACAGCCGAGCAGGACCACCGTCCCTTCCTTGCAGCGGATGGCCAGATCCGGCAGCCTTCTGGCCTGGATGAGCTCGACCACCTTGAGACCGAGCCGGTACCCCCCGAACAGCCCGGCGACCCGAAACACCAGGTGAGGAAGGTTGAACAGCAGCAGAAACGCCACGGGAGCCCAAAGCGACCCTTTTACCGCAAAAAACAAGGCGATGCCCGCGGCCAGAGGGCGGATCCCCCCCCAGAACAGGGCATCTCCCATGGCGGCATACGGGGCCATGATCATCCCCTTGAATTCCTTGACCTCGAGATAGGTCTTCTCGCCCCGTGAGCGCTTTTCCTCCAGGGCCAACGCGGTCCCCAACACCGCTGAGGCCATGAAGGGGTGGGTATTGAAGTATTCCAGATGCCTCCGGTAAGCCAGGGCCAGTTCCTCCTCCCGGTAATAGAACCGCAGAGCCGGTGCCAGCACATAGAGTGTCCCCAGGCTCTGGAGGCGCTCGAAATTCCAGCTCGCCTGAAGAATAAAGGAGCGCAGCAGCACCCTCAGCAGGATGGCGGCTGGGAGTTTTGAAGGGGCCACACTCACCTCACAACAGCCAGAGCATCAGAAATGCCGAGGTAAAGGATGCCCCGAACAGGGTCAGGGAACGACTCACGTTGATGGTCCCGAGAATGACCGCGGTGCCCACCAGCGGGAAAACCATCCAGAGCCAGCCCTTGGCCGGGTCCACCAACTGGAGCAGCGGCGAGCCGAAAAGCAGCAGCACCGCCGACCCTGCCCCAATAATCACCAGGTAAGTGGCCAGCGAAGCCAGGGCGAAATGCGACAGCCCCAGCAGATGACTCTTCTCCGCAGCCTCCAGCTGGCCGGCATCCAGAGAATCCAGGGCGCGCTTCAGCAGTTCGCCGTTGCGGGTCCGCGCCCAGCGGTCGAAAGCCTGGCCGATTCGCCCCAGCGGCAGGGCGACCAGGGTGCAGAGAACACTCGGTGCCAACCCCGTGAGGCCGAGCGGCCCCTGAAAAACAATGGCCAGGGCGGTTGCCCCGACGGCCACCTGGGTATCATCCGGGGGGATGGCTGCCCCTACCGGAAGCCGCCCCAGCCAGAGCAACTCCACCAGCGCCCCGACCTGCAGCCCGACTGCCGGTTCTCCCAGCAGCAGGCCGGTAAGGGGGGCGGCGACGATAGGCCGGGACACCATCACCTGAAGAACCGCGGTACGATCGAGGCCGACAAACACCGAAACCAGTCCGGCTATGAGAAAGTCGACCCCGGGCATGTCACCCCTCCACGCTGTGCAGCAGGTGCTTCCAGCTTCGTTCCCGGTCGGGCGGCACGCATTGGCAGACGATCCGCACCCCGTCCGCCTCGAGCTGCTGGAAATTCAAGACATCCGCGGGGTCAAGAGCGATGGTGCAGGAGTAGCGCACCTTGCCTTCCCCGCCGTGCATGTTGCCCAGGTTGAGTTCCTTGAAATCGACCCCACAGCGGTGGGCCTTGACCGCATCGCCGGAGCTGGCGAAAAGCAGCAGCACCTTGCTCGCATCAAGAGCGTGGGAGTGGAAGGCCCGGGCCACGTTTTCGACGCTGTCGATAAGCACCTTGATTCCCTTGGGCACCGCGGCGGCCATCAGGGTTTTCTGGAAACTCACCCGGGCCACCTCATCGTTGGCCACCACGATGCAGTCAGCGCCGATATGCGGCACCCAGGCCTCCAGGACCTGGCCGTGAATCAAACGATTATCGATGCGGGTTAGAACGAGACTCATGTCTTTTGACTGCCTCCTGTCGGAACCAGTGCCTGCCGAGGGGCGGTGGCTGGAGGGGGAACCTGCCCGAAGCCGGTCGATGGGTCACCAATCAGTTTTGCAGAAATTCGCTGGCAAGGGAGATGCTTTGCTGACCGTAGGCCTTGAGCATTGCAGCCAGCTCGAACAGGGATAGCCCCTCCTGGCTGTTGAAGAACTTGAGAACCATGGGCAGGTTGACCCCGGTCAGGACCTCGATTTTTTTTGGCTCGAGCAGCGAAAGACTGATATTGGCCGGCGTCCCGCCGAACATGTCGGTCATCACCACAACCCCCTCCCCATCGCCGCCAACGGTAGCGATGGCTTCGATCACCCCGCTGCGGATGGTCTCCACGCTGTCCTCCTTGCGAATACAGACAGCCTTCACGTTCCTGGCCGGACCGATGATCATCTCGGCGGCGTTGATAAGCTCCTGGGCCAGGTTGGAATGGGTGGCGATTACCAGTCCGATCATGGGTTCATACCTTGGCAATGTCCCGGTGAAGCACCTGGAGTTGGATCCCCTCGCCAAGAACATGGGCCCGAAGAGCCTCCACGATCGCCACGCTGCGATGACGCCCGCCGGTGCAGCCAATGGAGATGGTCAGGTAGCTCTTTCCCTCGTGGCGATACTGGGGAAGCAAAAAGTCGAGCAGCGACTGAAAGCGGTTGAGAAAATCCTGACAGGCGGCCTGCTTAAGCACATAATCGCTGACCTCCCTGTCCAGTCCGCTCAGCGGCTGAAGTTCCGGCACGAAATGCGGATTGGGGATAAACCGCACGTCCAGCACCAGGTCCGAACCCGCCGGGATCCCGTTGCGAAAACCGAAGGACTGGAGTTGCACCAGCATCGGGGTGGCCTCGTCATCTCCCCGGGCCAGCTGGGAAATCTTGGCCCGCAACTGGTGGGGGGTGAACCACGAGGTGTCGATGATGTTGGTCGCCCTTTTGCGCAGTCCGGCCAGCAACTGGCGCTCGTTGCTGATTCCCTCCTCCAGCTTGGCGGTGAGGGCCAGCGGATGGCGGCGACGGGTCTCGGAATAACGGCGGATCAGCACATCGTCCGAGGCGTCGAGAAAATAGACTTCGGGCACGTAACCGGCGCGGCCGAGAGCCTCCATGGTGGTCTCGACGCCGGCCAGAAAATCCCGGTTGCGCACATCGATGACCACAGCAAGATTGGCCGTAAACCGCACCCCCTGTTCGGCCAGTTCGAGAAACTGCGGCAGCAGCGCCAGCGGCAGATTGTCGACGACGAAAAAGCCCTCGTCCTCCAGGGCCCGCGCGGCGGCGGTCTTACCCGAGCCGGACAGGCCGGTGATGATGATCAACCGCTTGCGGCTCATTCGAGATTGTCCCCGATGATGGTGTGGGCATGCAGGTGGGCCATCTCCGCCATACGCCGCTCCAGACGATCCTGAAACTCCAGGGCGCTGTGGTACCCCATCTCCTTGAGCAGCTGATTGCGGGCGGCCACCTCGACAATGGTGGTGATATTGCGGCCGGGGCGCACCGGAATCCGCAGCAGGGGTATCTCTATCCCCAGCAGGGAATAGGACAAGTCCTCCAGGCCGAGCCGGTCGTATTCGACCCCTTCCTGCCACTCGACGAGTTCGATCGCCAGATCGATCTTCTTGCGCTCGCGGATTGCGGCAACCCCGAACAGGTGTTTGATGTTGATGATCCCCAGTCCGCGGATCTCCATGTGGTAATGCAGCAGATCGCTCCCCTCGCCGAAGAGCACTGCGGGAAGCTTCATGCGCACTTTGACCACATCATCCGCCACCAGCCGGTGCCCCTTGAGCACCAGGTCGAGGGCGCATTCACTTTTGCCGATGCCGCTTTTTCCAAGCAGCAGCACCCCGACACCCAGCACATCCACCAGCACGCCGTGCACGGTGGTTGCCGGGAGCAACCGCTCCTCGAGAAATTTGGTAACCAGGGAAATGAAGGTCGAACTCTGGTGATGGGAACGCAGCAGGGGGATTCCCTGGCGCTCGGTCTCCTCCACCAGCATCGCCGGGGGCGTTTGCCCCTTGGTGATGATGAAGCAGGATATATCCAGGGCGCAGAGCTGTTTCAGGTTGGTTTCCGCCAGGTCCCGGGGAAGATGATTGAGATAGGTCAGTTCCGTGGAGCCGAGCACCTGGATGCGGTCGGGGTGCAGGTTGGTCGTGTACCCCGCAAGGGCGAGCCCCGGTTTCTGAATGCGCGGGACCCTGACTGACTTGAGAAGACCGCGCTCCCCGGCAAGCAGTTCGAGGTCGAGCCCGGCCTCCTTCTCAGCCAAAAGTTCCTGGATACTCAGTCCCGCCATAGCTTCCGGAGGTATTAGAGGTTAGCTTCTTCCTCGGCGATGATGTCGTAGATCCCCTGACCGTCGCCGGCCTCCATCAGACGGCGGCGCACGGCGGGGTTTTTGAGCAGTTTGGAAATCCTCGCCAGGGTCTTCAGGTGCACCCCGACCGACTCCTCAGGAGCCACCAGCAGAAAAAAGAGGTGGGCCGGCTTGCCGTCCATGGAGTCGAATTCGACCCCAGCCTTGCTGCGCCCGAAGGAGATGAGCAGGTTGTCGATGTCCTTCAATTTGCCGTGGGGGATGGCGACTCCCTCGCCGATGCCGGTACTTCCCAGCCGCTCCCTCTCCTGCAGGACCTGGATCACCTCATCCCGGTCAAGACTGCTTGCGGCTTTGCGCATGGCGTCGGTCAGTTCGGCAAGAACCTCATTCTTTCCCTCGGCCTTCAAATCGGCCACGATGGCCGCAGGATTAAGCAGATCAACGATCTTCATACCCATCCATCAAGATACCAGTGCAGTGAACCGTTAAAATCCGCGGGGGGACGGGCAGCCGCCCCTCCCCCCTTGCAATTTGTATCCGGCCGATTATTTCTGAGGGACAATGACACCGTAGTTGCCGTCTTTGCGACGGTAGACGACATTGATCTCCTCGGTAGCGGAGTCGGTGAACACCAGGAATTCCTTCTCCAGCAGATCCATCTGCATGACCGCCTCTTCAACCGCCATGGGCTTTACCTGAAAGCTGTTGCTGCGAATGATGACCGGCTCCACGGCCCCCTCTTCGACGCTCTCGGCGGCAAAAACGGTTTTGCGGATTTCACGGCCGCGACCCGCTTCGGGTTTGTGGTTCTTGATTTTTTCCTTGTAGCGCTTGAGCTGGCGCTCGATCTTGTCCAGGACCGCATCGATGGCGGCGTACATGTCGTTGGTTTCCTCGGAGGCCTTGATCCCGATCCCCTTGGCGTTCATGGTGACCACGGCCTTATGGCGAATCTTCTTCTCGACCGAAAGAACCACCTGCACGTCGATCGGCTCATCGATATACTTTTTGACCCGGGCAAGCTTTTCATCCGCGTAGGCACGCAGAGGCTCGCTGGTTTCCATATGACGAAAAGTGACATCAATCTGCATAAGAAAAAACCTCCTGGTGATAGTCCCCTTCGCGGGGACGCTGATACCTTTATCTGAAGTATATCGCTCCCGGGGCCAATGACCAACGGGGAGAGGGGTTAAAAAAGCCTCTTTCTTTCGGTGGAGGAACCCACCCCGAGCATCTCGCGGTATTTGGTGACGGTGCGTCGCGCGATATCGATGCCGTGCTCCTTGAGGATCTCCACGATCTTCTGGTCGGAGTAGGGTTTTTTGGGATTCTCCGCGCCAATGATCTCCTTGATCTTGCTCTTGACGCTCTCCGAGGCGATGGATTCGCCCTGGGTGGTGCTTATACCGCTGTTGAAGAAAAACTTCAACTCAAACAATCCCTGCGGGGTCTGCACGTACTTGTTGGTGGTGACGCGGCTGATGGTCGACTCGTGCATCTCGATGTCCTCGGCCACATCCCGAAGAACCAGCGGCTTCAGGTATTCGATCCCCTTGTCGAAGAATTCCCGCTGAAACTTGACGATGCTCCTGGTGACCTTGTAGATGGTCCGCTGGCGTTGGTGAATGCTCTTGATCAGCCAGACCGCGCCGCGCAGTTTCTCCTGGATGTATTCGCCGGCCTTCTCGTCGACCTTTTCGGCACCGGAGAGGGCGTTGCGGTAAAAGGAATTGATGCGCAGGTTGGGCAGGCCCTCGTCGTTGAGCACCACCACGTACTCCTCGCCGATCTTGTAGACGAAGATATCCGGGGTGATGTAATGGACGTCCTCCTGGCCAAAGGCGCTGCCGGGCCTGGGGTCGAGATTGGAAATGATCTTGGCCGCCCCCAGCACCTCGTCGAGGGGCACGCCGAGGGCCCTGGCGATGACGGGGTATTTGCGGTTCTCCAACTCGCCGATGTGATCACGAAGTACGGCCTCGACGATGGAGCCCTCCATCCCCAGGCTCTGCACCTGCCTGAGCAGGCACTCCTGGAGGTTGCGGCAGGCAATGCCGGGCGGATCCAGTTCCTGCACCAGCCTCAGAACCGCCTCGACCTTTTCGGGTTCGACCCCCGTACTGCCGGCGATCTCCTCGGTGGTGGCCCGCAGGTAGCCGTCCTCGTTGAGGTTGCCGATGATCTCGCCGGCGACGGCCCGGTCCGCGTCATTGATGCGGGACAGGCTAAGCTGCCACATCAGGTGATCGAAGAGGGTACTTTTTTTGGTCAGCAGGTTCTCGTAGGAGGGCCGGTCCTCATCCTCTTCGTAAAAGTCGGCCGTCGAACCTCCGAGGTTATACCCTTCGAGATAGGTCTGCCAGTCGATGTCGCTGAGCCCCTCGCTTTCCCCGGCAACCTCCTTAACTTCCTGGGCCGGGGCTTCGCCTTCCTTGTTCTCGGGCCCGCTTTCGCTGACTTCCTCCCTCAGTTCCTTTTCATCCAGGGTCTCGACCCCTTCTTCCAGAACCGGGTTCTCCTCCAATTCCTGCTGAACCATGTCGACCAGTTCCATCCGCGACAGCTGCAACAGCTTGATGGCCTGCTGCAGTTGCGGCGTCATGACCAGTTGCTGGCTCAGTTTCAATTGTTGGCGGATCTCTAGTGCCATGCTGCTCCCGGGGGGCGGGCCCCGCTTGTTTTGATGGATTGACTGAACCTGCCGGGCGTCTCAGAGCCTGAATTTTTCACCCAGGTAGATGGCCCGCGCACGGGGGCTTTCCGCGATTTGCTGCGGTTGCCCGTATTCAAGGATTTCCCCTTCGTTGAGGATATAGGCCCGGTCGCAGACACCGAGCGTTTCCCGGACGTTGTGATCGGAAATCAGGACACCGATGCCCCGGGACTTGAGTTCGGAAATAATATTCTGGATGTCAATGACGGC
Organism: Desulfuromonas versatilis; assembly: GCF_019704135.1. Lineage (NCBI taxonomy): Bacteria > Pseudomonadati > Thermodesulfobacteriota > Desulfuromonadia > Desulfuromonadales > Desulfuromonadaceae > Desulfuromonas > Desulfuromonas versatilis. The sequence continues at coordinate 2,868,319 of NZ_AP024355.1, forward strand.
GATCGGGTCTATGCCGGCGAAGGGCTCGTCGAGGAGGATGAATGCAGGCTCGATGACCAAGGCCCTGGCGATTTCAACGCGCCTTCGCTCGCCGCCCGAGAGCGCATAGCCCGGGGACCTGGCCACATGGGTCAGGCGGAAATCCTCCAGCAGCTGATCCTTTCGCTTGCGCCCCTTCTCCTGGGAAAGTCCCAGCGTCTCGATGATCGCCAGCAGATTCTCCTCAACGGTCAACTTGCGAAAAACCGACGCCTCCTGGGGCAGGTAGGCGATGCCGGCCTTGGCCCGTTGGTACATGGGCAGGTCGGTCAATTCCAGGTCGTCGAGAAACACCTTGCCCCGGTCCGGCCTGACCAGCCCGACCACCATGTAGAACGAGGTGGTTTTCCCCGCGCCGTTTGGCCCGAGCAGCCCGATCACCTGGCCCGAGGCCACCTCGAGATCGACCGAGCGCACCACCTGCCTGCCACGATAAGCCTTGCAGAGTTCCCTGGCCCTGAGCCGGCGACTCAAGGTTTTTTCCCCTGGGGATGGAATATCGCATTCACCCGAGAGGAGCCGCCACCCTTGACGATGCTCTTTTCTTCGTTCAGAAAAACGGTGATCTCCTCACCCTCAACGAAGTCGGCACCATCGTTGACCCTCGGCGATCCGGTCAGCACCACCTTCCCCTCGCGATTGTAGAAGACGGCCTTCTGACCCGTGGCCACCCGGTCGCCCTGCACAATCCGCACCCCCTGCTCGGCTTCGACCCGATCGATCTCCCGCCCCTTGGGGGTGTAGACGATGATCAGTTTCTCCGCATAGATGGAGATCGGCCCCTGGGTGGCCATGACGTTGCCGAGAAAGGTGACCAACCCCCTGGAGTCGTCACCCTCGAGACGGTCGGACTTGATCTGGATGGGCTGATCGTTCGAATACCCCAGGCCCGCGCCGGTCTGCGCATGGATCGGGCCGGCAACGAATATCGCTAACGCCGCAAGGGCCAGGACTGCCTTATTCCTCATCGTCTTCTAACGTCACTTTCGCCTGGGATCAGAGCGGTAACCTCGGCCAGCAACTCGTAGGTGTAATCCTCGACATTGAGGCGCATCCCTCTGCCGGTAACCTGGAGTTCCTTCCCGACCACGCGCACCCGATCCACCGCGGAAATCATGTTCTCGTCGTTCCGGTACGCCAAGCGCTCCGTGTAGAAGGCGTCTCCCCGGGGGTTGGTGACCACGACCTCCCCCTCCACCTCGACGAGCCCGACCTCATGATTGATCTGCCCGAGGTTCGCCTTCAGAGTGCCGTTCTCCTCACCCTTTTCGTCGAAGAAAGTCAGCTCGACATTTTCGATGCTGGTGACACCCTGCCGCACGCTGTGGGCAGCCGAATCGGCCACCAGGGTCCAGCGGCGGACCCCATCGCGGGTCTCTGTATAGTTGATCTTTTTTAAAGCCAGGTCGATGTTGCTGGGGAGCGAGTCCAGAACCTCCTCCGGACCGCCGCCGCGGAAATTGACCGCCACCGTCACGGCCAGGCCGCAGGCCAGCGAAAACATCAAAAAAACCAAGAAATTACGAACATTTAACTTTCGTGCCATGGTTGGATAGAGTATACCATCATAGAACAAGGGTGTAAAGGCGATTTTCCGGAGGTTGGCACGGGATTTGAATCTGATGTATGGTCAGGCGAAATACCTGGCGGTCAGCTCTTCCCAGCGGCCGGTCTGCTTAAGGATCAGGTCACACAGTTCGCGCACCGCGCCGCGGCCGCCGGGCCTGGAGGTCACGTAATGCACGCAGGACTTGACCTCCTCGACGGCATCGGCCACGGTTGCGGCAAAGCCTACCCTGCGCAGGATCGGCAAATCGACCACGTCGTCACCGACGTAGGCCACTTCCCGGTCGCCGATCCCCAGTGTCTCGAGGATTTCCCGGTACGGCACCAGCTTGTCCTTGGCCCCCTGGTAGAGGATTTCGATGCCCAGCTCCTCGGCGCGCCGATTGACCACCGTCGACTCTCGGCCGGTGATGATCCCGACCCGGATGCCGACCCGCTGGATCAGTTTGAGCCCGTGACCGTCCTTGACGTCGAAGGCCTTGGTCTCCACCCCGTTGGCGTCGTAGATGATCCGGCCGTCGGTCATCACTCCGTCGACATCGAGCAGCAGCAGCTTGATCGGCTCCAGACGCTCCCTCATCACACCACCCCCGCCTTGAGCAGGTCGTGCAGGTGCACGATCCCGACCGGTGCCTGATCCTCATCGTGCTCGAAAACGAACAGCGAGGTGATGGAGTGCTGCTCCATCTTCTGCAGGGCCTTGGCGGCAAGGTTCGAGCGCAGAATGCGCTTGGGGTTGCGCGACATCATTTCGCCGATGGGGCGGTTGAGCCCGTCGAAACCTTTTTCGATGACCCGGCGCAGGTCGCCGTCGGTGAACACGCCGAGCAGCGCCCCGGCAGGATCGACCACCCCGGTGATGCCGAGCTTCTTGCTGGTGATCTCGAACAGGGCCTCCTTGACCGGCGTCTCCGGTTTGACCAGGGGGATGGCCGCACCCGCGTGCATGATCTCCTCGACCCGCAGCAGCAGGCGCTTGCCAAGGGATCCGCCGGGATGATAGAGAGCGAAGTCCTCCTCCCTGAAGCCCCGCTGCAGCAGCAGAGCGACTGCCAGCGCATCGCCCATGGCGAGGGTGGCGGTGGTGCTGGCCGTGGGCGCCAGTCCCAGCGGGCAGGCCTCTTCCTGGATGGAGATGTCGAGGAACACGTCCCCGGCCTTGGCCAGGGTGGAGGAGGGGTTGCCGCTCATGGTGATCAGCGGCAGGCCCATGCGCTTGATGATCGGCAGGATGCGCACCACCTCCTCGGTCTCACCCGAGTTGGAGACCGCCACCACCAGGTCGCCCTTCATCAGCATCCCCAGGTCGCCGTGAATACCCTCGGCCGGGTGCAGGAACAAGGCCGGCGTGCCGGTGGAGGCCATGGTCGCCGCCACCTTCTGGCAGATCAGGCCCGACTTGCCCATGCCGGTGATGACCACCCGCCCCTGGCAGGCCAGGACCATTTCCACGGCTTTGGAAAAATTGCCGTCGATCCGCTCGATCAGCGCCGAGACCGCTTCGGCCTCGATGCGCAGGACCCGCTTTGCCGATTCAACAATATCGTTCACTTCAGTTGCTTTCCTTGACAATGGCGTCGATCGCCAGGATTTCCTTGAGCATCTTGGGCACATCGCCCAGCGGCAGCGAGTTGGGTCCGTCGCACAGGGCCTTGTCGGGATTTTCGTGGACCTCCCAGAACAGCCCATCGATGCCGGTGGCTACAGCCGCCCGGGAAAGAGCCCCCACATACTGCCGCTGCCCCCCAGAGGAGGTGCCGGCGCCGCCTGGCAACTGCACCGAGTGGGTGGCGTCGAAAATCACCGGGCAGCCGGTTTCGCGCATGATGACCAACGAGCGCATGTCGGTTACCAGGTTATTGTAGCCGAAGGAGGCGCCGCGCTCGGTGAGCAGGATCTGGCGGTTGCCCGTCGACTCGATCTTGCCCACCGCGTTGCGCATGTCCCAGGGGGCGAGAAACTGCCCCTTTTTCACGTTGACCACCCTCCCCGTCTCGCCGGCGGCGACCAGCAGGTCGGTCTGGCGGCTGAGAAAGGCGGGGATCTGGAGGATATCGAGAACCTCGGCCGCAGGGGCGACCTGGCTGAGGTCATGCACGTCGGAGATGACCGGCACATCGAAATCCCGCTTCACGCGCTCGAGAATCCGCAGCCCCTCCTCGATGCCGGGACCGCGGAAGGAGGTGACCGAGGTGCGGTTGGCCTTGTCGTAGGAGGCCTTGAACACCAGGCCGATGCCCAGATCCGAAGTGAGCCGCTTGAGAAACTCGGCAATGCGCAGGGTCAGCCCCTCCTCCTCGATGGCGCAGGGGCCGGCGATCAGAACCAGGGGGCGGCCGCCGCCGAACACGGCGTTGCCGACGGTGATCTCGCGAACCATCTACTTCTCGCTCCTCTGCTTGAGACAGGCGCCGACGAAGGATTCGAAGAGCGGGTGGGGAGCCATCGGCCGCGACTTGAATTCGGGATGGAACTGGCAGCCAAGGAACCAGGGGTGTTCGGCCAGTTCGACGATCTCCACCAGGTCCGACTCGGGGTTGATCCCCGAGAGCACCAGGCCGCTCTTCTGCAGTTTCTGACGATAGGTGTTGTTGAACTCGTAGCGGTGGCGATGGCGCTCGGTGAGACTCTGCTGGCCGTAAATGCGCCGCGCCAGGGTCCCCTTGCCCAATTCGCAGGGATAGGTTCCAAGGCGCATGGTCCCGCCCTTGCCCTTGACCTTCTTCTGCTCCTCCATGATGTGGATCACCGGGTTCTTGGCGTCCTCACGGAATTCGGAGGAGTAGGCCTGTTCGATGCCGCAAACGTTGCGGGCGAATTCAACCACCGCCATCTGCATGCCGAGGCAGATGCCGAAAAACGGCTTCCCCTTTTCCCGGGCATACTGGATGGCGGCGACCTTCCCCTCGCTGCCGCGTTCGCCGAAGCCGCCGGGGACGAGGACCCCGTCCACGTCGTCGAAGGTGCCGTTGACCCCGTGGCGCTCCAGCGACTCCGAGTCGACGTACTTGAGATTCACCCGGCAGTCATTGGCGATGCCGCCGTGAATCAGGGCCTCGGAGAGCGACTTGTAACTCTCGGTGAGCTCGACGTACTTGCCGACGATGGCGATGCGGATTTCCGAAGCCGGCTCCTTGACGCGCTTGACGATCCGCTCCCAGGGGGTGAGGTCGGGAGCCTTGGTCCAGATGTTGAGATAATCGACGATACGCTCGTCGAGGCCCTGCTCGTGGTAGGCGATGGGGACCTCGTAGATCGACTCGACGTCCCGCGCGGTGATGACCGCCTCCTCCTTGACGTTGCAGAACAGGGCGATCTTGGCCTTCATGTCCCGGGGAATCTCCCGGTCGCAGCGGCACAGCAGGATGTCGGGCTGGATGCCGATCTCGCGCAGCTCCTTGACGCTGTGCTGGGTCGGCTTGGTTTTGAGCTCGCCGGCGGTGGGGATGTAGGGGACCAGGGTCAGGTGGATATAGAGCACGTTTTCGTGGCCGCGGTCGGTGCGGAACTGGCGGATCGCTTCCATGAACGGCAGCGACTCGATGTCGCCCACGGTGCCGCCGACCTCGACGATGGCCAGATCGACCCCCTTGGCGTTCTCCAGGATCTTGGCCTTGATCTCGTTGGTGATATGCGGGATGACCTGCACGGTGCCGCCGAGGTAGTCGCCACGGCGCTCCTTGCGGATGACCGAGTCGTAGACCTGGCCGGTGGTGAAATTGGACTTGCGCGACAGTTGGGCGGTGGTGAAGCGCTCGTAGTGGCCCAGGTCGAGGTCGGTTTCAGCTCCGTCATCGGTGACGAACACCTCCCCGTGCTGGAAAGGGCTCATGGTGCCGGGGTCGACGTTGATGTAGGGGTCCATTTTCTGCATGGACACCCGCAGCCCCCGCGCCTCCATCAGGGCGCCGATCGAGGCGGCCGCCAGGCCCTTGCCCAGGGAGGAAACCACGCCACCGGTGATGAACAGAAACTTGGTTTTCATTGAAACTCCTTTTGCTGGTACAGGATACGATAAGCGCGCAACTGCGGCATAAAATCAAAGAAAGAATCTTACACAGATGCCCCTAAAAAGAAAACCCCAAATCTTTCGGGGCTTTTATTTCAAATTCGGTTAATTTTCAGATATTCCCTGACCTTCTCGAGGTCTTCGGGAGTATCCACTCCCAGCGAACTCAGCGAGGTCTCCACCACGCGGATTTTATGCCCGTGCTCCAGGGCCCGGAGCTGTTCGAGCTTTTCCAGGTTTTCCAGGGGGGTGACGGGCAGCCCGGGGTAGGCGAGGAGAAAATCGCGGCGGTAGACGTAGAGGCCGATATGCTTGCAGGCCTGCAGCTCTTGAAACTGCTCCTGCAGACCGTCGGCAAAATCCCGGGGGTGGGGGATGGGCGCGCGGGAGAAATACAGGGCAAAGCCCTCCCGGTCGGTCACCACCTTGACCACGTTGGGGTTGAGAAACTCTTCCACCGAGGCTATGGGGGTTTTGAGCGTGCCCATGGGGATGGAGGGGTCGGTGGTCAACGGCTCCACCGCCATGTCGATCATCCGCGGGTCGATCAGCGGCTCGTCCCCCTGGACGTTGACTACGATATCGGTCTCGATCCGGGCCGCGACCTCGGCCAGCCGGTCGGTGCCGGTGGGGTGGTCGCTGCGGGTCATCTGCACCTCTCCGCCAAAAGCCTGAACGGCCTGGCGGATTCGCTCGTCGTCGGTGGCCACGATCACCCGGTCGACCAGCGCGGAGCGGGAGGTCCGCTCGTAGACCCACTGGATCATCGGCTTGCCGGCAATCTCCGCCAGCGGTTTGCCGGGGAAACGACTCGAAGCGTAACGGGCGGGAATAAGGGCGGTGACGCGCATGGGAGGTTCCTTTCGGGAAGGATAAAACCGCCCGTAGAGTAATGAAATACCCGGGGGTTGTCAAGCCGGGCAAACGCCCTCGGGGGTTAGGTTTTCGGCCCGATGCGAAAAGGGGCGGCCACCTGGGCCACCCACTTTTTTCTCCTCACGGCTCACCTGCGGTTCAGGTGAGTTTGCCTACCGCCGCGACCAGCTCCTCCAGGCCGATCCCTTGCTGCACCGGCTCGCCGAAACCCTCGCCCTCGCGCCGCAACAGGTCGAAGAGCGGCCGGCGCTCGCCATCCTCGCCGGCGACCTTTTTCACCGTGACGATGCCGAAATCGGCCAGCTGCGGCTGGGAACAGGAGTTGGGGCAGCCCGAGATCGCCCAGCGGCCCGAGCGGGCCTGTCCGCCCATGGCGCCGATCAGCTCGCGGGCGACATCGCGCACCGGGGCCAGCCCCATGCGGCACTCGTGGCTGCCGGGGCAGATCCGGAAGCTGACCGCCTCCTCGGGCGCCGGTCCGGCCAGCCCGACCGCGGCCAGCGCTTGGCGCACCGCCTCGACAGGACGCCCCTCGCCCGGCAGCAGCGCCAGGTTCTGGTCGGCGGTCAGGGCCAGGAAACCCTCTGCCTGTTGGGCGGCGACCCGGGCCAGGGCACGGAGCTTCTCTGCCGAAATCTCCCCGGCGAAAACGGGCACTTCAACAAATTCCAGAGAATCCGCCTGAGGTTTTGCCGTCAGCTGCTCGGGCAGGGGGTTGGCAATCTCGAGGGCGCTGACAGCCGCCATCTCGGCGGCCACCAGGTCGCGAAGCCGAGCCTCGCCGATATCGTTCAGCAGGTGCTTGAGACGCTTGCCGGCCTGGCCGTTGGCCTTGTAGACCCGCACCACCGCCTCGATGATGGGGAGCAGGCGCTTCTCCGCCACCCGGTTGGCGAACAGGAACCCCGGCTGGGGCTGGCGGCCGAGCCCCCCGGCCACCCAGACGTCGTAGAGCTCGCGCCCCTCTTCGCTGCCGAGATAAACCAGGCCGACGTCCTGGATCAGGTGGCGGGCCCCCTGATAGCCGGCGTCGACGCCGATCTTGAACTTTTTCGGCAGCCCCTCGAAATGGGGGTTGCCGGCAAAATGCCGGTGCAGCTTGCGGGCCAGCACCTGGGCGGTGCCGAACCCGGCGGCGAAGGTGGTGCTGCAGGAGATCCCGCGCACCGCGCCGCCGCAGGCCCCCCGGGAGGTCAACCCCACCGCGGCGAGCATGCGCGTCACCTCGGCGAGGTTTTCGTAGCGCAGCCAGTGGATCTCGATGCTGCCGCGGCTGGTCAGGTGAAGCTTGCCGTTGGAAAACCGCTCGGCGATAGCGCAGACCTTCTCCGTCTGTTCGGCGGAGATCACCCCGGCGGGGACCTTGACCCGCAGCATCAGGTCCCCCTCGGCATTCTGCTGATAGATGCCGTTGATCCGCAGTTTCTGGTAGTCGATGGTGGTGTCGGACATGGACTCGATCCCTTCGATGTTTACTTGGACAGACCCTTCGGGCCGCCTCATTATATGCCTGCGGTCCCCTCAAAGGTCAACGGCGCGGCGTCGCAGCCGGTCAGCCGGTAGAGCTCGTGGACGAGCTTTTCGGCCAACTCCTCCGGCGCCCCCTGGGCCCCGTGCACGGTGATCTCGGGGTTCTCCGGCGGCTCGTAGATGGCGTCGATGCCGGTCACGTCCTTCAGTTCGCCGGCCCGGGCCTTCTGGTAGAGGCCGGTGGTGTCGCGGGCCTCGCAGACCTCCAGGGGGGTGTCGACATAGATCTCGACGAACTCCCCGGGTTCGAGGATCTCGCGGGCCGTGGCCCGCTCGCTGCGGAAAGGCGAGGTCACCGAAGCGAGCACGATCAGGCCGGCATCGACGAACAGTTTGGAAACCTCGGCCACCCGGCGGATGTGTTCCACCTGGTCGGGGTCGCTGTAGCCCAGGTCGTGGTTCAGGCCGTGGCGCAGCTGGTCGCCGTCGAGGATGTAGGTGTGCTTGCCGTGGGAATGCAGCTTCTTCTCCACCAGGGCGGCCAGGGTCGACTTGCCCGCCCCGGGCAAGCCGGTGAACCAGAGCACCTTGGGCCGCTGCCCCTTGAGAACCGCGCGGGCGGTCTTGTTGATCTCGATGGCGTGCCAGTCTTCGCCCGCTGCGCGCTGCAGGGGAGCGTCGATCATCCCGGCGCCGACGGTAGCGTTGGTGAAGCGGTCGATGAGAATGAAGTTGCCCATGCCGCGGTTGTCGCCATAGGGGTCGAAGGAGATCCCCTTGCTGACGCTCAGGCTGCACACCCCCACCTCGTTGAGCGCCAGGGTCTTGCCCGGCTCGTGCTGCAGGGTGTTGACGTTGACCTTGAAGTGCAGATCGCTTACCTGGGCCGGGGCGGTGCTGGAGCCCGCCTTGATCAGGTAGCTGCGCCCGGGCAGCAGCGCCTCCTCGTGGAGCCAGACGATCTTGGCCTCGAACTGGTCGGTGTGGAAGGGGCGGTTTTCCGGCGTCGCCAGGGTATCGCCGCGGCTGATGTCGATCTCGTCGCTCAGGGTCAGGGTCACCGCCTGGCCGGCGGCGGCCTGGTCGAGATCCCCGTCCATGGTGACGATGCGCGCCACCTTGCTGGTCTTGCCCGAGGAGGTGACCGCCACCTCGTCGCCCGGGCGGATCGAACCCGAGGCGATGGTGCCGCAGAAGCCGCGGAAATCGAGGTTGGGCCGGTTGACCCACTGCACCCGCATGCGGAAGGGCTTGCCCGCCGAGGCATCGGCCACCTGGACGGTTTCCAGATACTCCATCAGGGTCGGGCCGCCGTACCAGGGGGTTGAGTCGCTGCGCACCAGGACGTTGGCCCCCTCGAGGGCCGAGATGGGGATGGGAGCGATCTGCTCGAAACCCAGCCCCTCGGCGAAGGCCTCGTATTCGGCGCGGATCTGCTCGAAGCGCTCGGCGCTGTAGTCCACCAGGTCCATCTTGTTAATGGCCAGCACCACGTGGCGGATGCCGACCAGCGAAACCAGGTAGCTGTGGCGCTTGGTCTGGGTCAACACCCCCTTGCGGGCGTCGATGAGAATCACCGCGACCTGGGCGGTGGAGGCGCCGGTGACCATGTTGCGGGTGTACTGCTCGTGGCCGGGGGTGTCGGCGACGATAAACTTGCGCTTGTCGGTGGAGAAGAACCGATAGGCCACATCGATGGTGATCCCCTGCTCGCGCTCGGCCTGCAGGCCGTCGAGCAACAGGGCGTAGTCGATATTCTCCCCCTGGGTGCCGACTCGCTTGCTGTCGGCTTCCAGCGCGGCGAGCTGGTCCTCGAAGACCATCTTCGAATCCCACAGCAGCCGCCCGATCAGGGTGCTCTTGCCGTCATCGACGCTGCCGCAGGTGATAAAGCGCAGCATCCCCTTCTCTTCCTGGCTCTTCAGGTAGGCGTGGATGTCGCGGGCGATCAAATCGGATTGGTGAGCCATTGCAACCTCTTTTATGAACAGAAAAACCTCTTTGGGGGCGCGCCTGATTCGGCTGATCCGTCGGATCGGACCGATCGGTCGGATCCGTCGCGACCCAAGCTCCTAGAAATAACCTTCCTGCTTCTTCTTCTCCATCGAGCCGCTCTGGTCGTGGTCGATGAGCCGGCCCTGGCGCTCGGAGGTGCGGGTGAGCAGCATCTCCTGGATGATCTCGGGCAGGGTGGCGGCGGTCGATTCGACGGCGCCGGTCAGCGGGTAGCAGCCCAGGGTGCGGAAGCGCACCGACTTCATCTGCACCTGCTCGCCGGGGCGCAGCTGCAGGCGCTCGTCGTCGACCATGATCAGCATCCCGTCGCGCTCCACCACCGGGCGCTGTTTGGCGTAGTAGAGCGGCACGATGGGGATGTTCTCCAGGTAGATGTACTGCCAGATGTCGAGCTCGGTCCAGTTGGAGAGCGGAAAGGCGCGGATGCTCTCGCCCTGGCGCACCTTGGCGTTGTAGATGTTCCACAGCTCGGGGCGCTGGCTCTTGGGGTCCCAGCGGTGGCTGGCGCTGCGGAAGGAGAAGATGCGCTCCTTGGCCCGCGACTTCTCCTCGTCGCGGCGGGCGCCGCCGAAGGCCGCGTCGAACTTGAACTTGTCCAGGGCCTGCTTGAGCGCTTCGGTCTTCATCACGTCGGTGTGCAGGGCCGAACCGTGGGAGAAGGGGCCGATCCCCTGGCGCACCCCCTCCTCGTTGACGTGCACCAGCAGCTCGAAGCCGCATTCGCGGGCCATCCGGTCGCGAAACTCGATCATCTCGCGGAACTTCCAGGTGGTATCGACGTGCAGCAGCGGAAACGGCAGCTTGGCCGGGTAGAAGGCCTTGCGCGCCAGATGCAGCATCACCGCCGAGTCCTTGCCGATGGAGTAGAGCATCACCGGCTTTTCGAACTCGGCGGCGACCTCGCGGATAATGTGAATGCTCTCGGCCTCGAGCTGGCGCAGGTGGGTCATTTTTGGGGTCATCGTTGTTGTCCCTTGTTTCATCGTAGGGGCGAACCTGTGTGTTCGCCCTTGTTCGAAATGCGGGCGAACACACAGGTTCGCCCCTACGGATGCTCAACGTTTATGTAATCCGCATTCCTTGTTCGCTGGATCTTCCCACCACCAGCGCCCGGCCCGGGGGTGCTCGCCAGGCTGGACGGCCCGGGTGCAGGGGGCGCAGCCGATGGAGGGGTAGCCCTGCTTGTGCAGGCGGTTGACCGGCAGGCGCTTCTGCTCGGCGTACTCCCGGACCTGCTTTTCGCTCCACTCGAGCAGGGGGTTGATCTTCACGATGCCGCCGTTGGCCTGGTCGATCTCGATGGCGCGCAGGTCGCTGCGGGTCACACTCTGCTCGCGGCGCAGGCCGGTGATCCAGCCGGCAAGCCCCTGCAGGGCCCGGCCCAGGGGCTCGACCTTGCGGATGCGGCAGCACTCGTGGCGATTCTCGAGGCTCTCGCGGAAGGAGAACAGCCCCTTCTCCCGCTCCAGCTTTTCCACCGCCTCGCGCTGGGGGAAGTACCAGTCGATGCGGATGCCGTAGCGCTCGGAAACCGCCTCGGCCACCTCGTAAGTCTCTTCGTTGAGCCGGCCGGTGTCGAGGGCGAACACCCGGACCTCGGGGGCGATTTGGCGCAGCAGGTCGATGATCACCACGTCCTCGACGGAGAACGAGCAGGCCAGGGCCACAGGGCCGCCGGCGGCGGCGACGCCCGCGCGCAGGATCTGCTCGGCGCCGGCGTCGGCAGACAGTTGGGGAAGGGTTGCAACGTGCTCTTGGCTCATCGGTTCATTCCTTTTCTATCGTCAGATATGCAGGCCGAGCAGCGGCCAGACCAGCCAGGCCGATGCCAGAAACAACAACCAGGCGAGGGTCATGATGAGCGCGCCCGGCAGGACCATCTCGCGCATCTTGAGGACCCCGGAGGAGAAGACGATGGCGTTGGCCGGGGTGCCCATCGGCAGGCAGAATGCCAGCCCGGCCGGCAGGGCGATGGTCAGGGTCATCACCCGCGGGTCGATCCCCATGCTCTGCTGCAGGCTCATCCCCACCGGCATAAGGATGGCGATCACCGCCGCGTTGCTGATGCACTCGGTGAGCACCAGCGAAAGCAGGGAAAATGCCGCGATGACCAGAAAGGGCCGATCCAGCCACCCCGCCAGCACGCTGTCCGCCAGCCATTTGGCGGCGCCGCTCTTCTCCAGGGCCGAGGCCAGGGTGATGGCGCCGCCGTACATCAGGATCACCCCCCAGTTGACGTACTCCTCGATGGTCTGCCAGGAGACCACGCGGAAAACGAACAGGGCGGCTACCGCGAAGATGCCGATGCTGGCCAGCCCCAGCTTTTTGCCGAGAAACACCCAGGCGAGGATGGTCAGCACCATGATCAGGGCGACGATCTGCTCGTTGAAGCTCATCCGGCCCATCTCCAGGCGCTGGCGGCGCAGAAACAGGATGCCGCTCTCGACGCTGGCGATGTCCCGGGGAAACAGCTTGAGCAGCAGGACGAAACCGACCAGCAGCAGCGGGATGACGATCGGCAGGGCGGCCGCCATCCACTCGAAAAAGGTGAAATCGAGCCCCGTCGCCTCGCGCAGCATCCCCACCGCCAGCGGCGCCCGGGCGCCGCCGAGGAAAGTAGCAATGCCGCCGATGACGCAGCCCCAGGCGATGGCCATGTAGAGCAGCTTGCCGAAGCCGCTCTTTTCGGCGGGCAGGTCGAGGCTGCGCACGATCTCGACCACCACCGCGAACATCATCGCGGCCACCGCGTGCTCGCTCATGACGAAGGAGAGCAGCGCCGAAAGGGAGAACACCGTCAGCGCCAGCCGGGTCGGGGTGCTGCCGAAGCGCGCCAGCATCGCCCGGGCCAGGCGGGTGGAGAGCCCGCTGCCGGTCATCACCGCCGCCAGCACGAAGGCGCTGAGGATGAAAAAAACCGCCTCGTTGCCGAACAGGGCGTAGGTCTTTTTCGCCTCCATGATGCCGAGCACCGGGATGGCGGCCATCGCCAGCAGCGAGGTAACCGCCAGCGGCACCAGCCCCGACACCCAGAGCACCACGCAGACCCCGAACACGATCAGCGAGTGGTACCCCTGGTGGGAGAGCCCCGCCGGGGGAGCGAAGCAGAACAGCACCCCGCCCACCACCAGCAGGGCGGCGATGACCTGGTAGCGCAGGGTCCGGTCGGCCAGGATGCGCCACAGCGGCCGCCGGTCGATCTTCAGCGGCTTGTCGAAAACCACCGGCTCCATCACAGCCCCGCCGACTCGAAAGAGGCTTCGACTTCGCGTACCCGCAGCTGGCGCCGCAGGTCCGAGGCGGTGCGCAGCCGCGCATCGTCGACCTTGTCGAGCAACGCCCCCAGCCCCCGTGGGCGCGGCGGGGTCACCAGGGGGGTGGCCAACTCGATCAGCGGCCGCAGCGGCTTGAGGGCAACCCGGTACTTCCGCCAGCAGCGGGCCAGGCCCTGAAAGGCATCGTGCAAATCCGCTTCGCTCGCCTCCCCGCCGGTATCGTCCAGGCTGAGCATCGGCACCACCCCCCGCTCAGCCAAGGCATCGAGCCGCGGCAGGGAGCGAGGATGGGCCGCAAGGGAGCCCACCACCGACCAGCGGGGGAACACCGAGCAGGCATGCTCCAGGGCAGCCTCTCCAGCCAGGCTTGGCATCTGGCCCTCCGCTGGGATCTCCAGCAGATCGAGTCCGGCGGCATAGGCCCTGTCGATCAAGCCATGGGCGGGCGGTGTTTCGAAACGCCCGAGGACGAAGCCGCGAAAGTTGCGCTTGATCTGCCGCACCAGCTCCTCGGCGCCGAGGTACGCCTCGTCATCGGAGAAATCGAACCAGAACAGGTCGACCGGGCACTGGCAATCACTCTCGAAAATCGTTTCCAGGGTCGGCCGGGTCGGCAGGTCGGCCCCCACGAAAAACACCTGATCCACGCGACGCAATTCCCCGGGCACGGCGGGAGTGACCGGCGCGGAGCGAAGTCGATAAATTTTCTGCGGATCCAGGTTCATAGTTGCCAGGCCCATGGGGGCATCTCGAGCCCCGCAAATTTTCTTTAGTATGTCGTTCGGGTTTTATGTTGCAGAGCCTACCCTAAACCAGGCTGCACGGTCAAGATTAAAAATTGTACCGGCCAATTTTTTGTTGATATTTTTACTGTATTTTATTTCGCGGTCTTTTGTACGGTGGATTCTCGTATTTTATAGAGCCACGTCCGCCTGCCCAATTGCAAGGCATGGCTGCCTGCTTTTTCATCACCAGGATAGGACCCTGCCCTTTCCAACCCACTCAAGCCATTGAAATCACATGGCAAGCCTGCTGGCACAAGACTTGTAAACCGGCAATCCTTTAATCCTGCGGCAACGGAGCCGCAGACCTATAGACGAGGAGGTCTGAAGACAATGGAGTCTGCCATCGATTCCCTGCGCCATGGCGGGGACGTATTGTTTCTCATGCTCGGCGCGGTCATGGTGTTTGCCATGCATGCCGGGTTCGCCTTCCTGGAAGTGGGCACGGTCCGCAAAAAAAGCCAGGTCAACGCCTTCGTCAAGATCCTTTCCGACTGGTCCGTCTCCACGGTGGTCTATTTTCTGATCGGTTACCCCATTGCCTACGGGACCAATTTCCTGCGCCCTGCCGGGGAATTGCTCGGCGCCGACATGGGGTATGAACTGGTCCGCTTCTTCTTCCTGCTCTGCTTCGCCGCCTGCATCCCCGCCATCATCTCCGGCGGCATCGCCGAACGGGCCCGCTTCTGGCCCCAGGTGCTGGCCGGCGCCATCTTTGCCGGCATCACCTACCCGCTGTTCGAATCGCTGATCTGGGGCCAGAACAGCGGCGGGCTGCAGGGCTTTTTCGAAAATACCTTCGGGGCCCCGTTTCACGATTTCGCCGGCAGCGTGGTGGTCCACTCCATGGGCGGATGGCTGGCCCTGCCCGCGGTGCTGTTTCTCGGCAACCGCCAGGGGCGTTTCGTGCGCGGCAAGAGCCACCCCATCCCGATCAGCAACATCCCCTTTCTGGCTCTCGGCAGCTGGATCCTGGCGGTCGGCTGGTTCGGCTTCAACGTGATGAGCGCCCAGAAACTCGAAGGGATCTCCGGGCTGGTGGCGGTCAACTCGCTGCTGGCCATGGTCGGCGGGGTGCTGTTCGCCCTGGTGGCCAGCCGCAACGACCCGGGCTTCGTTCACAACGGCGCCCTGGCGGGGCTGATCGCCATCTGCGCAGGCTCGGACCTGGTGCACCCCCTGGCGGCCTTTTTCATCGGCGGCCTGGGGGCCCTGATCTTCGTCTATGGCTTTCAGTGGGAGCAGGAGAAACTCAAGATCGACGACGTGCTCGGCGTCTGGCCCCTGCACGGCATCATCGGCACCTGGGGCGGCATCTCGGCGGGGATTTTCGGCAGCACCGCGCTCGGCGGCATGGGCGGGGTGTCCTTCGTCTCCCAGCTGGCCGGCAGCCTGATGGCCGTGGCCTACGCTTTGGCCACCGGGGCTCTCATCTACGGGGTGATTACCAAGACCATCGGCTTTCGCCTGGACGATGATCAGGAGTTCCGCGGTCCCGACCTCTCCATTCACAACATCCATTCCTACCCCGAGGATTACGTCCGCTGACGCCTCCTGGGACCTGGACAAAAAAACGGCCGCCCGGTTCTCCCGGACGGCCGTTTTTTATTGCGAAGAGCTCAGGTGTACGCCCGGCAAGGCGTGGGATCTCTGGTCTGTTCGGGTCCAGGCCGGCTCAGCCCTGCCGGCCTGGCTGCCGCGAGCAGCCGCAATCGGGACAATACCGCCATTCAGGCACCAGCAGAACCCCGCAGCCGCAGCGCAGCCGGCTTATTCTCCTGCGGGTACGGAGCTTGAGCGCCAGCAGCAGGCCTCCGGCTGCCAGGCTCAACCCGATCAGCCCGGTCCCGAAGGGGCCAAGGGTCATCAGGGTGCTGGTCGTGCAGCGCCCGCAGCAGAACGACCAGAGGTTGTAGCAGAATACCGTTCCGGCAGCCCCGAGGCCGGTGGCCAGGGCCGCGGCGCCGAACACCAACCCGCGCTTCATGGCTTCGCCCCCTTGGCGGTGCCGCAATGGGGACAGAAGCGGTGCACCCGGGAGGTGCCCTGGCCGCAGCCGCCGCAGGGCTCCATGACCTGGGTCCGGCAGCGCGGGCAGATCAGCCAGTCGGCTTCCACGGTCCCCGAACATCCGGGGCACCGGCCTGCTGCCGGCGCGGGGACCTCCTGGGCCCGCTCGAGTTCGCCGAGGATGGCGTAGGCCAGAAAGGCCAGTATGACCAGAAAGACCAGAACCAAGGCCCTCTCTCCCTATCCGGCAGCCTTCAGGGTTTCGGCGGCCGATTCGTCCTCGGCGACCCGCCCGTCGCGCAGCACCACGGTGCGATCGAAGTAACGACGATTCTCCGGGTTGTGGGTCACCATGATGATGGTCAGCCCCTCGTCGTTCAGTTCCCGAAACAGGGCCATGATCTCCTCGGCGGTGGCGGTATCGAGGCTGCCGGTCGGCTCGTCGGCCAGGATCAGCGGCGGTCGGTTGACCAGGGCGCGGGCGATGGCCACCCGCTCCTGCTCGCCGCCGGAGAGCTGGCTGGGCAGGTGCAGGGCGCGCTCGGCGAGGCCGACCCTTTTCAGCACCTCCAGGGCCCGGTCGCGTTTCTCGGCGGAAGGCATCTTCTTGACCGCCAATGGCAGCATGACGTTTTCCACCGCGGTCAGGTACGGCACCAGGTTGAAGGACTGGAACACGAAGCCGAGGTACTCCCGCCGGAAATCGGCCAGTTTCTCCCCCCCCAGGGCGTACAGGTCGATGCCGTCGATGACCAGCTTGCCCGAGGTGGGGTGCGCCAGGCCGCCGAGAATCGACAGGAAGGTGCTCTTGCCCGATCCCGAGGGGCCCATCACCCCGAGAAACGTCCCCTCGACGACGGCGAGATCCACCCCCTTGAGGGCCTCGACGCAGTCCGCCTCGCTGGTATAGTGCTTTTTCAGTCCCGTTATCTGAATAAAGGCCATAGTTTTTTTCCAATCACCAGTCACGAATTGCCAGTTACCGGTTTCAGAGTGCTCTAAGCGCCTCGTTGGGGTCCATGCGGCTGGCGTGCAGCGCCGGGTAGAACGAAGCCAGGGTACCGACCACCAGGGCCAGCAGGATCGACCCGGCGGCCAGTTCGGGGCTCCAGATCAGCATCGGATGCTCCTCGGCGAGAAACGGCAGGATCAGCCGGGTCGCGCCCATGCCGACGAAAAAGCCGAGCAGCCCGGCCAGCAGGCTGACCGAGGAGGCCTCCATGAGGATCAGCCCGATGACGTGCCCGCGCCGGAAGCCGAGGGCGCGGAAGATGCCGATTTCGCGGGTGCGCTCGTTGACCGAACCCATCATGGTGACGAACACCACCAGGGCGCCGATCAGGATCACCACCCCGGCCACGCCCAGCGAGAAGGTCTTGAACTGCTCCAGGGCGTGCATGCGGGTCTTGACCACCTGCTGGATGGCGCTGACCTTGGCCTCGGGCAGCGCCGTGGAGATCTGGTTGACCATGTCCTCGATCGGGCAGTCGCCGCACAGGGCCGCGACCTCAACCAGCGAAACCTTCCCCTGCTTGCCGAGCAGCCACTGGGCCGCGGGGAGCGAGACGATGAGCAGTTCGTC
Organism: Desulfuromonas versatilis; assembly: GCF_019704135.1. Classification (NCBI taxonomy): domain Bacteria; kingdom Pseudomonadati; phylum Thermodesulfobacteriota; class Desulfuromonadia; order Desulfuromonadales; family Desulfuromonadaceae; genus Desulfuromonas; species Desulfuromonas versatilis. The sequence goes on from NZ_AP024355.1 coordinate 2,885,944, forward strand.
GTCCTGCGAGCCGGTCTCGCGCAAAATGCCGCTCACGGTGAACTCCTCGTCGCCCAGCTCCAGGGTGTCGCCCATGGCCAGGCCGAGGCTGCGCGCCGCGGCGCTGCCGGCGACCAGCTCGTTGTCGTTGGCCAGGGGCCGGCCGTCCACCGACCACCAGCGCTTGATGTGGAACTCTTTTTCGTAGTCCACCCCCATCACCAGGGCGCGCTTGTCCCCGATCGGCACGGCGCCGAGCACCTTGGGGGCCACCGCCGCCACGTTGCGGGCGTTGGGGATGCTGGCGATGCGCGCCAGGTCCTGCTCACGGATTTCCTGCTGGTCCACCGTCACCCCGCCCAGGGAGATGCCGCCGTAGGAGAGCGAGAGGCTGTCGCTATGGGGGGTGATGACGATGTTGGCGCCGAAGCTGTCGAGCTTGTGCTCGGCCTCCATGGTCAGCGAGCTGGTCAGGGAGAGCAGGGTCACCACCGTGGCGATGCCGATCAGCAGACCGGTCACCAAAAAGGCCATGCGGGCCTTGCGGCGGCGCAGGTTGTTGAAAGCGATATTACGCAGTCGCATGATCGATCCCTACTTGCCGGTGCCTTCGAAATACCAGGCCCCCTGCAGCAGGTCGGCGGCGGCGATGACCACCTGGTCGCCCTGCACGGTGCGGTTCAGCGGCGCGGGGTTGCAGCCGCCCTTGGCCTCGTTGATCATGTTGGAGCGGAATTTCTGGTCGCAGTTGTTGCAGACCATGTGGTTGCCTTCCTGGCGATACCCCTTTTTCTCCCGGTAGCAGACATCGCAGGTATCGAGTGCGGCGCGGATCACCCCGTCCTCGCTCTTGAGAACGAAGAAGTCGATGATCTTTTGGCCATCCTGGAAGCTGAAGAAGTGGGCCTGGCCGTCGCTGACCTTGGCTACCGGGATGGTGATCTGCCCGCCCGTGGCGCTCACCAGCGGATACTTGCAGGCGTTGGCGCCCATGTACTGCCAGCCGAGAAACCCGCCGCCGACCAGCAGCACCAGCGCGATGACGATGACCGGCAGCAAGCTCTTCTTCTTGCCCTGCTCGAATTGAGCGCGTTTTTTGTTGCGATCTGACATATCTGTAGGCTCCTTATTCCCTGAATACTTCTAAAAATGCTTAGATTTTTTTCCAGAGGTTTTCACTGATCACTAATTACTCATCACTTCTCACTGATTTTTCACCCGCAGCACGACCCGCCGCAGCCGCCGCCGGCAGCGGCCTTGAGAGCCGGATCGTAAACCTCCACCGAGGTGGTGCTGGAGAGGTTCTTGAACCAGCTGTTCAACTTGACCTGGCGCGCGGCGGGGTCGGTCTCCCCGGCCACAACGTGGTCCTCGATGTTGCGGTTGATGATCAGGTCCTCCTTGACCCGCGCGGCGAATTCCTCCTCGCCGCCGAAACGGGCCTGGATCATGGCATCGAAATTGGGCATGCCGGCGCGCATCTTCTCGATCTCCGCGGCCACTTCGCCATCCTGAACCACCACGCGGTTCTGCTCGGCGGCCAGCAGCAGCAGTTCGCGCTGCAGCATTTCCTGCCAGACGCCGCGCCGCAGGCCCGGCTCCATGTCGGCGGTCGCCTTGGGGCTGCGACGCTCGGCGAGGCGTTTTTCGAAGTCGGCGCGGCTGACCAGGCGATCGCCGATCTTGGCGACGTAGTCCTTGGCCAGGCGGCTGGCATCCTCGCGCAGGGCGCGGTAGTCGGCGGCTGAGAGATTGCGGCTGAGCTCGGCCGGATAGCCGGCTTCGCTGATCCTGGCGGCGATCGCCTCGGTATCGATGCTCGCGGCCGCGTATTCGACCTTGGCCCGGCCGCTGGTGACGTTGACATCGACACTGCCGACGCCCTCCACCCCGGCCAAAGCGTTCTGGATGTTCTTGGCGCAGGAGCCGCAGGTCATCTTCTGCACCTTATATTCGGCCAACCCGTATTCGCCGCCGTCGGAAAAACCCGACCAGGCGAAGGCACCGATCGCCACCAGGGCCACAACAACCACCAGACTGAGTACAACGCGCATCTTCATGGGATAACTTTTCTCCTTTTGAAAAAAATGAGCCTTTTAGTGTCGTGCTCAGGACTTCAGGAGGCGAACCGAAGAACTGTTTCGGTCTCCGTAGACCACTTCACAAGCCGTGCCAGCCAGAAACAAGGGACTGGGCTTAACAATATCGGGGAGTTGGAAGGTTAAGCCAGCCGCAGGAGAGTCCTTGTCTGTTGGATATCCCCCAGCGGATGTTGAATATTCTGCAGTCGCTTCACCTTCGGAAGTGCGGTCGAAACAACCAGTGGCAGGCCCCGAGCCCCGGGTTCAGAGGGGTCCTTCGCCAGGGGGAAAATAACTGCACCTTGTCATGGCGCATTCCCGGTTGCGGGCCACATCCCGGCAAATGGCCCGGCCGGTAGCCGCAGGCAGATCAATGCCCAACTCCTCCCCAAGAAACCGGCGCCCCTCACGCACCGCGTTGCGCAGCGCCCGCTTGCAGCAGCGCGCCTCGCCGTCGCCGGCGGCGATCAGCCCCAGGGCTGAGGCGCGGTTGGCCAGGGCCCGCTCTTTGCCCTTGAGCGGGGTCGCACCGGTCAGCAGACTGACCGCCACCCCCAGGGAGATCCCCGCACCGCAGCCGCCCAGATAGCCGCAGGCTCCGCCGGGGACCTGCATGCCGCGGCGCAGGGCTTCGGCAACCGCGTTGTCGGGGATGTGGCGCCCTGCTTTGGCCACCGCCAGCAACAGGGCCAGGGCGACCATGGGATGGTGCTCCGGGCCGTGCATGGGCAGGGCGGGCAACTGCAGGAGTTCCTCGAGGATCTGCTCGGGCGCTGCACCCCGCACCCGCCCGGCGAGTTTTTCCAAAACCGCCAGGGAACCGGCGCCGTGACAGCTATCGCAGACGTAATGCCCATCGGGACAGCAGATGAGAGAGGTGCCGGCCTGCCCGCAGTACTGGCAGGAAACCGCTTTGGCCTCTTGGGCGTAAATCAGATCCGCGCCGCAGACCATACAGTGTTGCGCCTGTGGAACTTGTGGTGGCATGAGGGGCTCTCCTTGAATGTGATCACAACCTCCAAATTAACCGATGATGCATTGCGGAGTCAAAGTGGAGGTTTTTTTGCAGATACACCGGAGCGGCCCACCGCCAAGGGCTGACAACGCGGTGGCAGCAAAGGGGGCGGGAATTTAAAAAGGTATAATTCCGACCTTTACGAAACTCAGACGGGGAAAAAGCTTGCTAAAATGGAATTGAAACCACCAGGCAGGAGGACGCTATGAAAATATCCCAAGTGCTTCTCGATCATCCTCTCGAAGTCTGTTTCTGGGGTTTTTTTCTCGGCCTGGTGGTGATGGGCCTGGTCAAGGGGCTGCTAAATACCTGGTCGTGGCGGGACGAGGAGCATCTGCATGATCATTGAAGCGAGGGGACCCAGCGGCCCACCCTCACCCCGCCCCTCTCCCTGAGGGAGAGGGGGATTAAACGCAAAAAGGGAGCGAAAGCCGCTCCCGTTTTGCCTTTCTCATCTTTGCCCCCTCGGGGTCACCCCTTGCGCACGAAAATCTCCCGGGCCAGTTCGGTGTCCACGGCGAATTCGGAATGGCCGACCTTGAAGACGAAGGTCGGGTAGGTGCGGGTCAACAGCAGCTGGTTGCCCGGCAGCACGCCCATGCTCATCAGCTTTTGCATCTTCTTGGTGTCGCCGGTGGCGAAGTAGGCGATCTCGGCCTTTTCTCCCGCCTTGAGTTCGGTCATGGCGACCACCCCCACCTCCCCCTGGCGGCGGGCCTGTTCGCAGCACTCGCCGGGCGGGATGGGGTTGCCGTGGGGACAGGTGGTGGGGTGGTTGAGCAGGGTGCAGATCTTGGTGTCGACCCCCTGGTGCAGCAGGTGCTCGAACTCGCAGGCCTTGGCGTTTCCGGCGGCCCCCTTGAGGTTGAGCACGTCCATCATCAGCCGCTCGGCGAGCCGGTGGCGGCGCACGGTCATGCGCGCCTCGGGCCTGCCCTCGGGGCGCAGGTAGACGCGCTCGTCCTTGACCTCGACATAGGCGAGCCGATCGAGCTCGCCCAGCGCTTCGTCAGTCGGGCCGATCCCCAGGGTTTCGAAACTCGCCGCGTTGTCCCCCTGCTCCTCGGTGGCGATCCACAGGGCCTCGAGAATTTCCTCTGCCTTGGCGGAAATCTTCATCAGACTACTTCTCTCCTTTTTCGGGGTCGGCCTTGAGCCAGCGCTTGAGCAGCCGGGGCGGCGCCGGGTTCTCGTAGCCGCAGTGGGGACAGCAGATCTTGTGGCAGCCGCCGGACATGGGGCAGCCACCGCACCCTTTCTTGGTCTCGCTGTCCAAGGATATCTGCTTGCCGCAGAAGCCGCAAATCATATCAGAGAATTCCGGTGAGCAGCAGGAAACGGTTGAGCAGCCAGCCGCTGCTGAAAGCCAGCAGGGTGACGAAGGCGAAAATCCCCAAGGAGACTTTCCAGCCGCGTTCCTTCTTCATCATCAGAAACTGGGCCACGCAGGGGACAAACAGGGTCAGGGTCACCGCCGCCACGGTCAGCTGAACCGGCGACAGCAGCCCTGCGGTCTGCAGGTCGTAGAGCCCGGCGGCGCCGAAATCCCGGCGGAAAAAGCCGAAAATGAAGGCGGCCGAGGCCTGCGAAGGGAGCCCGAGGGCGCTCATGACCGGATTGAGCAGGGCGACCAGCCCGTCGAGAACCCCGGTCATCTTGCCGGCCCAGAGCAGCACCGAAGCGATGATGAACAAGGGGAAGATCTCCAGGAAGTACCACTGCATCCGGGTCAGGGTCTTAACCAGCACGTTGCGCGCCTGGGGCAGGCGCAGCGGCGGCAGCTCCATGTAGAACATCGGCCGCTCGCCGGGGACGACCTTGGCGGCCAGAAAGCCGATGACCAGGAAAATCAGCGCCATGCACAGCGACCAGACCCAGAGCGCCCCCGGGACCTCGGAGAGCAGGCCGAGGATCACCCCCAGTTGGGCGCTGCAGGGGATGGCCAGGGCCAGCAGCACCGTGGCGATAATCCGCTCGCGCACCGTCTCCAGGGTGCGGGTGACCATGGTGGCCATGGTGTCGCAGCCGAAGCCGAGCACCATGGGGATCACCGCGCGGCCGTTGAGCCCGATTCTCTTGAAAATCCGGTCGACCAGCATGGCCAGGCGCGGGAAGTAGCCGGTATCCTCGATGACCGAAAAGACCAGGAAAAACGTGCCGACGATGGGCAGCACCAGGGCCACCGCGTAGCGCACCCCGAGGGTGAACACGCCGTACTCGCCCACCAGCAGCTCGTTCAGCCAGTACCAGGGGATCCAGCGGTTGGCATGGTCGATCACCCAGGGATTGATGCTCTCCTCGAACAGCGACCCTTCGAGAAAATCGACGATGGTGCCGGCGCCGAACCCGCCGACGAAATGATACAGCCCGAAATACAGCACCGCCAGCAGGATCGGGAACCCCGTCCAGGGGTTGAGGGTCAGGTTCGATAACCGCTCGCCCAGAGTCGGCCCGTGCCGGTCGTCCTGCTTCACCACCCCGTCGAGCAGCCCCCTGCAGACCCGCTTGCGCTCCAGGTTGATGCGCAGGTGCAGGTCGGTGCGCCGTTCAAAGACCGTCCGGTTGACCTCCTGCTCGATCTCGGCGAAGCGTTCCGCTTCGGCGCTCCTCACCAGTTCGAGGACCTCCTCGTCCTTTTGCAGCAGCAGCAGCGCCAGGGCCCGGCCGTTCAGGGCGTATTCGCCCTGCAGAAGGGAGCCCACCCGCAGGATGTCCCGTTCGAGGTCGGTGGCATAGCCGAAAACCGCGCGCCGGGAAGAGTCGAAGGCAGCAATGGCCTCGCGCACTTCCTTAAGCCCGCGGCGCCGGGCCATGGCCGCGCCGATAACCGGGATGTTGAGCTTTTCCTGCAGCAGGGACAGATCGATCTGCATGCCCAACCGCGCGGCCTCGTCCATGATGTTGACCACCAGGATCAGCGGCAGGCCGGCCTCGGCGAGCTGCAGGGTCATCGGCAGCATCCGGTCGAGGTTGCGGGCGTCGATGACATGAAGAACGACGTGGGGAGTTTCCTGCAGCAGAATCTGCCGGGCCACCCGCTCTTCCTCGGTAATCGGCAAAATCGAATACATCCCCGGCGTATCGAGAACCTCATAGCGGGTGCCGGCGATTTCACAGTGGCCGCGGGAAACCTCCACGGAGGTCCCGGGGTAGTTGGAGACGGTGGTGTAGGCACCGGTAAGGGCGTTGAACAGAACGCTCTTGCCGACATTGGGATTGCCCACCAGGATGATCTTGCGGACCCGCGTTTCAGTTGATATGCCAGAAGTCATTAAGGAATGCTCAGCTGCTTAAGATTGAAAATCATTATCAGGCCTGGGTAAAAAAATTTTTGCTCAGGTTTCTGAGCATTTGGCGCACAGGCCGTAAAGTTCGAGGCGGTGCCGGGAGATCTTGAAGCCGTGGGTCCGGGCCACTTCGTCCTGCAGCTGCTCGATGCGGGGGTCCTCGAACTCCAGGATGGCCCCGCAAGCGGTGCAAACCAGGTGGTCATGGTGCTCCTCGCTGGTACTCGACTCGTAGCGGGTCTGGCCGTCGCCAAAATGGCGCTCCTCGGCGATACCGCTTTCGGCGAACAGCTTCAGGGTTCGATAAACCGTGGCATAGCCGATGCTCGGATGCTTTTTGCGCAGCCGCAGGTAAAGCTCTTCGGTGGAGAGGTGCGAAGGGCAGCGCAGGAATTCATCGAGAATGATTTCCCGCTGCCTGGTCGTTTTCAGTCCCTTTTGGGCCAAGTAGTCGGAAAAACTCTTTTTCAGTGGAGCCATCAGTCTCTCATCCGGTTGAATTCGAAATTCAACTTAAGGCAGCCCAGGGGAATCTGTCAAGGGCAAACGAGCGGAGGGCGCGGACCGACGGCACACAACGGCCGACGCCCTGAGCGTTGCCCACCCCGCCCCTCCCAGCCGGTTCCCAGTTTCAGCCGGTCATCGGGACCCAGCGGTACAGGTACCCGGAGAGCATGCCGAACATGTCGAAGAAAAGCAGAACCCCGGCGATCATCAACAGCACCCCGGTAATGATCTCCAGGATCCGGATATGCTTGCGGAATTTGTTGAAGAAACCCAGAAAGCCGTGGAAGAGCAAGCCTGAGAGCAGAAACGGCACACCCAGGCCGGCCGAATAGGCGCTGAGCAGAACGATTCCCTTGGTGGCGCCGCCCGAAGTGCCGGCCACCAGGGTGAGGATGCCGCCGAGAATCGGGCCGATGCAGGGGGTCCAGCCGGCGGCGAAGGCCAGCCCGACCAGGAAGGTGCCGACAAAGCCGTGAGGCTTGTTGTGAATCTGCACGCGTTTTTCACCGAGCAGGATGCCGAAATGGAACAGCCCGCTCATGTGCACCCCGAACAGAAAGATCAGGATGCCGCCTATCTTCTGCACCCAGCCCAACCCCTCGCGCAGGTGCTCCTGAAAGGTGAAGGAGGCGAGCCCCGCCACCGCGCCGAGGGTGATGAAGACCGCCGAAAAGCCGCAGATGAAGATCAGCGAATGGAACAGCACCGCCAGACGCACCTTGGCGTCGGGGTGGGCGTCCTTGAGCTGGCCGAAGGACAGCCCGGTGATATAGGTGATGTAGGAGGGAATCAGCGGCAGCACGCAGGGGGAAAAGAAGGAAAGGATCCCTGCCGTGAAGGCAATCCAGAGTGTGATGTCGGCGCCGCCTTCCATACGTGACTACTCCTTCACCAGCGACTGCAGATAGCTGACCATGTCAGGGGCTGCCCAGTCGCGAGCGCCGATGACGTGCTTGACGATGATGCCGTTGCGATCGATGATGAAGGATTCGGGGAAGCGGTACACGCCGTAGCGGGCCTGGACTTCGGCATCGGTGTCCAGCAGCACGGTGAAGGAATGGGGCTGTTTTTTCAGGAATTCGCCGACCGTTTCCCGGCCGTCGGCCTCGACGTTGACCGCCAGCATGACGAAATCCTCTCCCGCCATCACCCGGTTGAGTTTTTCCATGGAAGGCATCTCGGCCAGGCAAGGGGGGCACCAGGTGGCCCAGAGGTTCAACAACACCACCTTGCCCTGCATCTGCGCCAGGGTTACCACCTCATCCTGCATGTTTTTCAGGGCGAAATCGAGGGCCGGCTGGCCGACCCTGACGCCCTGAGTGGGCGTCTCCTGCGGCCGTTGCCCGGCTGCATACCCCAAATAACCCGCCCCTGTTGCCAGCAGCAGTACCACCGCCGCGATTAACGCCTTGCGCATTCCGGGAAAATTCCTTTCATATAGAAATTACGATGTCAGCTGCCATTTCTAACCCTTGACCGGGGAAAAGTCAAGAAGCGTCCTGACCTTCGGGGCTAAAATCACCTTCGTCCCCGGCCCACAGCCGTTCGATCTCATCCATCTCGTCCTCGCTGAAACCGAAGTAGTGGGCCAATTCGTGGATGAGGGTTTCCCGGATCACCTTGAGCAGGGGGTCGCCGGTTTCTTCGACGTAATTTTCCACCGCCATCTGGTAGATGGTGATGACATCGGGGAGGCACTGGCCGTACTCGTGGCCACGCTCGTCCAGCGGCCAGCCGCGGTAGTAGCCGAGCAGGTCCCGGGGGTCGTCGAAGCCGACCTCCTCGAGGGTCTGCGGATCGGGCCAGTCCTCGACCTGTATGCTCAGGTTCTCGACCCGCTCGAGAAAATCGACCGGTATCGACTGGAGGGCCCGCTGCACCAATCTTTCGAAATTCTGCCGATTCAATCCTCATACCCCTGACCGCGGGCGACGCGGAACACCGCACAGAAAGAGGCAACCGCCCTCCCCTGCTCGTCACTCAGCAGCGCCTCGCCATGAAAGGTGCGTCCCTTCGGGCCGCTCACCCTGGCCCGGGCGGTCACCCGGCCTTCCAGGACCGGCGCCAGGAAGGTCAGCCCGATCTCGGTAGTGGCAAAGTGGGTCCCCTCGGGGAGCAGCGACTTGATGGCCATGGCCACCGCCGTGTCGGCCAGCGAGGTCAGGGCGCCGCCGTGCATCAACCCCGCCCCCTGGGCCAGCTTGACCGTAAAGGGGACAGAGAGCACCGCTTCGCCCCCTTCGGCCTTCTCGATGGTCAGCCCGAGCAGCTGCTCGAAGGGGGCGGTGTCCAGCCAGCCCTCCAGCTCGAACTGCCGTTGCTCCGGATCACGAAGGGTTTCCCTGTCAACCAACAGCCTGGACATCGTTATCCCACCCCCGCTCCTGCCGCCTCACTCCTCACGCCTCACTCCTCACTGCCTCAAGGCAGATCCACATAATAACCTCTATTGCCGCGGACGATCAGGAAACTGACCGGGAAGCGGCCGAGCCGTTTGAGCAGCAGCTCGCCGAACTGCTTGGCGCCGGTCACCCGCTCGCCGTCCATTTCGGCCACCAGGTCGCCGCGGCGGATCCCCACCCTGTCCGCAGCCGACCCGGACAGGACCCGGTCGACCACCACCGAGCCGTCGCGATCCCCGACCGTGAAACCGAAAACCTTCTCTGCGTAGCGCGCCCCGTACCCCTCGGGCATGGCGGCCAGCCGCACCTCGCTCTGCAGCTCATCGGTGCCGCGCAGCAGGGAAAGGCGGATCCGGTCATCGGGGGTGTAGGTGGCGAGCAGGTTGGTGAACTCGGTGGGCGATTCGACGGCGATGTCGTCCAGCGCCAGAATCACATCAGCGACCTGCAGGCCGGCATTGGCAGCCGGCGAACCGGCGTCGACCTCGGTGACCAGCACGCCCCCCGCCCCCCGCGAGCGGGCCAGGGCCCTGCCGATATTGCCGGGGATCAACCCGAGGTAGGCCTGGCGGATGCGGCCATGTTCGATCAAATCGCCCAGCACCCGCTTGGCGATGTCGATGGGCACCGAGAACCCGATCCCCTGAGCCTGCTGGGCGATGGCGGTGTTGATGCCGATCAGTTCGCCGTTGATGTTGAGCAGCGGCCCCCCCGAATTGCCGGGGTTGATCAGCGCGTCGGTCTGGATGAACACCGAAACCACCCCGCCCCCCACCGGCAGGCGCCGGCTGGTGGAGCTGACGATGCCTGTGGTGACCGAATGGTCGAGCCCCAGCGGGTTGCCGATGGCGATCACCGTCTCGCCGAGCATCAGGTCGGCCGAGCTGGCCGGGGGCAGATACGGCAGGGGCCCTTCGACCGCGATGCGGATAATGGCCAGGTCGATGCGTTCGTCCTCGCCGACCAGGGTCGCCTCGACCTCCTTTTGGTGGCCGGGCACGGCGACATAGATCTTCGAGGCTTGCTCGATGACGTGGGAGTTGGTCAGGATGTAGCCGCGCGGGTCGATGATGACCCCCGAGCCGATGGACTGGGTCTTGTAGGTACGCTGCGGAGCGAAGCCGCGGAAAAATTCCTCGAAGATCGAGTCGCCGAACCCGAACAGCGGCGAAGCCTGGCGGCGCACGATCTGCTCGGTGCGGATGTTGACCACCGCCGGTCCGGCCTTCTCCACCGCCGCGACGACGGGAGATCGCCGCTCGAAGGCCGCAGCGGTCGACACGACGCTCAAAAGCGCCAACAGCAGCGTCAGCGTCGCGAAGATTCCCCTTGTTTGCTCCTCACTCCTCACTCCTCACTCCTCACTCCTCACTCCTCACTCCTCACTCCTCACTCCTCACTCCTTACTGATCCTATACTTCTCCATCCGGTAAATCAGGGTGTGCCTGGGAATGCGCAGAAAGGCCGCGGCCCGGGTCTGGTTCCAGCCATTGCGGGACAGGGCCTCGCGCACCGCCTCCTTCTCGAGATCCTCCAGGGAATAACCATCCTCGGGGAGGTTGAGCACCCGGTTTTCCGGGGCCGAGGCCCGGCGGGTGATTTTGGGGGGCAGGTCTTCCTTTTCGATCCGGTTGCCGTGGCGCAGAATGATCATCCGCTCCACCACGTTCTCCAACTCGCGGACGTTGCCTGGCCAGCCGTAGGCCTCCAGGCACCCCAGGGCCTCGTCGGAAATGCCGACCTCCAACCCGCCGCCGTGTTTTTTCAGAAAATGCTTGACCAGCAGCGGAATATCCCCCTGGCGGGCCCGCAGCGAGGGGAGGTCGACGGGGATGACCGCCAGCCGGTAGTAGAGATCCTCGCGGAAGGTCCCCTCCTCCATGGCGGCATCAATATCGAGGTTGGTGGCGGCCACCAGGCGCACATCGACCTTACGGGGGGCCCCGCCCACCGGTTCGATCTCCCGCTCCTGCAGGGCGCGCAGCAGCTTCGGCTGCAGCTCCAGCGGCAGCTCGCCGACTTCGTCGAGAAACAGGGTCCCCCCCTCGGCCAGCTCAAATTTCCCCTTGCGGTCCTTGATCGCCCCGGTGAACGCCCCCTTGACGTGACCGAACAGCTCGCTTTCGAGCAGTTCGCGGGGGATGGCGGCGCAGTTCACCGCGACAAAGGGCCCCGCTTTACGCTCGCTGCCGGTGTGGATGGCCCTGGCGATCAACTCCTTGCCGGTGCCGCTCTCGCCGGTGATCAGTACGGTGGCTTCGGTGCCTGCCACCCGCCTAACCACCGAGAATACCTTCTGCATCCCGTCGGACATCCCGACCAGGTGCGAAAAATCGGCCTTTTGATCCAACTCCTCACGGAGCCTGGTGTTCTCGTCCTTGAGCCCGCGGAAGGAAAAGGCCTTTTCCACCACCAGGCAGAGTTCGTCACGGCCGAAGGGCTTGGCCAGGTAGTCGTAGGCGCCCAGTTTCATCGCCTCGACGGCCTTCTCCACCGTGCCGAAGGCGGTGATCACCAGCACCAGGGTCTCGGGCCTGCTCTCCTTGATACGCTTGAGAACCTCGTAACCCGAGAGTCCCGGCATCTGGATGTCGGTAATCACCACCGCCGGGGTTTCCAGGTTGAAAATCCGCAGCCCCTCCTCTCCGTCGGCAGCGGTCACCACCCGGTAGCCGGCCTCGTGAAGGGTGAATTCGGTGACCCGCCGCAGCGAATCGTCGTCGTCGATGACCAGTACGGTCTTGCGTTCCAAATGCGGCTCCTAATTTCAATCTATGGGAATATGAATGAGAAACCGGGTCCCCTCGCCGAGGCGGCTCTGTGCCTGGATGCGCCCGCCGTGCCCCTGAATGATGCGGTGGGTGATGGCCAGACCCAGGCCGGTACCATCCCTGCGGGTGGTGAAAAAGGGGTTGAAGATCCGCTGCAGGTTTTCCGCGGGGATACCCTGGCCGGTATCCGTGAATTCGATGGTCGCCAACTTGGCCTCGCAATGGGTGCGAACGCTCAGAACCCCGCCTCCGGGCATCGCCTGCAGGGCATTGAGCACCAGGTTGAGAAAGGCCTGCTTGAGCTGTTCCTGGTTGCCGGCCAGACGGGGGATCTCCTCCGCCTCGAAGTGGACCTCCACGGCGGCTTTGAGCGCCTGCTGGGCGGTCAGGGTCAAAACCTCGCGCAGAGCCTCGTTGACGGACACCACGCCCCGCTCCGGCGAGGCCGGACGGGCGAATTCGAGAAACTCCTGCACCACCCGGTTGAGGCGATCGACCTCCTTGATCAGGATCTGGCTGAACTCGTAGCGCTTGTCCGCAGGATCGATGCCGTCGCGGAGAATTTCGGCGGTGCCGCGGATCGACCCCAGGGGGTTGCGGATCTCGTGTGCCATGCCGGCCGACAGCTCGCCCAGGGCCGAGAGCCGGTCGGCCCTGCGCAACTGCTCCTCGATCTCCAGGATCAGGTCGGCCTGCTCGCGCAGCTTGCCGTAGCTCTCCTCCAGATGCTGCGCGGTCCGCTGGTAGCGCAGCTTCTGGGTCAGTTCGCGCTGGCTCAGAAAACCGGTGAGAAAGCCGATGATGTTGTACAGCAGGATCTCCAGGTACTGCTCCACGTCCGTGGTCGGATGGTGGCCCCACTGGAACACCACGTGGGGGGCGTAGAGCACGGAAATCCCGATCGCTGCGGCGATCCCGCCGCGCAGGTTGAACCAGAGCCCGCCGAGGACGATGGGAATATAGTAGAGCCGCCGGTAGATATCGTGAAAGAAGACCTCCTGGGTCGCGGTCAGGTAATGCAGGGCCGTGATGCCGAGAATCATTCCCAGCAGGATGGTCAGCCGAATCCAGTCTTGTCTGCGCATACCCTGATTTTTAATCGAAGCGGGGCACGGGTTCAAGTGAATTCACAAGGTTCGCCTGGTCCAGGGAGATTGGCAGCCGAAAAAAACGCCCCCTCCCTGCGGTCAAGAAGGGGGCAACAGGAGACAAAAGCGTTACGCGCGCTTTTGCTTAGAAAAACTTTAGCAGCAATTCCTCCGTAGTGAAGCGAGCGGGAGAAATTATTGTTGGACAGGTGCGGAAACCCTGAGTTATTCTTGGAGGTTCCAAGTCGCGGAGTGCTTCATGCCCCTGTTCCTCGAAATCCTGACCATCGTCCTGCCCGTCTTCCTGGTCATCGCCCTGGGGTACCTGCTGAAACGCTTCGCCCTTATCGACGCCGCGTTCCTGTTCCAGACCAACCGCCTGGTCTACTATATCTGCCTGCCCCTGCTGCTGTTCTACAAGATCGGCACCGCCGATTTTTTCGCCAATTTCAACGGCACGCTGGTCATCGGCTCCAGCCTCGGCCTGGTCCTGGGGTTTCTCGGCTCCTACGCCTACGCGGCGCTGCGCCGCTACCCTCCCGAGGCCCGGGGGGTGTTCAGCCAGGGCGCGTTTCGCGGCAACCTCGCCTACATGGGGCTGGCCATCACCATGAACGCCTACGGCGAAGCCGGCTTCACCCGGGCCGGCATCCTGATGGGCTTTCTGGTGCCGGTGCTCAATGTGCTGGCCATCCTCGCCCTGATGATGCCCCACCGCCAGGCCGACGCGGGGCGGGGGACCGGGTTCTGGCTGCAGCAGATCGCCCTCAACCCCCTGATCCTGGCCTCCTTCGCCGGAATCATCTGGAGCTTTTTCTCCCTGCCGATGCCGGTCATCCTCGATCGCAGCCTGCGCATCGCCACCGGCATGACCCTGCCGCTGGCGCTGATCGCCATCGGCGGCTCCTTTTCCCTGGAAAAACTCAGGGGCGACCTGGTCCGGGCCGCCTTCGCCACCGGCATCAAACTCTTCTGGCTCCCCCTGCTCACCGCCCTGCTGCTGCTGCAGTTGGGGGTCTCGGGGATCGACCTGGGGATCGGCGTGCTGATGGCCGGCACCCCGGCGGCAACGGCCACCTACATCATGGCCCACCAGATGAAGGGCGACGCCGAGTTGGCCGGCTCCATCGTCATGATGTCCACTTTGGCCTCGGCGGTCACCTACACCCTGGCCCTGTTGCTGCTGCGCAGCCAGGGGATCTGAACATGCCGCGGATCTCGGTCCTGCTGCCGGTGCGCGACGAAGAGCGGCTGCTGCCCGCGGCCCTGGCCTCGCTGCAACGCCAGAGCCTCAAGGACTGGGAACTGGTGGCCGTCGACGACGGCTCCAGGGATTCGACTCCGCGCATCCTGCAGCGGGCCGCCAGGCTCGACCCCCGGATCCGGGTGCTGCGGCGCCCGGCCGAAGGCCTGGTCCCGGCGCTCAACGCCGGGCTCGCCGCCTGCGGCAGCGCCCTGGTGGCGCGCATGGACGGCGACGACATCAGCCACCCCCAGCGGCTGCAGAAGCAGGTCGAACTGCTCGAGGAGCGGCCGGAAATCGACCTGGTCGCCTGCGGGGTGCGCCACTTCCCGCGACCGCTCCTGCCTCCCGGCATGCGAGCCTACGAGGCCTGGCAGAACAGCCTGCGCGAGGAAGCCGAGATCCGCCGCGACCTGTTCGTGGAATCGCCCTTTGCCCACCCTGCCGTGGCCTTTCGGCGCGATCGGGTGCTGGCCCTGGGCGGCTACCGGCAGATGGGCTGGGCCGAGGACTACGATCTGTGGCTGCGCCTGGCCGCGGACGGCGCCCGCTTTGCGAAGAACCCCGAAACCCTGCTGTTCTGGCGTGATCGTCCGCAGAGGCTGACCCGGATTTCGCCCCATTGCAGCGCCGAGGCCTTTCGCGCCTGCAAGCTCCACCACCTGCGCCGGGGTTTTCTGCGCGGGGCCAGCGAGGTCACCCTGTGGGGCGCCGGCAGCGAGGGCAAGGCCTGGCGCCGCACCCTGGCCACGGCGGGGATCGCGGTGCGCCGCTGGATCGACATCGCCCCGGGGCGCATCGGGCAGAGGATCCACGGCGCCCCGGTGGTCCATCCCGGGCAGGTGGCGCCGGACCAGGGGAAAATCCTGATCACCGTCGGCACCCGCGGCGCGAGAAACGAGGTTCGCAAGCGGGCAACTGATGTTAAACTGTCAGAGTGCGTGGATTTTCTCTGCGTCACCTGACCAACCGTCCGGCCCAGGTGTTTCCCCCGACCTGAACGGGCAGCGCCCACCACCGACCGAGGAACCAGAGATACATGGGCAGAGAATTCCGTCCCTTCGACATTGGCCGCCGCTTTCGCGTGCTCCCCGAAAAAAGTCCCATCTCCTCCATCGACCGGCTCGACCTGATCATGGCGGCAGGGGCCTTCGGCTCGGGCGAACATGAAACTACCGCCAGCTGCCTGGAGCTGCTCGAGACCCTGCCCGCCGTATCCGGCGCCAACCTGCTCGATCTCGGCAGCGGCACCGGCATCCTCTCCATCGCCGCCCTCAAGCTGGGCGCCGGACAGGCGGTGTGCGTCGATATCGACCCCGCGGCCATCGCCACTTGCCGCAAAAACTGCGAGCTCAACCGGGTCTCCGACCGGGTCAGCCACATCCAGGGCACCCTGACCGACGTGCCGCAGAACGGTTTTGACATGATCCTGGCCAACATCTACGGCGACATCCTGCTCGAGGTCGCCGAGCAACTGGTCGCCAAGGCCAGGCCAGGCGCCTCCCTGGTCCTTTCGGGGATCCTCTGGGAATACAACTTCGATGTCCGCCAGCGCTACGAACGGCTCGGCTGCGAAGTGCTGAAAAACCGCATGCTGGAAGAATTCAGCTCGGTCCTGCTGCAGAAGCGCTGAAGCGTTCCCTCCCGCATTTTTCTACCTCTTTCCCATTTCTCTTTTCCTCCCCGGCATTTAAATTCCCCCATCCCGATTTTTGCGCCCAATTGCAGGCGTCGAGAAAATTCCCTTGGGCCTTCAGCCCGACCATGGTAAGATCTTTCACTGGTCAGACCAATTTCCTGCCGACCGGTACCGAAAAAAAAATTTCCAGGCGCAACTCGTCCATTGGTATACGGCAGGCCCATGGTAAGTTTGTTTCATGGTCGTCGAACTCATCGGCAAGCGCGATTATCAATTGGCCCGCCAACTGATCGAAGGCAGCGGCCTCACTTTCGAGCAGGACTTCGACAATCTCGTCGGGGTCTTCGAAGGGGGGCGACTGGTCGCGGTTGCGGCACGCTCCGGGCGCATCCTCAAGATGTTCGCCATCGACCCCGACCACCAGAGCGGCTCGCTGCTCGGGGAACTGGTCACCGAGCAGGTACGGCTCGGCACCCTGGCCGGACTCGACACCTTTTTCGTCTTCACCCCGCCGACCAGCGCCCCGTCCTTCCAGGCCCTGAACTTCACCCCGCTGGTGCGCCACCACGAGGCCTTTCTGCTCGAATACGGCAACGGCCTCGGCCGCTACCTGGAGGACTGCCGTCCCTTGCTGCGCCCGGGGGCCAACGGGGCGGTGGTGGTCAACTGCAACCCCTTCACCCTGGGGCACCGCTACCTGATTGAGGAAGCGGCCGGGCGGGTCGATACCCTGTATGTCTTCGTGGTCCGGGAGGACCGCTCGATCTTCCCCTTCGAAACCCGGTTTCGCCTGGTCAGGGAGGGGGTGCGCGACCTGGAAAACGTGGTGGTGCTCGACAGCTCCCACTATGCGGTGAGCGGGGTAACCTTCCCTTCCTACTTTCTGAAGGATCCCTCCAGGGCAGCATCGCTGCAGATGGAGATCGACCTCACCCTGTTCGGCCGGCATCTGGCGCCCTTCTTTCAGGTCGCGAAACGCTTCGTCGGCAGTGAACCCTTCTGCCGGACCACCCGCCTGTACAGCGAGGAGATGTTCCGGGTGCTGGCCGCCTTCGGCGTCGAGACGGTGCAGCTCGAGCGCCGCGAAGCGGCCGGCGAGGTGATCAGCGCCTACCGGGTGCGCGACGCCATCCGCCGCGAAGCCTACGAAACAGTGCGCCGCCTGGTGCCGCCGAGCACCTTGGCCTACCTGCTCTCGGACGAGGCCCGCGAGCTGCGTGAAAAATTGAAAACCCATCACAGGAGGCATTGATGGAAATCAGGAAAAAAGCCCAGGCCGGGACCATGCAGTCCAGCGACCTGATGGTGTTTCTGGAGCCGGCGCAGACCCTGCGCATCGACATCGAGTCGACGGTGAAAAAACAGTTCGAGCACCTGATCAGGCAGCAAATCGAAACGGTGCTGGAAAAACACGGCGTCAGCGCCGGCCTGGTCCGGGTCACCGACCGCGGCGCCCTCGACTACGCCATCGTCGCGCGCCTCGAAACCGCCCTGCAACGGGCCGCGGAGGGTTGAGCCATGGAAGGGTTCTGGTACAAGGAATGGTCCCAGGGGCGGCGCTTCGTCATCAAGATTTCCCCGGGGGAGCCGCTGCGCAAGCGGCTGCTCGAGTTCGCCGCCAGCGCCGGGGTGAAAAACGCGGTCATCGTCTCGGCCGTCGGCTCGGTTAAGAACGTGCGTTTCCGCGGCATCAAGGCCGGCGCCCGGCTGCCGATCACCGAGCCGCGCATGCACCAGCACGAAGCCGCCGGCCCGCTGGAGCTGCTCGGCCTCGAGGGGAACCTGATCACCGACGAAAAGGGCGAGATCGACAGCCACCTGCACGTGCTGCTCGGCAAGTCCTCGGGCGAGGTGGTCGGCGGCCACCTGTTCGACGCCGAGGTCTTCGCCACCTGCGAGATCCTGCTCACCGAGATGCTGGTCGAGGGGATCGAGCGCCACCCCTCCAAAAGCGGCGGGGTATCGACCATCTTCATCGACGAGGAGGCCTGACCATGGCCGGATTCCAACTGCGCCGTTCACTGCTTTACGTGCCGGGCAACATGCCCTCGATGCTGCAGAACATCCCCATCTTCCAGTGCGACGGGGTGATGATCGACCTGGAGGACGCGGTGCCGCTCAGCGAGAAGGACGCCGCCCGCAGCCTGGTGCGCTCGTTTCTCCAGACCTACACCGAGCGCAACAAGGAAGTGCTGGTGCGCATCAACGCCCTGGACACCAAGTGGGGCCATGACGACCTCAAGGCGGTGCTGCCGGCGCTGCCCGACGGCATCCGCCTGCCCAAGGCCGACCGCCCCGAGATCGTCGAGACCCTCGACACCCTGCTCACCGAGTTCGAGGAAGAGCTGGGCCTGGAGATCGGCCGCTTCCGCATCCTGCCCTCCATCGAAAGCGCCGAGGGGGTGATCAACTGCATCAAGACCGCGCGCAGCACCAAGCGCCTGATCGGCCTGGCCTTCGGCGCCGAGGACTACACCGCCAGCCTGGAGATCGAGCGCACCAAGCGCGGCGAGGAGCTGTTCGCCGCCCGCACCCGGGTGGTCTGGGCCTGCAAGGCCGCCGGCATCCAGGCCATCGACACCATCTTCTCCGACGCCGGCGACATGGAGGGGCTGCGCCGCGAGACCGAGCTGATCAAGACCCTGGGCTTTTCCGGCAAGTCGCTGGTCAACCCGCGGCAGATCGAGGTGATCCACGAGGTCTTCGCTCCCAAGCAGGCCGAGGTCGACTACGCCCTGCAGGTGGTCGAGGCGATCCAGCGGGCCCGCGAGATGGGCACCGGGGTCATCTCCCTGGGGGGCAAGATGGTCGACGCGCCGGTGGTCAAGCGCGCCGTGCGGGTGCTCAAGACCGCCCAGGCCCACGGGCTGATCGACATCGAACTTAACGAAGAGGTGATCTATGGTCAGGAATAGCCTGGGGCGGCTGCTCCCCGAAACCTTCAACGGCCGGCCGGTGCTCCCCTACGCCGACCCCTTCTCCCTGCGCCTCGAGCGCGACCACGCCAGCCGCCCCCTGCGCCGGGTCAACCCCGGGCAGAGCAAGCTGCTCGGCAGCCTGCGCGAGGCCGTCGAGGCCAGCGGCCTCAAAGACGGCATGACCATCGCCACCCACCACCACCTGCGCAACGGCGACGTGCTGCTCGGCCAGGTGGTGCGCGAGATCGACGCCCTGGGCATCCGCGACATCCGCATCGCCTCGAGCTCGGTGCACCCGGTGCACGCCGAGCTGATCCCCTACATCGAAAAAGGGGTGATCAGCGCCTTCGAGTGCGGGGTCAACGGCCCCATCGGCGAGCAGGCCTCCAAGGGCGAGCTCAAGTGCCCGATCATTGTGCGCACCCATGGCGGGCGGGCCCGCTCGATCATCAGCGGCGAGGTGCAGGTGGATGTCGCCTTCATCGCCGCGCCGACCTGCGACGAGTACGGCAACATGAACGGCGCCTTCGGCCCTTCGGCCTGCGGCAGCCTCGGCTACGCCCACACCGACGCCCTCTACGCCAAGTGCGTGGTCGCGGTCACCGACAACCTGGTCCCCTACCCGGCCGCGCCGATCTCCATCCCCCAGACGCTGATCGACTACGTGGTCCCCGTCGAGACCCTGGGCGACCCGAAGAAGATCGTCTCCACCACCACCCGCATCACCCGCGACCCGGTCGGCCTGCAGATCGCCCATTACGCCGCCCAGGTCATCGAGGCCTCGGGACACCTGAAAGACGGCTTCTCCTTCCAGACCGGCAGCGGCGGCATCTCGCTGGCGGTGGCCGACAACGTGCGGCGCATGATGCGCGAGCAGAAGGTCAAGGGGAGCTTCGGCTGCGGCGGCATCACCGGCTATTTCGTGGACATGCTCGAGGAGGGGCTGTTTCAGGCCCTGTTCGACGTGCAGTGTTTCGACCTCAAGGCGGTGGAATCCATCGGCCGCAACCCGGGGCACATGGAGATCAGCGCCGACATGTACGCCAACCCCTTCAACGCCGGCGCGGTGGTCAACCGCCTGGACTGCGTCATCCTCGGGGCCACCGAGGTCGACGTGAACTTCAACGTCAATGTCAACACCGAGTCCACCGGCTACCTGCTGCACAACACCGGCGGCCACTCGGACACCGCCGCCGGCGCCAAGCTGGCGATCATAGTCGCCCCCTCGATCCGCGGCCGGCTGCCCATAGTGCGCGACGAGCTGACCACCGTCACCACCCCCGGCGAGACCGTGGACGTGGTGGTCACCGAGCGGGGGATCGCGGTCAATGAGAAACACGTGGAGCTGAAAAGGGAACTGGAGCGGCGCAAGGTGCCGGTCAGGGACATCCGTCAGCTGCAGGAGGAGATCTACAACGTGACCGGCCGCCCCCGTCCCCTCGAATTCGAGGACGAAGTGGTGGCCCTGATCGAATACCGGGACGGTTCGATAATCGATGCTGTACGAAAAGTTAAGGAATAAATTGCTGGCCGCCCGCGACCGCCGCCACCTGCTGCTGCAGCTGGCCCTGCGCCCTGAACGCGCCGCGGTCCTCACCCTGTCGCTGAACATCCCCGGGGCCGAAAAGCAGCCTGCCGGCAGCAAGGGGCTGTTCCAATGGGCCGAGCGCCGCCTGGGCGAAGCTTTGCCCGGGCTCAAGCTGCTCTACCGCAAGACCGACGGGCTCGGCCCCTACGCCCTGTTCGCCACGGGACAGCAGGCCCCCGAGGCCAAGCGCCGCTGCATCCAGATCGAGAACGCGGAACCCTTCAGCCGCCTGCTCGACATCGATGTCTACGACCCCACGGGGCGGGCCATCGACCGGGCTGCGCTGGGCCAGACCGAGCGCAGCTGCCTGGTCTGCGGCAAGCCGGCGCGCGAATGCATCCGCCTCGGCCTTCACCAACCCGAGGAACTGACCCGGAGAGTCCATGAACTTATCGCACCTTTTGCAGGCTGAGGAGCTGGCCGAGGCGCTGGTCGAAGGACTGCGCAGGGAGCTCTACCTGACCCCCAAGCCGGGGCTGGTCGACCTGTGGGACAATGGCTCCCACAGGGATCTCGATCTGGAGATGATGGATGCCTCCATCGAGCTGATCGAGGAATACCAGCACCGACTGCTCGAGGCGCTCCGCAGGGACGCGCCCCTGAAAACCCTGGTCGCCATCGGCCAGGACGCCGAAGTGGGCATGTTCAAGCGTTTCGGCACCAATACCCACAAGGGGGCGATCTTCCTCTGCGGATTGCTGGTGGCTGCCCAGGCCCGCAGCGGAGCGCGGGAGCCGGCGCAGCTCAGCGCCGCCACCGCCGAGCTGGCCGAAGAGTTCTTCGCCCTTGGCCAGGTCCCGCCCAGCCACGGCAAAAAGGTTCGCCAGCGTTTCGGGCGCGGCGGCATCATCCTCGAGGCGCTGCGCGGCCTGCCCGCCCTGTTCCAGACCGCCCTCCCCGCCTGGCGCGACGGCATCGCCCTGTGCGGCGATCCGGCCGAAGCCGGCTTCTTCGTCCTCGCCAGGCTCATGCAGCAGGTGGAAGACACCACCGCCCTGCATCGCTGCGGCGAGCTCGGCCTGGCCCGCCTGCGCCAGGACGGCCGGTTCCTGGAAGCCGCCCTGAGCTCCGGGCGCAGCGTGCGCCAGCACCTGACCCTGCTCAACGAGGAGTATTGCCAGATGAACCTGACCATGGGCGGGGTCGCCGACCTGCTCGGGGTCGCCTTCGGCTACCTGGAGTACCGCGGCGAATTAAAAGCGGAGGAACGTGCGCAGAGACTGCCGGGGATGGCACTGCCCGGCGGCTATGTCTGCCTGTAGAGGGGAAAGCGCCCTAAAGCCTTTTGTTAAGAAAGGGGCTCGTGGCGGATTCAAGCAAGGGGACGCCGGTCTCGGAACTTTGGGTTTTCCTGCTGGGGAGCGTTCTGATAATCCTTAGCCGAAGCAGAAGCTTTGTGAAACAAAAGATAGGAGCGGCCCTGCCTGTTTTTCGGGTAGGGCCGCTTTTGGCTTATTAAATAGTGAATTATTGAAAATGCATCCCAAAACCTTGATAACTTGGAAGCCTGACCCTCTGTCCCTTTTAAAAAATTATCCCAGGGGCAAGTCTTGTAAAATAATAATCATTTCAACTTCCTGCGCTTCTGATAGAAGTCGCCCATGTCGTCATATATGGGCTCGAGATTGATTTGATAAAATCCCAGTCCGCCTTTTCTCAGGCCAATGTCGAATACATGGTCTGTTGGAAAGGATTCCCAGTAACCATAATCGTTCCTGATCTCAAGTTCTGGTGGGCCGACATTCACAGGCGACAGGATATTGTCGCCGGCGTAAATGTACCGGTAATACTGGAGACCTACCTTGTCCGTCAGTTGGTTGACTCTTAACAGCCCGGGATAAAGCGCCAATGAGGCGGAGATACCGATCAACATGGCAAGCGTAACGGCTTCTGGGGTCGGAACCCTGCCAAGCATCAGCAACAGAAAACTCGCCATGAGCAGGCAGAAACCTCCTGCGGCCATGTAGAGAAAGGCTGGCCGCCCAGCATAGCCCTCGGAAATAAACGCTCCGTCGGTAAATGCGTAAAGAGCAAGAAGTGCCATCGTGGCCATGGCCATGATGGCCGCCTTATCCTTACCCAAATCGAACAATGGTACATCATCGGGGGTGGTCTTTTTTCCGACCGTTTCTGCCAGATATGTATGCAATCGAAATTGATCCACTTTGGGCGAGATCAGGATCTTATGGGTAACGCCGGACTTGTCCAAGATTTCAAGTGCGCAGCGTCCTTTGGGGTCGCTCCCATCTGTGACAATGCTGAAGTGTTCTATGTCCTCCAACTTGATCTGCAAGCGGTCTTGGTCATCATCCTTGGTGTTGCCGGCGGAAAAGACATTAATGGTATTTCCGGTTATTGCAACGGAGCGCCATTTATATCTGGCCGTCAGAATGTAGATGGCAACAATGACAACAGCGGTGGCGACCCCTGCAGCGCCCTCAACCACCTTGTCCTGGTCAAAAATTCCGGCGGCAAAAGCAATCAGGAGCCCAAGGGTTGCAACAAGAGCCGTCTCCCTCAATGATAGGGCTTTCAGTTTGAAGCCGGGCTCTATCCAGCGGAATTCAGATTTATAGGTATAGGGATTGGCGTATCTACGGCTCATCTTCGGCACTCCAGACAAAAAAGCCACCCATCGCGAGCTAAGAGGGTCGCTAAGAGGGTCAAGTCTTTACTCTTGCATTTCCGATGATCCGGCTCACTGCCGAATAGTGCAGGCCAAGCCGGTCGGCGACCTCCTTTTGGCTGTACCCCCACTTTTCCACGGCTTCGACAATCTTTCCGTTTCGTTCATCGCGGCCCTGAACGGCCGAGAAAAACTCATCAAGTTCCGGCCGCCCGGCAACTCGTTGGAACCTGGGAATCTCGCCGATCTCTGATTTGTCTTCGAGAAATGGTTGGAGCATCTCGAAAAAGCTCTCACTGCCGAGTGCGACCTGCCCCCTCACCTTTTCGAAAGGACTGCCGGCCTTCATTCCGTCCCGGACGAAGGATTGGAACCGGCTGACAGCCGTTTGCCTCTCCTGCCCGAAATTTGCGAGCACCCAGTCGACGCTGAGGCATGGGTGAACCTCACCCATTCTGCAGGTTCCCCTATAGCTGCTCCAAAGCCAGTCCTCCGGCGCCTTCGTAGCGCCGGCCCGCACCGGGTTGAGAGCGACGTACCGAATAACCTCCAGCAGATGTCTTTCCTTCTCGATGAGAATGGCCCTGTAGCGCCCCTGGAAGAGGTGCCCGCTCTTGCCGTGCCGGCGGTTGAAGGCCTGGGTGTAGACGCCCCCCACCTGCCGCATCCCCTTGGAGAGATTGCCGTCAGGGGTTTCGATGACAAGGTGGAAGTGATTGTTCATGAGGCAGTAGGCATGGCAGAGCCAGTTGTAACGCCGGGCGGTATGGGCAAGGATGCCAAGGAACCGCTCCCGATCCCCATCATCGAGGAAGGTGTCCTGGCGATGGTTGCCACGGGAGGTGACGTGATAGAGGGCACCGGGAAATTCGATGCGCAGCGGGCGGGCCATTTCTCCTCCTATCCCCAGTAAATCCCGGTGGAGTCCTGATCGATCTCCTGAAGGAGACGGTCGAAGTTCTTCACCGGGTCGATATTCATGTCGGGATGCCAGCGGGAATTGCGATCGGCGCAGTAGAGTGCCCAGAGGTTCTCTTCGGTATCGTAGCGGAACTGCGCCACTGATATTTCAACCCACTTCTCCGGCATCCTGAATGCGGGGCGGCTTTCGAAAAGGGTGATGGTGTTGCCGCGGAATTTGAAGCTGAGGCGGATTTCGTTGTGGAGATGATTGGGGATTTTTTTCTGGCAGTAGGCGGAAAGCTTCTTTTCGACGAGTTGTTTGACGAGAGGGGGGAGAGGCATGGGTTGGGTCCTTCCAGGGATGGATTTTCGGAAAGGATAGAGGGGATGGGTTACAACCTCACGGCTGCTCCCAGCGGATCACCTGCTCAGCGAAATCGACCTGAAACTGCCGGTGCTTGAGAAAATCCATCCCCAGCAGGCCGTCGACGGTATCGGTCGGATCGGCATTGTCGATGATGTAGGCGGTAAACCCCTTCATCTCGTAGGGGCCGATGCGCAGCGCGGCGATTTGGACCTGGTCGGACTGGATGACCTGGCCAGAGGCCAGTTTACTGTGGGCCTTTCTCTGGGCGACAAGCCCCAGCCCGCGGATGGATTTGCGGTAAAGAACCGTGTGGGTCGCTCCGGTATCCAGCAGCATGTTCAATTGGACGCTGCGCGGACCGTAATTGAGCGAGACCGGGATCAGGATCTGGTGCCCCTCGATGATGACCGGGGTTTCCTGCGGCTCGAGCACGGCAAGCCGGGCCGTTTTCCGCTTGTTCTCCGAACCCTGCTCCTCTTTCGCGAGGCCGTTGCGCCGCTCGAGTTCCAGCGCCCTCTGCTGCGGCGAGAGATCGTCGAGGGCCTCTCGGTAGACCTTGAGCTTCTCCCGGTACTGCTGGGGGATGCGGGTTTCGTCGTCGACGAACACGATGCTGCCGTTCTGGTCAACGTACCTGTAATACTTCGCCTCCAGGGTCCCCGGCATCCCCGTCGCTACCAGTGCCAGAAGCCCGAGGGTCAGCAACTGCCAAACCCTGCCCATCCGCCTGCCCTCCGATTGTTCATTTAAATTTCTTGAATGAGCCCTATTTTAAGCAGATTCCTTTCCAAAAGCCAACCGCTTGTTTTTCAATAATCTTATCCCTGCATAGGGATATTGCCACCGGCTGCGGAAAAAGTTTCGCCACACGGAACTCCGGGTGGCCGGGGGCCAGTAAAAAATCTCTTACAGCGGGATTCTTACCGCGTCAAAACAACAAAGCCGGCCCCTGTCGAGGCCGGCTTTGTTGTCACTTATTTCGGTTTGGATCAGTCAAGAACCACCAAAAGGTCGCCCTGCTGCACCTGGTCGCCTTCTTTGAACAGCACTTCCTTGACCACCCCGTCCTTCTGGGCCTTGACGTTGGTCTCCATCTTCATCGCCTCGGTGGAGAGCAGGGTGTCGCCGGCCTTGACCGCGTCGCCGACGGCGACCAGCAGTTTGAAGAGCTTGCCTGGCATCGGCGCGCCGACCTGCCGGGAGTCGTCGGGATCGGCCTTGGCGTGGCTGGTTTCCTCGGTGGCGACCGAGAGGTCCTTGACCCGCACCTGACGCGGCTCGCCGTTGAGCTCGAAGTAGATGTTGCGGGTGCCGTCGTCGTGGACCCGGCCGATGGCATTGAGCTTGATGATCAGGGTCTTGCCCGGCTCGATGTCGATGCTCACCTCGTCACCGATGTCGAGGCCGTAGAAGAAGACCGGCGTCGGCAGGAACGAGGTGTCGCTGAACTCCTGGCGGTGGCGGTCGAACTCCTCGAAAACGCCCGGATAGAGGGTCGCCGAGAGCACGTCCCGCTCGGAGATGGGGTGACCGACCTTCTTCTCCACCTGGGCCTTCTTGGCGGCGAAGTCGACGGGTTCGAGCAGTTCACCCGGGCGGCAGGTCAGCGGCTGCTCGTCCTTGAGGATGATCTTCTGCAGCTTTTCGGGAAAGCCGCCGTAGGGCTGGCCGATCATCCCCTTGAAGAAGTCGACCACCCCCTGGGGGAAGGTCAGCTGCTGACCGCGCTCGTAGACGTCCTCGGGCTGCAGGTTGTTCTGGATCATGAACATGGCCATGTCGCCGACGATCTTCGACGAGGGGGTCACCTTGATCACATCGCCGAACATGTCGTTGACCTTGCGGTACATCTCCTTGCACTCCTCCCAGCGGTGGCCGAGGCCGAACCCCTCGACCTGGGGCTTGTAGTTGGAGTACTGGCCGCCGGGGATCTCGTGGTGGTAGACCTGGGCGGTGCCGCTGCGCAGCTCGGACTCGAAGGGGGCGTAGCAGGGGCGCACGGTCTCCCAGTAGTTGGCGAGCTGCTGCAGCCCGTCCTGGTCGAGCTTGGGATCCCAGATGGTGCCGTGAAGCGCCGCCAGCAGGGCGTTGAGATTGGGCTGGGCGGTCAGCCCCGAAACCGAAGAGAGGGCCACATCGACGATGTCGACCCCGGCTTGGGCGGCCATCAGCAGCATCGCCCCGCCGTTGCTCGAGGTATCGTGAGTGTGCAGGTGAATGGGGATGCCGATCTCCTGCTTGAGGGCGCGGATCAGCTTCTCGGCGGCGAAGGGTTTGAGCAGACCCGCCATGTCCTTGATGGCCAAAATGTGGGCGCCCATCTTCTCGAGTTCCTTGGCCAGGTCGACGTAGTACCGGAGGGGGTACTTGTCGCGCTTGGGATCGAGGATGTCGCCGGTGTAGCACATGGCCGCCTCGCAGACGGCGTTGTTCTTGCGCACCGCGTCCATGGCGACCTGCATCCCCTTGGTCCAGTTCAGCGAGTCGAACACGCGGAAGATGTCGATGCCGCTCTGGGCGGCCTTGGCGACGAATTCCTGCACCACGTTGTCGGGGTAGTTGGTGTAGCCGACGGCGTTGGAGCCGCGCAGCAACATCTGGAAGAGGATATTGGGCACCTTCTTGCGCAGCCGGTCGAGGCGCTCCCAGGGGTCCTCGCGCAAAAAGCGCATGGCGACGTCAAAGGTCGCTCCACCCCACATCTCCAGCGAGAATAGCCCGCCGCCCAGGTGGGCGGTCGCCTCGGCAATGCGATCCAGGTCAAAGGTGCGGAAGCGCGTGGCCATCAGCGACTGGTGGGCGTCGCGCATGGTGGTGTCGGTGACCAGCAGGCGTTTTTCCTTGAGCGCCCACTGGGCCAGCCCCTCGGGTCCCTTGGCGAGCAGGATGTCGCGGGTGCCGCGGGGGTGCTGGGTGCCATAGGGAATCTCGGGCACCGTCGCCTCGCGCAGGCTGCTGAAATGCAGCGGCTGCTTGATGCCGGGGTAGCCGTTGACGATGGTGTGGCCGATGAAGTTGAGGATCTTGTTGGCGCGGTCCTTCTTCACCGGGATCAGGAACAGCTCGGGGTGGCTGTCGATGAAGGAGGTGTCACACTTGCCCTCCCGAAAGGTCGGGTGGGTGATCACCCGCTCGAGAAAGCCGATGTTGGTCTTCACCCCGCGAATGCGGAACTCCTGCAAGGCACGGTGCATGGTCCGCGATGCGTCGGCGAAGGTCAGTCCCCAGGTGGAGATTTTGACCAGCAGCGAATCGTAGTGAGGGGTGATCACCGCCCCGGCAAAGCCGGCGGCCGCGTCGAGGCGCACGCCGAAGCCGGCCGCGGTGCGGTAAGCCTTGATGGTGCCGAAATCGGGGGCGAACTGGTTGGCCGGGTCCTCGGTGGTGATCCGCGACTGGATGGCGTAACCGCGCAGCTCGATGTCCTTCTGGCTCTTGATGTTGATCTCCGGGTCGGAGAGCTTGTACCCCTCGGCGATGCGGATCTGCGCCTGGACCAGATTGCGCATGGTCACCAGCTCCGTCACCGTGTGCTCGACCTGGATGCGCGGGTTGACCTCGATGAAGTAGAAATTCTCTTCCTTGTCCATCAGAAACTCGATGGTCCCGGCGTTGACGTAGTCCACCGATTTGGCGATCTTCAGCGCGTAATCGCAGAGTTGGGCGCGCTTCTTGTCGTCGAGGTAGATCGAGGGGGCGATTTCGATGACCTTCTGGTGACGGCGCTGCACCGAACAGTCACGCTCGTAGAAATGCACGATGTTGCCGTGCTTGTCGCCGAGGATCTGCACCTCGACGTGCTTGGGGCGCTCGATGTACTTTTCCAGGAACACGGCGGGGTTGCCGAAGGCGGCCTTGGCCTCGGAGGCGGCGCTCTTGAGCCCCTCGAGCAGTTCCTTCTGGCTGCGGGCCACGCGCATGCCGCGGCCGCCGCCACCGGCCGAAGCCTTGACGATGATCGGATAGCCCGCCGACTTGGCGAAGATCAGCGCCTCCTCTTCGGTAGAGATGGGCTGCTCGGTCCCGGGAACCACCGGCACGCCGGCCTCGACGGCCATCTTGCGCCCGGAGACCTTGTCCCCCAGCGCCCGCTGGATTTCCGGGGTGGGGCCGATGAAGGTGATCCCGGCCCGCTCGCAGGCCTCGGCGAATTCGGGGTTTTCCGAAAGGAAGCCATAACCGGGGTGGATCGCGTCGACATCCTTCTTGCGGGCCAGGTCGATGATCTCGTCAATCCCCAGGTAGGCGTCGATGGGCCCCTTGCCCTTACCGACCAGGTAGGCTTCGTCGGCTTTGTAGCGGTGCAGGGAGAGCTTGTCCTGCTCCGAGTAGATGGCCACGGTGCTGATCCCCAGTTCGGTGCAGGCCCGGAAGATGCGGATCGCGATTTCGCCGCGGTTAGCCGCCAGGATCTTCTTGAACTTTTTTACCGCCATGTGCTTCCTCCTCCGCGCGACGCCTGCCGGCGCCGGCAACTATTTAACCCAAAATAAAACAACTACAGCAAGCCTAAATATTTTAGCAAAACTAAAATTTTTATGTATTTTTAAATATTTAGATCAATATGCACGATGACGCACATCTAACCAGAAAGGAGAAACACTGTCAATATAGAATATTGTTTTAAAACTTAACCCATTGAATTAACAAAGCAACTTCGACCTCTTTTCGCGGAATCATCCAATTGTGTATGACGGCCGCCAACCCATGGGAAAAGGCGCCGCCCACCTGGGGTTCGGCGCCTTTTTAGGGCAAATTGGTCCGCAGCTCTATTTTTCTTCCAGGCCGGCCTTCCCCAGAAATGGCCGGATCAGGTCGATGGGCACCGGGAAGATGATGGTGGAGTTCTTCTCCGTAGCCACCTCGGTCAAGGTCTGCAGAAAGCGCAGCTGCAGCGCGCCGGCCTCGGAAGAGATGATCCGCGCCGCATCGGCGAGTTTCTGCGAAGCCTGGAATTCGCCCTCGGCATGGATGACCTTGGAGCGCCGCTCGCGCTCGGCTTCGGCCTGCCGGGCCATGGCCCGCTGCATCTCCACCGGAAGGTCGATGTGCTTGACCTCCACGTTGGCAACCTTGATCCCCCAGGCGTCGGTCTGCCGGTCGAGAATCTGCTGCAGGTTCTGGTTGATCTTGTCGCGATGGGCTAGCAACTCATCCAACTCCGATTGCCCCAGCACGCTGCGCAGGGTGGTCTGGGCCAGCTGGCTGGTGGCATAGAGAAAGTTTTCCACCTCGATCAGCGCCTTCTCCGGCCCCACCACGCGGAAATAGAGGACAGCGTTGACCTTTACCGAAACGTTGTCCTTGGTGATGATGTCCTGGGGAGGCACGTCCATGGCGACGATGCGCAGACTCACCTTGACCAGCTTGTCGACCACCGGGATGATGAAGCGCAGCCCGGGCCCCTTGACCCCCGCGAAGCGCCCGAGGCGAAACACCACCCCCCGCTCGTATTCGAACAGCACCCGCACCGCGCTGCCGACAATCGCCACCAGCATGGCCACCAACACCGCCCAGCCAATCAGTCCGACAGGGATCATTCGCGACCTCCTTTTCAGTTTAGGTTTTCGCCTGGGGATTCACTGCCGGGCCCGGGACTGGTCCGCCGTTCGGCCGCCCGGACTTCAAGGCGCATATTGCGCGCCATCTGCACCACCTCGATCACGGCCCCCCGGGGAATCGCCTCCGAGGAAAAAGCGTCCCAATACTCGCCGTGCACGAACACCCGCCCGGTTTCATGGATGTCGGTGAGCGCCTCGCCGCGCTCCCCGGCCATCCCCTCGGCCCCGGATACGAAGCGGGTTTTCTGGGTCTTGACCACGAAATACAGGGCGATGATGAAAAACCCGCTGGTCACCGCCACGGTCACCAGGATCACTTCCCAGGAGATCTGCATATAAGGCTCCGGCGTATCCACCAGGATCAACGAACCAAAGGCCAGCGAGACGATGCCGCCGACGGTCAGCATGCCGTAGGAGATGACCTTGATCTCCAGGACGAACAGCACCACCGCCAGCAGAATCAGCAGCACGCCCACGTAATTGACCGGAATGGTCTGGAAGCCGAAAAAGGCCAGCAGCAGGGCCAGAGCGCCGATGGCCCCCGGCAGGATCACCCCGGGCTGGGAGATTTCGAAGAAGATCCCCAGGATCCCCAGCATCAGCAACATGTAGGCGACGTTGGGGTTGCTGACGGTGTTGAGGATTTTCTGGCGCCAGCCCATTTCCGCGACCACCAGCTCCGCCCCGGCGGTATGCAGGGTCAGCCCCTGCCCCTCGCGCAGATAGCGGCGCCCGTCAAGCCCCTCAAGCAGCTGCTTATCGTTTTCGGCGATCAGGTCGATCACCTTGAGTTCCAGGGCCTCGGAGGCCGGCGTGGAGATACTCTCCCTGACGATCCGCTCGGCCCAGTCCACGTTGCGGCCGCGCTGCTCGGCGATGCTGCGGGCATAGGCCACGGCATCGTTGAGCACCTTGTCCATCATCGTGCTCTGCTCGTTCTGGCCGCCGGCGCCGCCGCTGCCGATGGCCACCGGATGCGCGGCCCCGAGATTGGTCCCCGGAGCCATCACCGCAAAATCGGCCGCCAGGGTGATCAGCGCCCCCGCCGAGGCGGCCCTGGCGCCGGAGGGCGCGACGTAGACGATCACCGGAATGCGCGAGCCGAGGATCCCCTGGATGATGGTCCGCATGGCCGTATCCAGTCCGCCGGGGGTATCCAGTCGAATGAGAAAGGCTTTGGCCTGCTGGCTGTTGGCCTGCTGCAGCTGATCGACGAGAAACCCGGCGATCACCGGGTTGATCACGTCGGCGACCTCCACCACCCTGATGACCGGCGAGGTCGCCTGCAGCGGCTGGGCGTCGACAGGCCCGCCCCCGCCTGGCAGAAGAATGACCCCCAGCAGCACCAGCCATATTTTCCAGAGCTTTTCCATGGTTAAAGATTACCCCATGGCTGTCTGGTGTCAAATGGTTGAAAATGGTAGCTTTTTTCTGAAACTGGGTGGCGCAATCCCCTTGCCCTGCAGCGCCGAACGTGCTAAGTTAGTTTGCGTCAATGGAATGACGCCCCCTTTCATCGCAACGGTGACTATGAAAAATCTCTCCCAGATTCTGATCATCGACGACGAGCCGCACAACCGCGAGGCGCTCAGTCTGCTGCTGGGCAGCGCCGGATACCAGGTGGAAACCGCGGCATCGGGCGAAGACGCCTTGAAGATTCTGGCCAAAAACCCCTTCGAAGTGGTCATCACCGACCTGTTTCTGCCGGGGGTCAACGGCATCGATATCCTCAAGAAGGTCAAGGACGATTTCCCGGCGACCAACGTGATCCTGGTCACCGGCAAGGCCTCGGCGGAGACGGCCGTCGAAGCCATGAAGGAAGGGGCCTTCGACTACATCACCAAGCCCTTCAACTTTGAGAAGCTCAAGATCCAGGTGACCAAGGCCCTGGAAAAAAGCCGCCTGGTGGCGGAGAACCGCTACCTGCGCCAACAGCTTCGCGGAAAATACAAATTCGACAACATCATCGGCAACAGCCCTGCCATCCAGCAGGTGTTCATGCGGATGGAAAAGATCGTCAACACCGACTCCACCATCCTGATCCTCGGGGAATCGGGTACCGGCAAGGAGCTGGTCGCCAAGGCCATCCACTTCAACGGGGCGCGCAAGGACAACCCCTTCGTCGCCATCAACTGCGGGGCCATTCCCGCCGAACTGCTGGAGAGCGAGCTGTTCGGCCACATCCGCGGAGCCTTCACCGGCGCGGTGGCCGACAAGCCGGGGAAATTCGAGCAGGCCAACAACGGCACCATCTTTCTGGACGAGATCGGCACCATGCCCATGCACCTGCAGATGAAGCTGCTGCGGGTGCTGCAGGAGCAGGAGGTGGAGCGGGTCGGCTCGGGGAAAAAGACCAAGCTCAACGTGCGGGTCATCTCGGCCACCAACGCCAACCTCGAAGAGGAGGTCAAGAAAGGGCGTTTCCGCGAGGATCTCTATTATCGGCTCAACCTCATCCCCATCCAGCTCCCCTCCCTGCGCGAGCGGCGGGAGGACATCCAGTTGCTGGCCCGGCACTTTCTGCAGAAATCCTGCAAGGAGATGAACCGCCCTCTGATGACCGTCTCCCCCGGGGCGATGCACGCCCTGGAGCGCTACGACTGGCCAGGCAACGTGCGCGAAATGGAGAACGTGATCGAGCGCACCGTCGCCCTTACCGACGGCGAGACCATCGAGAGCCGGGATCTGCCCTCCAACATCGGCGGCGGCGAGGAGGCGGGCGAGGAGAGCGCCATCCTCTGCCCGCGGGTGACGGAACAGGGGGTCAACCTGGTGCAGGTCGTGGAGGAGATCGAGCGCTGCATGATCAAGCAGGCCCTCGAACTGGGCAAAGGGGTCAAGGCCAGAGCCGCCAACCTGCTCGGCATCAACCGGACCACCCTGGTGGAAAAGATCAAGCGGCTGGGAATCGACACCTGATTCGTCGGACCCGTCTCCCGAAAACAGCAAGGGCCCGGGCGGGAAGCCGCCGGGCCCTTGCTGCGTTCCAAGGAGAGAGAGAGCTTATGCAGGGCCCGGATCCACCGGGAGCGCGCCGCCCAAGGCCCTGAATAACAGGGGCATCCCGACGAACCCAACCATGCATAACATTGTTTTACCTCACGATCAGGCAACTGTCAATTAATTAATTTTTTCCACATCTGGTTCGGTTTGGTCTCCGCCGCTTCGCGGCCCCCTCGCTCCCCGGCATGCGCCAGCCTCCTCCCCGGGCGGGTTCCGGTTCAACCCGCGCGCGAACCCGCTGCCAGCAACAAAAAAAGCCGCCCCTTATGGAGCGGCCAGGAAAATTTTTTGGCAAATATTTTCTCAGCCTGGCCGGTAATTGGCGCAGCGCCCACTCTGATCCAACCGGATCAAGGTTTCGCCCGGCATAACCCGCCGTCCGCATCGGCCGCCCGAATTATGCTCACACTTTGCCCCGCAGGATACCTTCATCATTTTCTTCACCTCCCCCGGAAAGTTAGACCTCGCTAAGCAAGCCAATTAAACCACACTTCCGGAAAAAGGAAAGCGCCTGCGGCACATTTTGCATCCAGGCGAACCGCTGGAAGGGCCGACCTCGCGCCGGGGTTGTTCAACACAGGTAGCCGGACACCGTGCGCTTGATTTCGGCGATACTGAAAGGTTTGGAAACATATTCGTCGGCCCCGCAGGCCAGGGCGTCGGCCCGGTCGACCGCCTGGCCCCTGGCAGTTACCACGATCACGGGGCAGTGCCGCGTGCCGAGGTTTCCCTTGAGCCGTCGCACGGTCTCGTAGCCGTCCATCCCACCAGGCATCATGACATCGAGCAGAATTAGATCCGGCGAGATATCCTCGGCCCTGCGCAAGGCGTCTTCTCCGCTGTCGAGAAGATGCAGCCGCCGTCCGTCCCCCTTGAGCGCGATCTCGAGCAGTTGCCGGATATCCGGCTGATCATCCACAATGAAGATGTTCTTCACCAGAACCTCCCTTGCCGACTAACCCCAGCCCCTCCTGCCCAATCCCATCTCGGGATTGGTCCTTAATGATAGCATCCTTACCGGAAAATGGAAGCGCCCCGGCGAGATTCTCACCCTCCTGCCCGGGGATTGAAGTCGGAAAGATCCCGCAACTGGTGGTTTGAGGTGAAGTATCCCCGGTAACCCTGCACCAGGATGAGCAGAGAGGTGGCCGCGACGCTGCCGGTGATCACGCACATGATGGCGATCTGGTACTTGACGGCAATGATCGGCTCGGTCCCGGAGAGAATCTGCCCCGTCATCATCCCCGGTAAAAAGACGATCCCCATGGCGGCCATGGAATTCACCGAGGGGATCAGGGCGGCACGGAAGGCGCTGCGCACGGCACTGCGGGCCGCCTGGGTGGAAGTCGCCCCCAGGCACAGGGAGGTTTCGATCTCCTCGCGGCGCTCCTTCATCTCCGCCGCCAGGCGCTCGGCGGCCAGGGTCGCGCCAGTCATGGAGTTGCCGATGATCATCCCGGCAAGCGGTATCAGGTAGCGCGGATCGTACCAGGGCGACAAGCCGATCACCAGGTTGCAGAAGAAGAAGGTCGCACCGCCGCAGCCGACGAAGATCGCCAGGGCCACCACACGGTAGAAACGGGGCATCTTCTGTTTGACCCGCCCGGCCACCGCCTGCACGGCAAAGACCCCCATCATCAGCAGGATCAACAGCACCGGCGCCGCGCTTTGCAGGGCGAATATCAGGTGCAGCACATAGCCGACGGCAAACAGCTGAACCACCATCCGCAGCGAGGCCCAGAGCATTTCCCGCTCCTGGCCGATTCCCCGCCACCGCGCCAAACCCACGGTCAGCAGAACCAGGCCGTAGACCAGCGCCAGGTCGGCCGTGGTCAGATCGATGATTCCCCGGTTCATGGGCAGGCCTCCTCAAGCTCTTCGGGGGCGGAGAGAAAACGGCGCAGGGCTCCGGTCCGCGGGGCGGCCAGAAGCTCTCGGCAGGCTCCCTGTTCGAGGATCTCCCCCGCCTCGAGGTAGACCAGCCGATCGGCAATCCTTTCCGCCAGACGCAGGTCGTGGGTCACCATCAGCACCGCCCCCCGGCGCCGGCGGGCAAATTCGGCCAGTCCGGCGCCGAGCCGGTCGGCGGTTGGCCGGTCCAGCGCGCTGGTCGGTTCGTCGAGCAGGACGATCTCGGGAGCGGTGACCAGGCAACGGGCCAGGTTCAGGCGCTGCTGCTGGCCCAGGGAAAGGGAGCGGGCCTCCTGTTCGAGCAGATCGGCCGGAAATCGGCAAAGCTCCAGGGTCTCGGCGACCAGGGGGGAATCAAGGGGGGGGACGGGCTCGTGGCGCAGGGAAAAAGCCTTGAGCAGGTTTTCCCCGGCGCTCCCGGGGAACATGTAGGGCTTCTGCAGCACCATGCCGATCCGGCGGCGCACCTGCAGGGGGTCCATCTGGCGGAGGTCCTCGCCATCGAGCAGAATGCTGCCGGCGCTTGGTTCCTCCAGCCGGTTGAGAAGGCGCACCAGGGTGCTTTTGCCGCCCCCCGAGGGGCCGACCAGGGCGAGGATTTCTCCGGCGAACACCTCGCAGGAAACCCCCTTGAGGATCTCCACGGGGTTGCCGTCGCGACCGCGCGCCAGCTTGCGGACCTCATCAATACGGAGTCTGGCCGGCTCCAAGCTCAGCGCCCCTCCCCGGACAGCTGGCGCAGCTTGGCGAGAACCTGTTTCATGTCCTCCCAGACCTCGCGTTTGGAGGCGGGATTGCGCAGCAGAAAGGCCGGATGAAAGGTCGGCAGCAGCGCGACCCCCTCGTACTCTCGCCAGTGCCCCCGCAGTCGGCTGATCGGCGCCTGGTCGCGCAGCAGCGTCTGAGCGGCGAACTTGCCGAGGGTCACGATGACCTGGGGACCGATCGCGGCGAGCTGGCGCTTGAGAAAGGGTTCGCAGGCCTCGATCTCTTCGGGGCGGGGATCGCGGTTTTGCGGGGGGCGGCACTTCTCGACGTTGCAGATATAGACCTCTGAACGCTCAAGGCCCATGGCGAAAAGGATCCGATCGAGCAGTCGCCCCGCTTCGCCGACGAAGGGCTCGCCCTTTTCATCCTCTTCGCGGCCGGGTGCCTCGCCGACGAAAACCAGGCGGGCATTGGGGTTGCCCACCCCGAAGACGATGTTGCTGCGCCCCTGGCACAGCGGACAGCGCTGGCAACCTTCGAGCTCGGCACGGATCTCCTCCAGGGTCTCGGCCCTGCACAGGGCGTCGCCGCCCCGGTCGACCCCACAGATACCGGGAGGACAGGCCGGCAATTCCGCGGGCAACTCCTGGAGGGGGATTTCCCCAATTCCGACCTGCTGGAGATCCTGGAAAAAACCGCGGATCTGGCCGAGGGTTTCCAACAATTCACTGTTAATGGGATCAGTCATATTTTTTTGAATATTTACAGCTGCTCTGGGAACGACTAGAATTTAACCTGACACCGTGAGTTCCGACCGGGCCAGCGCGCAAGCGGTTGGCCTTCCCGGGCGTTCAGAAAACCAACGACGAACCCACGGGGGCGTCGCGGATTTTTTGAATCCCTTGTCCGGGCCGAGCACTTACCCCAATTTCCGCCCCGAACCCACGGATTGCAATGTAAATCCCCCCTATGCGGGGATTTCGCAATTACCCGACCGAGCCGATGGCTTTACTGATAGCGTTCTTCACCCTCATCCTGGCATTCATCCCGGAGCCGGCCCTGGCTTGGGGGATCGGCGTGCATCTGCAGATCGGCTCGCACATCCTGGCCAACCTGCAGCTGCTCCCCCCCGCCCTGCAGACCCTGCTGACCACCTACCCCCACGATTTCCTCTACGGCTGCATCAGCGCCGACATCACCCTGGGGAAAAAGTACACCCACTATCTGCAGCACTGCCATTCCTGGCGCATGGGCAAAAACATCCTCGAGGCGGCCCGCACCAACTCGCAGCGGGCCTGCGCCTACGGCTATCTGGGTCACCTGGCGGCCGACACCGTGGCCCACTCCTACTTCGTTCCCTTCAAGATGGTGCGCTCTTTCAACACGGTGATGCTCAAGCACACCTATTGGGAGATCCGCTTCGAAGCCCACATCGACCCGGAAATCTGGACCTTGGCGCGGACCATCGCCCGCAAGGACTTCGCGGAGAACGACGCGCTGTTGCGCAGCGTGCTCTCGGACACGATATTCTCCTTCAAGACCAACAAGCGGATCTTCAACTCGATGCTGCTGCTCAATCGCCTCCAGCAGTGGCAGAAGATGCTCCGCTCGCTGGCGATTTCCTCCAAATGGACCATCAGCGAGGTCGATCGCGAAGACTACCTTGGCCTGGCCCGCACCATCACCGAGAGCATCCTGGGCGACCTCGAGCAGAGCCCCTACTGGAAAGCGGACCCGACCGGCGAACGGGCCATCAACGCAGCCAAGATGATCCGCAAGAACCTCAACCTTCTCTGGCTCGACGGCAAGCTCCCCGAGCGGGAAGCCGAGGAGATTCTGGCCCAGCTCAAACCCCGCTTCCGGGAAGGGATCACCAGCCCCGACCGCCTGCTGGAACTGCTCTCCGTGATCTAGAAAGCCGTGGGCCGTGGACCGTAAAAGTTTTACGCCTCACGCCTCACGCCTCACGCCTTACGCAACCCCGCCACCCGGTCGAGCAGCCGGTGGGCCACCTCGTCCTTGCTCATCTGCGGCAACTCCTCCACGCGGCCGTCGGGATAAAGCAGCCTCACGATGTTGGTATCCACGTCGAAGCCGGCCCCCGGCTGGGAGACGTCGTTGGCGACGATCATATCGAGGCCCTTCTCGGTGAGCTTTTTGCGGGCGTTGGCCAGCAGGTCGGCGGTTTCCGCGGCAAACCCGACCAGGATCCGCTGCTCCTTGATCCGCCCCAGCTCGGCCAGGATGTCCGGATTCTTCTCCAGGGTCAGGGTCAGCGCCTCGGCGCCGGTCTTCTTGATCTTCTGCGCGGCGGCCTGGGCGGGGCGGTAATCGGCCACCGCCGCGGCCTTGATGATGATGCTGGCGGAGGCGGCCTGCGCCAGCACCGCCTCGCGCATCTGCCTGGCGCTGACCACCTGATGCAGCTCCACGCCGCAGGGTGCGTCCAGGCAGGTCGGGCCGCTGACCAGGATCACCCGGGCGCCGCGGTTTCTGGCGGCCGCCGCGATGGCGTAGCCCATCTTCCCCGAGGAGTAGTTGCTCAGGTAACGCACCGGGTCGAGCTCCTCGCGGGTCGGGCCGGCGGTGACCAGCACCGTCTCCCCGGCCAGGTCGGCAGGGCCGAGCAGGGCCTGGGTCTGCTCGAGAATGGCCTGGGGGTCGGGCAGCTTCCCCTTCCCCTCCCAGCCGCAGGCGAGCATGCCCGTGGCCGGTTCCATGAAGTGATAGCCCAGCCCCGTCAGCTTCTCCTGGTTCTGGCGGTAGAGGGGGTTTTCCCACATGTTCACGTTCATCGCCGGCACGAACAGCACCGGGGCCTTGGTGGCCATGATGGTGGTGGTCAGCAGGTCGTCGGCGATCCCCCCGGCAACCTTGCCCACCACATTGGCGGTGGCCGGCGCCACCACGAACAGCTCGGCCCGGTCGGCCAGGGAGATGTGCCCGATCTCCTTCTCCTGGTAGAGGTCGAACAGGTCGGTGTGCACCGGATTGCCCGAAAGGGTCTGAAAGGTCAGCGGGGTGACGAACTGCTGGGCCGCCCGGGTCATGATCACCGACACCTCGGCGCCGGCCTTGACGTAAAGCCGCAGCAACTCCACCGCCTTGTAGACGGCGATGCCGCCGCTCACCCCCAGTACGATCCGCTTGCCTCTCAGCATACCCTGACCCTCGCTTTCGCGCTTGTTGCCCCCCGTCTCAAGTCCACCTCAGGCCCGGTCCCCGACAAAGGGGTTGCTGGCCTTTTCCCGGGCGATGGTGGTGTCGGGACCATGGCCGGGGTGCACGATGGTCTCGCCGGGCAACACCAGCAGCTTCTGGCGCACCTTGGCAACCAGCAAGGCGTGGTCGCCTCCCGGCAGATCGGTGCGGCCGATGGACCCGGCGAACAGCGAATCTCCCGAAAACAGGTGATTGCCCGCCAGCAGGCAGATCCCACCGGGGGAATGACCCGGGGTGTGGATGACCTCGACCCGCCGGGTGCCAAGGCTGAGCACCTCGCCGTCGTTCAGGGTGCGCTCCGGCTCCGGCGAGGGGACGGCCTTCAGCCCGTAGAGGGCGGCGTGCTCGACCGCCCGCTGCAGCAGCGGCACATCCAGCGCATGGATCAGCAGCGGAGCGCCGGTTTTCTCCACCAGCAGGCGGTTGGCACCGACATGGTCGAAGTGGCCGTGGGTGTTGACGATCAGCTTCACCTGCAGCCCCGCCCTGCGCACCAGCTCCAGGATTCTCTCGCCGTCGTCGCCCGGGTCGATGATCATCGCCTCGCCGGTTTCGGGGCAGCTGAAGATGGCGCAGTTCACCTGCAGCGGGCCGACAGGCAGAATTTCAGGGTTCATGACTCACTCCTTGTCATCGTCGGCGGTGAACAGGTCCAGGCTCTTGCCCCGCAGCTGGTCGGCCAGGGAAAACCCGAGCCGTTTGCCGTGGTCGGGCTTGGCCCCCCGCTCCCGGGGTTTTTCCTGTTGCGGCTTGGCGGGCTCCTGGGCCCTGGGCGGCTCCACCGCGACAGGGGCCGCAGGTCGGGTTTCGCCCTGGGGAGGGTCGCCCGCCGTCCCCTTGAAGAAATAGCGGTCGTAGAGCCGGTGGTAGCTGGTCCAGGAGTTGCTGTTGTCGGGCTCTTTTTCGATATGGGTCCGCACCCCGTTGATCTTCGAGTCGAGATCATCCAGATAGTTGAGGATCACCGCCTCGAGGGTTTTGGGCCGTTTGGGCGAGCCGTACTCGTACTGGCCGTGATGTGAGAGCAGCAGGTGCTTGACCAGGGTCACCAGGGGTCTGGGAAAGCCGGGCAGCTGGCGGACTTTCTCCTCCACCATCTCCACCCCCATGACGATATGCCCGAGCAATTTGCCCTCGTCGGAGTAATCGAAGGAGCGCTCGTAGCGCAGCTCGCTGACCTTGCCGATGTCGTGCAGCAGCGCCCCGACCACCAGCAGGTCGCGATTGAGCCCGGGATAGCGGGCGGTGACGTCCTCGGCCAGGCTGGCTACCGCCAAAGAGTGCTCGAGCAGGCCGCCCAGGTAGACATGGTGCATCGACTTGGCCGCCGGGGCCTGGCTGTAGGCCTTCAAAAACGCCGCGTCGGCCAGAAACGCCTCCATCAGCGACTTGAGATGCGGATCGCTCAAGGCACCGACCTTGCCGCGCAGCTCGGCCACCATCTCCTCGGGCCGGCGCTGGGAGACCGGCAGGAAATCGGCCAGGTCGATCTGCTGCTCCGCGACCCGCTCCAGGTCCTGGATCACCAGCTGCATCTTGCCGAGATAGACGCTGGCCTTGCCGCTGGCCTGGATGAAATCGTCCTTTTCGAAACGCCCGGCAAACTCGTCCACCCGGTCCCAGACCCGTCCCTCCACCTCGCCGGTGCGATCCACCAGCTTGAGGGTCATGTAGGGCTTGCCGTTTTTGGCCATGGCCATGATTTTATCGCGCACCAGGAAGGGGCTCTCCACCCAGTCTCGCTCACGGATCTGCTCCACGAAAACTTTCTTCAACATCAACTCCCGATTCTTACTTGGTTTACGATCTGCTCGGCGGCCCGCAGGCCGTCCAGAGCGGCGCTCATGATGCCGCCGGCATAGCCGGCGCCCTCGCCGGCCGGGAAGAGCCCCGGGTGGGAGAGCGACTGGCCGTCCGCGCCGCGCACGATCCGCAGCGGCGCCGAGGTGCGGGTTTCCACCCCGACCAGGCAGGCTTCCGCGCTGACGAAGCCGCGCATCCGCCGCTCGTAATGGGGCAGTGCCCGGCGCAGGCCCCGGGACACGAAATCCGGCAGGACCCGCGTCAGGTCGGCTTCGCGCACCCCGGGTCGGCAGGTGGAGAACAGCGGGCCACGCCCCTTGCCGAGAAAGGCCAGCAGGTTCTGCCCGGGAGCGTGGTAATCGCCGCCCCCCTCGCGAAACGCCGCCTCCTCCCAGTGCCGCTGGAACCGGACCCCGGCCAGGGGGTCGTCCCCAGGAAAATCCTCGCGCCGCACGCCGACCACCAGCGCACTGTTGGACCAGGCCCCGTCGCGGCGCCGCGGGCTCATGCCGTTGACCACCATGCCGCCCGGCTCGGAGGAGGAGATGACCACCTCGCCCCCCGGGCACATACAGAACGAGTATACCCCACGGCCGCTCTCCGGGTCATTCCAGGTCAGGGCGTAATCGGCCGCCGGCAGGCTTGGGTGGCGCTCGAAACCGTACTGGATGCGGTTGATCAGCTCCACCGGGTGTTCAACCCGCAGGCCGACGGCAAAGGGTTTGGCCTCGAGCCTGACCCCGCTGCGCTGCAGCATCCGGTAGGTATCCCGGGCGCTGTGTCCCGGCGCCAGCACCAGGCTGTCGCAGCCGGTTTCGTCCTTCTCGTCGAATACCGCGGCACTGACCCGCCCGCCGCTGGTGGCGATTCCGGTCAGGCAGGTCTCGAAGCGGATATCGACCCCCGCGGCAAGCAGGGTCTTGCGCAGATTGATCAGCACCAGGCGCAACCGGTCGGTGCCGACGTGGGGCTTGGCCTGGGTGAGGATCTCCGCCGGCGCGCCGCACTCGACCAGGGTCTGCAACACCAGGCGGATCCATGGGTTGTTGACCCGGGTGGTCAGCTTGCCGTCGGAAAAGGTGCCTGCCCCGCCTTCGCCGAACTGCACGTTGCTCTTCGGGTCCAGCCCCTCCCCGTTCCAGAAGCGGCGCACATCCCGCACCCGCTCCTCCACCGGGCGACCGCGTTCCACCAGGGTGACCGCGGCCCCGCAGCGGGCCAGGTGCAGGGCGGCAAACAGCCCGGCCGGCCCCATCCCCACCACCACGCAGCGGTGGCTGCGCCCCACCGGGACAATGCCCGGCGGCGCGCTCGGAAGGGCCGCCTCCAGGCGGCGATTGGCCTGGTTGCGGCGCAGCACCCCGGCTTCGTCGGCATGGGTGAACTCCAGGGTGAAGACCCGCAGGACATTGGGCTTTTTACGGGCGTCAATGCCCCGGCGCACCACCCGCAGCTCTCCCAGGTCCGCAACCTGGAGCCCCAGTTCGCGAGCGACCTTTTGCGCCAGCAGCGATTCGGGCTCCTCGAGGGTCAGGGTGACTTCCCTGAGTCTCAAGCCCATGGCAGGCAATCCTTGCCCACCCCGGGCCAGCGGACGCGGCGCTGTGGGCGATGCCAAAGGGGGAGATTCACGGCGCTCAACTCAGGGGCAGCTCGATGTGGAAGACCGTGCCTTGCCCCTCGGTGCTTTCCACCGAAATCCGGCCGCCGTAGGTCTTGACGATACGCAGCACCACCGAGAGACCGAAGCCGGTCCCCTTGGTCTTGGTGGTGAAAAAGGGGTCGAAAATCTTGTTCAGATTCTCCTTGGGGATGCCGCGGCCGGTATCGGAAATATCGACCCGGATCTTGGTCGCGTCGTGGTCGAGGCGCACCCCCAGCCGCCCGCCGTCCTGCATTTCGTAGATGGCGTTGGCGATCAGGTTGTTGAATATCTGCTCGATTTCGGTGGAGTCAGAAAGAATTTGCGGCGGGGTGGAGAGCAGCTGACTGTCCACGTCGATCCCCAGGGCTGCCAGTTGCGCGTCGAAGCCTTCCAGGACCCCTGCGAGGACCTCGGCGACGCTGACCAGCTCCAGTTCAAAGCGAGGACGTTTGCTGGCGGCCAGCAACTGCACCAGGATGCCGTCGATGCGGTCGACCTCCTTGAGGATCTTATCCGCGTAACCGGACATCTCCGGGTCCTGTTCGAGACCGGACCTGAGGATCTGCCCGAAAAGGCTGATGGAGTTCAGAGGATTGCGGATTTCATGGGCCATCCCCGCCGAGAGGTGCCCGAGGGAGGCCAGTTTCTCGGCCTGCAGGATTTCGGCGTGGGCCCGCTCGAGTTCACGGGATTTTTCTTCGACCCGCTGTTCGAGCTCCTGGTTCCACTTCTCGATCTCCCGCAGCAGCCGTTCGCGCTCCTGGCGCAGCTCCTTGTTGTGCAGTTCGATGCGCCGAATGCGCAGGACGTTTTCCAGCCGCTCGACCAGGTCCTGGTTGTTGAAGGGCTTGAGGATGTAGTCCGAAGCGCCGGCCTTCATCAACTCGACGGCAATCTCCTCGCTCCCCTTTCCGGTGAACATGATCACGTAGGTATCGGGAAAGCGCTGGCGGATCTGTTTCAGGGCGGTCATGCCGTCCATCACCGGCATCATGTAGTCGAGCAGCACCGCCGCGGGCTTTTCGCGCTCCACCACGGCCAGCCCCTCGGCGCCGCTTTCGGCGGTAAGGACTTGGTATCCCCTGTTTTTGAGGATCATCGAGGTGAGCTCGAGAATGATCTTCTCGTCGTCCACCACCAGAATTCGATCTTTGACCATGCTTGCCGACACTTTCTGAGTATTGCTCCAACGATTCAGCAAGGATACGTAGGGGCGGGGTTTCCCCGCCCTCGGCTCGGGAACCGCGCCCCGACACCACCACCGGATTTCGATATTCAACTACCGAAGCAATAACGACAACACCCGGGAAACCGGGACACAGAATAACCTTCCCGGTCTGGTTTGACAAGGGGGAAAGGCCGGCCTTGGCGGGGTGGGGACAAAACGGAAAAGACGGCCGGCGGGCCGTCTTTTCCGGTATAGGCGGGGACCTCTGGCGAGGCTACTCCTGGATGCGGATGGTCATGACCGGGATGGCGGATTTGCGCACCACCTTCTCGGCGGTGCTGCCGAACAGCACGTGATCCAGGCCGGTGCGCCCATGGGTACCCATCACGATCAGATCCGCGGAAACCTCTTGCGCCTTCTTGATGATCTCGTCGTAGGGGATGCCGGGCACGATAAAGGTCTGGTAATTGTCAAAATCGCGCATGTGGGTGCGGCAGAACTTCTCCATCATCTTTTGCGCCCCCTCCTCGATTTCCTCCTCCAGTTTTTCGAAGGAGATGTGCGGCACATAGAAGCCCCGCAGGTCCACGGGTTCGTTGATGACATGAACCACGTTCAACCGGGCCCCGAACTTCCTGGCCAGGGCAAGGGCATACTTGAATGCATAGTCGGAGCTTTCCGAAAAGTCCGTCGCGTAGACAATGCTCTTGAAGTCTTTCATCGCTCCTCCCCAGGGATGGTGGCTGACAACTAGGAGTTACCAACGTGCTGTTTACCGTTGTGGATCTTCTTCATCACCGATTTGAGTTCATCAAGTTTCACCGGTTTATGGATGTACTCGAACGCCCCGAGATTCATCGCTTCCAGGTAAGACTCGACTCCCCCGTAAGCGGTGATCATGATGACGTTGGTGCTGGGGTAGTTGCGGTTCAGTTCCCGCAAGAAAGCCAGGCCGTTCATTCCGGGCATGTTGATGTCGCTGATCACCAGGTTCACTTTCTGCTGACGAAGAAATTCCAGCGCCTCATAGCCGTTGCCGACACTGTCGACCTGGTACCCTTCCTGGGACAGGAGTTTGCTCAGCCCGATTCGAGCATTCTCCTCGTCGTCTACGATTAAAATTTTGTCGATTTTTCGCCCCAAAACATCTACTCCTTGGCATATTTTCAAGGAAATTCTACCATGCGCCAGTGCACTGTCAAGCAACAGACAGGCTGATTCCCTTCGAAAAAAATAAATGATTCCATGGCCTTAAAGGACCCACGGAAACCCTGCGGGGGTCTTGGGAACAGGATCGGGGGAATTTCAGACGGGATTTTGCTGCCAGAGGCGGATAAGCTCCCTGGCCAGGGCGCTCAATTGCTCCGCGCCCCGGCGGCCGACGGCCAGGA
This sequence comes from Desulfuromonas versatilis, assembly GCF_019704135.1. Classification (NCBI taxonomy): domain Bacteria; kingdom Pseudomonadati; phylum Thermodesulfobacteriota; class Desulfuromonadia; order Desulfuromonadales; family Desulfuromonadaceae; genus Desulfuromonas; species Desulfuromonas versatilis. The sequence goes on from NZ_AP024355.1 coordinate 2,930,770, forward strand.
CCTCCTCGTGGTTCAGGGGCTGGCTGGCGAGTCCGGCGGCGGCATTGGCCACCAGCGAGAGGCCGACGACCTCCAGCCCCAGGTAAGCGGCCAGGATGGCCTCGGGGACCATGGACATGGAAACCACCTGGGCGCCAAGCAGGCGCAACATGCGGATTTCGGCAGGCGTCTCGTAGGAGGGGCCGGGCATGGCGGCGAGCACCCCCCGGTGCAGGCCAATCCCCAGCGCCCGGGCCCGGGTGAGAAGCCCCGAGAACAGGTCCTGCCGGTACAGGGCCGAGAGATCGACGAAGGGGTTGTCGTCAACCCCGCGCAGGGGATTGTCACCCAGCAGGTTGATGTGGTCGGCGATGTACACGAAATCGCCCGGACGATACGCCGGCTCGATCCCCCCCACGGCGCTGGTCAGCAGCAGCCGGGGGCAACCCAGGCGATGGGCGATGGTCGCCGGCAGCGCTGCCTGCCGGGCGCTGAGCCCCTGGTAGAGGTGAAAGCGCCCCTGAAACAGCAGCACCCGCCACCCCTGCAGGGTTCCGCCAACCAGCCGCCCCGCGTGCCCCGCGACACTCCCCTCGGGAAAACAGGGGAACTGCCCGTAGGCGAACTCTTCCGCCTGGTCCAACTCGGCAGCCAGCGCCCCGAGCCCTGAACCGAGCACGATGGCCAGGTCAAAGGGGTCGTCTCCGCAGCGGCGCAACACCGCATCGGCCAACTGGTCGATCCCGCTTTGCGGCATTTAACCCTCGAGCAGTTTTTTGACCCGATACTGCAGCTGTTCGGGCTTGAAGGATTTGTTGATGAAATCGTTGGCCCCGGCCAGTTCCACCCTGGCGACGTCGGCCTCTTTGCGGTACACCCCACTCATGGCCATCAGGCGAATGGCCTGCAGGGAAGCGTCGGCCCGCACCTCGCGGATCAGCTGGTAGCCATCCATGCGCGGCAGGTTCAGATCCAGCAGAACCAGCTCGGGGCGGTCCCGGCGGATGATTTCCAGGGCCTCGACCCCGTCGGCGGCGGTCAACAGTCGGGCCCCGAGGGGCTGAAGAACGTCCAGAATCAGCTCCCGAAAGAATTTTGAGTCGTCCACCACCAGGATGGCCGGTCCCGACGCCGCCTGCCGCGGCGCTGCTGCCTCGGGACTTTCCTTTGCCGGCTGGGGCTCAGGCACCGGGGCCTCTCCCAGATCGACCTGGAATTGATGATTGCATTTGGGGCACCTGACCCGGGCCACCGTCTTTTTGACCCGGGAAGGGTCGACCCGGTAGCGGGCACCGCATTCAGGGCATTGTATGGTCATTGTCCATCCTCGTTCAGCGAGCCTGGAGAAATGTTCAGCACCAGCTCGGAGCGATCTTCCAGCTCCACCCTCTCCTGGTTGAGCCAGACCCTCAGGGCGGCGGGGTCGGAAACCGACAATCGCGCGCTGGAGCGGACTTTCCAGCTCAACACGGTGGCCGCTGCCAGCTCATATCTGCGCTCCGCCTGGCCATCCACCGAGATGCCGATGGAAACGGGAGCCAACGCCTCAACCTTCATCGCCGCCCCGCCGGGGTTGAGCTGGGCCAGCGGTTGTACCGGAGCCTGGGGTGGAGCCCCGGTCTTGACGATCGGGGCAGGCTCGGCGGCCGGAACCGGCTCGACAAGCGCAACGGAAGTTTCTTCGGTTGCCCTTTCCGGTTCCCCGGGGCCCGGGTACTCGCGCTCCTCGGAGGCCGGCTGTTGCGCCTCCTCCGCAGCTGGCTGTTGCGCCTCGGGCGCAGCCGGCTCGGGAACAGCTTGCGGAAGGGCAGGCCCCGGAGAATCACCTCCCGGAGCATCGCTCGCGGCCAGCGGCTGAATCACCTCCGCAGGTTCCTGCGGCAGGGAGTCCTTGAACAGCAGCGCTCCAACCAGCGTCGCCAAAACCACCAGCGCCGCCAGCAGCAACCGCACCAGGGGGCGGCTGGGGGAAGAACTCTCGATGGGAATCGAGGTGAGCTCACCGGCCAGCGCCTGCTCGCCCTTGTCCTGCCGATTGCCGGTTTGCTGCCGATAACGCTCCAGCAGGCTCCCCGCCTCCAGCCCCAGCGATGCGGCATAGGTGCGCAGAAACCCGCTGAGATAGACCTCGCCGGGAAACACCTCGAAGCGGTCCTCCTCCAGGGCCTGCAGGTAGGCAAGCTTGATCCTGGTCTGGCGGGAAACCGTTTCGAGCGTCATGCCACGCTGCTCTCTGCGCTGCCTGAGCAGCGTTCCCAGGCTGGGCTGGTCGGGTGCGGTCATCGGCCTATTTCAACAATTTGAGGTAGTCTTTGGAGAGCCTGGCCCACTCGCTGTCCGGGGCGAGGCGCAGCACTTCGGAAAAGGATTCGGCCGCCTTTGCCATTTCCCGTTCCTTCAGATAGGACAGGCCCAGCTGGTAGTGCCCCTGGGCGAACTCAGGCGCCATACCCAGGGCTGCCTGGTAGGCCTCGATGGCCAGGTCGTTTTTGTCCAGCGCGTAGTAGGCCTCGCCGAGGCGAAACCGGGCCGGAACATATTGGGGGTTGCGGGAGAGGGCCTCCCGGTAGGCGATTAACGCCTCCAGGTAATCGCCTTTTTGAAAATGGGCGAAACCGGCGCCGGTCAGGGCCACTTCAGGGCTGCCGAACAGCAGGTTGCCCGAAGCCTTGCGAAAATAGACCAGGGCGTCGTCCCAGCGCTGCATGTCCAGATAAAGCGCCGCGAGGTTGTTCTGGAACTGGGGCTCCTGCTCACTGTAGTCGATGGCCAGCAGGTAGTGCCGTTCCGCCTCGGGGTAGGCCTTCTTCAACTGGTAGGCCTGGGCCAGCGCCCCCTGGATGTCTGGACGCCGCGGGGATTCCTTTTCAGCGATCAGGAACTGTTTCAAGGCGGAGGTGTAATTCCCCTCCCGCAGATAGGAAAGGCCGAGAATGTAATGAACCTCGGCATCGTCCGGCGCCTTCTTGGGAGCGCCGCAGCCGCTCAGCAGCGCCAACAGCAGCAGCACGGTCGTCAGGTACAGGTTTCTGCGCACTTGCCCTCCCTTACAGTGAGGCCAGAAAGCGTCCGAGGTTTTCCAGCAATCCAGCACGTTTTTCCGCCATCTCGGCGGGGGTCGGCGGTGCCACGAGCTCTTCGGCAGCCTCCGGCGACGGGGCTATTGCGGAAGAAGCGGCGGGCTTCTGCGCAGGTGCCGCAGCGGGCCGCTGCAGCGGCGCCAGCCCCCGGCCCAGGGGGAGCGAAGCCCAGCGGGCGGTTCGTTCGGCTTCCCCGAGCTGCTGCAGGTCGATCTCGTCCAGTTGGAACCCCATGGACTCGGCAAAGCGGATGCCATCCTTCAACGGGCCGCCAACCTTGTCGCGGGCCACCTCGCCCCCGTCGTTGAGGTAAAAGGCCAGCTGGTGGTTCTCCCGCAGATGGAGCGCCACCGCGACCCTCACCCCCCGCTGCCCCGCATAGGCGCACAGGTAGGCGGTGGCCATCTGCCCGGTCAAACCCGGCAAGGCCACCTGCACGTCGCTCATGGATTGCATCAGCTTCAGCACCCGGCCAACCGGCACCTCCAGCCGAGTCATTTCCTTTTTCCAGCTGAACATCGTGGCCTCCCGGGCCCGGTAGCGGTCAGCCGATCCCTTCGAACTCGGTCAGCAGCTTGACCTTCTGGAAGCGGTTCTCGATTTCCTTGGACTCGAGGGACCGCAGGCGGTTGAGGCTGAAATCCTCGACGGTGAACGAAGCCATGACGCTACCGAAGACGATCGCCTTGCGGACATTGGCCTCCGAGTGATTGCGGGTTGCGGCCAGGTAGCCGACAAAGCCTCCGGCAAAGGTGTCCCCGGCGCCGGTCGGGTCGTAAACCGACTCGAGGGGGAAGGCCGGCGCGGCGAATGTCGAGTGTTCGGTAAACATGAGCACCCCGTACTCGCCCCGCTTGACCACCAGGGTTCGCGGCCCCATGGCGAGAATCGAACGGGCGGCCTTGACCAGGTTCGCCTCCCCGGCCAGCTGCCGGGCTTCGCCCTCGTTGATCAGCAGGGTGTCCACCTTGCGCAGGGTTTTCAGCAGTTCGGCCCGCTTCCCCTCGATCCAGAAATTCATGGTGTCGCAGGCGATCATGGCGGGCCTGCGTACCTGCTGCAACACCTCGAACTGGAGTTCGGGGTCGATGTTGGCGAGAAACACGTACTCGGCGTCTTCGTAGCCGGCGGGAAGCTCGGGCTTGAAGGTTTCGAAGACATTGAGCTGGGTATCCAGGGTGTGCGCCTCGTTGAGGTCGTACCCGTAGCGCCCTTTCCAGCGGAAAGTTCTGCCCGGGGCTTTCTTCACACCTCCCAGGTCGATGCTGCGCGAGCGCAGAAAATCGAGGTGTTCCTCGGGGAAGTCCTCCCCGACCACCGCCACCAGGCTTACATCGGTGAAAAAGCTCGCCGAGGTCGAGAAATAGGTCCCCGACCCGCCGAGAATCTCCTCCACCTGGCCGAATGGGGTTTCCACCGAATCGAAGGCAACCGAACCTACAACCAGAATACTCACGGCAATCCGTCCTTGTTTTCCTGAAAAAGTTTAACCGCAAAGAAGCGGGTGACGCAACCCCGCCGCCGCCAGGCCGGCTCAGAGATACTTGCCGATCAGCGGCTCCAGCCGCTGCCTGGTCTGCTCCGGGATCAGTTCCTTGTGGGTCATCACCGCGAACTTGAGCGCCTCGCCGCAGGCACAGCTGCGGGATTGGGAAAGGCGCTTGACCGCCGCCTTGATGATGTTGCGGGCGGTGGCGACGTTCTGCTGGATGATGGCGATCACCGCCTCCACCGACACGTCGTCATGCCCCTCGTGCCAGCAGTCGTAGTCGGTGGCCAGGGCCACCGTGCCGTAGCAGATCTCCGCCTCGCGGGCCAGGCGCGCCTCGGGGATGTTGGTCATGCCGATCACGTCCACCCCCCAGCTGCGGTAGATGTTGGACTCGGCGCGGGTGGAAAAGTTGGGCCCTTCGATGCAGATGTAGGTCCCTCCCTTGTGGGTGGTGGCGCCCACTTCCAGGGAGGACTGGTAGAGGATCTCCGAGAGATCAGCGCAAAGCGGGTCGGCGAACTGGACATGGCCGACCACCCCCTCCCCGAAGAAGGTCGAGGCGCGCTTGCCCTGGGTGCGGTCGAAGAACTGGTCGGGGATCACCATGTGTCCGGGGGCGATCTCCTCCTTCATGCTGCCGACCGCCGAAACCGAGATGATCCGCTCCACCCCCAGCTTCTTCATGCCGTAGATGTTGGCCCGGTAATTGACTTCCGAGGGCAGAAACCGGTGCCCCTGGCCGTGGCGGGGCAGAAACACCATCTTCACCCCTTCCAGAGTGCCGGTGATATAGGCATCCGATGGAGCGCCGAAGGGGGTATCCAGAAGAACTTCCTGCACATCGGTGAGCCCTTCGATCTCGTAAAGACCGCTGCCGCCGATGACGCCGATGGTGGGTTGGGACATGTGAATCTCCTGTAAAAAGATCGTGAGGAGTGAGGCGTAAGGGGTAAGGAGTAAAAGCTTTTCTACTCATTACTCGTCACTGATCACCGGTCACTGAATTTATCAAGGCGCCGGCAGGCGCCCTTGCTGTTTTTCAAGTTTGCCCTTGAGCTGGCCGCAGGCCGCCGAGATGTCCTGCCCCTTGCTGGCGCGGCGGATGGCGACGATGTTGCGGTCGAGCAGGTAGGTCTGGAAGGCCTCGATGCTCTCGGCCAGCGGGGCGCGAAACGCCGACCCCTCGTGCTCGTTGAAGGGGATCAGGTTGACCTTGGCCGCGATGCCGTGCAGCAGCTTGACCAGGCGCTTGGCGTCCGCCGCGGTGTCGTTGACCCCGCGGATCAGGATGTACTCGAAGGTGATCCGCTGCCGGGGCTGCAGCGGGTACTCGCGGCAGGCGGCCATCAGCTCCTTGAGGGGATAGCGCCGGTTGACCGGCATAAGCTCGTCGCGCACCTCGTCGGTGGTGGCGTTGAGGGAAACCGCCAGGTTGACGCGAATCCGCCTGCCCAGCTCCAGCATCTGGGGGACCAGCCCGGAAGTCGACAGGGTGATCTTGCGCGGGCCGTAGTCGAACCCCTCGGTGGTGTAGAAGATCCGCAGGGCCTTGATCACGTTTTCCAGGTTGTGCAGCGGCTCGCCCATGCCCATCATGACGATGTTGTTGATCGGGCCGTCCTTGAGGGCCGCGCAGACCTGGTTGACGATCTCCGCCGGCTCCAGGTCGCGCAGCAGGCCGAAGGTGCCCGTCAGGCAGAAGGCGCACTGCATGGCGCACCCCACCTGGGTGGAGATGCACAGGGTGGCGCGCTCGCCCTCCATGGGGATGCGCACCGATTCCACGGTCTGGCCGTCGGCGAGGCGAAACAGGTATTTTCGGGTCCCGTCCTGGCTCTGCTCGGTAACTTCCGGGACCCAGTCGGAGATGAAAGCCCGGCCGGCCAGCTCTTCGCGCAGCACCTTGGACAGGTCGGTCATTTCTGCAAAGGAGCAGGCTCCGCGCTGATAGATCCAGCGCATGATCTGGCGGGCGCGAAAGTTTTCCTTGCCCATCCCGGCGAGAAAATCGGTCAACTCCTCGAGGGTGAGGTTTTTCAGGTCGATCAGGTTCGTATCGCTCATGCTGTCCATTTGCCGCGGGGGAACATCTTTCCCGCTGATTTTACAATAAAAAAGCCCCTCGGATTGTACCCGAAGGGCTTGGCATTCACAAGGCTAAACTGGCTTTTCGATTAGAGCAGTTCCAGCCCGGAGAAGAAGTAGGGGATCTCGAAGGCCGCGGTCTCGGGAGCATCGGAGCCATGGGTGGCGTTCTCGCCGATGGAGGAGCCGAACTCCTTGCGCAGGGTGCCTTCGGCGGCTTCGGCCGGGTTGGTGGCGCCCATCAGGTCGCGCCACTTCTTGATCGCGCCTTCGGCTTCGAGCACCATGACGACGCAGGGGCCGCTGCTCATGAAGTCGGTCAGTTCGCCGAAAAACGGGCGGGCCTTGTGCACGTAGTAGAAGCCCTCGGCCTCGACCTTGCTCATGTAGAGCTTCTTCAGGCCGACGATCTTGAACCCCTCGGCGTAGATGCGGGCGATGATCCTTCCGGCATAACCGGCCTTGAAGGCATCGGGCTTGATGATGGCGAACGTTCTTTCCATGGCTTATGTCCTCCGTTCTCTATAAATCTTGGTTGGATGCGCGCAAATGTCCGGCTTTTTAGCATCACCCCGGAGAATTGTCAAGCGCTAGGTCGTCCGCCGGAGACAATCCGGGCAAACGCCCGGGAGGCGGCTCTGAGCGGGCCCGCGACTCAGGGCAGCACCCGCACCACCACCCGGCGGTTGCGATGGCGCCCCTCCTGGGTGGAGTTTTCGTCCACCGGCCTTTGTTCACCATACCCCCGGGCCTCGACCCGCGCGGGGTCGAGACCGAACCTCTCGAGCAGGACCCTGCGGACCTCGAGGGCCCGCTGCCTGGATATGCGCAGGTTGACTGCCTCCGGGCCGACGTTGTCGGTATGCCCCTCGATCAGGACCCGGCTGGCGGGATGGGACTTCGCCAGGGCGGCAATCTCCTCCAGTTTTGTTTCGAATTCGGGGGGGATGCCGGTCTGCTGGGCAAAGACGTTGAAAGAAAACTCCCCCAGGTCCTCCCCGGGGGCGGTCGGTGGCGCAGAGGCAGCGGGAACCTGCGCAGGAAGCGTTTTCTCGCCCGCGTCCGGCTCGCCCAGCGCGGTGCCGAGGGGCCCGACCCGCGGGGGCATTGGCCCGGGTCGCGCCTCGGGCGGCGCGGGCGGGGAAACCACCTCTTTGACCACGGTCTCCGGCGCCGGTTTCAGGGGCGGCTGGCCCGGGGACGGTACCGAAGGGGCGATGCGAGGCGCCGCGGCCCCGGGCCCCGTGCTGCCGGAAGAGGCCTGGGGCCGCTCATCCTTCGCGGCCGGCAGGGCGAACACCTCCAGGGTCATCCCGGTGGCTCCGACAGCGATGCGCTGCCCGCCGGGCGCCACAAACCCCGCCGGGTCCGGCTCGATCGAGGCAGTGCCGGGGAGCAGGGGCCTGAAATAGGCCCGGAACAGGTTCCCGGCACCCCCCAGGGGACTTCCGCCCGGGCCGGGGGCCTGCTCGATGGCGACGCGCCCCGGGGCCGAGGTCACCGTGAACAGGGCCGTGCCCGGCCCGCTGCGCGCATCTTCGGCGCGCAGGAATTCAAGCTTCTGCGCATCGTAGGCCAGTTCCACCCTGGCCGCGGTGAAGCTTTCGCCCCCCGCAAGCCGCCCCACCACCGCCAACTCCCTGCCGACGTAGCCACGGTCGGGCCCGATCAGGGCGAGGCTCACGGCCGGCCGGGTCGCCCCTGCCGCCTCGGCCACACCTTCGTTAGCCGGTTCGGCTGCCGGCGCCGGGGCTAGAGACGGCCCGGCCGGAGAAGCGGCGGGGGCCCTCCCCTGCGGTGTTTCCCCGGCGGGCAGCTCCGGCTCTGCCGGCAACTGGAAGGGTCCTTTGGGCCGCATCGCCGGGGCAGCGTCGACTTCACCGGTATCGTATTCAGGCTCGTAGGATGCGGAAAACGGACCGAAGCTCGGGCCGGTCCTGAGGGCGTCCTCGGTCCCCGACCAGATGCTGGCCACGTCCTCCCGCGGCAGATCCATGGCCTTGACCACGTGGGGGGTGATGGAGAGCATGATCTCCCGCTTCTGTTTGTCCTCGGAATGCCCGCTGAGCATATCCCCGAGCACCGGGATCTTGCCGATCACCGGGATCGTGGTTTTGGTCTTGTTCAGGGTGTCGCGGATCAGCCCGCCGAGAATGGTCTGCTCGCCGTCGCTGAGGGTGAGTTCGGTCTGGGCGTTGGTGGTGGTGATGGTCAGGGCGATGGAGCCGCTGGTGGTCTGCTCGCGATCGGAGACGCTGCTGACCTCCAGCGCGACCTTGGTCAGGATGGTGCCGTCGAGACGGATGCTCGGCTCGACGTCGAGCTTGACCCCGACATCGACGTACTGGATGTTGTCGGTGCGGTTGTCGCCGTTGATGGTGACGGTGATCACCGGCTCCCGGGTTCCGACATGGACCTTGGCCTTGCCCCGGTTCTTCACCCGGATTCTGGGATTGGCGAGGATTTCCGAGTCGGTCAGGGTCTTGGCGAACTCGAAGGTGGCTACCGGCAGCGAGTAGAAGGTCTCCAGCCGCCCCAGGCCAGAGGCCAGGTTCTCCGTACTCCCGCCGGGGGAAACCGTGTTGTCGAGGATGCTGCCCCGGTTGGGATTGCCGAAGCCGAGCCCCACCGAGTAATCCTGCAGGGTCGGGCCGAAGCGCAGATCGTCGCCATGGCTGACCTCCACCAGTTCCACGTCGAAAACCACCTCGGCATCGTCCCGGTCGGCCGCCTCGATGATTCGTTGGGCGAGCTTGATCACCTCCGGTTCGGCGCGGATCACCAGGGCGTTGAGCTCCTCGTGGACGTAGATCCGGCGCAGCTGCAGCATGGTGCGCAGCATGACCACGGCTTTTTTGGCGTCGATGTTGGAGAGGTAAAAGGCCTGGATCAGCTGGTCGGAATAGAGCTTGAGCTTGTCCGGGGTGCGGGGGAACACGAAAATGGTCTTGGGGTTGAGAACCTTTCTCTCCAGCCCGCTCATCTCCAGGATCAGGGTCAGGGCCTGGGCGAAATTGGCCTGTTCGAGCAGCAGGGAAACCGGTTGCGGGCGAACATCCTCCTCGAAGATGAAGTTGATCCCCGACAGGTCGGTGAGGATGCGGAACACGTCCTGCAGCGGGGTTTTGCTGAAGCGCAGGCTGATGGGGCTGGTCGACTGCAGGTCCAGCTCGATCCCGTCCAGCACCGTGCGCCGCTGCTTGGCCAGCTCCCCCTGCAGCCGCTCGCCCCGCGGGTTCTGCGGATCGAGAGAGCGCGCCCTCTTTACCAGGCTTTCGGCCTGGCGGAGCTGCTGCTGCCCCAGGTAGATTTCGGCGGTCTCCAGCAGCCGGGAAGCCCGCATCCGGTTGCGGGCCAGCTGGAGCTGCTGGCCGGCCGCCTCCAGGCCGGGGTCGAGGCTGACCGCCAGTTGGAAGTGGACGGCCGAGGCGGCCGCATCGCCCTGCTCCATCAGCAGCTTGCCCTGGCGCAGGTGCCCCAGGGCGGCCTGGCCGCGAGCGTACTGCAATTGCATCCGGTACTCGTGACGCTCCGGGTCGCTGGTCACGGCCTCCATGTAGCGGTTGACGGCCCCGTCATAGTCACCGGCCCTGGCCAGCTCTTCCCCCTCCTGAAAAGCCCGGTTCCCGGCGCATCCCGCTATCAGCAACACCGCCAGCAAAAGAGCCGTTAAAGCCTTATGCTCCAGCAGTTTCACAGGCCCCCCTTGGCAAAGGAAGACGATTTACTTCATTTTTCTCCCCCCCCGACCGAGGGCACCCTCGATGGCCTCGGCAAACCCCTCGGGGCTCTTGTTTTTCAACAGACGACCATTGACGAACACCGTGGGGGTGCCCCGCACTCCCCCCTCGACCCCCTCCCCGGTATCGCGCGTGATCAGCGCCCAGAGCTCCGGGTCCTGGCGATCCTGCTCGAAGCGCTCGAGGTCCAATTGCAGCTGCTGGGCGAACTGCTGGAATTTCCCATCATCAAGCTGGTTGTAATTGGCAAACAGCAGGTCGTGATAGTCCCAGAACCTGCCCTGGCGGTGGGCCGCCAGGGCGGCAATGGCGGCGCTTCTGGCAAAGGGGTGGCTGCGCAGGGGGAAGTTCTTGAAAACCACTTTGACCTTTTCGGGATAACTGGTCAGCAGTTGCTTGAGCTGCGGAGCCAGCCGGGCACAGTAGGGGCACTGAAAATCGTCGAAGACCACCACGGAAACGGGCGCATCGGCGGGTCCCAGCGTCGGGGAGGCGGAGAGGTCGAATTCCTGCACGAAGCTCAACTCCACCACCTTGAGGGTCTTGGCGCGGGAGTTTTTGAGAAGCAACCGGTCTCCGCCCGGGAGCAGCTCGAAACCGTCGGTTCCGCTGCCGGCGGGGATTTTGCCTTGCAACTCGCCGCCCTGGGAATAAACCAGGATGTTGCCACCGTCGCCCATTACATAGATTTTCTGCCCTTCGGCGTCGACCCGGACCGCCAGGGGGGCCTCTTCAAGCTTGAGCGCCGGCCCCTCCTGCCAGTCGAGGGTTCCCGCCGCCTGGGCACTTCCCAACTGAAGGGCGAGCAGGCCACCAGCCATGGTTGCAAGCATTTTCATCGACACAGGGATTCCTTTCTCGTTGCTGTGTTTAATTTAACAGGTTTTCCGGCTTTTTCCCGAGCATCCATTAGAAATGGACAATGGTAAAAATTCACCCTTGGGAGCCGTGCCGAAAAATCAGCAGCAGCCCCCCCCTCGCCAGACGCATCAGCTGATCGGCGAACAGGGCCCAGAAGACCGAAATGCCGAGCATTTCCAAAAATTCTTCGATCGCCTTGGAAAAATGCCGGACCGCCGCCGGGGAGAAGCCGCCCTGCTCGGTCATCCAGGCATGCAGGTTCCAGGGATGGGCCTCGCTCATCCCTTCGACGAAGTCGAGTCCCACGGCCAGGGCCAGGCAGCCAAGGGCCAACAGCAGGGCCGAGCGGGCACCTTTCCGGCTGAGCTGCCGCCAGAGAAAAACCAGCAGAAACAGGCCTGCTGCCGCCAGCAGGGGCAGAAAGAGCAATTGCCAGGGGTAGCTCGGGAAAATTTCCAGCAGCCTGCCACCCCAGGTCAGGGCGGCCTGGTCCCCTTCCCCCGGAAGAACAACCGCCTTGAACGCCGAGCCGACCCGCTCATGGATCAGGGCGCCGTCATCCACGGCCATCCCGGTGAAAAACAGTGCCAGAAATGCCCACCCCCACACCCGGCCGCGACTCTCCCCCCGGGCCCGCACCACCAGGACCACCAGCCAGAGGGTCAGTCCCGCCAGCAAGGTCTGGCTGGCCATGAACCAGGAGGCCAGACCGTCCTCCCTGGCGATATTGAACAGCCGGCGGATGGGCCCGATGTCGATCAGCCGCCCCCAGTTGATCAATGCGTCGGCCAGCAGCAGCAACAGCTCGATGGTCAGGCAGGCACCGAACAGCCGGCGGCGTACCTGGGCGGATTGCATCTCCAGCGTCACCGGCCCTGCGGCCTCGAGTGGGCTCGTACCCCGGGAATCTGCAGTTGATCTGTTGGCCATTCCGTACCTTTCTTCCCTTGACTTCGTTGAATCCCCCGAATTCAGGATCATTATACATTCTTCGGGCTCAAGACAATGGCCTAAGCATGGCGGTGGATGAAAAAAAAGGCCCACGCCTGGTCGGCGTGGGCCCATTTTCTGCTGAAGCACAGGAGCTTAGAAGTTATGGCAGGTGCTGCAGCTGTAGCTATGGAGACTGTGCATTCTGCTGTACCCGGGGGAAGCTTCGTACCCGTGACAGCTGGCGCAGAGGGTCTCCATGGGCGCATTGAGGTTATGGGGGGGCGGCTGAACCACGGGGATCTCGCACCCCGTCGCGTCCACCTGAGCCCCCGCGGCGGTCCCGGGGCACTGGTCCTGGGCATTGTTCACACCGTCGTTGTCGCTGTCGAGCTGGCTCTGGGCGCAGCCGCTGGCGTCGACATTCTGCCCGGACGGGGTGTTGGCGCAGGCGTCGTTGGCGTCGATGACACCGTCGTTGTCGCTGTCGGGCGGCACGACGGTGCACCCTTCGCCATCCACTTCGACCCCGGCTGGGGTACCGGCGCACAGGTCGATGGCATCGGATACGCCGTCGCCGTCGCTGTCGAGCTGGTAGGCGGAACAGCCGTTGGTGTTGACGCTCTGGCCCGCCGGGGTGTCGGGGCAGGAGTCGGCCGCATCGGCCACGCCGTCGGCGTCGCTGTCCGGGGGCAGCACTTCGCAGCCGCTGCCGTCCACCGCAACCCCGGCGGGGGTCGCGGGGCACTGGTCGAGGGCATCGGAGACGCCGTCGCCATCCGCGTCGCGCTGGGAGTCCGAGCACCCCTGGGCATCCACCGCCTCGCCGGCAGCGGTAGCCGGGCAGGCATCGGCGGTGTCGATCACGCCGTCGCCGTCGCTGTCGGGATCGGGAACAACCACCAGGTCATCGGCCATGCCGTTGCAGTTCTCATCGATGTTGTTGCCGGGGATTTCCGCGGCAGCCGGGTTGATCGCCCCGTCGCTGTCGTTGCAGTCCTGGGCCTGGACGAAACCGTCCTGATCCAGGTCGTCATCGTCGACCATGCCGTTGCAGTTCTCGTCGACGCCGTTGTAGGGGACTTCGCTCGCCGTCGGGTTGACGGCGGCATCGTCGTCGTTGCAGTCGGCGCCGCCGAAGGCCAGGCCGTCAAACCCGTCGCCATCGACATCGGTCACCACCGGGGGCTCTTCCACCGGAGGCTCCTCCACGGGAGGTTCTTCCACCGGAGGCTGATCCACCGGGGGCTGATCCACCGGGGGCTCTTCCACCGGACCATCCTCGTCGCTGGAGTCATCGTCTTCGCTGCGGTCGTCTTCGCGCTGCTGCTTCGCCTTGGCGATCCGCTCCTTCCAGCTGTCCCCGAAGTTGCGCCTTTTCTGGAACCAGGACCAGTCTCCGGCGAAGGAGTTGGAAAGATTGGGCCCGGTGGTCGCCAGCAACAGGAATATGCCGATAATGCCTAGAATTCTTTTCATTTATGCCTCTCGATCAAGAATTTGTATGATTCCTTTGGGCCCGCTCAGAAGTTGTGGCAGGTCGAGCAGTTGTTGCCGTGCCGCGACTGGAGCGAGGAGTGGCTGTAATTGGCCGGGTCCTTGAAGCCGTGGCAGCTGCGGCAAAGGGTGGTCGCGGGGGCCTTGAGGATGCTGGGGGCGGCCACGACCTCGCAGCCCACGGCGTCCACTTCCACGCCGGCGGCGGTGTTCGGGCACTGGTCCTGGGCATTGTTCACGCCGTCGTTGTCGCTGTCGAGCTGGCTGGCGCTGCAGCCGCCGGCATCGACCTGCTCGCCGAAGGGGGAGTTGGCGCAGGCATCGTTGGCATCGGTGACACCGTCGTTGTCGCTGTCCACCTGGCTGTTGCCACAACCGTTGGCGTCGGCGGCATCCCCGGCGGGGGTCCCGGGGCACAGGTCGCGGGCATCGGATACGCCGTCGCTGTCGCTGTCGAGCTGGGACGCCGAGCAACCATTGGCGTTGGCCAACTCGTTGGCCGGGGTATTCTGGCAGGAGTCGAGCTCGTCGGCCACGCCGTCGCCATCGCTATCGACGGCCACCGGGGGCTGTTCAACCGGGGGCTGTTCAACCGGGGGCTGTTCAACCGGGGGCTGTTCAACCGGGGGCTGTTCAACCGGGGGCTGCTCCACGGGGGGCTGCTCCGCGGCCCAATCGGCGTGGCACTTCAGGCAGTCCTCGGTGACCGGCTTGCCGGCCATGGCGCGGCGGTGTTTTTTTACCGCCAGGCCATCTCTTCTGACCCGGGGGCGATCATCGTCATCGCTGTCATCGTCATCGCTGTCATCGTCGTCGCTCTGCGCTGCGACGAGGTTGGCGTTCCAACCGGAGTTTCTGTACGTTCTTTCGGAGTTTTCCCTTTCGCCGTCCCTGGCCTGGGCTTCGCGGATTCCGGGGAGGACCAAGGCGACCATCAGGAGCAAACTCAACAGACTCACCCACTTTTTCATGCGCGTTCTCTTCCTTTCCTGGTTGACTGGTTGTTCATATCGTCCGCCGCATGGCGAAACCTTCTCTCAACGCCTTCCCCTATCAGCAGAAAGGATGCCAGCAAACAGGATTTCATTGGTCCTGAAAGGACTTGCGCATTTTTCAATTGTTTGAAACCACAAGGTCTTTTTCCATCGACGCGGATACGGAGAAATATTGAAAGTGGCCAATTTCATACTCCTGGGCAGGCAGCCCCGGCGCTCCGTTTTGGCCTGAAGTCCCCGGGAGGGGATTAAAAGTGTCGCGGAGGGGCGCCACCCCCCGGTAATTTAACCAGAGGAAAATTTACAGGAGTATTGGCCCGGGGGGGAAATGCTAAGGGTATCACCTCGAGCAATTGCCCCAACTGGTTGGTATTCAATCAATATTTTGCAGGGAGGGAGCAGTTTCGGCGAACCGGGAAGGCGGCTGAACCCTCGTCGCCCCTTGGCGACAGAGGGTCTATTGGGGCAAGAAAGGACGGTCGCAAAATGGCGACGCGCGCCGCAGGAAGCGGGGGAGGAAACGTTTATTGGAATTCGATCTTGTAATAGAGGTCGGCGCCGCTTTCTACCCCGACGTTGGTCTCCAGCTCCCAGCGGCGGGTGATGCTGTAGCGCAGGCGGAATTCGTTGGCGTTGTTCACCAGCCCCCGGCCGATGCTGATGTACAGCTCGGGGGTCAGATACTTGCCGAGGGTGATCATCGACGACTCCACGTCGCCGTCGCCGGCCTGGATGTCGATGACATCGAGCCCCAGGCGGCGCTGCAGCCGGTCCTGGAGCACCGTCGACTCTCCCTTGGACAGCAGGGCTCCGGCGGCCACCATGAGCATGCTCGCCTGGCCGCTGTCGGCCCCGACGGGGTGGCCGAGGACCACGTAGCCGAGGATGTCGGTGTCAGGCATGCCCGGCTCCGAGTAAAGCTTCACCACCGGCGCCCTGGGGGTGCCGCTGACCCGCACCCCCGCCTTGACCTCGCCGACGGTGCGCAGGGCCAGGACATCGAGGGTCGGCCGGTCGATGGGCCCTCCGGCGAACAGCACCTTGCCCCGGGTCACGTTGAGCTTGACCCCGTAGGTGGAGTAGGAGCCGCGCGCCACGCTGATCTCCCCCTGGGCGGTGACGTCGGCCGGGCCGGTGGCGGCGAGGTTGACCGCGCCGGCCAGCCGGGCGTCCACCCCGGCGAGCCTGATCAGCACACTGTCGCCCAGCACCACCCGGACGCGGACATCGAGCTCCAGGGGCATGGGCTTGTCCGTAGGCTGGGCCGCGTCGACGATGATCACGTCCTGGCTCGGCTCCACCGGAGTACGCCCCTGCTTGCCGGTGACCAGCACCTCGGGGAGGGTCACCTCGCCGCGGACTTTGAGATGGCGCAGGTCCCCCTCGAGCTGCAGGTCGGGCTTGACCTGCACCTGCAGCTCGGGCAGGTTGATCAGCTGGAATCTGTCTCCGCCGAGCTGAGCTTTGTACCCGGCGAGCCGCCACTCGCTGAGGCGGATCTCGCCCTCCCCGGTGAGCCGCCCCTTGCCCGAACGCGCTTCGAAAGCCTGGATGCGGATGGTCTCGCCGGCGAACCCCGCCCGCAGGCCCACCCCCTCCAGCTGAATGCCCGCCGCCGGAAGGTAGGCGCCGGCCTTGGCCAGGCTCAGCTCCCCTGTCAGGCCGGGCTGCCGCCAAGGACCGGACATTTCGAGATCGAGCAGGAGCTCCCCGCGGCTCTCCTGCACCACTCCCGGCAACAGCGCGGCCAACAGCCCCTTTTCGTTCATGTTGCCGGCGAGCCGGGCCCGCAGCTCCCCCTGCGGGTCGATGGCCACGGGCAGCCGCGCCGCCAGGGGGAGCAGAAATTCCCCCTCAAGCTTTCCGTAGTCGGAGAGCGCCAGGGCCAGTCCGCCCGTCAGCGCGGCGCCCCGCCAGTCCCAGTTCAGTTCGGCCTGGCGCAGCTGCGCGGAGATTTTCCCCTCGCCGTTCTCCTGCCACTCCAGCCCGCCCCCGCCAATTCCGGCCCGCCCGGTCACCTCAAGGCTCCCGTCCGGCAGCCAGCGCCCCTGGGCCTGCCCGGCCAGCACACCCTCCAGGGTCACTTCGCGGGGCAGAAATGGGCGCAACCGGGCCAGGTCGAGCTGCTCCCAGTCCAGGCGGAAATCCCCCTGCCGCGGCAGCTGCAGCCGACCGGGTTCGACTGAGTCGAGCCTGGCCCGCAGTTGGCCACCATCCTTCAGGGCCGCATCCAGCTCCACCAGCAGCCCCGCGGAACCCCAACTGAAATCGCTGCGCACCCGGGAGATCTCCAGAGCCAGCTGCTCCCGCTGGATCCGCCCCTGCAGGCCGAGCGTGCCGTCGAGTTCAAGTTCGCCCGAAGCCTGCCACTGCCCGCGGATATCCCCGCTGCTGCTGCCGTCGAGCTCGATCCCGGGGAGCCAGGGGCGCAGCTGGGACAGGGACAGGGCGTCCCAGTCCACGGCGAACTCCGCCTGCTCCGGCAGCCCGAAACGGGCCGGCTGGTCCGAGGCGACATCGGCGCTGAGCCGCTCGCCGCCCCCCAGGACCAGGCGCAGCCCGGCAATCAGCCCCCGGCCGTCCCAATCGAGGTCGACCCTCCCCCGGCTGATTTCCAGCTGCTGCTCACCGCGCCGCAACAGGGCCTCGAGATCGACCCGCCCGGCCATATCCATCGGCCCCGACTCGGGCCAGAGCACTTCGGCATCCGCCGAAACCCGCCCCTTGGCTTCCAGCTGGCCGAGCCAGGGGTTGGCCCGGGCCAGGTCGAGCCCTCCGGCCGAAACTCTGGCGTGGCCGCGCAACGGCTGCAGGGACAGATCGGCGTCGGCCGCGAGGGTCTCGCCGCGCCGGCTGGCCAGGGCCAGGCCCTCGAGCCACAGCCGCTGCGGCCCTGCGGCCAGTTGCGCGGGCCGCTCCAGCCCCCAGTTGCCGAAGCGACGGTCCTCCCCGCCGGCCTCGGCCAGGGTGCCGTGCCAGGCGCCGTCCCGATAGCCACCGGCGGCTTTGAGCCGGGCGTTGCCGCCGTCCCAGGCCAGCTCGAGCCGTCCCTGGTGGCTGGCGAGGCTGCCGTCGATCCCAAGGGCAAGCCGCTCGAGACGGTAATCCCCATAGGCCAGCGCGCGCCCGCGGGCGTCGATATGGATCGGCGCGCCGCGCCCCTGATGGCGCAGGGTCAGCTTGAGCTGTTCGGCCCGCACCCCGAAACCGGCCAGTTCCCGGGCGAGGCCCTCGAGCTCGCCGCTCAGGTAGGCATCGCGCCAGCGCAGCCACCCCTTGGCCTGGAGCGCCCCCTGGGCTGCGGGATAAAGCCCGTCCAGGCGGCGGATGTCGACAGCCAGGGCCACCCGCTCGGCCAGCGGCCCCGCGGCGGAGAGGTCGAAGCCGTCCCCGTGCAGTTCGAGCCGCCCGATGTCCAGCCGCTGCCCCTGCAACCGGGCGTCGAGATCTCCGGTCAGCGCCTTGCCGCGCAGGCGGCTGTCGAGCAGACGGGCTGTCGCCCTGAGGTCGAGGGGGCCACCGGGGGGAATCCGCACTGCCGAATCCACCTCCAGGTTCACCCGGCCCGGCCAATCGGCGCTGAAGACCGCGGGATCGAGGCGGCGCCCGGCGAGCTGGCCGGCGGCCTCGAACCCCTCCGCCCAACCGAGGCGCACGGCGCCGCTCAGGTCGCCGCGCAGCCAGCTTCCCTGAAGATCGGCCAGCGAGATCCCCCTGAGGTCGCCCTCCAGGCTCCCCGCCAGCGTTCCCCCCTGCCACCCCGCTACCCGGTTGGCCAGGTCAAAAGTCCCCCGGTAACCGCTCGGACGCCCCTGCACCCTGAGGGTTCCGCTCACCCCGGTGGCGACGCCGGTCTCCTCTTTCAGATCGAGGTCGCTCAGCAGCGCCTCGAGGGCCAGCTCGGGATCGGCCTCCAGGGTCATGTCCCCCCGGATCTCGACCCGCCCGGGTTGCTCCGGCCGGGTCAGCGCCAGCGAGGCGACCCGCAGGCGCTCGGCGGCAAGGGCCAGCTCTGCCTGGGCATGGTAGCGGGCCCGCTCGCCGCTGCGCGCCTCGAGGGACAGGACCCCGGCCACCCCGGCCGTGCCCTCGTCCCCCTGCAGGTCGGCCTCAAGCACGAACCCATCGAGCCCAGCCGCCGCCCTGGCCAGCGTGGCCTCGGCGGAGAGTTCCAGCAGCGGCTCGACGAAACCGGCGCGCAACTGCGCCTGAGCACTACCGAGGCTGCTGGCGATCTCCAGGCCGGTGACGGAAAGGATCCCCTCGTGCCAGCCCAGGGCCACCGCCGCCCGCTCGATCACCAGCGGTTCGCCGGTGGCCGGGCGCAGGATCAGCTCCGTAACATCGAGACGCCGGATGTCCGCCTGCAGGCGTAGCGGTAGCCCCGAGAGCCGGGGCCAGGAAAAGGCGAAGGGGGCTTTTTCCCGGGGCTCGGGGGGTTCCTCCGCGGGCGGCGGCAGGCGCACCTCGATCTTGGCGCCGCGCAGCTGCTCCACCTCCAAGTGCCCCCGGAGCAGGGCGGCCAGGTGCCAGTCCAGCTCCAGTTGCGCGGCGCTCGCTCCCCCTTGGGGCCAGTCGACCTCGAGCTGCTCGAGGCGCAGCCGCTTGGCCAGAACGCCGTCCACCCGCCCCGCGGCGATCTCGAGCGGCGTCCAGCGCGAAGCGGCCCCCAGCGCCCACTCGGCCCCCGAGGTGGTCCAGAGCAGCCAGTAGACCGCGGCGGCCAGCGCGGCGGCCAGGGCCAGGCAGCCCCAGAGGACGTATTTGACCAGACGGTTTACCATCCGAAACCGATGCTCACATGCAATTTAAGAGAGGGATCGGCCACCCCGAGCTGGCGGGCCAGATCCACCTTGATCGGCCCCACCGCCGTGTAGCGGCGCACCCCGAGTCCCGCGCCCTGAAAGAACTTGATGCTGGAAAAGGAATTGAAGGCATTGCCGGCGTCGTAAAAGGCGGCCACCCCCCAGCTCTCGCCGATGGCCCGCTCCAGCTCGATGCTCCCCACGGCGAGGTTCTTGCCGCCGACCACGTCGCCGTTGTCGTCCTCGGGCCCCAGGGACTTGTACGAGTAGCCCCTGACGCTCTGGTCGCCGCCGGCGAAAAACCGCAGGGAGACCGGGAATTCGCGCAGCGGTTCGTTCTGCAGGCTGGTCGCCGCCTCGACCCGGGTGATCAGGGAAAGGCGGCCCGGCAGCGAAACCAGGGCGTTGCCCGACACCAGAAACTGCAGCAGCCCGGTATCCGAGCCGAGCACCTGGTGGCCGCCGCGGCTCTCCAGGCTGTAGAAATACCCGTTGCTGGGGCGTACCGGGTCGTTGTAGCGGCGACGAGAGAAGCGGACCCCGGGCAGGATCATCTGCGAGCTGTTCTGCTCCTCGCCGATGCTCGATTTCTCCTGGAGCAGGCGCAGAAAGACCGACCCCAGCCGCCCCTTGCCGAAGCCCCGCACCCGCTCGGCCTCGGCGAACAGTGACTCGGTCTCGAAGGTGTCGATGTCCTCGTGCTCGTAACCGACCCGAAAAATGGTGAAGCTCTCGATGTTGCGGTAGCCCGGCATGGTGTAGCTGCCGACCAGCGACTGGCGCAGCTGGGCGATCAGCAGATCGGCCTTCAGCTCGTGCCCCAGGTGAAACAGGTTGACGTCCTTGTAATTGAGGGAGACCCGCGGCCCGGTGTCGGTGCCGTAGCCTACCCCCGGGCGCAACCGCCGCCGGGCCGAAGGGACCAGCTTGATGTCGACGGGGACTTCCCGGTCCTCGGCCAGGTCCTTGCGCGGGGTGACGATCACCTCGCGGAACCGGTCCGAGTCGAGGAAATTGAGCTGGGTCTGGCCGAGCCGCGCATAGGAGAAGTCGTCGCCGCGCTTGAACGCCTGGTAACGCAGCAGAAAACGTTCGGGGTAGTCGGGCGCGCCATGCACCAGCACGTCGCCGAAACGAAAATGGGCCCCGGTATCGAGCACCAGGTCGATTTCGGCGCTGCGCTCCCCGCGGTGCACCCGGACCTCATGCCGGCTGAACTCGGCATCGAGGTAGCCCAGGTCGATGGCCCGGGATTTCAGGGCCCCCTTGCCCTTTTCGTAGAGGTCGTGGCGCAGCACGGCGCCCCGCTCCAGGGGGAACCTCCCGACCAGGGCGCGCAGTTCCTTGACGTTGGCGCCGGCGCCCTCGATATCCAGATGCAGCTCCGTCACCCGCACCGGTTCGCCGGGAGTGACCTCGACCTCCAGAAGGTAGCGCTTGTCGCCGGTCTTCTCCAGCCGGGTGGTCACCTCGGCATCGTAATAGCCAAAGGGGGCCAGGGCCGCGGCGACCTTCTGCGGCACCTGGCGCTCGAAGCGCTTGAGCCAGCGCAGGTCGGGCACCCCGTCACGCACCAGGGCCGATGGGACCACCAGGGCGGCTTGGACGTTTTTCAGCAGATCGTCCTCGAGGCCCTCGACGACCACCTGAACCGGCTCGGCCGCCCCGAGCAGCGGCACATCCTCGAGCAGCGGGATCTGGGCCCCGGCCATGCCGGGCCACAAAACCAGGGCGGCGAGGATCAGCAGCGACCAGAGGGATACAATTATATATAAGCGTCGTACCATGGCAGCGAAGAGCCCACAGGGCAAAATATCCGACCGCACACCAACCTGGGTTGGCGTCGTTGGCGTCGTTGGCGTCGTTGGCATTCAAGAATATAGGATAATGGAGGAAACGGGAATTGGAAACTCGCTGAGGCGAACCCAACCGGGGCTTCCCACCTTAGGGGGGCGCCGGATGAAAAAGTACTGTTTCCCTTTTCCGGGGCTTTTACCTATAATGGCGCGATGCGACCCCTGGGCCTTGCAATCAGCATTATTATCTTCACCCTGCTCCTGCTGCCGGGAAATGGGCTGGCCTGGCATCCCCGGCTCGAGGCGGACTCGATCATCGACGGCCGGGGGCCCGCCCCGATCGTCGGCGAGAACCTCCCCTACGTGGTTGGCCAGGGCGAGACCCTCATCGAGCTCGCCCGCCGGGCCGGCGTCGGCTACGGGGCCATGGTGCGGGCCAACCCCGGGGTCGACCCCTGGCTCCCCCCGCCCGGCAAGGAGATCATCCTCCCCTACGCGGCCATTCTGCCCCTCGGCTCCGGACCCGGCATCACCATCAACCTGGCCGAAATGCGCCTCTACCTGGTCTGGGACGAGGCCGGCAGCCGCCGGGTGCGCATCTACCCCATCGGCATCGGCCGCGAAGGGCGCAACACGCCCGAGGGACTCTACAAGGTGATCAGCCGGGCGGAAAACCCCTCCTGGACCCCACCCCCCTCCATCCGCAAGGAACGCCCCGAGCTGCCGCCGGTGGTGCCGCCCGGGCCGGACAACCCCCTGGGGGATTTCTGGATCGGGCTCTCCGCCGAGGGGATCGGCATCCACGGCACCCACAAGCCCCTGGGGATCGGCCGGCGGGTCAGCAGCGGCTGCATCCGGCTCTACCCCGAGGACATCCGCGACCTGTTCGGCCGGGTCAAGGTCGGCACCCCGGTGCGCATCATCTACCAGACCGTGAAGCTGGGCGTCCACGACAAGGGGATCTTCCTCGAGGCCCACCCGGACGAGTTGGGCAAAAGCGCGGGGCCCCTGGAGGAAATCGCCGGCCAGGCCCAAGCCCTCGGCTATGACCTGCGCGTCGACCAGCAATTGCTCATCGACCTGGTTCGCCAGGCCCGCGGCCTGCCCCAGATGATCGCACAGATCGTCGGCGGGCAGAAAACCCAACCTGTCGAGCCCCCCGCCGACAAATCCGTCGCCGCCCTGCCCGCCCCGCTCCGGGATCCGTAGATCACCTCAGCCGGTTTTTTGACTCAAACCCATATTAAACTCCCCGCTCCACCCGCCCTCTCCTCTCCAACTACCTGCCAATACTTGACTCCGTCCCTCGCACAAGCCCCCCAACTGCCCCTGGCAAGCAAATTGCATTAATTGGTATCAACAACAAGGTTTCCACTAGGAACCCCGGCGTTCCATCAGGCCCCAAATGAGCAGCAAACCTGTCCCGCTCGGCCAGGAATTTGATTATTCAGGAGGACTCACTATGAAACGGTCCGTTTTGAACATCTGCCTTATCACGGTGATTTCGCTGATGGCCAGTGTCATATGGCCCAATCCCGCGATAAGCGCCACCGCACCGGTGATTCAGTCCCTGGGGCAGATGCGCTACGGACAGGGGGTCCCCACCCGCATCGCCCTGGATGACCTGGGCAATCTCTACCTGGCCGACACCCGGCAGTCCAAGGTCGTCAAATTCGACATCTACGGCAAACAGGCCGCCTCCCTGCCGGTGCCCCAGCTTTCCGGCGCCATCGCCGTCAGCCCCGACGGGTCGAAGATCTACGCCGCGTCCAACCGCACCGCCGTGGTCGTGCTCGACGGCGCCACCGGTTCGGTGCTCGGCCACCTCGGCGGCGGGCAGAACGAGTTCGGCTACGCCTACGACCTCGACCTCGACAAGGACGGCTACATTTTCGTTGCCGACTCCCAGAAGCTCAGCATCCGCTCCTACAACCCCAGCGGCGCCCTCCAGCTCCAGTTCGGCAGCCAGGGCAGCGGCAACGGCCAGTTCAACTCCATCGCCTCGCTGGAGGTCAACCGGGCCACCGGGGAGATTTTCGTCTCCGACACCTACCTGACCAATACCATCATTCCCCGCATCCAGGTCTTTGCCTCCAACGGCACCTTCCTGCGCTCCATGAACAGCACCGCAGGCTTTGCGGGGACCGCCACCCAATACTCCTTCGCCGGGATGGCCTTCGACAATGCCGGTCGCGGCTACTTCCTCAACGACGGCCAATCGACCCTTATCGCCGTCGGGCTCCCCTCCTCGCACCTGCTGACCTATTCACAGAAAGGCGTGGCGGCAGGCCAGCTGATGACGCCCTGGGATGTAGCCTACGATCCCTCCACCAAGCGCCTGTTCGTGCTCTGCGCGGACAACCGGGTGGAGATCCTCGGCATCGACGGTGGCCAGAACCCGGTCTACGTCAACAACAAACCGAGCGTCCCGGCTCCGGTCTCGCCGATGGCCGGCGGCGAAGTAGCGACGGTCACTCCGGCCCTGGCCTTCCGCGGCGCCAGCGATGCCGACGGCGACCCGCTGAGCTACGACATCGAGGTGGTGCGCAACGGCCAGACGGCCCAGACCCTGACCGGGGTGGCCGCCGCCCAGGACCCCGCCTCGGTGAAGGTCTCCTCCCCCCTGGAGGAAAACGCCGCCTACAGTTGGCGGGTGCGCGCCTTTGACGGAATCGACTATTCGGACTGGAGCGGACTGCAGAGCTTCGTGGTCAACGCCCAGCAGGAAGCCCCCACGGCGCCCGAGCTGGTCGCGCCCCTCGGCGGAGAGACCCGCAGCGGCGCCGAAAGCCTGAACTGGCAGGCCTCAAGCGACCCCGACCCCTCGGACCGCGTCAGCTACAAACTGGAGATTTCACCCTCGGCCGATTTTGCCCTGAACGACGCCGAAGAGCTCCTCGACGCCACCTCGATCCAGCTCAGCGACCTGACCGCCTACCCTGCCCTGAATGAAGGGCAAAGCTATTTCTGGCGGGTCATCGCCCTGGACAACCACGGCGAGGCCTCCCTGCCGAGCTCAGCCGGCCAGTTCGTGTACGACACCACCCTGCTCAAGGTCAGCGCCAACATGCCCGGGGCCAGGGTCTACCTCGGCGGCAACTACGCGTACGCCGGCCGCTTCGTCGGCGAGGCCCCCCTCGAACTGCGCGACATCCCCGCCGGGCCCTGTTCGGTGGTGGTGGAACGCAGTGGCTTCGAGACCTTCATCGCCCAGATCAATCCCCTCGAGGGGGAAAACGCCGAGGTTTACGCCGAACTGGTGCCGGTCCTGGTGCCGGCGGGTCCCAAATCCCATTCCTTGACCGCCGGTGATCAGAAACTGGCCCTGCCGGCCGACGCCACGCCCTTCGCGGTGGACTTCGACAACGACGGGACCACCGACCTGCTGGTCGGCGACGCCACCGGCGCGGTCACCCTCTACCGGGGCCTGGCGGGCGACACGCCGCGCTTCGCGGCGGGGGTTCCGGTCAGCCTGCCGCTGATCCCCGGGGCCAGCCCCTTTGTCGCCGACTGGGACAACGACGGGCGCAAGGACCTGCTGCTCGGTGGCGCCGACGGCTCGGTCACCCTGTTTCTCAACACCGGCAGCGAAGCAGCCCCCGCCTTCGGGGCCGGGCAACCCCTGCCGGCAGCCGCCGTCTCCGGCGGAGCTATCCCCGCGGTAATCGATCTCGACGATGACGGCGCCAAAGACCTGGTCGTCGGCGACGACGCCGGCAAGCTGTTCCTGTTCCGCAACGTCGGCAGCGATCAGGCCCCTGCGCTGCTCGCCGCCGGACAGGTTGACTCGGCCGGCGCCATGGCGGGGCCCTGCTTCGTCGACTGGGACGGCGACGGCAACCGCGACCTGCTGCTGGCTGCGGGCGATGACCTGCTGTTCTGCACCCGCCAGGCCGACGGCAGCTATGCCGGTGCGAAGGCCGCCTTCGCCGAAGAGCAAGCCCCCGGCAAGCGGGCCAGAAAGGCCCTCGGCAGCCTCAACCTCGGCAGCCGCACCCGGCTCTTCGCCCTGGACGTCGACCGGCTCAAGGGCAAGGACCTGCTGGCCGGCAACGCCGCGGGCGAGTTGATCTGGGTACGCTCCAACGGGCGCAACGCCGATCCTTCCTTCCTGGCGGCGCTCAAGGACAAGGTGGCCCAGGTCAACCTGCTGCTGCAAACCTCACCCGGAGAACTCGGGGCGCTGGGCTCGAGCATCGACAGCCACCTGGCCAGCGGCCAGTACAAGGCCGCGACCCGGGCTGCCGCCAACCTGCTGGCCAACGCCCCGGCCGGCACGGAACTGGCAACAGCCGCCGGGGAACTGGAAAAATTGCTGCAATTCGCCAATTAAACCATGACTCGGAGCCAAAGAGACAGGACAGATGCAATGAGTAAAATGGCCAAAAAGATCATTCTGGGAATCGTCACGCTGCTGGTAGCTGCCGGCGCCGCGCATGCGCTCGGCCCGCAAAAAGTGGCCAATACGCCGCACAATCTTTCGTCGAATCCCCCGGACCCCTGGTACCAGTACGAGTCGAACGAGTCCCAGATCTGCATTTTCTGCCATACCCCCCATGGTGGCACCCTGGATGGTCCGCTCTGGAACAAGGACCTGACCGACCCGGCCTTTGCCGGCACGCCATTCACCCATTACAGCAGCGCCACCCTCCAGGCGGCGGGGGTGGCGGATGCCAACCGGGCGGTCAACAAGGAATCCCTGCTCTGCCTGGCCTGCCATGACGGCAGCATCTCGGTCTACGAGATCATCAACGTCAACCGGTTGAATCCCACCGGGACTCCGGAGAACGAAAGCGGGATGATCGCCGACGGGCTCATCGTAAGCATGGGTTCCAGCCCCGGCCCCAAAGTCGGCGACAGCCGGAACGACTCCGGCACGCTCAACGGCTTCACCCACGACCTCTCCGACGATCACCCGATTTCCCTGAGCTATACGCTCGTCCAGGGCAACCTCACCGACACCCAGCTCAACGATGTCACCTATGTCGAGGGATTGCCCGGGGACCGTCCCCGGTTTTTCGGCGGGGACAAGCGCGTGGAGTGCGCTTCCTGCCACGACCCCCACGTGGACTATGACGCCTTCGGCGCGGGGACCGGCGACAACCAATATACGCCGTTTCTCGTAATGTCGAATGCCAACAGCCAGATGTGCCTGGCCTGCCATGTCAAATAACGGAGCAAAACTGCTCCCCCGATTCAGATACAGGAGAAAAACCATGAGGGTGAGACTTCTGGTTGGAACACTGGCGACAGCAACGCTACTTTGGGCAGCGGGAATCGGCTGGGCGGCTACGCCCATGCACGCCTTCGATTGCAAGAACTGCCACCGGCCTGACGTCAGCTTCACCTCCCTCGGCAACACGGCGGCGACCAACATCTGCCTTCGCTGCCACAAGGATTCCCCGGAGGTAGTGACAACCTGGGCCGATGGGCGCGGCGCGAAGACCGCCAACGGCCTGTTCTCCCCCCATGACGCCAGCAACGCCATGGGGACAGTCTCGCCCCTGCTCGGCGGCTCCCCGAGCTTCCAGACCTCGCACAACTGGGCGGCTCCCAAGGACGTCGTGCCTGCCGCCGGGGCGGTCAAGCCGAGCAACCTTTTCTACTATTCGCGCTACGGCACCTCCAACGGCAAGGTGACCTGCACCCGTTGCCACAACCCTCATGAGGACATGGTCACCAACTCCAAACTGCTCCGCCCCACCCAGGAAGGGGACTTCTGCCTCGACTGCCACAAGCCGTGGAACGTCGGCGCCGGCGTCGACGCGGTGCTTTCCCATCCCCTGGTGGTCGATTACAAGAGCATCGCCCAGGGCAACCCCAAATTCAATTACCCCATACTGGTCAGCGGCGACATGACGCTGACCAGCGGCGACCTGAGCAACGGCGGCATCACCTGCACCACCTGTCACGGCGTGCACTGGACCGATTCCGATTCCGCCTCGGCGGACGGCATCGGCAACCAGGGCAGCCTCAGCGACGGCGACGGCAAGCTGCTGCGCAGCGACGGACCGAACCGCACCGGCGCCACGCCGACCCAGACAGCCCAGCTGCGCTCCAACCTCTGCCAGGCCTGCCACACCTATAAACTTCACGGCGTCCAAGGCGATCCCATCGGCTGTCTCGACTGCCACAGCGGCCATTCCTACAATGGCGGCGGCACCAAGACCAACGCTTTTGTCCTGCGCTACGAGACCGACATGTCCCACATGCCGGCCAGCAAGGGGATCAGCGGCCCCACCGTGGTCACCGGCCTGAGCTACCAGTTGGCAGGCACCCCCTGGCTCACCTCCACCAAAACCGGGTACTGCCAGCGCTGCCACGACCCCGCTCTGCCCCACAACGGCTACGGCGACCTTGCCACCCCCAGCGGCGGCCAGGCCGAGTGCGCCTCGTGCCACACCCACGACAACACCTCCGGCTCCTTCACCGCCTCCTGCAACGACTGCCACGGCACCCCGCCCTCGAGCGCCTCGCCGGCCCCGGCCGCCGGCGGCTACGCGGTCAGCGGCGCCAACGATTATTCCACCGCCCAGTTCGGCGGCCAGAACATCTACAAAAACGAGGCGAACACCCCCCACCTGAGCCACGCCGGGGGCGCCGACTACAATTTCGCCTGCGACGTCTGCCACAAGAACAAGTCGCACAACAGCGGCACCTTCCAGGACGTGTTCATCGCCCCCGCCCATGACCTGGCCACCGGTGCCGGCAGCCTCTCCCCCGGCTACGACAAGACCGTCACCGCCGGCAACGACGGCAGCTGCTCCAACGTCTACTGCCACAGCAACGGCGACCCGCGCAGCCGCGGCACCTTGAAGCCGGCCAGCGTCCCGGCCTGGGAAAACGGCAAGGACCTCATCCGCGGGCTTAGCGCCGACAACCGCTGCAAATCCTGCCACGGCAACGACGCCACCAGCATGAACAGCAGCAACAAGGACAACTCGGCCACCCACCAGAAGCACCTGGGCAAGGGCTATTCCTGCAACGTCTGCCACAGCAGCACCGCCAGTTCAAGCACGGTCCTGGCCGGTGGGGCCATCGGCGGCACCCACATCAACAACAGCGCCGATGTGAGCTTCGCGGCCACCTTCGGGGCCGCCATCCCCCTCACCGTGGGAGGCACCCCTTACGACGCGGCCACCGGCACCTGCATGGTCTACTGCCACTCCAACGGCAAGGGGGCCTACGCCTCCCCGAAAGCCGACTGGGACGTGGACACCTCCGGGGCCTGCGGCACCTGCCACGGGCATGACGCCGCCAGCGCCAGCCCGATGGGCTCGGGCAGCCACGGCGCCCACATCAACGACTCCGCCAGCCAGGTCGGCCGCAACATCGCCTGCGGCGAATGCCACAGCACCACCGCCTCGGGCAACGCCATCGGCACCCCGGCCAACCATGTCAACGGCCAGGTGGCGATCGGCATCGCCTTCAACGGCGGAAAAACCGACTGCAGCAACATCTACTGCCACAGCAACGGCAACAGCGGCAACCTGGTCTACAAGACCGGCTACACCTGGGGCGCCACCAACCTCTCCGGCTGCGACGACTGCCACGGCGACGGCGCCGGCAAGGCCTACCCCACCTATGCCAACGGCGGCATCGGCAACGTGGACTCCAACAGCCACAGCGCCCACGTGGTCGGTGGCGGCTACGCCTGCGGCGAATGTCACAGCCAGACCTCGACCGCCGGCACCAGCATCAACGGCAGCACCCCGGCCAAGCACCTTGACCAGGCCATCGACGTGGCCGGCGCCAAGATCACCAGCTGGACCGCCGGCACCCATTCCTGCAGCAACGTCTCCTGCCACGGCGGCAACAGCCCGGTCTGGGGCGACAGCCTCGGCTGCGCCGACTGCCACACCCGCTCCGCCGGCGACCAGGATGATTTCACCTACGACAACGGTACCATGGCCATGGTCGACACCGAAGAGTGGACCTACTCGGGCCACGGCCGCGCCAGCGCCTATCCCGTTACCGGGAACAACGGTGCGGGTTTCATCGCCGCGGCCAGCGGCGCCGACGCCGACCCCTGCCTCTACTGCCACGACGGCAGCATCAGCCACGGCTCGGCCAACTACTTCCGGGTACGCGACAACGGCAAGGCCGATCTCAACGGCGCCTGCCTCGGCTGTCATGAAACCGGCTCCGCCGGGGTTGACCCCGACGCCGCCGGCAGCGACTACGCCAGCGTGAACTCGACGCTGAAGATCGACAAGTACCACGGCGGCGCCCGCCACAACGGCAGCGACCGCGACGCCGGCCGCTGGTGCTGGGACTGCCACGATCCCCACGGCGACACCGAGGGCCCGGGCGTGCGCATCCAGATGGTGCAGCGGCGCCTGGCCGTCAACCCCGATGCTAACGGGAAACCGGCCAGCCTGACCGGAACCGACATCATTTTCACCGACAACACCGTCGGCGCCGGCCCCGGCGGCTTCGCCCGCGACAACATCACCGGCAGCGACGGCATCTGCAACGCCTGCCACACCCAGACCAACCAGTACAAGAGCGATCTCGGCGCCAATGGCCACCCGACCGCCCAGTGCACCCAGTGCCATGGCCACAGCGGCGACCCGACCTACGACATGTTCGCCTTCAAGGCCACCTGCTACAACTGCCACGGCGGGGACGTGCTCGGCGTAGACGAGCAGAGCTACTGGCCCGGGGCCAACGTCGGCGGCGCGGATGGCGCCGGAAGCATCAACGACGCCGGCCGCCACGGCAAGCACCTCGTCGTCATGGCCCTGCGGGTCTACGGCGAAACCGCCAGCGGCGCGGCGGACAACGATATTCTCAAGGACAACACCACCCTCAACCCGGCCCTGACCTCGGACCAGAAACAGCGGGCGCTTTGCGGCTACTGCCACGCCACCCCCGGGGCCGACGCCGACCACGCCAACAGCACCCCGGCAGACGACGCCGAGGTCACCCAGTTCAAGAAACTCTGGGACGGCACCGCCGACGCCGGCGCCCCGACCTTCACCCGCGCCAACGGCACCTGCTCCAACATCGACTGCCACAACAACAAGACCACCGCCGCTGGCACTTACGGGTGGTACAACACGGGGCCGAGCGCCTGCATCATGTGCCATGTCGATGTCACTACCGATCCGTCCCATACCCTGCATACCGGAGGCTCCTGGAACTTCTCCTGCGACAACTGCCATAGCGGAGGGCTGAATTGGGGGACCAATCTTCCCCCGTCCGCCGGCCATATCAACGGCACCCTCCTGGTGTCCGGAAACCGCAGCTTTACCTATGACGCCTCGGGCCCGAAAACCTGCAGCACCAACGAATGCCATAACGACGGCAATATGAATGCTCCCGATGTGGCCTACGACTGGGCGGTCGGCAAAACAGCCGGATTCTGCATGGCCTGCCATGGGTTCCCAGTCGACTCCAATCTGCATTTGCAGCATTTCCTGGCCAACGAAGGGACAATGACGGCTCAATTCGTCGGTTCCCAGATTTTCTGTGCCGACTGCCATGCCCACATGGCAGCCAACGGTGCAGGCCATCTCGATGGCGACGTCGACTTTAAAGTGGCCATCAGCTACAGCGGCGACATGGCGATCCAGGATCGCAGCAACCCCGGGATCGAAGGGAACGAGTATGGCAAGTGCACCACCACAACCTGCCATTCCAACGGCCAGGGCAGCGCGGTACAAACCCCGATGTGGAACCGCAGCCCGCAGACCTCGGATGACTGCAGCATCTGCCATACTGGGGTGCCCAACACCGGCTCCCACGGCAAACATGTCAAGGACACCTTCAGTCCGGCCAGCTACATCACACCGGATGACAGCACCACGGATGATGACTACATTTTTGCCTGCGGCAAATGCCACGGCGTCAATATCGGCAACCACATCAACAGCAGCATCAGCCTCGACGCCGGCCTCGGCATGTCCCTTGGTACCTGCACTGCCACCTACTGTCACTCAAACGGAGCTGGGACGTCCGTCGACAGTCCGCCCTGGGGAGGCTCCTGGAGTGATATTGGCGTGACGGACAAGTGCGCCGGCTGCCACAAAAACTCGCCCGACACCAACGCTCACCGCGAGCATGAAGTGGGCTTCCATTACGACGCGGTCTACTCCGGCTTCGAAGGCTTCCTGCCGGTAACCGACAGCGATCCGATCCCTGCCGGCCTCACCGGGACTCGAGATCAACTTCGCGGCCATGGCGGCAACGAGGCCGGCAACGGCAGCCCGGCAACCTCTACGGTCATCACCTGCAACATCTGCCACAACGATACGGTCATCGCGCCCTATAACGCCCTCGGTGAAACCTGTGCCGCATGCCACACGCCGGTAGCCTCCCCCACGGATGACGACCGGTGGGAAGGCAACGTGGCCCTGGAAATCGCGAAGAAGACCAAGCACGTCAACGGCGATCGCGATGTCAAATTCATTGACCAGACGATCAAGTCCAAGGCGCAGCTGCGCGATGACATCACCGACGTCGAGGAACTCAATGTCAGCTGGAATCGCCCCAACGGCTACAAGAGCGCGGACGGTCTGTCCTATGACGAGTCACCCGACACCCTCTTCAATACGGGCATCTACGACAACACCACGGACCCGGCCAACCCGACCTGCATCGTCTCCTGTCACCTGATGACCCAGACCCTGGTCGACACCCGCCTCGACAAGGAGCCGGTCGGCTGGGCAGAGGGAGGCCGCATGTGCATCGACTGCCACACCCGGTTGCCGAAGTAATGGAGGGATTCATGGAGGACGCCCCTAAAAAGGGAACTGGCCTAAGATTGGCCCCAATCCGCATCGGAGACCCTGTGAGCCAAGATAAAAAAATGTTGAGGGAAAAAATGAGAGAAGATGTTTTCGCAAGCTGGTGGAAGCGCGACTGCTGTATTCTTGTCGGCCTCTTTCTGGCCCTCGCGATCCTGGCCGGCTCCGCAACGGCCTGGGCGGCGTCGCCCGTTGCCCTCCTCGGCAGCTGGAGCAAGACCCAGCAGGCCAACCTCGCCTTCACCCCGGCGGCGGGCAGCGACCGCGTCATCCTTGTCGCGGTGACCGGCGAGGACGCCAACCAAGCTGCCACGGTCAGTTCCGTGACTTACGGCGGTCAACTGGTCACGCCCATCAACTCGGCGGTGCGCGGTGCAGGTTATTCCAACATCGCCTGGCTCGGCTTCTGCAACGAGACCTGTATCAGCAACGCCTCGGGCAACAGCATCGTGGTCAACACCAACGTCGACAACCAGTACGTCGTGGCCGCGGCCGCCTACGCGAACGTGGACCAGACCCAGCCGGTTTTCGCCCATAACGCCAACACCTCCAACTCTTCCACCATTACGGCAAGCCTCAACAACGCCGATGGGAACAAGGTCGTCTACGTGGTCGCCTTCAACGGCAACCAGGCCAGCTCCACCCCCAGCACGGGGTTCAGCAACAGGGTGCGCCACGATGCCGGCGGGAACTCCCACACCATGGTGGTCGACGACCGCACTGCCACGACCAGCGCCACTCCGCTGAGCATCTCCACCAGTTCGGGATCGGGGAGCAGCCGCACGGCCATCGTCGCCGTCTCCCTGCAGCAAAGGCTCTGTGCGGCCAGCGCCCCCACCGACCTGCTCGCGGTCGCTCCTCACGGCGGCCGGGTCGATTTGACCTGGAGCTACGACGGGACCAACAACGACTACTACACCATATACCGCAACGGGACCCCCATCGGCACCAGCACCTCAGGCAGCTATGCCGACCTGGCCGTCACCGTCAGCACGGGCTACAACTACACCGTGAAGGGCTTCAACCAGGCGCTGAACTGCGAAAGCGATGCTTCCAACACAGCCAACGTCACCACCGGCCCCTGCGCCCCGACCACCGGACCGATCACGGTGGACGGCGGCCAGCTTTCGGGCCAGGTGGTCAACCTCACCTCCCTGGTCAGCGCCAACGGCGCCACGGTCTCCACCTACACCGTCAGCCAACTGCTGGCCCCCGAGCTCCACGAGCTGGAGTCCTTCACCAGCGGCGACCCGCAGGGGTGGAGCGCCAAGTGGACCACCGACAACGAGGGGAACCCGCCCGGCAACCGGGACCTGGCCACGGGCATCAGCACCCGCTCCGACGGGACCGGCCCGGCCACTGCACCCACCGGCTCGTTCCTCTATTACGAAGCGTCCGACTCGGCCACGGCTCTGGCCCGGCCTGCGGTGCGCTACCTGACCCATGTCGGGGCCTTCAATGCCAACGCCAACGAACTGCTGGTGTCCTTCAAATATCACATGTACGGCAGCCAGATCGGCTCCCTGGAACTGCAGGCCAACAGCGGCAGCGGCTGGACCACCGTGTGGTCCAAAACTGGGAACCAGGGCAACTCCTGGAAATCAGCCTCCGTCGACCTGGAGGCCCTGGGCTACAGCAGCGGCAACGTCAGCCTGCGCTTCAAGTTCGCCTACGGAACCGGCTACCTCGGCGACATCGCCCTGGATGAAGTGCTGGTACACGGCCCCGGCCGGGCCGGCACCGTCTATTTCACCGGCAACGCCACCGCCGCCCAAAGCGCCGCCACCAACGGCGGTTCGCCCTGGCCCGACGCCACCACCTTGCGCCTGGACATCTTCGGTGCCGACAACTGCAGCACGGCGCTCAACGATGTGGGGACCTTCGACTTCTATGTCGACAATACTCCGCCGACGGTCAACTCCTTCACCCTGCCAGCGACGGCCGTATCCCCCATCTCGGTGCTGGCCTTCTCGGTAACCGACAATATCGGCGTCACCGGCTACCTGGTCACCGAGTCTCCCGCGGCCCCGGCCGCCAGCAATCCCGGCTGGCAAAGCACGGTTCCGACCCACATCCGCACCGCCAGCACCGGCAGCGTCACCTTCTATGCCTGGGCCAAGGACGCCGCGGGCAACGTCTCGACCAGCCGCAGCCAGGTGGTCACGGTGTCGGCCGACGGCACGGCGCCCACCGTCGACAGCTTCACCATGCCCGATTCGTCCTTCTCCCCCATCCCGGTCAGCGCCTTCTTCGCCTCGGACAACAGCGGCGTGGTGGCCGGCTACCAGGTCACCGAAAGCGCCACTCCGCCGGCAGCCGGCGACGCGGGCTGGCAAGCCAACCCGCCGGCCAGCGTAACCACCGCCAGCACCGGCAGCGTCACCTTCTACGCCTGGGCCAAGGACGAGGCCGGCAATGTTTCGGCTCCGGCCACTCACGTGGTCACCGTCAAAGTTGACACCAACCCCCCGGTGGTGACTTTCACCATCCCCGGGACTTCTTCTTCGCTGACCTTCAATGTCTCCACCTACGGCGCGGTGGACAACGTCCCGGACGTTGCCAGCAATACCGGGGTGTCCGGCTACATGATCACCGAAAGCGGGGTCGATGCCGACCCCAGCGGGCCCAGCGACCCGCGCTGGCTCGGCGCCCCGCCGCTGAAACTGACCGCCTCCACCGACGGCTCGCGCACGTTCAAGGCCTGGGCCAAGGACTCCGCCGGCAACATCTCCGCCGCGGTCAGCAGGTCAATCACCATCACCCTGCCGGCCACCTGCGACTATGACATCAACCCCGCCGGCACCTACATCGAGGCGGAGAACTACACCCAGATGACCGCCCCCTCTCCCTGGGAGTGGACCGTGGTTACCACCCCCCTGGCCGATGCCAGCGGACGCACCTCCTCCGGCGGCTACCTGAGCACCACGGTCGGCGGCACCGGCACCACCCCCAACGGCTCCCGGACCGACTACCCGGTCAACTTCACCAGCGGCGGCACCTACTGCATCTGGATCCGCGCCCTGGATGCCGCCGGGGCAGGCGGCGGCGACTCCACCTTCTGGGGGATCGACGGCAGCCTGGTCGGCACCATCACCCAGACCGCCGACAACCAGTGGTCCTGGGACAGCGACACCCAGAACGGCAGCAACTGCACCACGGTCTCCAGCGGGCCCCACACCATCAACCTCTGGCCCCGCGAGGCCGGCCAGAAGACCGACGGCTTCTTCATCGCGACCCTCGATGCCAATGCCGACCCCTCGGCCGGAGGCATCTTCACCGGCGATGACGACCAGACGACCACCGTGGCCGCCCTGGGCCCCAAGGGGGTCAAACTCACCGTCGACCCCACCTGCGTCGACAGCAGCGGCGGCGGAGCGCCCGGCTCGGGAGGCGGGGGCTCGGGATACATCGACATCCCCGACGGCCAGACCACCAACGGCAACCCCATCAACCCGGAGAACCTCTACGTCACCGATCTCGGCGCCGCGGTCCGCCAGTACCGCGCCCTGGGCCGGGAGAGCGACGGGTTCAACGGTTTCTCCCTGAACTCCAAGTGGAGCAAGACCGATATTGGCGGCAACAGCACGCCGGCCCCCAGCGTGGTCAACGAGCAGCTCAGCCTGACCGGGCGGGGCGCCGACATCTGGGGCAACAGCGATGCCTTCGCCTTCCTCTACCAGGGGGGCAAAAGCGGCAGTTTCACCATCGACGTCAAGGTTGACTCGGTCCAGCCGGTCAACGGCTGGGCCAAGGGCGGGATCATGGTGCGCCAGAGCCTGGCCAACAACAGCCCCCATGCAATGATCGTCCTGACCCCCGACAACGGGGTGAGCTTCCAGCGCCGGCGCCTGAGCGGGGGCACCTCCTACTCCACCACCGCCGCCGGGGTCAGCCAGCCCAAGTGGCTGCGCCTGAAGCGCACGGGGAACAACTTCTTCGGCTACTACTCCAACGACGGCATCAGCTGGGTACTGGTCGGCAATGACACGGTCAACATGACCGACCCGGTCAACATCGGTCTGGCGGTCACTTCCCACACCACCGCCGCCAACTGCACCGCCGTGTTCGACAACTTCATGTTCATGCCGGCCAGCGTCAGCGGCATGAGCGAGACCTGGAACAACACCAGCAGCGCCTCCCCCGCCAGCATCGCCACCACCGGCTGGAGCGACGGTGACTATGCGCTGAGCGTCCGCGGATCCGGTGTGGAACCTGAGACCAACACCTTCAGTTTCAGCAGCTGCACCGATGTGACCCCGTCCACCATTACCGTCCACTCGGGGCAGACGATCGGCGGCTCGGCGTCCAGCCTCAACGCCCTGTTCGATCACACGGGCAACGTCGGGACCTTCCATTTCCAGATCAACGGCATCGACGTGCTCAACCCCTGGAACAGCTACTCGGTGGTCCCCGACGGCACCTCCGCCTCGGTCACCCTGAAAGTCTTCGGCACCGACCCGGACTGCGGCGGAAAGTCGCTCAGCGCCAGCGGCACCATCACCGTCAACAACAGCTGCTCCGACCCGGACCCCTCCACCATCACCATCCTTACCGGGCAGTCCACCGGCGGCGGCAGCGTCGATCTGACCGCCATGGCCAGCACCACTGGCGACGTGGCGGCGGGGGGCCTGACCTACAAGATTAACGGGCAGGTCATCGGCGATCCGGCTTCCTGGGACAGCCGCTCCTACGGGACGACCACTCCCCAGGCGGTGACTTTCGAGGTGTCCGGCACCGACCCGGACTGCGGCAACGTGATCACCGCGGTGAACCTGATCGAGATCGACAACGCCTGCGTGTACAACCCGCCGAGCATCAAGTTCGCCAAGGACCTCGATTACGTCGGCCCCGGCCGGGCCATCCCCTTTACCGTCACCGTGCGTAACGAGGACAGCTTCAACTGCGGCGCCTCCACGCTCACCGTCACCATGGATGGGGACAGCAACCTGACAAACTTCGACCCGTCTTACTTCCCCGATCCCAGCAGCATCACCGATGCGGCCTTCAGCGTGGCCGGGGACAAAAAATCCGCGAGCATCACCCTGGCGGGACGCCAGTCCGCCCAGCTGGAACTGGCCGTTTCCGCCAAAGCGGGCGCGCCCGAGTGGAACTCCAACATAACCACCCTCAGAGTCAGCAGCGACAGCGGCTCGGATAGCGAGACTGCCGAGACGGTCGTCTTCCTGGTCTCGCCCATCACCCACAACAGCGTCACCACCAACTCGGCCAAGTGGGGCGGCACCGTCGACGGCGACGGCAACACCGTGACCCAGGGCAATTGGGGTACCAGCGATGACGGTTCCAAGTACGGCAACTTCGACTGCCTGACCTGCCACGAAAAAGGCGGCCCCAACGTCAAGTGGCTGCGCGGCGCCATCGACATGCCCGCCGATTCGGACGATCCGACCTGGGGGACATCGGGCCTGAGCAGCCTCACCATCAGCTTCCTCGACCAGCGCCCCGGTTCCGACGACTGGGGGAATGACGACCCGCTCGGGACCGACGCCCATCCGGCGGACAGCAAAATCGGGGCGGGCCGCACCGGCTCGACCCGGGCCTGCGAAGTCTGCCATTCCGTCACAATGTACCATCGCTACGACACCGAGGCCGACCCCGACGGCGCCGGCCCCCTGACCGGTCAGGCGGTGTACAACCACTTCAATGACCGGGACTGCACCGACTGCCACCGTCACAGCCTCGGCTTCACCGCCAGCTGCACCGGCTGCCACGGCAATCCGCCGCTGGAGGCGACCCTGGGCGGCCCCAACGGCCTGGCCGACATCCCGGGAGCAACCGGGTCGACTACCCCGGGCACCCACTACAAGCACGTGGTGGTGCTCCAATACCCCTGTGTCTATTGCCACGCCGGCTGGCGCGACGTAGGCGAGATGCCCAAGGTGGTCGGGGGCAAGCAGGACATCAACCACAAGTTCGACGTCTTCGGACGCCAGCCGGCCGACATCGACTACGCCACCGCCATCACCGGCCATTACACCGGCCAGGACGGGGTCTCCTACGAGGGGGTCGTCACCCCGACCGGCCAGGGGACCATGACCTGCGAGAACATCTACTGCCACGGCGGCACCGACACCATGGGCGGCACCAACCCCCAGTGGAACGGCAACATCGCCTGCAACTCCTGCCACGGCACCAGCGCCACCAACACCCCGCCGGGCTACAGCCACACCACCCACGTGGGCAAGATGGGCCAGGCCTGCACCGTCTGCCACGGCGACGGCACGGTCAATCCCCTGCCCGGCAGCAACGGCCACGTCAACGGCAGCGTCGGCTGGGACCTCACCGGCGCGCCCAACACCGGCGCCGCGGCGACCTACAAGGGCTCGACCATGGGCGAGACGGGGAAATTCGCTCCCAGCGCCATCTACGACGGTTACGGCACCTGTACCAACGTGGCCTGCCATTACGGCACCGAGACGCCGCCCTGGAACAGCGGCCCGGCCACCTGCACCACCTGCCACAACAACGGCACCGACAACGGGACCCTGACCAACGCGGCCCCCGCCACCGGTGAGCACGATGCACACATGGTCGCGGCCTCTGGTTCGCTGAGCGAGAAGATGATCAACGCCTTCATCAACAAGTGCGAGAGCTGCCACGGCGGCGGCGCCAACACCGGCACCCACCCCGGCCATATCGGCGCCTCTCACGGCACCTCGCCGGTGGATCTGGCCGATTACGTCGACTTCGGCGGCATGACCTACGACCACGGCACCGAAACCTGCACCAGCCTCTGCCACGCGGCCAACGACCCGGGGATCTGGGGCTCGCACCAGCCGCTCTCCTGCGAGGCCTGCCACATGGCGCCCTACCTCGGCCCGACGGTGGTCGATCCCGACAACGAAGGGACCGGCATGGCCGCGCAGGGCTTCGGCTCGCATCTCAAGGTGACCAAGGGTGAAACCATCAGCACCACCACCAACTGGATGACCCAGTGCCAGAAATGTCATCCCTACCATACCGGCGGGGTGGAAATTCCCGAACCCACCACCAGCTGGGACAACCCCGGGACCGCCACGGTGGAATCCGAGAACATGGCGATGAAACTCGGCCTGATGTTCCCGGTCACCGGCGGCATCCACCTCGGCGGCGCCTCGACCAGCGGGTCCACCGAGGCGGACATCTGCTGGAACTGCCACGGCACCGACAGCCAGGTCAACGAGTGGGGCTACAACTACGACACCAACGGGGCGAACTTCCCGGAAACCAAGATCACCCCCGACACCACCTCCCCCACCGGCCACACCTACTGGGACGACAGCGGCGCCAGGGGCTCGTACAACTACGGCTACCTTTACACCAGCAACCACAGCTCCGGCACCTACAACAGCGCCAATGCCACCTCCAAGTGGGTGGACAGCAACGGCTGGGGGCACTATCGCCGGGACGGCTACCAGCATCACAACTACCCCGAGGCCGGTTACCCCGACTACATCCTGAGCCGGCGCATCACCTCGGTGCACTCGGTGAACTTCGATCCGGCCAAGCAGAAATCCTCGGTGGCCACCGCCATCAACGGGAGCGGCGTCGTCGTGCCTGCTGCGCAGGAAGTGCCGCAGAACATCCGCTGCAGCTACTGCCACGACGTGCACGACCTGAACAAGGCCATGACCGACACGGCCGCCGGCGTCTTTGAGAACAGCACCGGCCGCCCCTACCTGCGCGGCACCTGGATGGGCAACCCCTATGCGCCGGACCTGCCGCCGCTTTCGAATTACGAAACCGCCTACAACACCACCTATAACGACAACACCTACAATTCTAACAACAGGACCTTCTCGAGCGGCTACGACACGCCACGCCTCTTCTCCAACTCGCAGACCTCGAAGATGAAGGGGGGCTATTTCATCGACGCCAACAGCAACCGCCCGACGACCGACCCCAGCTACGACAGTCTCGAGGAGACCGCCGGCATCTGCGTGGTCTGCCACGGCAAGGACGTCAACAACATGGACTTCTACAGCAACACCACCACCACCATGTGGCGCACCGGCCAGGTCAACGGCCACGCCAACTCCACGCTGGGCGGCGAGGGGGCGGCTCATGCCAACGCCATGAACATCTTCGATGCTACCCGTGGCCAAACCAATCGGGTCATGGCCCATCAGTCCGGCGTCGCCCAAGGCAGAGAATGGGGAAAAAACAGACTCGAGGGCGGTCCGTTCCAGAACAGCAGCGGCATGGACAAGGCCTTTGACACCAGCAACCCGACCCTTAACGTGACCGGCTGGTACGGCGGGACACC
Source organism: Desulfuromonas versatilis (assembly GCF_019704135.1). Classification (NCBI taxonomy): domain Bacteria; kingdom Pseudomonadati; phylum Thermodesulfobacteriota; class Desulfuromonadia; order Desulfuromonadales; family Desulfuromonadaceae; genus Desulfuromonas; species Desulfuromonas versatilis. Next base: position 2,971,044 of record NZ_AP024355.1, read on the forward strand.
CAACAGCGATCCCTCCTCCAAGCCGGCCGAGTACAGCACCTGGTACAGTGCCAATGGGATCGGCACCGACGGCAGCGGCGGGGGAATGGCGCACAGCTTCACCTGTTCCAAGTGTCACAGCCCCCACGCCACTGGCCTGCCGGCGCTGCTGATCACCAACTGCCTGGATAAGAACGTTTCCTCCTGGGCCTTGGGGTCGGCCAACCCGTCCGTTTCCCAGGCCAACAACTGCCACCGCAAGGAAAGCACCTCAACGGGATGGCACAAACTGGCGCCCGCACAGTAACTAAAACCTGAAAATCAGCAGTTGCGAAAAAGCACGGGGGAGAATCCGAGTTAAGGATTCTCCCCCTTGTTTCGTCAAAGCGCGTAATTTCTTTCCCGATTCCGCCTTGTAACGCCCTCCTCTCCCCGTCTGCCATTTCCCCCCCTCGATAAACAAGCTCTCCCCTCCTCCTGTCGGCTGGCTTGATATTTGCATTAAAATAACGAAATAATTAATCTGGTCTCTAAATGGAGGAGGCTTTTCATGGCCACAGTTGTCGGAAAAATGGGCAAGGAGATGGACGTGGAGAATAGCCGCCCCGCGAAACCATTACTTTTTTCATGGTTCTTCTTCTGTTTCCTCGCCATCGGCACGCCAATCCGGGCTGAAGCGGCCAATCCCACCACTGCCGGAACCGCCACGGCCGTCCAAAGCACCCTGAACGCCATCGGCGTCACCATGCCCTATACGGGTGACGACAACGGCACCAGCAGCTACACCGTCCAATACAAGCTTTCCGCATCCGGCAGCTGGACCACCTGGATCGCCGGCGCCTCGAATACTCCCAGTCCCTATGTCAAAAACATCACCGGCCTGGTCAACGGTTCGACCTACGACGTGCGGGTCACCTACCTCGATGCCAGCGACGGGCTCTCCAACCCGGGTTCTGCGACCCAGACCATCTCCAACATCACCCTCGCCTCCTGGGTCGACAACCCGGGCCTGCACAACAGCAACCGTTTCCCCGGCACCACCAAGCACAGCGGCAGTTGGGGCGTTCCCGGCGGCCAGTACGGCGGCTTCACCTGCCAGACCTGTCACGGAAAAAACACGGGCAACATCAAGCAGATCGTCAAGTCCGGCCTGAGCGCCCCCACCGGCACCTTCCCCGCCCAGGCGGCCGGCGGCAGCATCGTGCTCACCACCACCGACCAGCAGGGCAACCCATCCGGGATCGGCTTCGGCGACGACTCGGCAGCCCGGGACGTCAATTTTGTCAAGGTCTGCGAGGCCTGCCATTCGGTCACCAACTATCACCGCTACGACACCTCGGGGCAGAGCAACCTCACCCACTACAACGGTCAGGACTGCACCAAGTGCCACCAGCACAAGGATGGCTTCAAGGCCGGTTGCAACGCCTGCCACGGCAACCCGCCGACCCAGGACAGCGACCTGGTCTACCAGCTCGACGCCCCGGACGATACCGGCTCCCGCACCTGGGGCGAACACCAGAAGCACGCCGTTGTCCTGGGCTATGCCTGCAACACCTGCCATAACGGCTGGGAAAACAACGGCGAGATGCCCAAGGCCGGCAACATCAACATCGGCTTCAACGCCTTCGGCAAAACCACGGGCAGCTACGACGGCCGCACCCTTGGTGCACCGCAGAACGGGAAATACACTGCCGCAGCCGGCCTGACCCTGACCCAGACCAAGACCAGCGGGGCAACCACCTGCGCCTTCTATTGCCACGGCTACCAGGTGCCCCAGTGGAACCCGGCCGCCACCGCGGCCTGCGGCGCCTGCCACGGCAAGGTCGCCGGCTACGGCGACAACCGCGACGGCATCCCGGACGGATCGGCCGGAGTCGGCGGCAGGGCTCTTTCCGGCGCCCTGACCGGCTTCAAGGTCGGCAAGCACGCCAACCACCTGGACGACAGCGTCGCGGCCACCGGCGACCCCTGCGCCCTGTGCCACAACGGTGCCGGCTATGCCGACGCCACCCACGTCGACGGCACCACCAACCTCAGCATGCATGCGTCGGCCGGCGGCAGCGCCAGCTATGCCACCGGGTCTCCCGGCACCTGCAGCAACCTCTCCTGCCACGGCAACGCCCCCTGGGACTCGGCCGCCACGGGAGGCTGCGACTTCTGCCACGGCGGTGGCGGCCAGTACTGGCCCAACGGTTCAGCCTACCCTGATCGTTCCGGCCGCCACGACAAACACCTGACCGCGCTGGCAGCCAAGCTGTCCATTACCATCCCGGGAACCGACGCGCAGCAAAAGCGGATGTGCGCCTATTGCCACAATGACGCCACAGGCGTCGGCGGCAGCGGTCACAACGCCAACGGCGGCGACTCCACCGCCGACCTGGGCGGCTTCAACCCGATCTGGGATGCCACCGACCCGCCCAGCGTCGCCGATGCGGGCGCCGCCTTCGTCTCTGCCAACGGCGGCTGCAACAGCATCGACTGCCACAACAACAAGGCCACCGGCAGCACCACCTACGGCTGGCGCAATTCCGGGCTGAGCGCCTGTATCATGTGCCACGTCGACGTGACCACCGACAGCACCCATGTGGCCCACACCGGCTCGGCCGCCAACTACGGGCGGACCATCGTCTGCACCGACTGCCACAACGCCACCACCTGGGCCAGTTCGGCCCCGGGCACCGGGCACCTGAACGGCAGCTGGACCATAGTGAATTCAACCTACACCGGGACTTCAACCACCCAAGCCAAGGGGACCTGCGGCACCAACGCCTGCCACCAGAATGGTCTGAGCGCTGCCCCCCTGCGCGCCTACACCTGGGGCACCGCCCTGGCCAACGACTGTGCCAGCTGCCATGCCGCGGCGATGGCCAGCAACAAGCACAACCAGCACCTGGTGAGCAACTCCCTGCCAGGGACCGACCTGGACTTCGGCACCGCCGACGAATGCCGCGCCTGCCACAACACCACCACCTCGGGCACCGGCAGGGCCAGCGGTTCGGCCCACCTGAACGGCACCCGCAACCTGGCGTTCAACGCGACCTACAACTATGAAAACCTGGCCGCGGCCCGCGCCGCCGGCGCCGGTGCGACCACCACCTGCTCCAACGTGCGCTGCCACAGCGGGGTCACCACCCCGCAGTGGAACTCGACCGTCACCTGCGGCAGCTGCCACAACACCGGCGGCACCGGCCCGCTGCCCGGCCAGGCCGGGGTGACCCGCAGCCACCCCTACCACGCCAACAACGACAGCAACTACACCGACTGCGACAAGTGCCACGGCGCCTCGGGCGTGACCGTCTCGGCCACCTACACCGCCACCGGCGGGGGCGGCGCCGGAAAACTCCATCAGAACCTCGTGGTGAACCTGTGGATCAACGGCGCGGCCAACCGCTACGCCGGCGACGCCAGCCCGGCCGGCGTGAACTGGGCAGCGGGAGCCGGCCAGGCCGACGACGGCACCTGCAGCAGCACGGCCTGCCATGGTGGCAAGACACCGCAGTGGGGTGTGTACAACGATACCGTGTCGGGCTGCCGGGTCTGCCACGACCCGACTTTCGGCAGCTATGACGGCACCAGCAATCCACTGCCGCCCGCGGTAGCCCGGATTACTGCCGCGAGGCCCCACACCGACCCCGACGGGACCGGAGGGACCTATTCTGCGGGCGACTGCCGCGGCTGCCATGCAGGGCACAACCAGGGGGTAGCCATCAGCCTGCCGCCAACATCTTGGCCGCTGGCAGCGGGCGAAACCCACGTCAATGGAAACATGCGAACCCTGCTGGGCTTTACCGGCTACACGGGGTCTTCGATCAGCATCGGTGGGCCGGCTGCGGCGCTGGTTGATGGTGCGGCTCGTCCCCTGGTTCATGCGGCCATCCGTGGTAAAACCACCGAAGCCGAGGTCTGCTGGAGCTGTCATGACTCCCTGTCCACACCAGTCAGCGAGTGGGGCTACAATTCGGACCCCGATGGCACCACCTGGCCGAAAACGGTTATTGCCAGTGTCGCTGACGGCTCTGTGAGTTCCCACAACTTCGGCTGGCTCTACAGTGCCAAGACCGGCGGGGTGAAAGTTTCAGATTGGACCACCTCCGGAGCCTGGATTCGAGACGGCTATCGCAGCGTTCTCGACCGTCCCGTGGCTTCGATTCACGCGGTGAGTTTTACCGATTCCGATCATTCTTCCAGCGTCGCCAACAACCTCGTCGCAGGCAAGGTAAAGCGGGGCGCGAGCTCAGGTTTGCCCAATCCGGACACCGGGACTCCCGTCTTGGAGAGCAAGGCGGCGATCCGTTGCACCTATTGCCACGACGTCCACGACACCTTTGGGCCCAACAGCAAGCCCTACGTCCGCGGCTCCTGGTTGAGCAACCCCTACCCGCCGGATATGCCGCCTCTGGTCGGGGACACCTATCCTGCGGCCAACAAATACACTCATGGAACCAACTCGACCGTACCCGTACCGCGACTTTACGTTTCAACCTCGAAAAACAAGGGGGGGTACTTCATCGACCAGAACAGCGGGCGCCCCACCGACTCCCAGACTCTCCCGAATTCTGCGGGCCTCTGTACCATATGCCACGGCAGTTCCGTAGACAGCATGGATTACTACACCGGCGCAAAATTGTGGCGCCCCAGCCAGGTGAACGGTCATGCCAACTCGACCATCGGAGGCGGCGGGGCCTCGAATGCCAACGCCAGGAACATCTTCGACGGTCGCCGGGGAGCCACCACCGGGTTCTTCATGGCTCTACAAGATTCGGTCAATGTCAGCCAGTGGGGCAAGAACAAAGGGCCCACCGGGCAGCAGGTCAAGGGCACCGCACCCTTTGGCAGCACCTTTAGCTATCAACCGGCTGATGGCGGCGTACCTCCGGCAAAAAACACCGGCTGGTATGGCGGCACCGAAGGCAACAGCACCCGTGGAGCCCAGTACAGCACCTGGTACAGCGGCAACACCACGGCCACCCATACTGCATCCATCGGCACCGACGGGGTCACAACCAGGGCCCACACCTTTACCTGCTCCAAGTGCCACAGCCCGCACGCCGCGAAGCTGCCGGCCCTGCTCATTACCAACTGCCTGGACCAGCCCCTGGGTACCTGGACCGCCAACGCCAACTCGGGACGCGGCACAATCGGCCCGAACGGCACCTCGACTTGGCTGCCTTACGTAAAGAACAACTGCCACAGCAAAACGGCAAGGGATACCGGATGGAATTACCTTGAGACGAGTCAATAGTCCGGGAATAAGGAGAGAACTACCAGAAAGGAAGGCCCGGGAGCGATCCCGGGCCTTTTGCGTGGTGTGAAATTCCGCGTATGGCAACGCACGGTTGGCCCAGATTTGCCTTCAGCAGAGCGCAGGTATGGGCGACGCGTCCCTTCCCTCAACAGGGAAGTAAGTTCAGGGGGTGATTTTTTCGATGGAGATCTCGTCCACCAGCACCGGTGCGCGATCCTCGGAACCCTCGCGGTAAAAGATCAGGTGCACCATCCGGGTCTTCTCCCCGGTGACAAAAGTGAAACTTTGCGGCTCCCAATTGTTGTCGCCGCGTAATTTCAGGCCCTCCTGGACCCCCGTCTGCCGCTGTTCGGCCAACGAACGCGGGTACTGTTCGCCAATCCAGAGAAATTCGTCGAATTCGAGAATCCCGATCCCCGTCTCCCCTCCTTCGGGCAATGCGGTTTTGAAACGGGCACTGACCCGGTAGGCCGTTTCAGGCTCGACGGCAAGGGGGGAGAAAAACCCCAGAGAATCGAGTCCGGCGACACTTCTGAAGCTGAAGGCCCGGCCACCCTGGCCGAGAGGGATGGGAACCTCCACCACCCCCGAGGTTCGGACTACGTGCTCAATATAGGAGTTCCAGAATGGAAGTCCCACTTCGTCCTCATTCTCGGGCCGGTAATCGCCAATGCGCGGGAACAGGGAAAGCCTCGGCTGGCCTTCGAAATCTTCCCTGAGCGGCGGGGCGGGCGGGACGGGTTGGCCTGGCTCAGGGGCGTAGGCGCTGGAGGCTACCGGGGTCCCTTCCCGACGGGGCCCGGGTTCCCCGGGATGGTCCTCCTGGCGGCAGGCGCCAAGCAGCAACAAGGCCAGCAAGGACGCCGCCACTCTCCCGCCACGCCCGATCCTTGATCTTTTTTTGGCCATCACTGACTGCTTTCCTTCGACTCCGGCCCCGGGCCTTTACCCATGCCCGCCTTTTCCATGGTCTCGATGAGCCCGGGGATATCCGCATGGTAGTGCGCTGACCAGGCCAACTGCTTCAGCGGTTTCAGCAGTTCAAGGGCGTCACTCTTTTCATCCATCTGCAGCAGGATGTCGCTCCTGCTCAAGTTGATGAAGGGGTTGTCGGGAAAGGTCATCGCCGCTTTTTCGAGAAGCACCAGAGAGGCGGTCGGATTTTTGTCGTTCATGGCCACCTGGGAGAGATCGAGGTATGCCGCCCCGTATCCCGAGTCCATGGCCACGACCCGATCGAGGGTTTCCAGGGCGGCGTCGATTTCACGGTTTTCGAACTGGATCTTGTAAAGATCGTACTGGGCGGTGGCATCCCCGGGGGCCAGTTCGGCAGCCTTCTGGTGCATCTCCTTCATCTTCTGGGGCTGGAACATGTCCGCGCCGTAGAGCGCCTCGGCCCGCATGCGCCAGAGCTCCGGCATGTCGGACTGCAGCATTTCGGGCTTGCGGAACAGCTCGGCGAGGTTGGTCAATAAAAAGCGGGTATCGAGGGAAACCACCCCTTCGATGGTTGAATAGGAGAGGGTCACGTCCAGCACCTTCCACCCCATGTCGCGCAAGCTGATCGCCAGTCCGTGCAGCAGGTCGTAGAGGGGGGTCTTGACTTCGTCCTGGTACATTCCCTTGAAATACCCCAGGTCGACATGAATCAGCGCCGGGGCCGTGATATCCGGCAGGGCGAACGGGTGCACCGCCCTGAAGGGTATGCCCTGGACCTGCCCCTCGAACACGCCTCCCGCCAGGACCAACTGCCGGCCTTCCTCCTCGGTCAGGAACCCGGCCTCGACCACCTGGCCACTGAACGTTTCCAGGGAGAGTTCATCGATCTTGACCTTGGAGGGGAAAACCCAGGTCACCTGGGAGAAAAACCCGGCCTCGAGGGCCGCGCGCAGGGTCTGGGTGGGCAGCAGCAGGGGTGCTTCGCGGAAAAAACTGCCATGGGCCCGCAACTCCCGGGCATCCCCTCGCTTGACCATGGCCAGAGCCTCGGATTTCACCGTCTCGGGGATTTGGTCCAGAAACGGATGAATGGAGAACAGGACCAGTTCGGGCCTGGCCTGGGCATGCCGCTGCCAGGTGGAGATTGCCTCGGTGGGAAGCTCGACGAGCACCGGTTCGATGGCCGAACTCATGACCGGGACAGCTTCGCTGGAAGCCTGGGTGGCCGCAGGCTCGGGGGGGGCCGGTGTGGCCACCGGCTCGGTTTTCTTTTCGCAGCCACTCAGCAGCAGGCCGAACAAAGCAATTAAGACAGCCAGATTCTTCATGAATTCTCCCTGGATCGGTTGCGGGTCAAGGTCCCGATTATAGGACAGCATCCGGGAAGGTTACAGCAAAAATCCGGCCAATTTGGGGGACAAGGAAAATAGAGCATTTTGACATCATGACGTCATGGAGTTATGATGCCTGAAAGGAGGTGGGCATGGAAAGCCAAACCAAAAGATCAACGATATATTTCGACCCTGACCTTCACCGGGCACTGCGAATGAAATCCGCCGCTGCCAATCGCTCCATTTCAGAAATCGTCAACGATGCTGTGCGCCGGGCTCTGCAGGAAGACCAGGAAGATCTCGCCGCTTTCGAAGGCCGTGTAGCGGAGCCGACCATCACTTACGAAGAGCTTCTTGCCGACCTGAAGGCCCATGGCAAGTTATAAGCTCGTCTTCAAAAAGTCCGTCGCCAAAGACCTTCGAAGTATTCCCAAGCCGGATCTAGATCGAATTTTGAAGTGTTTTGAATCTCTGGCACAGAATCCCCGCCCACTTGGATGCGAGAAGCTTTCAGGGCAGGAGAGGTACCGTTTGCGGCAAGGAGTCTATCGAATCCTGTATGAAATCAGGGATGAGGAGTTGGTTGTCACCGTGGTCAAGGTCGGACATCGGCGGGAGGTTTACAGGTAGCCTCGAGCAACCGCATTCGTGGTTAAGAAAAAGGGTCAACCACTGGGGCGCGGGGAAAAGGCAGCCTAAAGGCCAGATTTCAGCCGACGGATCAGCCTGATCGGACCAATCGGTCAGATTCGACGTGGCCGCAACCGGGTTCGTCGGCCCAAAGAGAAAGCCCCGCTGCCGGGGCTTTCTCTTTGCTTGATCTACGATTTACTTCTTGAGGGTCATTTCGAAGGCCTTTTCGGCCTTCTGGGCCGCGGTTTCGGCGCGATTGGCAGCGCTTTCAGCGCGATTGGCCGCGGTTTCGGCGCGACCGGCGGCAGATTCTGCCTTCTGGGCCGCGGCTTCGGCGCGGCTGGCTGCCGCGTCGGCACTTTGGGCGGATGCAGCCGCCTGTTTGCTGGCGCTCATCGCCTGATCAAGCATGGCCTTGTCGGCCGGCGAAAGTTTCGCTGAGCACCCGGCGAGCAGCATGAGGCCAATCCCGGCAGCACCCAATGTCATTTGCAGTTTGCGCATCTTTTTCACCTCCTTGGGGGTTATGGCACCTAGTTATAAATGAAGCAGATTCTTACCACCTGTCAATGCCAGTTTCAATTTTTTTTTGAATATTTCCAAGGGCCTATCCCCTCCCAGCGCGAGCGGGTCGATCCCTCATGAAAATTTTGGAGAGTGGCTTCCACTGCCGAACCGTCGGTCGAGAACCATGCGGCGGTAACGAAAGATTTCTGCCAGCCTGGGGGCCACCAGCAGGCGGTTGACCACCTGCCCCAGGGGGCCGAAACCCAGTGCGTAATGGACCAGGTCTTCCATTTCGACACCATCGGCCACAGGCCGGAAATCATGCTGGTGGTGCCAGAAGCGGTAGGGGCCGAAACGTTGCTCATCGACGAAAAACTCGGGTTTTCTGGCCTGGGTGATCTCGGTGACCCAGCTCACCGCCACCCCGGGGACCGGGCGCAGGCGATAGGTGATGAGCATCCCCGGGTACATTTCGGCCGGCAGCGGCGAGGTGACTGAGAGGTTCAGCCAGGGGGGAGTGATGCGGGCCAGGTTGGCGGGATCGGAGAAGAACTCCCAGGCCGTCTCGCGGCTGATGGGGAACACCTGCCGGTACTGCAGGGTGTAGAGCCTCATCGCGGGGCCGTCCGGCGGTCGGCCGGCAGGCGCTCCGGCCCCTGGAGAATCCTCCCGTTGACCCGCTCGGCGATCCCGCGCAGCATCCCGTTGAAAACCACCCCGTGCAGGGGATAGACCGCGACCCAGTATAAAATTCCCCACAACCCGCGGGGCAGGAAGCGGGCAATCTGCTTCAGGTCGGTGCATCCCGGTTTGGTTTCACCCAGCCGGAACTCGAGCACGGCTTCCCCGGGCAGCTTCATTTCGGCCACCAGCAGCAGCCGGTGCGGCTTTTCGATGGCGAGCACCCGCCAGAAGTCGAGGGCGTCGCCGGGCCGCAGCTCACTGGCATCGCGCCTGCCGCGGCCGAGCCCCACGCCGCCGAGCAGGCGGTCGATCCAGCCGCGCAACTGCCAGAGCCAGTTGCCATAGTACCAGCCGGTGCGCCCGCCGATGGCAGCCACCGCCTGCCAGACTTCGTCGATGGGGGCCTCCAGCATCACCCGGCGCCCGTCTCTGTACACCGTCCCCCCGGCCCAGCGCGGATCCTCGGAAAAGCTCCATTCAGCCGGGGGGACCACCCCGGCGTCGGTCCAGGAGCTCTCCACCTGCTGCTGGCGAAGCCTCACCAGGGCCAGGCGGATCGCCTTGCGGCAGTCGAAAAGTCCCTGAGGGATGAGCTCGCGGATGCGGGTGTCGGTGCAGATCACCGGGTTGCGCAGCCCCTCGGCCAACGGCATGGCGATGGCGGCCGGGACCGGCGTTACCAGGTGGATCCAGTAGGCGCTCAGCCGCGGGGTCAGTACCGGGACGGGGATTATCCAGCGCCGGTGCAGCCCGGCTTCCTCGGCGTAGATCTCCATCAGCCGGCGGTAGCTGACCACCTCGGGCTGGCCGATGTCGAAGGTGCCGCCGATGGTTTCCGGGCATTCGAGGCAGCCCACCAGGTACTGCAGAACGTTGCGCACCCCGATGGGCTGGCAGGGGGTGTCGATCCAGCGCGGAGTGATCATCACCGGCAGCCGGTCGACCAGGTAGCGCAGGATCTCGAAAGAGGCGCTCCCCGAGCCGATGATCATGGCGGCCCGCAGGATGGTGGCCGGCACCCCGCCCGCCTGGAGGATGCGCCCCACTTCGCTGCGGGAGCGCAGATGGTGGCTCAGCGAAGGGTCATCCTGGCCCAGGCCTCCGAGGTAGATGATCCGCTCCAGCCCTGCCGTCGCGGCGGCCGTCACCATGTTCTGCGCAGCCTCTCGGTCGGTGCGGGCGAAATCGGTGACCCGCGGATTCATCGAGTGCACCAGGTAGTAGGCGGCGCCGCAGCCGGCGGCAGCCTCCGCCAGCGAGTGGAGGTCCAGCACGTCGGCCTGGACCAGTTCGAGCTGGGGATGCCCGGACCAGGCCCGGCTGCGCAGCTTGGCGGGGTTGCGCGCCGCGGCCCGCACCCGGTACCCGGCTTCGAGCAGGCGCGGCACCAATCGCCCCCCGATGTACCCCGTGGCGCCAAGCACCAGGATAGGCTTTGCGTTGTTTTCTGCGCTCATGGCCCCTCTGCGAAAGCTGCCTGCTTACATGTAGCTCATTTTACTGGAGAAAGCGGAAAGTACAAGGACGGCCTTGACATAGAGAACCTTTTTGGTTATATTTATCTCCAAGAACAGAAACCTCCTTTACCTCCTTTGTGGCGCGTTTGCACACCTCCTGGCAGGCGCGCCTTTTTTTTGCTTTGGCGGTCAAAAAACACAGGCCGCGTCTTATTCGTCGGATATCGGTCGGTTCGGACCTATCCTGCGGTTAAGGCGCGGCCTTCAATCTTTAAAACTCAAAGGGGTCCGGGTTCGCCCTCGAGCATGCCCACCGGCAGCAGGGTGGCAGCGCGGGTCAGTTCATCCAAAGCCTCACCGCGGCTGTCCACGGGCAGTTTGCCGAGCTTTGCCGCTTCGGTGTAAAAGGCCTCCAGATCGCCCCCGGCGCGTCCCAGCAGTTCGCGGAACGCCGGCACCAGCACCCGGTAGGTGCTGATGGAGACCAGTCGGGCGTTGTTCAGCCCCTCCCCGAACCAGCGGTCATAGCCGTGGCTGCCGCCCCAGCTTGACTTGAGCTGATCATAGGCGGAGCGCATCTCGTCGTAGATCTCCTGCTTGCGGGCCCGCTTCTGCTGAAAGGGCAGCGGCCTGGCATAGAGCTCCTTGAGTTTTTCGCGGTATTCCAGCACGGTCTCGATAAACTGCTCCTCGCGGTGGAATTCGGCGAGGTAGGCCCCGTGCCCCTCCCCTTCCCCCCGGCTGGCCAGCCAGCGGGCCACCCCTTCGAGTTCGACGGTTTTGGCGAAGGCCTCGTTGAAGCCGGAGTCTCCCTTGACGTAGAGCCGCTGGTGGGCCAGTTCGTGAAAGATCAGCCCGGCCAGGTTCGGTTCGGGGCGGTTGCAGAAGGTGTTCAGCACCGGATCGTCGAACCAGTTCAGGGTGCTGTAGGCGGCCACGCCGTAGACCGTCACATCATGCCCCGCCGCCCGCAGGCCGTCGGCGAAACGCTCGGCCTCCTCGCGCTTGAAGTAGCCGCGGTAGGCCACGCAGCCGGCCACCGGAAAGCACCATTGCAGCGGCTCGAGCGAGAATTCGGGGGCCGCCACCACGTTCCAGACCACGTAGGGACGCTCCAGGTCGGCGTAGGAGCGATAGCTGCCGTTTTCCGGCAAGCGCAGTTCACGACTGGCGAAATCCCGGATTTCGAGAATGGTCTGCAGCTGCTTCTTCAGCTCGGGCCTGGTGTCCGGATCCTCGATGACCTGGGGAATGGGCCGGCAGCGGCGCATCACGTCGACGTGCCCGCTGACGCACTGGGCGTAGTAATCGAAGTTGGAGCAGGAAGCCAGCCCGGCCAGGGAAAATCCGGAGAAGGCAAGTATGAAAAGGATCGTTCGACGTCTCATAGCCTTTAAAATAGCACAGGGTCAAAACTTTTGAGAATCCGGAAGGCACAGTTCCAGAAGTTCTCCTGACTCCTGACTCCCCAAAAGCTTTTCACCCCGTTTGCAGAATCACCAGCGGCCCGTCGGGCACCACCGCCCAGCGGGCGCCCTGGCCGAAGCGCCAGAGCAGTTCCTCCACCGCGGTCTCGATGGAGCTGACCGGATGGAAGTGGAAGCGCCGCAGGGTTTCGGCATCGATCCCCCGGGTGTAAATCCAGATATCGTTTTTCAGCATGACCTGGTAGGTCTCCTGGGCGCACCACTGATCGGGGATGAAGAACTCCTTGCGCATCAGCTTGCCGATGAACTCCGCGGGGGTGGTGGCATGCTCGAAGACCTCCCGGTATTCCTCGCTGCCGAAGCCCTCGAGGCACTCGGTGGCGATGAGAATCACCCCGCCCTCTCGGGTGGCCCCGGCCACTCCCGAGATCCCCTTGGAGGTCTGGTAGAGGTTGCAGTCCAAAGGCGCGCCGGCGTTGGTGGTGACCACGAAATCCAGGGGCGCGTCGAGGGTCCGCACGCAGAAGCGGGAGAGAAATTCCACCCCCCGCAGGTGGGCCTGCACGGGATGCCCGGCGAACACCCCGGTCAGGCGCTTGGCCGTGTCGAGGGTGACGTTGACGATGAAGTCCGCCCCGGCCTGCTCCATGATCGCCAGGGCCGCCTCGTGAAAGGGGTTGCCGTCGAGCACCCCGTAGCGGGTCCCGGGGTGGGCGACCATCTCGGGGCCGTGCATGTACTCCAGGGTCCGCAGCGAGGAGATGCCGGGCAGGATCGACTTGCGCCCGCCGGAGAAGCCGGCCCACATGTGCGGCTCGATGAAGCCGGTGAGGATCTTCAGGTCGGCGTCGACGTAATGCCGGTTCACGTAGGCCGGCACTCCGTCGCCGATCAGCCCGACCTGCACCATGTCCGCGTCGCGCTTGGAGAAATGGTTGATAATCCGATACCCGGCGGCGACCTCGGGTCCGACCAGCCGCTCGAGCTCGGCCCCCTCGTTGGGGCGATGAATCCCCGTGGCCACCAGGATGGTGATCGCCTCGCGGCGGATGCCGGCGGCTTCCAGGTCGGCCAGAATCGGCGGCAGGATCAGGGAGTTGGGCACCGGGCGGGTAATGTCGCTGATGACGATCACCGCGTCCCTGCGCCCCCGGGCCAGCCGGGTCAGCGGCGGCGAGTCGATGGGCGCCGCAAGCGCCGAGCGCACCGCCGCGGCGCCATCGTCCAGGGGCGAAGCCTCGGCCGGGGTCAGCACCCCTTGAAAGTTGGGGGTTTCCGGAAGTCGCAGCGGCAACCCCTCGGTGCCGTACTTGAGCCTGACATCCATCATGGGCACCTCCCTTTGTCGATTCCTCCCAGTATAACCGGAATCCTGGGATATGGATCAGGAGGAAAGTCGGGGCTTATCCGAAAAAAAGGAACGATTATTGCATTAACATTTTCACAGACTGCAACCTGGAACTTCACGGATGACGGCATGGCTACCGAACCGACCACCAGCTCCCTGAGCGAAACTTACCTGTCCCTGGAACAGCCCGCGCTGCGCAATGCCCGCGCCGAGGCCCTGCCGACGACGGACTCCCGGCGCGTCCCCAACCCCAGCCCGGCCGCCGAGGGCAAGGACAGCGTGGTGCTCAGCGAAAAGGCCCGGGTGCTCAGCGAATTGACCGCCCGGGACCGGGAAGTGCGAGCCCACGAGGCCGCCCATGCCGCCGTGGGCGGTCAGTATGCGGGCGCCCCCTCCTACACCTACCAGAGTGGGCCCGACGGGCGACGCTACGCCATCGGCGGCGAGGTGCAGATCGACACCTCGCCGGTGCCCGGCGATCCCCAGGCCACCCTGGAGAAGTCCCGGGTCATCCGCGCTGCGGCCCTGGCCCCCGCCCAACCTTCTTCGGCGGACCGGGCCATCGCCGCCAGGGCCGCCGCCATGGCGGTCCAGGCCCGCTCGGAGCTGGCCGCGGAAGCTGAGGGCTCCTCCTCGGCTGCGGACCGCTCTGCCCCGGCGGACCAACCGACGAACGCTCCTCAGCCCACCGCGGCTGCCACAGATTCCCTGCCGGGCAGGATTCTGGACATCCGCGCCTGAACCTCACCTTCCCCTATTCATTGAGCGCCCAGTCGTAATCATCGGCGAAACCGCCGCTGTGGTCGCGCAGCCTCTCGCCCAGGGGCGGGTCGGCAAAACCTATCAGGTGCTGCAGCACCCCCTGGACGCTGCCGCCGAAATCGACCTGGAACCACTCGTAGATGGACGAGACGACCAGTCTCTCCCCCTCCAGGCGCACCCCCCGCGGATGATTGACGTAGGCCCGGGCCCCCTCCTCGAGCAGGCGCTCCAGGTTGGCGGCGGAAAACGGGCGCGGCTGCAGATTGGGACACCCCAGGCTCGCGCAGTTCAGGGCATAATGGACCCGGTTGTCGACGAACACCGGGCGCAGGATGCGGTGCTCGATGTCGTTCAGCGAGAGCCGCTCGCCCTCGATCAGCAGCAGTTGCGCATCCCAGGGGCCATCGCTGAAAAATCCCGGGGAGATATCGATGTCCCGGATGCTGTCCACCGGGTAGTGGTCGAGGACCACCTTGACGGTCAGCGCGTTATAGAGGTTGATCCAGTAAGCCTTCTGTTCTTCGCGGTTGAGCGTGGAGACGGCGACCTGCTGCAGGTGCTCCAGGTAGGAGGCGAGCCCCTGGCGATCCTCTTCGCTTACTTCCCGGTAGCGCAGGCGGTGGATCCCCGAGGGGTGGTCGGTCACCAGGTAGCGCTTGAGAAAACCGCCCCAGGCCGCATGGTTGACCCGCTGGTTGCTGGCCGGGTCATGGGCCTGCCAGCGCGGCCAGAGCTCGGGCCTGGGAGCGGCGGGAGCATCCGGGACGGCCATCAGCAGCAACCCTGCCGCCAGCAGGGCAAGCCACAGCGATCTTGCAGTGATCATCAGCACCTCCTGCGGTTTTCATCCTTCTAACATCATAGCAGATCATCGCTTCATTCCCGGGCTTTCGAAAAAACCCTCCCCTCCCCCGGTCGCTGCCGGCCGAGGAGACAAGTTAAATTTTTCTACTATACTTAGGAAAATCCTTCGTCACGCTTGGGGAGGCCTGCCATGAGAAAAAATCCACTATGGTTCCTGGCTTTTGTCGTCTTCATGCTGTTCATTTTGAGCGGTATGCTCAAATAACCCGCCATCTCAACCCCCAAAAAAGAAGGGCCGACCCCATCGGGCCGACCCTTCGCAAACGCCTGCGTCCCGGATTCCCCGCTCAGGGGAGGGACTTCAGGTAGTCGAGCGCCTGGCGCAGGGCCTGCCCGCGGTGGCTGATGCGGTTCTTGATCTCCAGGGGCAGCTCGGCCATGGTTTTGCCGTACTCGGGAACCAGGAACAGCGGGTCGTAGCCGAAACCGCCCGCTCCCCGGGCAGCATCGAGCAAAACCCCCTGCACCCGGCCGTGAAACAGCCGGCAGTCCCCATCGGGGCCGCACAGGGCCATGGCGCAGAAAAAAGCCCCCTGGCGCTTTTCCGCAGGGACCCCGGCCAGCTCATCGAGCAGGCGGCGGTTGTTGTCGGCGTCGCTGGCCTGCTCCCCGGCATAGCGAGCGGAGTAGACGCCGGGAGCGCCGCCGAGGGCCTCGACCACCAGCCCCGAGTCGTCGGCCAGGGTCAGGCGACCGGTGGCGGCGCAAACCTCCCGGGCCTTCTTGGAGGCGTTGGCCTCGAAGGAGTCGCCGTCCTCGACGACCTCGGGCAGCTCCGGGAAGGCGTCCAGCCCCTTGACCATTATGCCGCTGTCCTCCAGAAGTCGGCGGATCTCCTTGAGCTTGCCCTGGTTGCGGGTTGCGACCACCAGCTCCATGCTCAATCCTCCAGGGCCAGGCGCTGCAGCGCGCTCAACTCGCGGCAGCCGCTCAGGGCCAAATCGCGCAGGGCGTCGAGCTCCTCGCCGCTAAAGGGCTCCTCTTCGGCGGTCCCCTGTACCTCCACGAAGCGCCCGGAGGCGGTGACGACGAAATTCATGTCCACCGAGGCGCGAAAGTCCTCGTCGTAGTTCAGATCCAGCGCCGGCTGACCGTCGACGATCCCGACGCTGACCGCCGCCACCCCCTCCTTGATCGGCGAGGCGGCGATCAGGCCCTTGGCCAGCAGGCCGCGGACGGCATCGGCCAGCGCCACGTAGGCGCCGGTGATAGAGGCGGTGCGGGTGCCGCCGTCGGCCTGGATCACGTCGCAATCGAGCTTGATGGTCCGCTCGCCGAGGGCTTCGAGATCGATCACCGCACGCAGGGCCCGGCCGATCAGCCGCTGGATCTCGTGGGTGCGGCCGCCGACCTTGCCACGGGTCGATTCCCGGGGGGAACGAGAATGGGTGGCCCGGGGCAGCATGGCATATTCGGCGGTCACCCAGCCGCGCCCCTCCCCCTTCATGAAGGGCGGCACCCCCTCCTCGACGGTGGCGTTGCACAGCACCCGGGTATCCCCGAAGGAAACCAGCACCGAACCCTCGGCGTAGCGGGTGAAGCCTCGTTCGAATTCGATACGGCGCAGCTGATCGGCGGCGCGGCCGTCTTTGCGTGTTGCAGCGGGTAGTGTCACTGAGCTGTCTCCTTTAGTTCTTCGGCAAAATTGCGCACCCCCTGGAACAGGGCGGCGGCCAGCCGCTCCTGCCCCTCGGGGCTGCTCAGCAGGGCCTGGTCGGCGGCGTTGGTCAGGTAACCCATCTCCACCAGGACGGTCGGCAGGTTGCCCCGCCCCAGGGGCAGCAGCGGCGCCTGGTAGATGCCGGCCACCTCCAGCCCCTGCCCGTTGAAGGCGTCGCGCAGGCGGCGGGCCAGGCGCATGCTGTCCCCCTGGGCGCCCGGCACGGTCTGCCCGGCGAATTCCTCCTGGGGCCGGATGACCAGGTTGATCCCCTGGGGCTGCCCGCTCAGGGCCGCCTGGGCATGCAGCTGGATGAGGGCGTCGACATCGGTCTTTGCGGCGGCCTCGAGCCGCTGCTGGGTGCTCAGGGAGTAGTCGCCGTCGCGGGAGAGGTAAACCGGGATGCCCATGTTCATCTTGAGCAGTTTTTCCAGCCGCTTGGCCACCCCCAGGGCGATATCCTTCTCCTTGACGGCGCCGATCCCCAGGGCGCCGGTTTCCTGCCCGCCGTGCCCGGGATCGATGGCCACCGCCCGCAGGGGGGCGGCGGTTCCGGCGCCCTTTTTGCGCAGCAGCAGGGCGAAGAGCTGGTCGAGGGGGGTCTGCTCCTCCACCAGGGTTTCGGTCTGGGGATTGAGGTTGCGGTAGTACACCGACTGGGTCAGCAGGTTGGGGAAATGAACGGTCAGAAAATCTTCCGAAATCCTCAGCCGGCCGTCGATGAAGCGGGGCGGGTGTTCCAGGGGGATGAACCGCTCGGTCAGCCGCAGGTAGTTGCTGCCGGGCGAGATCCGTGCGTTCCCGAAGGGGGTCTTGATGGTGTAGACATGGTCGACCGAGTCCCATTTCCCCGAGAGCTGCAGGGCCGCAAGCACTTCGTCCACGGGCAGAAAGGCGACCCCGTCGCGCATGTAGACTTCATTGATGGTGACCGGCGCCTGGTTGCCCAGGGCCAGCTCCACCACCGCCGCGGCCGGACTGGCCAGCAGCAGCAAAAGCAGCGATACCCAAAAAGAACGCAGCATTCTCACCTCGCGCAACACAGGCGCACTTTATACCCCAGGGCTCCGCCCCCTGTCAACGCGGCCGCCCCGGGAGCCATCAGCGGTTTCTGACCAGGCGGCGGGCCCGCGTCAAGGGCCTGCCGAGAACCTTGAGCAGGCGCCGGGTGAGATCTTTCTCCAGGGCCCGCTGAGCGCTCAGGCTCCCCTCCTCGCCGGGGATCTGTCCCCCGGCGATCATGCCGTGGCCGCCGGCGGTGCCCAGGCCGTCGACCACGGTGCGCATCACGTCGCCGGCGTGGATCCGGTGCGACAGGGTGCGGAAGGAGAGAATCCCCGTCCCGTGAAACCTCGCCATGCCGAGCACCACGCGGATGTCGTCGGCGCGCAGCAGGAAATCGGCCATCTCGGCCACCATGTCGGGGTTGTCGATGTCGTACAGGTTGAACACCAGCACGTCCCCGTAGGTGCGCGCATTGGAGATGGCCTTGCAGAAATAGAGAAAATAATCCCGCGGCACCGGGGGGTGGATGATCTCGAACAGGATGTGGTTGTTCACCAGCGGCAGCAGGTGCAGGTAGGCCTCGCGGTCGGCCCGGCACCAGTCGCGGCCGAGGTCCTGGGTCTCGGACTTGATGGCATAGAACAGGATGGTGGCCAGCCGGGTGCTGATGGAGACCTTCTGCGCCTGCAGGTATTCGAAGAGGATGGTGGCCGAGGCGCCGTAATCCTCGCGGATGTCGGTCCAGCGGCAGGTGCGGCAGATGTCCCGCGCCTGGTGATGGTCGATCACCAGGTGCACGTCCCGCTCGGCGGGGAAGGAGTTGTTGCCGGTGCCGGGCTGGGTGTCGACCATGCAGACCACCTTGTACTGGTTGAGGTCCAGGGTATCCAGCGGCACCGCCTGGATCTCGAGCTTTTCCACCATGACGCGGTTCTCGCCCCGCCCGATCACCCCGCCGAAGGCGATGGTCGCCTCCTGGCCGGTCTTGACCAGGACCAGGTGTTTCAGGGCCATGGCCGAGGCCAGGGAGTCGGGATCCGGGTTGTCGTGCGCCACGATCAGCACCCGCCCCTTGCCACGCATCCACTCGATGAATTTCTCTGAGAATTCGCTGGACCAGGTCAGATCCGTCGGCATCCTTTACCCTCCCTCATGATCATTGCAGCAGCCTAACCGCTCCAAAACTGACCGCACCGCCTGTTCGGGGGTGTCGCAATAAACCGCGCCCGGCAGCCCGGGCCAGCTGCCCAGGGCCGCGACGGGACGTTCGAGCTTGAGGCCGATGGCCATCTCGGACAGCGTGCCGAACTCACCCTCGACGGCGATCAGCGCCCGGGCGGTGTGGGCGATGATGACGTTGCGCGCATGGCCCATGTTGGTGGGCACCGCCAGGGTTACCCAGGGGTTGGCCTGCTCGGCCCCGGCGCCTGGCAGAATCCCGAGGGTCTCGCCGCCGGCCTCGACGCAGCCCCGGCAGGCCGCCTCCATGACCCCGCCGAGCCCGCCGCAGACCAGCACCGCCCCGGCCTCGGCGATCCGCCGGCCGACCTCGCGGGCGGCGGCGTAGCCCTGCTCGCTGGGGTTCGCCGCGCCGATCACGCCGATGATAAGGCGGGGCTTGGGGTTCGCGGTTCGACGTTCCATGTTGGAAAAACCTTGGTTAAAAGGGCTTTGGGCCGCGTCGGATCCGACGGATCGGTCGGATCGGACGCGGCCAAGCCCTGGCAGAATGGGTCGGATCGGACGCGGCCAAGCCTTGCCAAAATCCGTCGGATCGGACGCCGCCCGAGCGGTTCAAAGCCTTCGCGCGTAACGTTTCAACAGCAGGCTGTTGGTTACCACCGAGACGCTGGAGAAGGCCATGGCCAGCCCGGCGAATTCGGGTTTGAGCACGATGCCGAAGGCCGGGAACAGCACCCCGGCGGCCACGGGGATGCCGACCACGTTGTAGACAAAAGCCCAGAACAGGTTCTGCTTGATCTTGACCAAAGTTTTGCGCCCCAGGCGGATGCCCCGCTCGACGTCGCGGATGTCGCCCTTGACCAGGATGATGTCGCCGGTCTCCTTGGCGACGTCGGTGCCGCTGCCGATGGCGATGCCGATGTCGGCCTGGGCCAGGGCCGGGGCATCGTTGATGCCGTCGCCGACCATGCCGACAAAATGCCCCTGCTGCTGGTAACCGCGCACCACCTCGAGCTTGTCGCCGGGCAGCACCTCGGCCTCGACCCCGTCCAGGCCGAGCTGGCCGGCCACGGCGGCGGCGGCCGCCCGCCGGTCGCCGGTGATCATGACCGTCTTCAGGCCCAGGGCACGCAGCCGCTCGATGGTATCGGCGGCGTTCTCCTTGAGGGTGTCGGCCAGGGCCACCACCCCCAGGGGAGCGCCTTCCCGGGCGATGTAGACCAGGGATTTGCCCTGGCCGGCAAGCTGCTCGGCGGGAGCGGCGAAGGCGGCGACATCCACCCCTTCGCGCTCCATGAGCCGGTGGCTGCCGGCCAACACCCGCTCGCCCTCCAGGGTGCAGATCAACCCGTGGCCGCCGACCTCCTCGACGCCGCTCACCGCCGGCGGGGCGAGCCCGTCTTCCTCGGCCCGGCGCACCACGGCGCGGGCCAGGGGGTGACTGCTCGCCGCCTCGGCCGCGGCCGCGATCCGCAGCAGCTCATCTTCCGCGACCCCGGAGGCGGGGTGCAGATCAGTCACCGAAAACTCGCCGCGGGTCAGGGTGCCGGTCTTGTCGAGCAGGACCACCTGCAGGCGCGAGATGTTCTCCAGCACCGAGGCGCGCTTGAAGAGGATGCCGGCGGAAAGCCCGACGGCGCTGCCGACCATGATCGCGGTGGGGGTGGCCAGCCCCAGGGCGCAGGGGCAGGCGATCACCAGCACGGCGATGGCCATCTTGAAGGCGAACAGGAACTCGGCGCCGAACATCCCGTACCAGGCGACAAAGGTCAGCAGCGCCACCCCCACCACCGCCGGCACGAACCAGTTGGAAACCGCATCGGCCAGCCGCTGGATGGGCGCCTTGTCCCCCTGCGCCTCCTCGACCATGCGCACGATCTGGGCGAGCACCGTCTCTTCGCCGACCCGGGTGGCCTTGACCAGCAGGCGCCCGGTCCGGTTGAGGGTCGCGCCGGTGACCGGCGAGCCGGACTCCTTGTCCACGGGGACCGACTCGCCGGTCACCATCGACTCGTCGACGGCCGACTCGCCCTCGACCACCTCGCCGTCCACCGGCACCTTCTCCCCGGGGCGCACCACCACCAGGTCGCCGACCTGCACCCGGCTGGCGGGCACCTCCTGCTCCTTGCCGTCGACCAGCAGCAGCGCCCGGTCGGCCTGCAGCTGCAGCAGCTTCTTCAGCGCCTGGCTGGCCTTGCCCTTGGCCCGGGCCTCGAGCCACTTGCCGAAGCGGATGAAGGTGATGAGCATGGCGCTGGTTTCGAAGAACACCTCGCCGCCCACCCCGAACAGGTGGAACAGGGCCAATACCGAGTAGCCGTAGGCGGCGCTGATCCCCATGGCCACCAGCACGTCCATGTTGGCCGCGCGGTTTTTCAGGGATTTCCAGGCGCCCCGGTAAAAGGTCAGCCCGGCGGAGAACTGCACGATGGTGGCGAGCAGGGCGTTGAGGTAACCCGTAGCGGCGCCGAAGGGCCCGGTCCACATCAGCGGCATGATCGGCAGCGACAGGGCCGCCGCGAAGATCAGCCAGTTGCGCTGGATGCGGGCCTCGCCGGCCTCCTCGGCGGCGTCGCGAGAGACCAGCGGCGTGTAGCCGGCGTCTTCGACCGCCTGAAAGATCGCCTCGCGGTCGAGGCGCCGGGGGTCGAACTCGACGCTGCCGGTATCCTCGGCAAAATTGATCCGCACCGAGCGCATCCCCTCGAGGGCCCCGAGCTTCTTCTCGATGGTGCCGGCGCAGCTGGCGCAGTGCATACCGCGGATGGCGAAGCTGAGCTTGCCGTCGCTGCCGCCGGCGCCGGTTTGCCGGGCCCGGTAGCCCAGGTCCTCCACTTTGTGCAGGATATCCGGGATCTGCAGTCGAGCCGGGTCGAATTCCACCGCGAGCTTCTCGGCGGCGAAATTGACCGAGGCGGAAACCACCCCCGGCATACCGGCGACCCCTTTTTCGATGGTGTTGGCGCAGTTGGCGCAGGTCATCCCCTTGAGCAGCAGGGTGGCCCGCCGGCTCGCCACCGGCGAGGCGGCCGGCGTCGGTTTCGGTGATGGTGGGGCGGGGGCCTCGTCCGGCGCATCCTCGGCCACCCTGAAGCCCGCCGCGACAATGGCCGCCTCGACCTGCGCCCGATCGAGGCGCGCCTGGTCGAAACGCACCAGGGCCTGCCTCTGCTCCAGGGAAACCTCGGCACTCTCGACCCCACCAAGGACCTGCAGGGCCTCGGTGAGCTTGCGCACGCATTTCTGGCAGGACATTCCCTGGACGGGCAGGACAATCTGTTCCACGGACACGCTATTCTCTCCCGAGAGGACTAGCCGACCCCGATCAGCTTGAGAAACCCTGGGGTGTGGCGGATCGGGTCAAAGTCGGGGTCGGTGCGGGCGTCATCGATGAAATGCCGATCGAGCTTCGAGGCCTTGCGCAGCGCCTTGAGCGCCCCCTCCGCGTCCCCCTTGCGGGCCAGGGCGCAGGCCCGGTTGTAATACGCCAGGGGGTAGCGGGCGGTGCGCTTGATGATGGCGTCGAAGCAGGCCAGGGCGTCGTCGAGCCGCCCCAGGTCGATGAGCACGTTCCCCTTGTTGTTGAGGGTGTAGATCGAGTCGGGGTCCCGCGCCAGGCTTCGTTCCAGGGCCTCGAGGGCCCCGGGCAGATCCCCCTGCTTCTCGAGGATCACCCCCCGGTAGAAGTCGGGCTCGGGGCTGTCCGGCTCCAACTCCTCGGCTGCGTCCAGCACCTCGAGGGCCTCGGCGTAGCGCTCCAGGGCGATCAGCAGGCTGGTTTTCTCGATGTAGGCCTCGTAGAATTCGGGGTCCATTTCGAGCGCCGCCTCGAAGTCGGCCAGGGCCTCTTCGATTCGCTCCAGGCGGGCCAGCGACAACCCCCGGTTGTAGCGGTAGGTGGGCACGGAGGGCTCGCGGGCCACCGCCTGGCTGTAGCCCTCCAGGGCGGCTTCGTCACGGCCCGATCCGGCCAGGGCGTAGCTGCGGCCGTTGAGGCTGCCGGCGTCGGTGGGGTTGATGGCCAGGGCCCGGTTGAAGCTCTCGATGGCCTCATCGAAACGCCCGAGACGGTTCAGCGTGTAGCCGCGATTGAAATAGACATCGGGCGAATCGGGCATGCGCCGCAGGGCCTGGTCGTACATGGCCAGGGCTTCCTCGGTACGGCCCATTTCATCCATCAGGTTGCCCATGTTGATGTAGGCCTCGGGGAAATCCGGCTGCAGCTCGAGGGAGCGCCGAAAATGGTGCAGCGCGGGCTCGTAGTCGCCGAGACGCTCCAGCAGCACCCCGTAGTTATGGTGGATGGCACCGTTGCGGGGGTCGAAACGCAGGGCCTTTTCATACAGGGCCAGGGCGGTCGCCTCGTCGTTGAGGTTGGAAGCCGCCACCGCGCAGATGTTCAGGGCCTCGATGTCGAAGGGATGCTCCTCGAGGTAGTCCTGGGCCAGGTCGAGCGCCGTATCGTTCTCTCCCCGATTGAGGGCCATCTGGGCCAGCTCGAGCTGCTCCCCCTCATCCTGCTGATCGAGAAAGTCTTCGTATTCTTCTTCCATAAAAGCGGCTCCGGATCTGCGGGGATTGCGCCGCCCCGGCGGCGCGAAAGTTGATCAATATAGCAGATATCCCACCGCATTTCACCCCTTGATCGCAGCAACGGGGAAGGAATTCACCCCTTGGACACCCCCGGGTCCCCGGCAGCGCGCAGAGCCGCCACCGTCTGCCCGCGGATGCCCCAGTTCTCCGGGGCGATGTCCTCGATCACCACGTGGGTGGAGGCCGGGTTCTTGTTGAGCACCCGGACCAGCAGGTCGGTGATCCCAGCGATCAGTTCTTCCTTTTGCGCAGCTGTGGCCCCGGCAGTCAGCTTGACGTTGACGAATGGCATGGTTCTTCCTCCTGTGGCTGGAAATAAATGGCAGCTCCTGCACTCTCCAGTATAGACCTCCCGGAGCCCGTGCGGGCCAGTCAATTTTGGGGAAACCGCGATTGGCGAACCTTCAGGCTGCGACCCGGCAGCACAGAGCCCGGCGCATGGATGCGGCTCGATTCGCAGCCCCACGTCCCGCGGCAGGCCAGAGCAGCCGCCGCTCCCTGCCCTTGGATTATACCCCGAAATCCAGTCATTCCAATAAGGTGCATTATTTCTCCCGGAGCATCCGGCCAAACGGGAATGGCCTCCACTTGTCCGTTGTTTCCCACGAGGGGTAAAATACTATAGAGGGCATGAAAAGGTGCCGGTTACCTGCAGAGCCTCTTGGAAAGGAAGGCGACGATGCGTGGCTGGAAATGGATACCGGGAGTATTGGCGCTTGGCCTGCTGGCGCTGGTCGCCTGCACCACGACGCCCAAGCAGCCGGCGCTGCTCGATCCGCAATATTCGCAGATGAACATCAGAACCGTGGCCATCCTGCCGGTGGTGTTCAGGGACCGCGCCATTGACGCGCTGTTTGAATACCGGATCGGCGAGGAGATTCGCTGGCACGCCCGCAAGGTCTTGGGGCAGAAGGGTTACGATGCGGCCTTTGTCGAGGTGACCGAGAACCGCTCGTTCGTCAGGCCGTTCCGTCCCGACGAATCATCGCCGGCCCAGCTGGCCAACCTCGTCCCCACCGGGAGTGATGCCGTTCTGATCATCTGGGTGGAACATTTCCTGGATGCGGGCGGGTTCCCCGGGCATGGCGATGATGGCGAGTTGGCCATGGGCAGCATCGATCCGCTCGAGATCTACGCCTCGGCGGACCTGATCGCCACCAGCACCCGCGAGAGGGTCTGGAGCGACCAGGGTTACGGCCGCGACAGCACCGTGCCGAGCATCGGCATGCAGTGGTGGTTGCCGCCGCTGCGACTGGCGGACAGCCTGTTCACGACCTTGCCCGATGCCGGAGCAGGGAAGATCTAAAGAGTAAGAGCCGGCAACCATGAGCCTGCGGCCACAGCGCGCCGCACCACAATGCATCCCGACCAGGAATACGGACGGCCTCAATGCCGTCCGTATTATTTTTGGTATTTTGCAACGTTCCACGCAGTGGCAAGCAGCAATCCCTTGCATTTTCCGCAAGTTGTGGAAAATAGGGCAATCCCTGAATGTTTCACGGCGGCAACGTTGAGTGGGCCGGAGCGATTTCCTCTCCCCTTGCCGACCCCAGCAGGAATGCGGTCCGGCGGGCGGATAAAAAATTCAATCCAACGTTTTAAAAAATTATCTTGCTTTTATCAAAGGCAGGTATATTCTCCCGCGGTGGTTTGCCGATAATCCATAAAAAGATTTAGTAATAACAGGCGATTAAAGTCAGGGAGGAAAGAGCCGGGTATCCTCGAATACCCTTCCAGCAACCCCTCGGGGCAATGCCCCGAATTCATTCGTCCCTTACTGAAAAAACCACCGGCACCACTCACACACAAATCACGAAAACGGAGAAAACCAATGAAGAAGCTTACCCTGATCGCCGCCCTGATCCTCGCCCTCGCCGCTGTGGGCTGCACCAAAAAAGAATCGGTAACCGAGACCCAGCCGGCCCAGGAAAGCCCGGCCGCCGTCCAGGCCCAGGAAGCCGCTCCCGCCCAGGAGGAAGCCCCCGCTCAGGAGACCGCTGCCCAGGAAACCGCCGCAGCTGAGGAAGCCGTCCAGGGCGAAGCCGCTGGTCAGGAAGGCGCTGCCGACCAGGCCCAGGCCACCGAGCAGGCCCCTGCCCAGACCGCCGAAACCGCTGCACCGGCTGAGCAGAAGTAATTCACTACCCGTCACACCCGCAGGAAAACAACCGGCCGGGAGCCAAGGCTCCCGGCCGGTTTCATTTTGTGCCGCTGATTTTATCCGCCAACTGCTTTTCGTCGGGAAAGCTCCCGGTCGCTTTTTTCGAATAGACCAGGTTGCCGTCCACCTTGACCTCGAAGACCCCGCCGCTCGATTCGATCAACCGAACCTCGGCAGGAACCGCCTGCTTGATTCTGTCCGCCAGACTGGCGGCCCGGCTACGGTAGCCTCACTGGTTGCAGTATTCAATCGTTACCCGCATACAGACCTCCCTTGATGTGGTAACCGGGATCGATGGTGGAATTATACCACTTCGACCCGCTCCGGGGGCAGACCATGCTGAGGGGGGGCGAGTTTGGCCTCAGGGGGAGCCCGGTCTGCCGGCGGCCCGGCGGGCCTGGAAAAATTTGAGGAGCTTCTTGGCCACCAGGGGGAACAGCCCGAGCAGCACGAAGGAGAGTATCAGTCCGGGGGAGAGGATGCCTGCCAGGTTTTCGATCCGGCCAAGCTGGGTTCCGGCATTGACGTAGACCATGGTCCCCGGCAGCATGCCCAGCTGGCTGACCCAGTAATAGGTCAGCGTCTGCATCGGGGTCAGGCCCATGACCAGATTGATGACGAAAAACGGGAAGATCGGCACCAGGCGCAGCGAAAAGAGGTAAAAGGCCCCCTCCCTTTCGATCCCGGCGTTGACCGAGCGCAGCCGGGCCCCGAAACGGGCCTGAACCCAGTCGCGCAGCAGAAAGCGGCTGACCAGGAACGCCAGGGTGGCCCCCAGGGTACTGGCGAAGGAGACCACGAACAGCGCCGGCCAGAAGCCGAACAGGGCGGCTCCGGCCAGGGTCATCACCGCGGCTCCGGGCAGGGACAGGGCGGTCACCGAGACGTACAGCAGAAAATATCCCGCCAGGGTCAGCAGCCGGTGGCTTGCGTAGTAGCCCTGGAAGGCTTCCTGGCGGGCCTTGAGTTCGGCCAGGGTCAGGTAGCGGTGCAGGTCGAAGGCGAAAAACAGGACCACCAGGGCGGCAATCCCGGCGACCAGGACGATTTTTTTGCTTTGCGCGGGCATGGGTTCCTTCATGGGCGCCGGCCCCCCGAAAAACCTGGGGGCAGACAAGGGGATGAGGTCGGCGCAGCCAGGCCGGGGAGGCTAGGCGCAGCAGGCAAAGACGCCGGGCCTGTCACACTACCTTGAGGTGGGCCGGTTCGTTCTTGTGGTAGACGTCGAAGAAAATCACGCTGTGGTCTTCCACCTGGTGGCAGTGGCCGCAATGGTCCTGCAGCTTTTCACTCTGCTTGCGGCAAAGTTCGCACCAATGGTAGATCAGCCGGTAATCTCGCCGCCCGACATATTTCTTCATGCGCCGGTGATGGGCCCCGTGCATCCAGCCGTCGGCGTCGGTGGGATTGGCCAGCAGCCGGTCGATGACCTTGAGAATCCGGGCATGACCGGGGGGATCCTGCTGACGGATCTTCTCCAGCCGGGAGGTGAAATTGGGGGTGGGAAAGTAACTGAAACGGGTCATGGCAACCTGTCCGGAAAAAAATCAGTGCTCATGGGGATGACCGGGCCTGACTTTCAAGGGTAAAGGCAGCAACGGCCCCTGTCAATCGCTATTCAGCTCTCTTCGGACGCCTCGAACAGCCGCCGACGGGCCGTCTCCAGGGTCAGCTCGAACCCGTCTTCGTCGACCAGCCGCACCTTCCAGCGGCACTTGCGGCACTGAAACGCACTGTAGGAGACGGGCTTGCGCACGGTGCGGTTTCCGCTGCTTTCGAATTTCCAGCTCGTGCGCCGTTGAAAATCGGAGAGCGCCGTCCGGCAGCGGGGGCAGAAGGGCTCCGCGTTGCGGTTCCACAGCGCGTTGAAACGGGGGAAAAGGCGATTGGCCCGCCGCCGCTGCAGAAAAACCAGCGCCACGGCGACGGCCAGCAGCAGAACCGCGGCCAGGGCCAGTCCGTAGGTCCAGGGTCCGGGGGTGGTCAAATGGGAATATGGCGACGACATGAGATAAGGCGACCGAAGCGGAACTTATTGAAGGGCATCCTGGCGCTTGCGCCAGAGCCGGGCCAGGATGGCGGTCAGGGCCCCGGCGAGGACCACCCGGACACCGAGCATGATCCAGGGATCGCCGCCGATCACCACGAAGATCAGGGTGTCTTCCACCACCGCGTGGCAGGTGGCGAGAAACAGGCCCATCAGGAACAGTTCGCGGCGCGGCAGCCCCTTTGCCCGGGCCACCCGGATGATGATGCCGGCGCCGTAGGCGATGCCGAGAAAAATCCCCGTGAACAGCGGCACGGCCGCGTCCCGGGTCAGCCCCATGCCGCGCATCAGCGGGTCCAGCGCCCGGCCGGCCCGCTTGAACACCGGCAGGTAGCGCAGCACCTCGAAGGCGGTGACCAGCGGCACCACGATCAGCAGCAGTTTGAAGGATAGTTTGAGACCCCCGGCAAGGGCCGCCAGCAGGGCCTCCATCATCCCCCCCAGAGCAGGTGCAGGCCGTGCAGAACCAGTCCCGCGACCAGGGCGATGAGCAGCCGGCAGCCGGTGAGCAGCCCGCCCCGGGCCCCGGTGGAGCCCAGCACCGCCCCCTCGACCAGCAGGTTGTGGGCGATCCCCATCATCAGCCCGCACTGGGTGACCTGCCAGGGAGTCAGCTCGAGGGGAGCCATGATGGCGATGGCGGCGTAAAGGTTGAGCAGCCCGGCGGCGATAAAGGCAAAGGCCGCCTCCCCCGGGAGGCCGAAGAGCTGCATCAGCGGCGCGAACCAGCCACCCAGCACCTCGATCACCGCGGTCCCCTTGAGCAGGTCGACGACAACGTAAAGCGGCAGGACGAACTTGACCAGCTTGGCGGTGGTTTTCAGCCCCTCCAGAAAACCGGTTCTCAGCCGGGTCGCCACATCGGGCACAATCTCTTCCACGCAGACCTCACACAGGGGATCGGCCGGGGGGGAACACCGGCCACGAGGGCGCATGATAACCGCGAGCGGCTCCTTTGTCCAGGCCTCAACGGGGTGCCGGAAAGCGTTTTTTTTCGAGTGAGGATCCTGGCCCGGGCGCTTCGGGATTCTTGACTTTGCCCACCTGCGACCCTATAGTTCATTCCCATGAAAGATGTCTTCCTCGCCGATGCCCACCTGCTTGACCCCGCCGACGGCAACTACCGGCGGCTGCTCGAGTTTTTCGAGTCGCTGCGCGGCCGCACCCGCACCTTGTACCTGCTGGGGGACATCTTCGAGTTCTGGATCGGCTACCGGCATTCGGTCTTCGCCCCTTACGTGCCGGTGCTCGAGGCGCTTCGCCGGCTCCGCGAGGACGGTGCCCGGATCGTCTACGTGGAGGGAAACCACGACTTCCACATGGGACCCTATTTCCGGGAAACCCTCGATTGCCAGGTCCTGCCCGATGGCGGCTCGATCCGGATCGACGGGTGCCTGGTCCACATCAGCCACGGCGACCTGGTCAACAGCGCGGATCACGGCTACCGCCGGCTGCGGATGCTGCTGCGCAGCGCCCCGATGCGCCTGGTGATAAAGCTGGTCCCCCCCGACTGGGCCTGGGGCATCTCGCGCTGGGCCAGCCGGCAAAGCCGCAAGGGCCATGAAGAAAAACGCCGCCGCTGGGTCCCTGAGCAGATGCTCGAGAACCACGCCCGGCAGCGCTTTGCCGAAGGGCACCAGGCCGTCATCACCGGCCACTTCCACGCCCCCCTGTTCCGTGAGTTCGACCAGGGCCCGCTCATCGGCCTCGGCGACTGGATCACCCAGTACTCCTACGCCACCTGCGAAAACGGCCGCTTCGAACTGCACACCTTTAAAGGCGAGTGAATCGTAATGCGTAATGCGTAATGGGTTTTAAAGCCTTTGCCCCCAAAACATAACGCCGCCTCACGCCTCACGCCTCACGCCTCACGCCTCACGCCTCACGCCTCACGCCTCACGCCTCACGCCTCACGCCTCACGCCTCACGCCTTACGCCTTACGCCTCACGCCTCACGCCCCTTTTTCTCAGTCATCCGCTGCACCAGGTCGTGCAGGGTGAGGCTCCCCAACACCTTCTGCCCGGCGGTTTCCATGTGCGCCTCGAGTTCGCGGATCACCTCGCCCTGCGGGGTGGGGCGCAGGCGGGTGAAGTCGACGCCGTCTTTTTTCAGCCCTTCCAGAAGGGCGTGAATCTGCAGGGTGTCGGGGGAGCGCCCCGGCTGATAGGCGAATTTTTCCGCCTCGCCGTCGCGCACCTCGGAGAGAAAACCGAGATCGACCAGCTGACCGAGGACGTCTTTCGCCAACCGCGGCGGCAGGTCGAGTTCGGTGGAGATCCGGCTGATGTCCCAGTTGCGCTCCCCCCGGGAATAGGCCTCGCCGATCACCAGCATGACGGTGAGGGCGATCTGCTCGCGGCTGGAGAAGTTGACCTCTTCGCCGCGGATGTCGTTGGGCACCAGGCGCAGGTTCTGCCAGGCGTAGGCCAGCTCGAGGCCGAGCAGCACGATCAGCCAGCTCAGGTAGATCCAGACCATCAGGATCGGCAGGGCGGCCATGGTGCCGTAAATGGCGTTGTAGCGGGCCACCCCGACCTGAAAATGCACATACCCCCATTGGGCGAGCTGCCAGAGGGTGCCGCCGAAAATGCCGCCGATCATGGCCGCCCGGTAGGTGACCTTGCAATTGGGCATGAACAGGTAGAGGGCGGTGAAGGCGATCCACATCCCCACGAAGGGACCGATCTTGAACAGGAACAGCAGCGCCTCGCCCACATAGGCCAGCTCTTCGAGCCGCTCCATGAAGGCCATGCTCTGCAGGGTGGAGGTCATGGAGATGGCCAGCACGACCAGCACCGGGCCGAAGGTGACCACCGAGAAATAGTCGGCGAAGCGCCGCATGATGCTGCGGGTTTCCGTCACTCCCCAGATGTGGTTGAAGCTCTTCTCGATGTTGGAGAGCAGCGCCAGAACCGTCAGAAACAGGGTGCAGAAACCGAACACCCCGAGCCTGGCCATGTTGGTGTTGTTGATGTAGCCGATGATCTGGCCGACCACCTCCTCGGTGCCGACGGCGATCTTTTCCAGGATCAGCGGCTCCAGGGTGTTCTGCACCCCGAGCCCCTTGAGCACCGCCACCATCATGGCCAGCAGCGGCACGATGGACAGCAGGGTGGTGTAGGTCAGGGCCGAGGCGCGCAGCAGGCAGCGATCGGCGATGAAGTCGCGGATCACGAAGGCGGAGATCCGCAGCGGACGCAACAGCAGGAAACGGCTGCGGCTCAGGGTGGTCGGGTCGAGTTCCCAGATCTCCCGGGTCAGAAAGAGTTTGAGTCGATCGATGTTCTGCCTGAGATTCGCCATGGGCCGGGTACCTTGTGAATGGAAATACCGCCTGCCTGGCGGCCGCATCCGCCCGGGCCGGCGGTGGCCGCGATATCGGGGTTGCCCTGACCCGCCGGGCGCTCGGGCTACTCCGGCTTCAACTGCAGCGCCTCGGCGATGGTCAGTCGCTTGCCGGCGAGGGATTCATCCCCCAGCAGGGTAGCCGCGAACAGGCGGTTGACCGAGACCAGGGCGGTATTGAGAACCTCGAGGTTGACCACGGCGCGGGCCGGCAACGAACTCATGTCCCGGAAATTTTCCGGGCAGAAATCAACCTTCTGCCCCTGCTCCCCTGTGCTCAGCAGGGGCAGGCCGTGGGTCCTGCAGATCAGGGGCCGGGCGGCATAGAGCAGGCAGGCTCCGTCCTCGAGCAGCGGGCAGGGGCCCTCCGGCGACGCCGCGGCGGCCCGGGCCCGGATATGGTCGGCCCGCGCCCCGCCGAGCTCCTCCAGGGCCAGGGCGAGGGCCGCGGCTTCCACCTGGAACAGGGCCAGGTGCCGACAGCAGGCGTCGCAGCCCCGGCGGCAGGCGATCTGCGCGGAGAACTCTCCGACGATGCGGGCGCAAAGTTCATCGACCCGCGCAACCAGTTGCCGGTAATTGGCCAGGCCGGGATCTGCCGAATGGGCGGCAATCTTTTTCATGAGAGGCATTCTACTCCACGTCCGGGGGCGCAGGTCAAGCTCGTGCCGGGCCGGCCGAGGGGATTATTGCCCCGCCTCGACCCTGCGGACCGTCCCCAGCGCCCCGGGGTCGCCGTCGAAGGCGGCCCTGTCACCGACCAGCACCAGGGCCTGGCGCTCGGGGTTGAGGTACCTGCGGGCCACCCGCAGCACGTCCTCGACGCTCACCGCGGCCACCTTCTCCCGATAGGTCTGCAGGTAGTCCTCGGGGTAGGCGTAGTAGTCGAGGCGCATCTTCTGGGTGATCACGTCGTGGCTGTCCTCGAAGGCGAAGACGAAGGAGTTGATCAGGCTCTCCTTGGCCAGCTGCAGCTCCTGCTCCGACACCGGCTGTTCGCGCAGCTCGGTCATGATCCGGCGCATCAGCTTCACCACCTCCAGGGTCGACTCGCTCTTGGTTTCGCAGCCGGCGATGAAGGGCCCGGGCAGGCGGCGCCCGACCTGGTAATAGGAGTAGACCGAGTAGGCCAGCCCCCGGTCGGAGCGCACCTCGCTCATCAGCCGCGAATTGAAGCCGCCGCCGCCAAGGATGTAGTTCATCACCCGCACCGCCTGCAGGTCGGGGTTGTCCTTGTCGACGCCGATCTCCCCGAACATGATAGTGGTCTGGGGGATCGACTTCTCGGCGACCCAGACCGCCGGCGGCGCCGGCTCGACCAGCGGCGGCAGGGCGACCGTCGGGGCCTGCCCCCGGGGCCAGTCCCCGAAGGCCGACTGCAGCAACTCCAGCAGCTGCCCGCGGTCGAAGTCCCCGGTGATGCCCAACCAGAGGTTGCTGGGGTGGAAATAACTCCGGTGATGCTCCACCAGGTCCTGCCGCGCAACGGCGGTAATACTCTCCACGGTGGCGACCCGGCCCAGGGGATGCTCGCCGTAGAGGGCCTGCATCAGGGCGCGCGAGGCCACAGAGCCCGGGTCGTCGTCGCGGCGCCGGATCCCCTCGATGGCCTGTTTGCGGGCCAGTTCGAGCCGGCCTTCGTCGAAGCGGGGGCGGCGCAGCACATCGGCGAGGATCGCGACCCCCTCGCGCAGATCGGCGCTGCGCAGGGACATGCCGGCGGAGACGGCGTAGGTGTCGGCCGCCACGGAGAGCTCGGCGGCCAGGAATTCCAGCCGGGCATCGAGCTCCTCGGGGCTCATGGAACCGGCCCCGCCGGTGCGCAGCAGCGAGGCGAACAGGTCGGTCGCCCCGGTCTTGTCGGCCGGGTCGCCGATGGTGCCCCCGCCGATCATGGCGGAGATGCTCACCAGCGGCAACTCGTGGTCCTCCTTGAGGTAGAGGCGGATCCCGCTGGGCAGATCGATGCGCTCGACCTCCGGAACGTGGAATTCAAGGGGGGCGAAGCTCAGCTGGTCGGGGCGCGGGGTGGCCGGGGCGCAGGCGGCGAGCAGCAGCGTGGCGGTCAACAGCAGCGGCAGCAGACGGGACATAGCTTATTTTTCTCCCTTGGCAAGAATCGCCACGGTGCGGTTGGCGGGGGTGAAATATTTGGCCGCGACAGCCTGGATCTCCGCGGCGCCGATGCCGGCCACCACCTCGTCGTAGGTGACCAGGTAGCGCCAGTCGCCGAGCAGGGTCTGGTAGTAGGTGAGCATCCGGGCCAGGCCGCCGTTGCCCTTGAGAAAGCGCAGCCGGTCGGTGCGCAGCCAGTTCAGGGCCTTCGCCAGTTCTGCGGCGCTCACCGGCTCGGCGGCCAGGCGTTCGAGCTCTTGGTAAACCGCCGCTTCCACTTCCTCGGCGGTGTGGGGGTGCCTGGGGATCGCGGAGATCACGAACAGGTTGTCGTAGCCCGATCCGGGGGCGCCGTAGGTCGAGATGGAGGTGGCCAGCTGCTTCTCCAGCACCAGCGAGCGATACAGCCGCGAGGTGCGCCCCTCGGCCAGGATGTGGTCGATGAGATCGAAGACGTAATCGTCGCGCTGCGGCAGGGTCGGCTTGTGGTAGGCGATGGCCAGTCGGGGTTCGGCGTCGAACTCGATGCGCACCCGCTTCTCCCCCACCCCGGACGGCTCGATGGCGGTAACCCCGGGAACCGGGGTGCCCGGAGGGATGTCGCCGAAATAGCGCTCCACCATCGCCAGCGCCTGGTCGAATTCGATGTCCCCGACCAGGGCGACCACGGTGTTGACCGGCGCGTAATAGCGCTGCAGAAAATCGCGGGTCTCGGCCAGGGTGAGATTGTCGATGTCGGACTGCCAGCCGATCACCGGGTTGCGGTAGGGGTGCACGGTAAAGGCGTTGGCCACCAGGGTCTCGTAAAGCAGGCCATCGGGGTTGGACTCGTAGGAGCGCCGCCGCTCCTCCTTGATCACCTCCCGCTCGGTGTAGAACTCGCGCAGGACGGCGTTTTTCATCCGGTCGGCCTCGATGGCCGCCCACAGCTCCAGCTTGTTGGCCGGCAGCGAGATCAGGTAGGTGGTCAGGTCCTTGCTGGTGAAGGCGTTGTAGCCGGAGCCTCCGTTTTCGCTGTAGATCCTGGAAAACTCATCCTTCACCACGAACTGCTTGTGGCGCTCCTGCAGGCTGGCCAGCTGGGCCCTCAGCTCCTCGAGGCGCCGGGGATCGACCCCCTTTTGCCCCTTGATGGCGTCGATCTCGGCGCCGACCTGCTCGATCTGCTCCAGCAGCTTCTTTTCCGCTTTGAAGTCGGTGGTTCCCAGGGTCTTGGTCCCCTTGAACAGCATATGCTCGAGCAGGTGGGCCACCCCGCGCTCCTCGCTCGTTTCGTGAACCCCGCCGACTCCGATGGTGATGTAGGCGGAAAAGGTTGGCGAATCGTGGCGCTCGACCACCAGCAGCTTGAGGCCGTTGGCCAGGGTATGCTCACGGACTTTTTCCTCGAGGGTCTCGGCCCCGGCCAGGCCGGCCAGCAGCAGAAACAGGGTCGGGATAGCGGCGAAGCGAAAAATGTACATTAATTTTGACACTGCGAAGCTCCTGAAATAACTATGGGAAAGTTGCGATTATAACCGAGGGACGACGTAAACCTAAGGAAAATCGGTTTGCGCGCCCCACCCTCACCCCTACCCGCGTACCGAGGGAGAGGGGGCATTCTCCAGGTTTTGTTCGCTCTTGGACCTTCTCCTGGATTCTGACTCCTGAATTCTGTTTTTTTCAAAACAGCGAAAACCGCACATACCGGCCGGGGTTCTCGCGCAGGTCGCGCAGCAGGATATCCAGGTCGTCGAGGGTGCGATTCAGCTTGTCGTGCAGCTCGTCCTCGGTGACCAGCCGCCCGGCGGTCCCCTCCCCGTTGCGGACCGCGGCGGCCAGGGCTTCGAATTCGGCCAGCGAGCTCTGCGCACGGCGCAGGGCCGCCAGCCCCTCGTTGTACAGGGCCGGGTCGTTGACCAGCCGGCCGAGGGTGCCTTCGGGGTTCTCCAGCCCGGCGACAAAGGTTTCGAAGCGCCGGGCGGCCGCCTCGCCGCGGGCCGCAAAGGCCACCAGCCGGTCATAGAGCCCGGGGTCGTTGAGGGCCTTGGCCAAAGTCCCCTGCCCCGTGGTCATGGTCTCGTTGAGCCCTTTGAACTGCTCGGCGAAGCCGACCAGGGTATCGTACAGGGTCGGGTCGGTGAGCAGCTTGCCGAGACTTCCTTCCCGGTTCTCGATCTGCTCCGCCAGCTGGCCGATGCGGTCGAAGGCCACGTAGGCCCGGTCGATGACCTGGTCCAGCCCCAGGGGAGCGACCCCGTGCAGAGGCTCAGCCGGAATCCCGAGCCTGTCACCGGGGACGATTTCCACGTATTTCTCCCCCAGCAGGCCCCGGGTCTGGATCGACACCCGGGCGTCCTGCCCCAGCCGGCCGGCCGCCGACTCCTCCAGGCGCAGAACCACCGACACCTGGTCGGATTTGAGCGGATCGGAGAAGGCGATCTCCGCCACCGAGCCGATCACCACCCCGGAGAGCCACACCGGCGCCCCGACGCGCAGGCCCTGGACATCGGGCAGCACCACCTCCACGGTGGTGGTCGGGGTGAAAATGCGGGTTTTTTCGCCGACAACGAAAGTGGCCAGCCCGAGCAGGGCCAGGGCCGCGATCAGGAACACCCCCATGCGCACCTCGGCCCAGGAGATCTTCATGCTGCGCTTCACCGCGCACCTCCCGAAGCCCCCGCTTGCCCCCCGCCGGGATTGAGGAACTCGCACAGCTGCGGGTTGGGGCAGGATTCGAAACCCCGGCGGTCGCCGTCAAAGAGGATTTTTCCGTCGTCGATGAACATGAAGCGCTCTCCCACCCGGTAGGCGCAGACCAAGTCGTGGGTCACCACCAGGGTGGCCTTGCCGTGGCGCTGGCACTCGACGATGAGCTCGTTGACCCGGCTCGAGGCCAGCGGATCGAGCCCCGCGGTCGGCTCGTCGAACAGGATGCAGGCCGGTTCCACGGCGATCGCCCGGGCAATAGCGACGCGCTTGCGCATCCCCCCGGAAAGCTGGCCGGGGAAGAGGTCGATGGCGTCCTCCAGCCCCATGGCGGCCAGGACCCGGCGGACGATGGCCTCGATCTGCGCCACCGGCAGCCGGCCTTCCTCGAACAGCCGGTAGCCGACGTTTTCGCCCACCGTCAGGGTGTCGAAGAGGGCGCCGCCCTGGAATACCATGGCCAGGCGCTTGCGGTGCTCGATCAGCTCTTTTTCCTCCAGGGCGTGGATGTCTTCCCCGTCGAGTTGCACGCCTCCCCGGTCGGGTTTCCACAGGCCCAGGATCACCCGGAGAATGGAACTCCTTCCGGCCCCGGAGGGCCCGAGAATCACCGCCCGCTCGGCCTTGCCGATTTCGAAGGAGATGCCCTCGAGCACCTGCCGGCCGCCCAGCGACAGGTAGACGTCCTCCAGGCGGATCATGGGAACAGCACCAGGAAGATCTTGGTCAGGAAAAAGTCCGAGACCAGGATGAATACCGAGGAGAGCACCACGGCCCGCTTGGCCGCCACCCCGACCCCGGCCGAGCCGTGGCGGGCGCGCATCCCCAGGTGGCAGGAGATCGAGGCGATGACCAGACCGAAGAACAGGGGCTTGGCGCAGCCCAGGAACACATCGGAGATGGTCAGGAAATCGATCACCGAGAGCCAGTAGTAGGTGGCGTTGATCTCGGTGGTGGTGCTGATGATGAAAAAGCCGCCAAGGATCGCCACCGCGTCGGCGAACACCGTGAGCAGCGGCATGCTCAGCAGGCAGGCGAGAAAGCGCGGCACCACCAGCTTGCGCACCACGTCGGTCCCCTCCACCAGGTAGGCGTCGATCTGCTCGGTCACCTTCATGGTCCCCAGCTCGGCGGTGATCGCCGAACCGACCCGGCCGGCGACCATCAACGCGGCCAGCACCGGGCCGAGTTCGCGCACGATGGAGGCGCCGATCACGCTGCCGACCAGGTTGGTGGCCCCGAAGCGGTTGAACAGCGCCACCCCCTGCAGGGCCATGACCATGCCGGTAAACACACCGGTGAGCATGACGATGAACAGGGACTCGAAGCCGATGCGGTCGAACTGAAAGACCAGCTCGCGGAAATAGATGCGCCGGGAGAGGGACTTGAGCAGGGCGGTCAGGGTCAGCCGGGCGTAGGCGTCCACCTCGACGAGATAGACCTTGATGCGGTTTTCGAGGGCATTCAGCAGCATCGTTCAAAAACCCCTCCGGCGGGTCGGGCGGGCTGCGCCAAACCGCCGGTCAGGGCTGGACGCCGCACTGCGGCAGCTCACCGTCGCGGAACCGGCCGCGGGCCTGGCTGTCCCGCGCCGGCAACAGGGTGTGCTCCACCACCTCCGCCATGCTCTCGACGAACAGGATCTGCATCGCCCCGCGGGAGTTCTCGTCCAGGTCCTTGAGGTTATCCCGGTTGCGCAGCGGCAGCAGCACGGTCTTGACCCCGGCACGGCGGGCGGCCAGGACCTTCTCCTTGACGCCGCCGATGGGCAGGATCCGTCCCGAGAGGGTCAACTCGCCGGTCATCGCCACGTCGCGCCGGGCCGGGCGCCCGGTCATCAGCGAAATGATCGCCGTGGCCAGGGTGATCCCCGCCGAGGGCCCGTCCTTGGGGATCGCTCCGGAGGGGACGTGGAGGTGGAGGTCGCGGTTCTCGAGGAAATCGCTGGCCAACCCGAACTGTTCGGCCTGGGCGCGGACGAAGGAGAGCGCCGCGCGGGCCGACTCCTGCATGACTTCGCCGAGGCTGCCGGTCAGGATCAGGTCCTTCTTGCCGGTCATGCTGGCGGCCTCGACGAAGATGATGTCTCCGCCCGCTTCGGTCCAAGCCAGCCCGGTGACCACGCCGATCCGGTCCTCTTCGCCGGCGATGTCGGAGAAAAACTTGCGCGGGCCCAGCAGCTCCTCCACCTCCGCCGAGCTGATCAGCGAGCGGGCGGGCTGGCCCTGGGTGATCTGCCTGGCCACCTTGCGGCAGATCGCGGCGATCTTGCGCTCCAGGGTGCGCACCCCCGCCTCGCGGGTGTAGTCGCGGACCACCTTGAGCACCGCGGCATCCTCGAATTTCAGCGGGGACTTGGCCAGCCCGTTCTCTTCCACCTGCTTGGGGATCAGGTAGCGAAAGGCGATCTGCTTCTTCTCCTCGTCGCTGTAGCCCGCGAGGTGGATGATCTCCATGCGGTCGCGCAGGGCGTGGGGGATGGGGTCGATGAGGTTGGCGGTGGTGATGAACATGACCCTGGAGAGGTCGAAGGGGACATCCAGGTAATGGTCGGCGAAGTTGTTGTTCTGCTCCGGGTCGAGCACCTCGAGCAGGGCCGAGGCCGGGTCGCCGCGAAAGTCCTGGCCGATCTTGTCGATCTCGTCGAGCATGAAGACCGGGTTGTTGGCCTCGACGCGGCAGATCTCCTGGATGATGCGCCCCGGCAGGGCGCCGATGTAGGTGCGCCGGTGGCCGCGGATCTCCGCTTCGTCCTTCATGCCGCCCAGGGAGATGCGGATGAACTTTCGCCCCATGGCCCGGGCGATGGATTTGCCCAGCGAGGTCTTGCCGACCCCGGGCGGGCCGACGAAACAGAGGATCGGGCCCTTGGTGGTGGTCTTCAGGGAGCGCACCGCCAGGTACTCGAGGATCCGCTCCTTGACCTCCTTGAGGTTGTAGTGGTCCTCGTCCAGCACCTGCTCGGCCCGGCCGATGTTGAGGCTGTCCTCGGTGCCGCGGTTCCAGGGGACGTTGCAGAGGTACTCCAGATAGGTGCGCGCCACGGTGTACTCGGGCGATGCGGGGTTGATGCGCTCGAGCCGGGCCAGCTCCTTGTCGGCGACCTTGCGCACGTTCTCGGGCATGCCGCCGCGCTGGATGCGCTTGCGCATCTCGTTGAGCTCGGCGGTGCGCGGATCTTCGTCCCCCAGTTCCTCCTGGATCTCCTTCATCTGCTCGCGCAGCAGGTACTCCTTCTGGCTCTTGCCCAGGCGCCGGGCCACCTCGGACTGGATATTGCCCCGCACCTGGAGTTTCTGCACCTCGTCGGTGAGATGCATGTAGACTTCCTTGAGCCGCTCGATGGGATCGAGCATCTCCAGCAGCCGCTGCTGATCGCGCAACTGGAGATTGAGATAGACCCCGACCATGTCGGCGAGGCGCCCGGCATCCTCGAGCCGGTCGATCATCTTGAGCACGTCCCCGGGCAGGGGCCGCCCGTAGGCGAGGGCGATCTTGAGCAGGGCGTTGACGCTCTGCACCAGGGCCTCGGCCACCAGCCCGCGCCCGTCCTTTTCGACCAGCGGCTCGATGACCGAGACGAAGAACGGCACCTGCTGGGTGGGACGCACCAGGCGGATGCGGCTGACCCCCTCGAGCACCGCCTTGCCGCCGCCGTCGGGGAAGCGGAAGACTTTGCTGATCCGGGCGGCGGTGCAGATCCGGCCCAGGTCTTCGTAGCGGCAGGGGTCTTCCTTGCTCAGGCAGGCCGCCACCGCCACCATGTGGTCGTTGCGCATGGCCTCTTCGATGACCGGCATCCCTTCGGCGCCGACGAACAGGGGGAACACCATGTTCGGGAACAGCACCTGTTCGCGCAGGGGGTAGACGGGGAGCGTCGGGGGCAGCAGCTGGGGCCGTTCAATCATCAGTCAGTCCTCCCGGGCGGTTCAATCGGATTCCGGATTGACTTCGCGAATGGTCTGGTCGAGAATTTGGGGAAACTGCTCCGCGAAGGAGGGGTTGACGGTCCCCAGAAAATTTCTCAGGGCGGCGACCTCGAGCTTCAGGCGATCCACCTCCATCCGCAGCTCGAAGACCCGGCGCTCGGTATCGTCGGAGGCCAGCAGCAACTCTTTCTCCAAGCGACTGATCCGTTCCTCGAGGGCGATCTCGTTCATCCGGGCACCTTTCCAGTCTGGCAGCCGCCGACAGTGGCGGAGCCGACAGAGAGAAGAAGCTGCTTGACACTGGCCTAAGCCAAGAATATCAGTAGCCCCAACCCTGTCAAGGCAGCCCAAGGCCCCGGCCCGGACCGGCCCCGCAATCGATACACCCAAGGCAGCCAGGATACCTTCAAGCCAGGAGATTTACCGATGGGAATCAAACGAATCGCCGTGCTCACCAGCGGCGGAGACTGTTCGGGAATGAACGCCGCGATCCGCGCGGTGGTGCGGGCCGCCCTCGCCGAGGGCCTGGAAGTGGTCGGCGTCCAGAAGGGCTACCACGGCCTGATCGACAACCACTTCCAGCCCCTGGACACCCGTTCGGTGAGCAACATGCTGCAGCGCGGCGGCACCTTCCTGCAGAGCGCCCGCTGCCGGGAGATGTACGAAGAGCCTGGGCAGCAACTGGCCGCCGAGAACCTGGCGGCGCTGGGGGTGCAGGGGCTGGTGGTCATCGGCGGCGACGGCTCGCTGCGCGGGGCGCTGGCCCTGACCCGGCGCGGAATGCCGGTGATCGGCATCCCCGCCTCCATCGACAACGACATCCCCTTCACCGACATGTCCCTGGGGGTCGACACCGCCCTGAACAACATCATCTACGCCGTAGACTGCCTCAAGGACACCGCCTCCTCCCACGACCGGGCCTTCGTGGTCGAGACCATGGGGCGCAACTGCGGCTACCTGGCGGTCGCCGCGGCCATCGCCTCGGGCGCCGAGGTCACCCTGCTCCCCGAGGCCCCCTACGACATCGCCGAGGTCTGCTCCCACCTGCGGCGGCGCTTCGACGAAGGGCGCAGCAACTCCATCATCATGGTGGCCGAAGGGGCCGGCAACGGACAGAAGATCGCCGAGCAGATCAAGGACGCCATCGGCTTCGAAACCCGGGTGATGATTCTCGGCCACTACCAGCGCGGCGGCTCCCCCTCGGCCTTCGACCGCATCCTGGCGGCGCGCTTCGGGGTCGGCGCGGTGGAGGCGCTGCTGGCCGGCGAACGGGGCAAGATGCTCGGGCTGGCCGCAGGCGGGCTCAAACTCACCCCCCTGGAGCAGGTGATCGAGGCCGGCAAGCGGCCCATCGACCA
Source organism: Desulfuromonas versatilis (assembly GCF_019704135.1). NCBI lineage: Bacteria > Pseudomonadati > Thermodesulfobacteriota > Desulfuromonadia > Desulfuromonadales > Desulfuromonadaceae > Desulfuromonas > Desulfuromonas versatilis. The sequence continues at coordinate 3,012,304 of NZ_AP024355.1, forward strand.
GATCATGCTGAGCCTCTCGCAGGTGCTGGGAATTTAGCCGGGCGGGTATCAGGGAGCCTTGAAATCCGCCCGGGGCCCTATACACTTTGTGCCTGAACTGTTTTCGCTTCGCCTGCCGCAGCCGATTTCATCTGGAGCAAAGGAGATGCTTATGCCTGTCGTTCATCCCGATCTGCCCTATGCCAAGAATGCCCTCGAACCCCACATCAGCTCCCGCACCTTCGAATTCCACCACGGCAAGCACCACAAGGCCTACGTCGACAACGCCAACAAAATGCTCGAAGGGAGCGAACTGGCCGGCAAGAGCCTCGAGGAGATCATCCAGGCGGCCGCCAAAGACCCGGCGAAAAAGGGCCTGTTCAACAACGCGGCCCAGGCCTGGAACCACGCCTTTTTCTGGAAGTGCATGAAGCCCGGCGGGGGCGGCCCGGCCTCCGGGAAGATCGCCGACAAAATCAAGGCCGACTTCGGCAGTTACGAGAAATTCGTCGAGGCCTTCAAGAACGCCGGGGCCACCCTGTTCGGCAGCGGCTGGGCGTGGCTGGTGCTCAAGGGGGGCAAGCTCGAGATCGTCCAGGGGGCCAACGCCGAAACCCCCGTCGCCCAGGGGCTCAAGCCGCTGCTGGTGGTCGACGTCTGGGAGCACGCCTACTACCTCGACTACCAGAACCGCCGCCCCGACTTCCTGCAGGCCTTTCTCGATCACCTGATCAACTGGGATTTCGTCAACGCCAACCTGGGCTGACCCACTTGGGGCAAGTCCCCTCGACAGAGACCACCGACCAGGGCGGCGGCCCGCTCCCCGGGGCCGCCGCCCGAACCTTCCGGGGAAAACCTCCACCAGCCTCCGCTCATTCGTTCCACGCCTTGGCGCTGTTCTTGCTCCAGCTTAAGAGCAAGTCGGTTCCAAGCCGCCCTTCAGCGGCGCCGAATAACTGAAAAATCGGGCGATCCGCCCCAAGCCATGGAGGCGCAAGTTGTCAAAAGTGAGTCACTTTTCCGTCATCGCGGGTACGTTTTTTTGGCTTCTGACACTTCTCTGCACTCCGGCGGCGGCCCGCACCGACTTCGCCCACTGGCTCGAGGGGCTGGAGCGCGAGGCGCTGGCCTCGGGGATCTCCGCCCAGACCCTGCGGACCCACCTGGAGGGGCTGGAGCCGATCCCGCGGATCATCGAACTCGACCAGGGCCAATCCGGCACCCGTAAAGGCGGGCGCCCTAGCCTGCAACGCTACCTGGCGCGGGTGGTGCCCGACTCGCGAATCCGCACCGCGCGGCAGAAATACCAGGAAAACCGCGAGTTGCTCCAGCAGGTCGGCACCCGCTTCGGCGTCGACCCGCAGTTCATCGTCGCCCTATGGGCGGTGGAGAGCGATTTCGGGCGCCGCACCGGCAGCTTCCCGGTGGTGGGGGCCCTGGCCACCCTGGCCCACGAGGGGCGCCGGGGGGACTTTTTCCGCGGCGAGCTGCTGACCATCCTCCAACTGCTCGACCAAGGCCGCATCGCCCGCTCGGAGATCCATGGCTCCTGGGCCGGAGCCATGGGCCAGGTCCAGTTCATGCCCTCCTCCTTCCAGAACTTCGCCACGGATTTCGACGGCGACGGCTGGCCCGACCTGTGGAATTCGGTGCCCGACGCGCTGGCCTCGGCGGCCAACTACCTCTCCGTCTCCGGCTGGCAGCGCGGCCAGGGCTGGGGGCAGAAGGTCCGCCTGCCCAAGGGCTTCAAGGGCAAGTCCGACCCTGACCGGATGCGCACCCTCAAGGAGTGGCGCAAGCTGGGGCTCAAAGACGTCAAAGGCCCGGACAGCCGCAAGGCCGCCCTGGTCATGCCCGAAGGCCAGGGGGCGCCGGCCTACCTGGTCTACGCCAACTACCGGGTGCTGCGCCAATGGAACCGCTCCAATTTCTTCGCCATGTCCGTCTGCCACCTGGCGGACAGGATCGCCGCCGCCAAATAGCCGCGCCAGCCCCCTCCCCTGGTTTCGCAAGCGGGCCGGCCTGAAAGCCGGCCCCCGGGGCTCAACGCTGCCCGCCCCCTTCCTACCGGTTTGCAATCCTTCCCCAAACTGCTAGAATATCGCGCCTGCAGTCCGCTTTGGCTGATCGGCCACCTATTCGCGCGTCCATCCCCGGAGGGATCATGCAACGCCTCTTTGTCCTTTGCCTAGTGCTTCTCGCCCTGGCCGCCCCGGCCGCTCTGGCCCAGCAGAACGAAACAGCGCAGCCGGCGCCCTCCGCTGAGGTCTCCTTCCCCGGCGTCGCGGAGATCGTCCCGCGCCTCGCCCAGCTGGGCGAAAGCGTCCTGCAGGCCGACTCCCGCATTGCCTCGCTGCAGGAGAACGCCGGTTTCGAAGGCCAGATCGCCGCAGCCCAGGAAAAGCAGCAGGAGCTGAAAAAGAAGATCACCGAGTACGGCGAAATGAGCACCTGGAGCAGCGACCGCCTGCTCGAGGTCAGGGGTCGGCTGCTCGAGCACCGCGCCACCCTGCGCAAGCTGCTCGACACCCTCTCCTCCCGGCTCGCCGAGCTGGAGGCCCTGCGCAAGGACTGGAGCTCGCGCAAAGAGTTCTGGGAAGGCTGGCACGAGGCGCTGAAGGGTTCCTCGATGCAGCCCCCGAAGGATTCCTTCCGCCAGGCCCGTGGGATGATCGAGGAGATCCTCGCCAGCACCGCGAAGACATCCACGCCCTTTGTCACCCTGCAGCAGGAGGTCACCACCCTGCAGACCGGCTCCGCGGAGATTCTCAACCAGCTGGAGACCACCCTGAGCAGCCAGCGCAAGGAGCTGTTCAAGAAGACCGCCCGCTCCCTGGCCAGCCCCGATTATTACCGGCAGTTCAACGCCGAGCTCTTCGAGCAGGTCACCCAGGGCATCTCCTCGGCCCAGGGCCGCGGCGTCGAGTTCCTCCAGGAGCAGGGGTGGATTCTCGGCCTGCAGCTGCTGCTGGCGGCGGGGTTGGGGGTCTTCATCATCCGCCATGGCCAGCGCGCCCAGGTGACCCAGGAGTGGCAGTTCATCCTCCGCCACCCCTTCGCCACCGGGGTCTTCGTGGCGATCAGTTCGCTGAGCTTTCTTTACACCACCCCGCCCGGGCTCTGGCGGCTGCTGCTCTGGAGCCTGGCGGCCTTCCCGGCGGCGGTGCTGATCTCGGGGCTGCTGCGCAACCCGCGCAAGATCTTCATGGTCAACCTGCTGGCCGCGCTGCTGATCCTCTCGCTGGCGCTGCAGATCATCTCGCTCCCCCAGCCCCTTTACCGCCTCTACCTGGCGATGCTCTCGCTGCTGGGGATCCCCCTGCTGCTGATCCTGGCCGGCGGCGACCGGCGCGCCAAGCAGGGGCGCTCCGACGGCTTCACCATGACCCTGCGCGGCGGCGCGGCGATCCTCGCCGTCTCCTTCGTCTCCCAGGCGGCCGGCTACACCAACCTCGCCTCGCGGCTGATCGAGGCCTCGGTGCAGACGGTCTTTCTCGGGCTGTTCGCCGCCATGGCGATCCGCCTCGGGCTGGGCGGGATCGAGTTTTTCTGGCGCCAGGATTTCATCAAAGCCATCCCCTTTCTCCACCGCTTCGGCCATGAGCTGGAAAAGCGGCTCAAGGGGGTGCTGAAGATCCTGGTGATCGGCTACGCCCTGCTGCAGACGCTGGCGGTCTGGGGCTTCTACGACACCGCCGCCCAGGCCTGGAGCAACCTTCTGGAGATGGGCTTTTCCGTCGGCGAGAACAACTTCTCCATCCAGATGGTGCTGCTGGCTGCCATCGCCCTGTATCTCTCCCTGGTCGTCTCCAAGCTGCTCAGTGCGGTTCTCGAGTCCGAGTTCATCCCCCGCACCGGCATGGACCGGGGGATCGGCGACTCGATCCGCAAGCTGCTGCACTACGTCCTGGTGACCATCGGCTTTCTGATCGCCATCGGCATCATGGGCATGGAGTTGAAGAACTTCGCGGTGCTCGCCGGCGCCTTCGGCATCGGTATCGGTTTCGGCCTGCAGAACATCGTCAACAATTTCGTCAGCGGCCTGATCCTGCTCTTCGAGCGCCCGGTCAAGGTCGGCGACACCGTGGTCCTGGGGACCGACTGGGGGACCGTGCAGAAGATCGGCCTGCGCTCGACCATCGTCGAGACCTTCGACCGCTCGGAGATCATCGTCCCCAACTCCCAGCTGATCTCCGACAAAGTGACCAACTGGACCCTGACCAGCACCATGGCCCGGGCCATCGTCCCGGTGGGCGTGGCCTACGGCACCGACCTGGACCGGGTGATGGAGATCCTCAAGGAGGCCGCCGCCCAGCACCCCGAGGTGCTCAAGGACCCCGAACCCGCGGCGATCTTCATGGGTTTCGGCGAAAGCTCCCTCGACTTCGAACTGCGCGTCTGGCTGGCCGACGTGGGCCGCCGCCTGGGGGTGCGCAGCGACCTGGGCCGCTACATCGAAAAACGCTTCCGCGAGGCCGGGATCGAGATCCCCTTCCCCCAGCGCGACCTGCACCTGCGCTCGGTGGAACAGGGGATTCTCGAGCGGCAGGGTCCCCCCCTGCCCCGGGAGGCCGCCGGAGCGGCCGACCACCAGGCCCAGCCGGGGGCCTGATCCGGCGGAGCGGAAGCTTCACCTTCTCGCCCCAAAGAGGCATTGAACCTGGGAGGCCGTTTTTTTTCGGACCGGTTTACAAGCGACGTCCGTTTGGCAAGCGCAGTTTCTGGTGCTTAGTTGTTATAAGAAGCGCATTCGCAAGAACTTGACCGCCTGGAAACCTGAGCGGTGCCTTTTAATAGGTGACCCTTTGTCTCCTGCTGGATTATCGGAACCGGCATAAGTTATCATTTCACATATGCATCCCCACCTTGCCCCTCCGGTGGAACTGGAAAAGCCGGACCGCGGTGGCAAGATTGACCTGCAACCATTTTGCAACGGTGGCTTGCTGTCGGATGCTTCCCAGTAAGTTCAGGCCTGCTGCCCAGGCAATCATTTAACCCCGATCGGCCTGAGGTCTGTCCCTCAGCCCTTGATCCCTGGCGGATTGAAATCTCTGCCGCCTTGAAATTTTTTTTTCCAGCAATCATTGCGGAAATGTACCCAGAGGCAGACAGGTAACCACCTTGCAAATCAATCTGGACAGGATAATTTTTCGCCATGACAAAAATTAACCAAGTACTGGCCGCGACCGATTTTTCTGAACCGGCACGGGTCGCCATGAAGCGAGCAATATCGATATGCCAGGGGCATGGCGCACACCTTGAGGCAGTGCACGTCATCGAGGAATTGCCCCCCGCGGAGTTGTTGTCCCTGGAACGGAGCCAGGAAATCTCCAGGCACCAACTTCTGGAAGAATTGGAGAAAACCGGCTCTGGTGGAGTCGAAGGCAATTGCCGGGTAGAGACGGGCAAGGTCTTTGTCTCCATCATTCGCAGCGCGCGAGAGATACCGGCAGACCTTATTGTTGTCGGCGCCCACCACAACCCCTCGTTTCGGGACCACTTTCTAGGCACGACAGCTGAAAAATTGGTTCGCAAGTCTCCGATACCGGTTTTGGTGACCAAGCAGCCGCCTAAAAGCCCATACAAGCGAATTCTGGTGCCGATCGACTTCTCGGATGCTTCCATGGACGCATTGAACATGGCCCTTGCTTTGGCGCCCCAAGCCAGTGTCGAACTGCTTCATGTTTACAGCTTTTGGGGGGAAGGACGCTTGAGCATGGCCGCTTATGGAAAGGATGTTCTGGAGCAATATCGACAGGAGGCCCAGAAAATGGCGAAATCTTCGATGAAAAAATTTGTCGAGGAGAATGACATCGCCTTACCTCCATTCAGTCAACATTTGCGCCAAGGCCATGCCGCATCCGAGATTATCAAGTTTGCCAAGGAACTGGATGTCGAATTGATCGTGATGGGGACCACCGGGCGTTCGGGGCTCCGGCAAGTGTTGGTGGGCAGCGTGACAGAACATGTATTGCGTGCTGGCCCCTGTGATATTCTCACGGTCAGGTCGCCAGAGTTTCAATTCGAGCTCCCCTGAAGCGCCATCCTGGCGAAGGCGTCTTGGTGCCCTACCTGACGGGTGCCGCTATTAATACTGGCAGCCCTTCTAAAAAAACCACCTGCTATTGGAACATTATGGACGGCATCTCCTTCATACAAGATCTTGCCATTGTCCTGCTCGGCGCCGGCATCGCCGGGGTTTTGTGCAAGCGCATCGGCCTGTCGGTGATCGTCGGCTACCTGGTCGCCGGGATCATCATCGGTCCCCACACTCCGCCATTTTCTTACGTCCGCGATATCGAGCGCATCCAGACGCTCTCCCAACTCGGGTTGGTCTTCCTGATGTTCGGCATCGGCTTGGGACTGAGTCTCACGCGACTGCAAAAGATGGGGTTGTCGACTTTGGTTGCGACGGGCCTCGGTGCCTTCCTGGTGCTCAACCTGACGCAACTGCTGGGGAAGGTCGCCGGCTGGGAAGCGGAGAAAAGCCTCTTCGTCGCCGCAATGTTCATGGTTTCCAGTTCAGCCGTCATCGCCAAGATCATCAAGGAATTGAACCTCCTCCACGAGCGCTCCGGCCAACTGGCCCTGGGGGTTACGGTGCTCGAGGACATCGTCGCGGTGGTCATGCTTGCCGTTCTCGGCGCCCAGGTTGCCTCCGCCGAAGCGGGCTCCCCGGCCATCGGGACGCTTCTGGTCGGACTGCTTGCCTTCGTCGTGCTGCTGGGCATCACCTGCCTCCTCATTATTCCCCGACTCCTGCAGCGCCTTGACGGCAAAGCCGATCCCGAGCTGCAGACGATCATTGTGGCCGGCGTCCTGTTTTTTGTTGCGCTTACCGCTGTGAAGTCGGGTTACTCTCTCGCCCTTGGCGCCTTTCTCCTTGGCGCCATTGTCGCCGAGATGCCGCAGCGCGGCGGTGTGGAGAAATCGTTCGCCGGCATGCGCGATATTTTCAGCAGCGTCTTCTTCGTCTCCATCGGGATGATGATCGAGGTGAAGCTGATGCTGGGAGTCTGGTTCTGGATCCTGGCCCTGACCGTCTTTACGATGGCGGCCCGCGCCCTTTCCACGGGCCTTGCCCTGATGGTTGTCGGCACGCCCCCCCGTGAGGCACGCCGGGCTGGCCTCGCCCTGATGCCCCTTGGAGAGTTCACCTTCGTTATCGCCGGGCTGGGGGTGGGAGCGCAGGTGCTGCCGCCCGAATTCTATTCCGTCGCGGTCGGCGTCTCCATTCTCACCGTGCTGCTGACTCCGCTGATTAACCGCTGGGCCGAGCCGCTCCTGGTGAAAATCGAAAGGGCTGAGCCGCGCTTGTTTCACCGCGCCCTGGCGATCTATCACAATTGGCTGGCTCAACTCGCCTGCGCGCATGCAGGGCGCGTTTGGTGGCAATTGAGCAAGAAACGCCTGGCACAGGTTGCCCTGGAGATGCTCTTCATCACCGGACTGCTCATTTTCTCCGAGCGACTGCTGGGGGCATTTCTGCAGAGTCCCCTCGCGGTGACGTGGAGACCCGAAACGGCGGGGCTTCTCTTTTGGGCGGCGATCGGGATCATGGTGCTGTTCCCTCTCATTGCTATCTGGCGCAACCTCGCTGCGACGGCGATGATTTTCGCCGAACTGGCCACCAAGCGCAGCCGGGTTCCCGGCCCCCTGGTCGAGAATTGCCTCAAGGGTCTGAACGCCGTTGGCCTTGGATATTGGCTCGCCTATATCCTGCCCTACGAGTCCCTGCCGCGTTGGGCATGGATCGTCATCGCGGTGGTGCTGGTCCTCATTTTCTGTATTTTCTACCGGCGCCTCATCAAACTGCACAGCCGTTGGCAGAGCGATCTTCGGGACGTCTTTGCCGAGGTCAAACACCTTGAAGCTTCGCCAGCCACGCCCTGGCTGGAAAAAACCGGGTCCTGGGGCCTTAGCGTCCAGGAGTTTCTGGTGCCGGCGCGGGCGGCCTGTGTTGGTCGCAGCATCGCCGATTTGCGGGTACGCTCAGAGTTCGGCTGCACCATTGTGGAAATCGATCGGCAGGGGTATGCGATCATCGCACCCGAGTCGACGCAAGCAATCTATCCGGGAGACCGACTGCTCCTGCTCGGAAGGCCCGAGCAGATCGCCGCTGCGCGAACCGGGCTCGGCCAGCTACAAGAAGCGGAGGGGTTTTCCAATTTCGACCAAGCCCGTCTGGAGAGAATTGTGGTCCCCCCCGGACCGCACCAGGGCGGCTCCCTCGCAGATCTGCAAATCCGGCGGCAGACAGGGGTGCTGGTGGTCGGCATCGAGCGGTCCGGCGAGAGGATTGAAAACCCGGAGGGAGGTCAAATCATTGACGAGGGAGACGAATTGCTCGTTCTCGGAACGCCTGAACAGGTCCGTCATTTCAAGCGATGGTTTACGGATTTCCAATGGCCCCAGGCTACCCAGGGCGGGTGATGACCCGTCTTCCTTGAGTCGGGGGAAGGCTGTCGAAAAAGGAAGCTGACGCACCGAGCTGTATACATTTGCCTTAACCCTGCCTCGCCGTTACAATCCCGCCACCCGAAAAAATACCATCCTCTCAAGGAGTCTCCCCCCATGGTCAAAGATGTCCTCGGCCGAAGCCGCTACCTCATCCTCATCCTCATCGCCGTCGCCGGCGCCTTCCTCGCGGCTACCGCCCTGCTGGTCTACGGCGGCATCGAAGTCATCGTTCTGATCAAGCAGACGATCACCTACGGCGAGGTCTCGCCGAAGGGGGCGAAGGCTCTGGCGCTGGCCTTCATCGAGATGGTCGACCTCTTTTTGCTCGGCACCGTCTTCTACATTGTCGCCCTCGGCCTCTATGAGCTCTTCATTGACGACACCCTGGTCCTGCCGCACTGGCTGGAGATCCACGACCTGGACGGGCTGAAGAACAAGCTTGTCGGGGTGGTGATCGTCGTGCTGGCAGTCACCTTTCTCGGCCAGGTGGTGACCTGGGACGGCGTGCGCGACCTCTTCGGCTTTGGTGCCGGCATCGCCCTGGTCATCGCGGCGTTGACCTGGTTTCTGGGCAGCAAGGGGAAAAAAGGTGGAGGGGCCGGCGAAGCCGGCGGCTGAGCCAGGGGGGGCACGGAATGGGGGGGGACAATACCAATTTCGATGTGAAAATCAGGTATTATGTCCCCCTATTTGTCCCCCTGTTTGCGGAGAACTTCTCCCCTCCCCCTAGCCGTTCAGGCACAAACCGAAAAAGCCGGGTGGTAATCCACCGCCCCCTGCACAGGGTCCTGCGTAAATGAAAGGGCCAGGAAATACTCGGGCGGAACACCCGCAAGGGTCAGCCCTTTCTTCTCTTCAAAACCAAAACGGCCATAGTATCCCGGCTCCCCGAGCAGCACACATCCCTTCGCACCGAGAAGCCGCAGCCGCTCCAGAGCGTCCTGGACCAACCTGCCGCCAACCCCCTGCCCCTGGTAAAGGGGGAGCACGGAAACCGGCGCCAGGCCGAACCAGTCGCAAGCCCTGCCGTCGATCGTCACCGGAGATAGAGCGATATGCCCTACGATCTGCCCGCGCAGAACGGCGACCAGAGAGAGAGTCAGGGCGCCCGCCGCTCGCAGGGCGTCGACCAGGAGATGCTCCGTCTGATTGCTGTGGGGATGTTCCTGAAAGGCTCCGGCGACCACTTTTCGGATGACATCGATATCGGAAGGTTCTTCCGGGCGAATCTGCAGGTTGTCCATGACGTCCTCTTGGCTGAGCGCACCCCTGGCGGAAGCTGTTTTATGGGGGGTAACCGGCAATGTATCACCGGATCGCGGGGCTGCCGGGAATTTTTCAGGGGTGCGCCAAGAATCCGCGAATCGCAGCCACCAGCGCCCCCGGGTTTTCCTCGATGACCAGGTGACCGGCCTCCGCAATCGTCTGCAGAGCCGCTCCCGGAATCATGCTTTTAAGGGCTTCGCCTTGTTCCGCGGGAATCCAGCGATCCTCCCGTCCCCACAGGATCAACACCGGCCGGGAGATGTTGCCATAGAGCGGCTGGACCTCGTCGGTGTAGGCGGAATCGGCCTGGGCGATCTGCCGGTAGAAGGCCGCTTGTCCGCCGCCGTCCTGCCAGAAGGAGACCATCCGGCTCAAAACCTCATCGGCGATGGGCTTGAAGGCCGCCGTCTGGATGTAGGCCCGAACGATGGCCTCGTGAATGTAATGGGGAACGCCGGCGAAGGCGGCTTCATGTTGCTGCACGTGCCTGAAAAAGGGCGATCCCCAGGGCGAGATGGCGACGGGATCGATAAGCACGATCTTCTTGAAATCGCATCCATCGAGCAGGTGGGCCCTGAGCAGGGTCGCCCCGCCGAAATCATGGCCGATGATCGCAGGCGTTTCCAGCTTCCAAAAATCCAGAAGCCCCGCGAGCACCTGGTTCTGAATGCCCAGCGAGACATCGCCGGGTGATTGGTCCGATTGGCCGTAACCGAGCAGGTCGTAATAGTAAACCCTGAAGTCTTCCGCCAGCGCCGCAATGAGATGACGAAAATTGAAGGACGACCAGGGCGTGCCATGCACCAGGACCAGCGGCGGCCCCTCCCCCCGGATGCCGTAGCGCACCCTGCGCCCCTGAAAATCGAAAGACTCCGGCAAGCTCCATTCGCTCATGAAATCCGCTCCCAGGGCGGGGAGCCCCCGCCCCTACTCGACACTCACCACGCCAACCTTGTTCACCCCGCTGCAGGCAAGATAGAGATCCCCCTGCGGCGTCGCCACCATGTGGCGCACCACCCCGCCGCCCGAGGGAATCGCCCAGGAAGCGAACTTCCCGGTGCGGGGATCGAAGCGGACGATGGTGTTCGGGTCGGCGCCCGATTCGCTGTACCAGAGCATCCCGTCCGGAGTGGAAGCCATGCCGTAGGGCGCGCCCCTGCCGCCGGCCGGCGAGGGCCATTCGCTGACCTTCCCGGTGTTCGGGTCCAGGCGCCCCAGGTAGCCGCGGGCGTAGTCGGTGTACCAGATCAGGTCGTCGGGGGTGACGGCGATGCGCCGCGGCCTTGCCCCCTCGGGCAGGAGGTATTCGGTGACCGCCAGGGTGTCGGGGTCGATGCGCCCGATCTTGTTGGTCCCGAATTCGCAGAAGAAGGGGACGCCCCGGGAGTCCACCACGATGCCGTAGGGCCGGGAGCCGGGGGTGGGAGAGGAGCGAAGATCAATTTTGCCGGTGGCCGGGTCGAGCCTGCCGACGAAGTTGCCGCGCTGGATAGTGAACCAGAGAATCCCTTTGGCATCGAAGATCAGGGTGTGCGGGTCACCGGCCGCGGGGTCGGGCATGGGGTATTCTCTCACCTGGCCGCTGCGCGGGTCGAGTTTGCCGATATAGCCCTTGGCGTTGGCGGTGAACCAGATGTTCCCTTGCCGGTCCGCCACCAGCCCGTGAGGGCCCGAATCGGGGGTGGGTAGAGGGTACTCGCGGATCTCGCCGCTGGCGAGGTCGAGCCGGCCGAGGTGATTGGCCTGCATCCCCGTGTACCAGAGAGCGCCGTCGGGAGCCACGGCCGGATCATGGGGAAACGCCCGGGCCGTCGGGAGAGCCCATTCCCGGATTTGCACCTCCGCCGCCAACAGGTGCGGGCAGTTCAGCCCCAGAATCAAAACCACGAGCAGCAATTGCCTGATCATGACGCAATCCTCCCCCGGTCGAAAATTCTCCTTTCAGCCGCCTTTCACGGTCCATTATACCCAAGGGCCCGCCTTGCCGGGTATCCTTCTTGAATTGGTTCGGCGCTGTCCGCCCGAGGGCTCGACGGACCGCAGTCCTATTTTTTCCGCCGATAGGTTGCCGACATGATCTCTTGCCAGTTGTCGTCGGCACCCAGCATGTACGAAGTCAGCACCCGCTGGTCATCGCTGCGAAACTCGATCACATCCCTGAAACTCGACATCCTGCCTTCCATGTCGGGCCCTTGGGCGTTGAGGGTCAGTACCCCTTCGGCTGCGTCGAGTTCGCCGTCGTACACCCAGAGATGGGGCATCATCGACCCGATCCAGGTGCCTACGAACCGCCTGGTCGCCAGGGAGTAGCCCAGGGTCATCAGGGTGGTCGCGGTTCCGCCGCAGCCCATCTCACCCTCCCCCTCGGCCAGCACCCAAAAATCGCCCAGCGGGCGCACGCGCTCGGTCCCGTAAAAGGTTTCGGGAGGTTTGTCCGGCCCCATCATCGCCGAGACCTGGTAATCCCATTCGCCTAAAAATTTTGCCAGCCACCGGTGCTGTTTTTGGGGTTGAGCCATCAACCCCGAGCCTTCGGGCATGCCGGCCCGTTCCGTGCCCTGCTTGTTTTCCATGATAGCGTCTCCGTGTTCCAATTAACCCTGAAGGGATTCGGCCTTGAAGCCACCGTCCCCCTATTCCCCTTAGCTTGATTGTACCTCCTCTTCAAGTATCGGTCGGTGCGGCACGTCAAGAGGGGAAAATGATTCTGTGCAGCACGAGTGGAACGCTATCAGGCTACGTGACTGGTTCTTTCGTGCTATTTTCCAGGCTGATTTATTTTGAGTAGTTATTTTTGGAAACCCGGCAGATTCAAATCGCAAGTACACCACTCCGGGCTCGTCCTTTGTAACCCTGCCTGGTCAGAAATTGGATTGGCCTGGTTCTCTGCAACTCCAAGGGTCAGTCTGCCAAATACCTGTCCACGAACGGCCTCGGCTTGAGTATTTCAATCTCCCGGTAACCATCGACATCGAGGAGGTGTTTGTCACCGCTGACAATCAACCTGCTGCCGCTGGACAAGGCACAGGCAATGAACTTATCATCGTCCGGGTCTGCGCTTACCGATTCCGGGAGTGGCTGAGCCTGGAACATTTCGGCTTCTACGACCACCAGGTCCAGCAATCCGGTTAAATCCACCGCCGGGAACTTTTCATGCAATACTGCTGCTACCCTCTGGTATTCCTCAAAAATCTCGGGCGTCAGCACCAGCTGAACCCTGCCATCTCTCCAGCCTTGAAGAATCCGGTTTGGAGGCCCGGAAAAGAAAATCCCCGAAATGAATACGTTGGTATCCAGGACGATTCTCACTTGCGCCCTCGCGCCTTGGCGATTGCCTCCTGGATATCGGCTTGTTTGAGCCCGGCAGTTTTGGCTTCCCGCCTGGCCTTTGCGATGAGGTCGTCAAACTCCTGTAGCGGGGGCGGTGAGATCGCCTTCAGGATGACAACGTCATTCTCCGCCACCACGACAAACTGGGCCCCGGCTTTAAGATTGAGCCGCTTGCGTACCTCTTCGGGGATTACGACTTGCCCCTTGGACGACATTCTGGTTGTTGCTACTGTTCCCACGGCATCCTCCTTGATGTTCTTACCAGTAAGATTATAACGGTGACCAGGAGCAGGGGCAAGGCCCATCCGCCTCACGCAGACAAAAGGAGGATGCCCTGGCATACACTGCGTCCCAACCCACCACCAGCTAACCGGCTCCCCCCGGGCGGGACTGGCGGTCAGGCGTGGTCGTCCTCCTCCCCGGAGGCCCGCAGAAACTGGCCCAGGGGTTTGACAGGCCGGGATCCACGGTTAAAGGTTTCCCATGACCGCGGCGACCGGGAGCAGTTCGGCAGGAACAAGCGTTTCAGGAGAGGCTTATGAAGAGAGAGCTGGGAAGGGTGCTGGCCGGCGCGCTGCCGCTTGGGCCGGCAGGCCCTGGTCGCCGAACGCGAGAGATGCCTGGCCAGGCCAACACCCCGCCCCGCTGGGAACGGGGGGCGTTGGCCTTAAGCCGGCAGCCTCAGGTCTTGGGGGAAGGTTTCCTGAACAGCCGCCACAGGGGCGAGGCCAGGTAGCTCAGGGCCGCCACATAGCTCAGCAGCAACGGAGCCAGGTACTCGTCGCGCCGCACCCCCTGGGCGAGCAGGAACAGGAACGCCCCCAGCACCAGCACCAGCACGATCTTGGGGATCTTGGGCAGGATGGTGCGGCCGAAATGGGCGTAGGGGACGCGGGAGATCATCAGCAGGGCGGTGGCCACCACGATCACCCCGTTGACCGCCTGACTGGGGACCAGCACGCAGGTGGTCCCCGCCACCAGCGCCCCGGCCGGCGAGGGCAGACCAGAGAAGGTGGCGACCCCGCCGAGGATCCCCTGCTTGCGCTTCTCGACCACGAAGCGGATCAGGCGGTAGACCACCGCCCCCAGGTAGAGGCCGCCGATCAGCACCCCCACCCACAGCTGGGTGAAGCAGGTGGCGACGATCAGCCCCACGGTCAGGCCGAAGCTGGTGCCGTCGGCCACGTCGTCGAAAATCTCCCCCTTGGGGGTCGAGCCCCAGCGCTCGGCGGCCCGGCCGTCGAACAGGTCGAGAAACTGGCCGAGGAACACCAGGCCCAGGGCATAGACCGGCGGGCCGCCGGCCAGCACCACCCAGCAGCCGCCCAGGCCGCACACCAGGTTCATGATGCTCAGGATATTGGCGTACCAATAGTTGGGGATCAGCTTGAAGGCCAGCGAGCAGAACGCCAGGGCGGCGCAAATCCCCAGCAGCGGCTGGATGGTGCGGGCCAACAGGGGGAGCGGCCCGTAGATCCATTCGAGCCCCACCACGATCAGCAGCACCACCACCAGGAAGGTCTTGGCCTTGCCGAACAGGTTGGCCGCCTTGACCTTGATGAAGTTGCGGGAGAACTGGCCGACGATGTCGAAGCTCAGAAACAGCCCGACCAGCAGCGGATCGAGCCAGCCCAGCCAGGCCAGGTAGATCAGCATGGGCGAGTACATGAGCTTGTCGGAGAGCGGGTCGATGGTCTCGCCCTCTTCGGTGTGCAGGTCGCACTTGCGGGCGATCTCCCCGTCGGTGATGTCGGTGATCATCCAGAAGGTGAAAAACAGAAAGCAGAGCCGGGGGAACCCCAGGTGCAGCAGGATCACCGAAATCACCCCCATGGGATAGCGGGCGCGGCTGATGGAGTTGGGGTGGAGCCAGCCGTGGCGGCGCACCCAGGCGATCTGGGCGGGGGTGCGCAGAAAGCGGGCGACGGCGAACCGCTCGAGGCCGAGCATGAGCAGCACGGGGATGGCGATCTCGATCAGAATGGCACTGTTGGTTGTCATATCACCCTGGAAAAATTGAGGGAATCAAGGGGGCGGCAACCCGCCCCGTCCAAATTCTTCCATTATGCCATCCTGCCGGCGGTATTCAAAGGCGAAATTGGTTTTGCGCGAAACGGCGTCTCGGAAGGAGCCCGGCCCGCGCAATTCATGAGGGGGCAGATCAGTCGACCCCGTACTCCTTGAGCTTGCGGCGCAGGGTCAGGCGGTTGATCCCGAGCTGGTCGGCGGTCTGGGTCTTGTTCCCCTGGTTCTGCCGGTAGACCCGCAGAATATGCTCGCGCTCGACCTCGGCCAGCGTCCCCCCGCCGGCGCCAGTCGCCTCCCCCGCCGGGGACGGCGCGAGCGAAAGGGGCAGGTCCGCGGCCTCGATCACGCCCCCCGGGTGCAGCAGCAGGGTGCGTTCGATGATGTTGCGCAGCTCCCGGACGTTGCCCGGCCAGGGCTGGGCCAGCAGGCTCTGCCTGGCGCTCTCGCCCAGCCGGCAGTCCTTGCCCGGGGCGCGGGCGAGAAACTCCTTGAGAAACAGCTCGGCAAGCGGCGGGATATCCTCCGGCCGCTCGCGCAGCGGCGGAACGACCAGGGGGAACACGTTGAGCCGGTAGAAGAGGTCTTCCCGGAAACTCCCCTCGCGCACCCGCTCGGCCAGGTTGCGGTTGGTGGCGGCGACGATGCGCACGTCGACCTGGACCGGGCGCCGGCCGCCGAGCCGGGTGACCCGGCGGTCTTCGAGCACCCGCAGCAGCTTGGCCTGCAGGGTCAGCGCCATCTCCCCCACCTCGTCGAGAAACAGGGTGCCCCGGTGGGCCAGCTCGAAGAGCCCCTTGCGGCTGGTTTTGGCGTCGGTGAAGGCGCCCTTTTCGTGGCCGAACAGCTCGCTCTCCAGCAGGTTGGCGGGGATCGCCGCGCAGTTGACCTTGAGCAGCGGTCCGT
The DNA here is from genome assembly GCF_019704135.1 of Desulfuromonas versatilis. Taxonomy (NCBI): domain Bacteria; kingdom Pseudomonadati; phylum Thermodesulfobacteriota; class Desulfuromonadia; order Desulfuromonadales; family Desulfuromonadaceae; genus Desulfuromonas; species Desulfuromonas versatilis. The sequence goes on from NZ_AP024355.1 coordinate 3,028,270, forward strand.
CGCTGCGCTCGCTCAGGTAGTGGATGGCCTCGGCCACCAGCTCCTTGCCCACGCCGCTCTCGCCCAAAACCAGGGCGGTGGTCCCCTTGGAGCCCGCCACCAGGGTGATTTCCCGCTTGATGCGCTCCAGCGCGGCCGAGGCCCCCACCAGCCGGTCGAGGGAGCCGCGCAGGCGATGCTGCTGCCCCTGGCGAAAGGAGCCGACCTGTTCGCGCAGCGCCTGCTCCTCCAGGGCACGGGCGGCGACCAGCTGCAGCTCCTCGAGGTCGAAGGGCTTGTTGATGTAGTCGAAAGCCCCAAGCTTCAGCGCCCGCACCGCCGTCTGCACCTCGGGGAAGGCCGTCAGGACCACCACCTGCGGCCCCTCGCTCCCCTGGATCTCGCGGAGCAGTTCCAACCCCGAGCCGTCGGGCAGCTTGAGATCGAGAATCACCAGGTCGAAGGCCTGGCGGGAGAGATGGGCGCGGGCCTGCTGGAGACTGGCTACCCCCTGCACCTCGAGCCCTTCCTCCGCGAAAAACTCCACCAGGCTCTCGCGCACCAACTCCTCGTCCTCGACGATCAGGATTCTTCCCCGCATTCCGCCCTCCTTTCCGGCAGCAGCACCTGGGCGACGGCGCCCCCTTGGGGATGATTGGCCACCTCCACGGTTCCGCCGAGCTCCTCGACCAGCTTGCGCACTATGGCCAGGCCCAGCCCCGTCCCCTCGGGCTTGGTGGTAAACAGCGGCTCGAAGATCCTGTCCCGGTCCGTAGCGCTGAACCCCGGGCCGTTGTCGCGCACCTCGACCCGCACCCGGCCACCGCCGCGGCGGGCTTTCACCTGCACCATCCCCTTTTCCCCCACCGCCTGCAGCGCATTGAGCACCAGGTTCATGAACACCTGGTGCAGGTACTGCTCGCGGGAGCAGACCGGCAGGGGTTCGCGGGGCATGTCGAGGGTCAGCTGCGCCCCGCGGCGGTCGGCCTCCTCCTTGAGGATGAACTCCACCTCGCGCAGCGCCCGGCAGACATCGACCTCGGCGCTTTGCTGCGCCTGGCGGGGGGCGACGTAGCCGGTGAGATGGCCGAGAAACGCCCCGAGCCGCTCCACCAGGGCCAGCATCTTCTCCAAGTCCGCGGCCAGGGGCGAGTCGGGTTCGGCCTTGCGCCGCAGCATCTGCAGACGGGTCTTCAGGCCCGCCAGGGGATTGCCGATCTCGTGGGCGACGGTGGCCGAGAGCATGCCCAGCGCCGCCAGGCGGTCGGCCAGGATCAGCTGTTTTTCGAGACTGGCCATGGCCTTGCGCGCCTGCTCGGCCTCGGCCTCGGTGCGGCGCAGCTCCTGCACCTTCTGGTCGACCTGCCGCTGCAGGTTGCGGTTCCAGTCGAGCAGGCGCTCGCGCGACTCGGCCAGAGAGGCGGCCATGGCGTTGAGCTCCGCGGAGAGCTGTCCCAGCTCGTCGCGGGAGCGCACCTCGGAGCGCCGCCGGTAATCGCCGCCCGCCACCCCTTCGGCGAAGCGCAGGAGCTGGCGGATCGGCAGGCTGAAGCTGCGCGCGGCGAGCATCGCCAGCAGCGCTGCCAGCAGCACCAGCGGCCCGGCGACCAGCAGCGAGGTCTCGCGGATCCGCCGCAGGTCCGCAGCCAGCACTTCGTTGGGGTACACCTTGGCAAGCTGCCAGAGGCGGTCCGGCGCCGCCTGAACCGGGGCCGAGGCCAGCAGCCAGTCGCCCGAGCGGATCACCGCGCCGCCTGCCGCGGCCTCGTCACGCAGCGCCAGCCCCCGCCCCCAGAGCTGCAACTCTTCCACCGACCCGGCCCGGAAGCGGCGGGCGCCGCCAGCCTGCTCCATCTCGACGAAGCGGTTATCCTCGTTGAACAACACCACGCGGATCCCCGGCGAAGGGCGCAGCGTCTCCAGGGCATCGAGCAGCTCTTCGCCGAACACGTTGATCACCACCACCCCGCGCAGCTCCCCGCCGGGGCCGGCCACCGGCGCGGCGACCCGCACCACCAGGCGGCGGGGCTCCTCGATGACGCCGAACTCCTCGTTGAAATCCAGCCGCGAGAGGTAGGCCTGCCCCGGCGCCAGGGCCATCGCCTCGCGGAAATAGTAGCGATCGCCCTTGTACTGAAGCTGCTCCTTGGGGACCAGGACCAGCTCCCCGGCCTGGTTGTTGACCCGCAGGTTCTCCATGCCGTCGGCGGCGATGAAGCGCACCTGGTAGTAGGCCCGTTCGGCCCGGACGATCTGCAGGAACTCCTCCTCCACGGTGCGCCACTGGGCCTCGGTCATCCTCGGCTCCAGGCGCCGCTGCAGAAACCTGGCCAGGGAGAGCACCTCGCGGCGCACTCCGCCGAGGTGCGTCTCCAGGGCCGCGGCGGCGGCTTCCACCCCCACCCGCAGCTCCGCCGCCACCCGTTCGCCCAGGGCCCGCTCGGCCTGGTAGAGAATCAGGCTGCCCAGCAGGGTCATCGGCCCCAGGGCCAGGCCGACAAAAGCCACCAGCATCTTGGCGCGGATCGAGAAGCGCCAGCGGGCGGCGGATTGTTTTTCAGTATTCGCAGCAGGTTGCATCGATATATTGTAGCCCAGGATTAATTCACCGACAGGAGAAAAAAACGGGGGTGCCGAAGCACCCCCGCAAACCTTGCTGAATCAGGTTTTCTCAGAACAGCCCCTTGCCGGCCTTCTGCAGCAGCTTCTCGATCCCCTGCCGATGCAGTTCGTCGGTGGGCGCTGCCTCGACGCCGGCCTTGCCCTTGGCTTTCTCCCAGATCTCGGGGTCGGCCCCGTGGCAGGCCACGCAGGTACCCGAGCGGCTGATGCGCTGCTGCTCCTCCTTGTTGAAGGGGCGCGCCCCTTCACGGGCGGTCTCCTGCAGCTGGTTGCCCTCTTCGTCGACGATCCGCTCGAGTTCGAAGTCGATGGGCAGGCCGTTCTTCTGGCTGTCGTAGAAGCCGCTGCCCAGGCCCAGGGCCTTGCTGCTCATGTGGCAGTCGGCGCAGCCGCGCCCCTTTTTGCTGATGGTGTGGGGCTGGATCGGGTTGGTGCCGATGCCGCTGGTGCCGTCCACGGTGGTGTAGACCTTGTTGTGCACCAGGCTCTTCTCGCCGTCCACCTGGGTGAAGACCACCTGGCAGCCGGGGATGAAAGGGCTCACCTTGCCTTCGCTGTTGATCCCCAGGGTCGGGGTCTCCCAGCGCAGGTACGAGCGGGACTCGTCCCAGGCGAAGGCGCTGCTTTCGCGGTTGTTCTTGTGGCTGGCCATGCTCTGGTCCTTGGCCGGCTTGGCGTTGAGCCAGTCGCCGTTGGGCTTGCCGATATCCTGCTTGGCGTGGCAGCCGTAGCACTGGGGGGCCCAGCCGGCGTGGCAGGCGTAGCATTCGAGCTTCTCCAGGTGGCTGGCCACCGCGACGTGGGAGACGTACCCCTCGTCGCTGAGGGTGGCGTCGGCCAGCTGGGGCACCACGTGCTGCTTGCCGTCGAGCTTGGAGGTGAGCACGATCTTGCCGTCCTGCTCCTTGAGGTTGGGGTAGGGATTGCCCCAGGAGGTGGTCAGCTGCGAACGCCGGGTGCCGGTGCCGTGGCAGTCCTCGCACTCGATCTCCACCGCCTGCTCGCGCTTCTGGTAGATGTTGCCGTCGCCGTGCAGGTCCTGCTTGGTGTGGCAGTCGATGCAGGTCAGCCCCTTGTCGTAGTGGATGTCGGCCTGCAGGTGGTTGTAGTTCTTGCCGTGCAGCTGGCCCTGCTTGCCCCCCTTGTCGGTGTAGGGGGTGCCGTAGCCGTCGCTCTCCATGGTGCCGATGTAGCTCACCCCGGTGCGCCCGCCGCGGTTGTGGCAGTGCAGGCACTGGGTCTCGGGGATCTTGCTGGTGATGCGGTGGAAGCGGGGACGGTCCTTCTGGTCCTTGGCGATGGCCTTGTCGCCCCCCTCGTAGGTGCCGGCGTCGGAGTAGACCACGTGGCAGGCGGCGCAGCCGCTGGCCCGGTAGTCGCCGTCGCGCTGGTGGCCGTCGCTCCACAGGTGGCAGCGCAGGCACTGGTTGCGCAGGTAGTCGTCGGCCGGGGTGTTGTCGGGCCCTTCGGGCTTGGCCGGATCGTAGAACGGCAGAGCCTTGAGCTCTTTCACCGCGCCGGGGCGGCTCGGGTCGGCGTCGGCGACCGCCACGTTGGCGTAGATCCCCTCGCGCCCCTGGGCGCCCCAGGCATAGCGGGTGCCGCTGATCTTGCCGGCGCTGGTGGCGTGCAGCGATTTCATCGCCTTGTCGACCTCGTCGGCGTGGCAGGTGCCGCAGGTCTGGTCGACCACCCGCAGGTCCGCCGGGTTGGCGAACATCCCGGCGTGGGCGGCTTGCTGTTCGGTCGCGGCGCCATCGCCCTTGTGGCAGTCGGTACAGCTCAGCTCGGCCATCCCCGGCACCTCGGAGATCCGCTCGATCCCCTCGTGACAGCTCAGGCACTGTTCGGCGGCCAGGGCCATCCCCGGCAGCTGGACGCAGGCGATAATCGCCAGGGCCATCCATAGTCTCTTCATCGGTCGCCTCCTTGTGGCAGGAAAAAATGGTTAGCTACTACTTATAGCAGAAACCTTGCCAATTTCTTTACCGTTTATTTTCAGCTACTTACAAAGAGAAAACAAAAGGGGTGGTTTGTTTTAAACCACCCTTCACCGGTTCAAAACAAACCACCCCTCGGATTTATCAACCATGGCCGGGTCCCGCGGCCGTCTATCCCTGCCCTTCGGTCGCTTTCAGCTCCCTGATCTTCTCCTCCATCCTGGTGAACAGGCCGCTCATTCCTTCGCGGCGGATGATTTCGTTGTAGGTGCTGCGGTAGTTGCGCACCAGGCTGATCTCCTCGATGATCACGTCGTAGACCAGCCACTGATCGCCGCGCAACACCAGCTTGTAGGTAATGGGGATGTCGGCGCCGGCGGTCAGCACGAAGGTGTCGATCTGGGCCCTCTCCCCCTCGACCTTCTCGCCGGCGTAGCTCACCTTTTCATCGGTGTAGGCTTCGATGCGCCCCAGGTAGGTCGCCTCGAGCAGGTCGGAGAACAGCGCGATGAAGCGACTCTTTTCCGTTGTATCGGCCTTGCGCCAGGCCGGCCCGAGAACCCACTGGGACATGGTCTCGAAATCGAAACGGGCCCGGATAAGCCCGGTCAACTTCTGGCGGCGGGCCTCGCTCTCCATCCCCTTGTCGCGCAGGGTGGCGATGACCCCGTCCACGGTCTGCTGCACCTGGTCCATGGCCGCGGTCGCGGCCAGCCCCCAGGCGGCAGGAACCACCATCCCCAGCACCAGCAGGATGGCGGCAAAACGCTTGAACTTCATTTATTCCTCCAATGGGCGGCGGCTACTTCTCGATCAACGCCTCGCGCCGCTGGGTGTAGGCGTTGCGGATGAACAGGTAGGGGTCGAGCTGCTCGCGCTTGATCCCCTCGTAGGTATCCTTGTCCAGCGACAGGGCGTTGACACGGTCGTAGGCCTTGACTCCAACATACTCCAGAGTGCCCGGAACCAGGAAGGGGACGGGGTCGAGGTACCCGTCGCCGAGCCGGCCGACGCCGTCACGCAGGTTGGTCGGCCCGAACACCGGCATCACCAGGTAGAAGCCGGAACCGACGCCGTAGCGGCCGAAGGTCTGGCCCAGGTCCTCCTCCTTCTTCAGCCAGCCGTTCTGCTTGGCCGGGTCGAAAAGGCCAGCCACGCCGACGGTGCTGTTGAGCAGGAACCGGCGCAGCTCGTTGCCCGCGTCGCCGATTTTGAGCTGCAGGGCCGAGTTGACGAAGCGCACCGGAAAGGCGAGGTTGGAGAAGAAGTTGCCCACCGAGGTGCGCACCGGCTCCGGCGCCACGGCCCGGTAACCCCGGGCCACCGGCTTGAGCAGGTAGAAATAGAGCTTGTCGTTGAACCAGAACATCCCCCGGTTGAAGGGTTCGATGGGATCCCAGACCTCCAGGGGCTCCTCCTCGAAGAGCTCATCGGCCTCCAGGTCCGCCGGAGCGCTGGGCGCCCCGGCACCGGTGGGGTTGAACACGTCCTGCGCCCGGGCCGCCGGGCAAAGCGCCGTCAGGGCCACGAGCAACAGCAGCACCACCAATTTGCCAGCTGGTTTCATCTTCCGGGTCTCCATCTCGCCGGCCGGGGCACGGCGGGGTCGGGGTTTGCAGGTTTATTTCTTCTCGAAAATGTACTTGCTGACCAGCTCCTCGAGGTTGATGGCGGACTCGGTCTCCAGGATCCGCCCGCCCGCCTCGATGTACTGCTCCATGCCGCCCGGGGCGATGTCCACGTAGCGGTCGCCGATGATCCCGGCGGTGCGGATCGAGGCGATGCTGTCTTCGCTCAGCCGCACCCCCTGGTCCAGCTCCATGGTGACCACCGCCTCGTAATCCTCGGGGTTGAGCCGGATTTTGGCCACCTTGCCGATGCGCACCCCGGCGATCTCCACGGTGCTGCCTTCCTTGAGCCCCGAGATCGAGCCGAAACGCGCCTCGACCGAATAGGTGGGGTGGCCGAACAGGTTCACATCGCCGAGCTTTACCGACAACCAGGCGAAACAGACGAACCCCGCGACCAGGAACAGCCCAACCGCGGTCTCCACGTTAAACCGTTTCATATAGAACGCTATCCTCCTCTTCGGCACTGGAATAGATGGGGCCCATGGTGGTTTCGACGAAATCCCGGATCAGGGGATTTTTCGAAAGCTGGAACTCCTCGGGCGACATGCACCCCTGGATGACCCCTTCGGCCAGCAGCGCCACATAATCGGCCAGCTTGAAGATCTTGGGCACGTCGTGACTGACGATGACCGCGGTGTACTTGAGCTTGGCCTGGGTCTTGTGGAACAGCCGGTAGATTTCGTTGCTCTTGTGGACATCGAGGCCGGTGGTCGGCTCGTCGAAAAACACGATGCGCGGCTGCAGAACCAGGGCCCGGGCCAGGCCGACCCGCTTGCGCATGCCGCCGCTGATCTGGGCGGGGTATTTCCCCTCGGCCCCCTCCAGGTCCATCATCGCCAGCTTGTCCATGACGTTGTCGCGGATCTCCGCCTCCGAGGCGTCGGTGCGCTCGCGCAGGGGCAGGGCCACGTTGTCGAACACGGTCAGCGAATCGAACAGGGCGGCGTTCTGGAACAGCACGCCGAAATCGGTGCGGATTTTGTTGAGCTGCTTTTTCCCAATGCGGGTCAGGTCGCTGCCGAAGACCCTCACCTGGCCCCGGTCGGGCCGGATCAGGCCCAGCATGTGCTTGAGGATCACGCTCTTGCCCTGCCCGCTGGCCCCGACGATCACCGTCGTGGTCCCCTCGCGGACCTGCAGGTTGATCCCCCGCAGCACCTGCTGGCGCCCGAAGGACTTGTGCACATCGATCAGCTCGATGGCGATCTTTTCCTGGTTGTCACTCATGGCGCTGGAACCGCTCCTCCCTCTTCCCCCGGGTTGGCCTCACAACAAGATGGCGCTGATCAGGTAATCCCAGACCAGCACGCTGACCGATGAGAGCACCACCGCGTCGGTGGTGGTGCGGCTCACCCCCTCGGCCCCGAAGCCGCCGTTGCGCTCCAGGTGCAGGTTGTAGCCCTTGGCGGCGGCGATCCAGACCAGCAGCAGGCCGAAGACCAGCGACTTGACGACGCCCATGCGGATATCGGCCCACTCGACGCTGGTGTACATGTTCTGGAAATAATTCCCCTCGCTGGCCCCCAGCAGCAGCACCCCGATCAGGTAGCCGCCGAGGATGCCGACCACGTCGAAGATGAAGGTCAGCAGGGGCATGGAGATCACCCCCGCCACCAGCTTCGGCGCCATCAGGTACTTGAAGGGATCGACGGCCATGCACTCCAGGGCGTCGATCTGCTCCGAGTTGCGCATGATGCCGATCTCGGCGCAGATCGCCGAGCCGGCCCGGCCGATGACCATCAGCGCCGCCACCACCGGGCCCAGTTCGCGGATCAGGCTCAGGGCCACCGCCGAACCGAGCAGCCCCTCGGAGCCGAACTTGCTCAGGGTGTAATACCCCTGCAGGCCGAGAACCATGCCGGTGAAAGCGCCGGTGAACAGAATGACGAACACCGACTTGGCGCCGATAAACTGCACCTGGCGCACGATGGGGAAAATTTTGTAGGGGGGCCGAAGGATGCTGACCAGGCAGGCACCGAGGAAAATCCCCATGCGCCCCGCCTGCTCGAGGAAATAAAGGCACTCGTCCCCGATTTTCTCGAAAACTTTAAGCACTTATACCACCTGTCGAAAAAAGGCCCCGGCACGCCACCTGGGCGGGGGCCGGACTTAATCGTAACTGCCCTATAATACTATCATTTATCCGGGGCATGTCCATACCGACGATGAGGATTAAAAGCACTGCCGAGAGGGCGGCCGTTCCCTCAGGGGGGAAGCAGAAACACGTGGGCCAGGGCCCGCAGGCTGAGCAGGCAGATCAGGCCGCCCACCAGGTACATCAGCACCCGGACCGGCAGCCAGCGGCAGAGCCAGGCCCCCAGCGGCGCGGCGAACACTCCGCCGGCCACCAGCCCCAGCACCGCCTGCCAGTAGCCCAGGCCGATGGTCAGCAAAAAGGTGCAGGAGGCACTGGCGGCCACGAAAAACTCGGCCAGGTTGGCCGAGCCGATGGCCAGGCGCGGAGACTGGCCGCGGGCCACCAGGGAAGAGGTCACGATCGGCCCCCAACCGCCGCCGCCCAGGGCGTCGAAAAAACCGCCCAGCAGGCCGAGGATGCCGGTCTGCAGACGCTGCACGGGGCGGGCCTGGAGGTTTCTTCGGGTAGCCTTGAACAGGATCAGGCAGCCCATCACCGCAAGGTAGGCGGCCACCAGGACGCGGACCGGCCGGACCGGCAGGGTGGTCAGAAAATAGGCGCCCACTATCGCGCCACCCGCTCCGGCCACGGCCAACTGCCGAAACAGGCGCCGATCGACGTTTTTCAGCAGCAGGTGCGAGGCGCCCGAGGCGCCGGTAGTGAAGACCTCGGCCAGGTGCACGCTGGCGCTGGCCACCGCCGGTGGGGTGCCGAAGCTGATCAGGAAAGTGGTCGCGGTGACCCCGTAGGCCATGCCGAGCGCCCCGTCGATGATCTGGGCGCAAAAGCCGATCAGGAAAAATATCCACAGGTCCGATTCCATGACAGTTCGCCGACCCGCGCCATGCGGCAACCAGAGGCTGTATCAAGGATAGCAATCCGCGGGCGGAAGAAAAGCCCCCAGAGGAAAGGGAAGCGGTATTTCCCCCGCCGGCTTGCGTTTCGGCAAAAGCGGACTAGTCTGATCTTTATAGCCGAAATTAAATCAATCCAATCAACGGAGGACCCCATGCTCCAGGAATTCAAAAAGTTCGCCATGCGCGGCAACGTGGTGGACATGGCCGTCGGCATCATCATCGGCGCCGCCTTCGGCAAGATCGTCAGCTCGCTGGTCAAGGACGTGATCATGCCGCCCATCGGCCTGCTCATGGGCAAGGTCGACTTCAGCAGCCTGTTCATCAACCTGAGCGGCACCGACTATACCTCGCTGAAAGCCGCCCAGGAAGCCGGCGCGCCAACGATCAACTACGGGGTGTTCATCAATACGTTGCTCGACTTCGTCATCGTCGCCTTCGCCATCTTCATGATGATCAAGGCGATGAACCGGATGATGGAGAAAAAGGAAGAAGAACCCCAGGCGCCCGACACCAAGGAGTGCCCGGAGTGCCTTTCGGAGATCCCGATAGCGGCCAAACGCTGCAGGCACTGCACGTCGCAGGTCGCCTGACGGCAATGGCAACCCACTCACGGAAAGGAGAAACAAATGCCCAATCTGACTGAAATCGAGGGAATTGGTGCCAGTTACGCGGAAAAGCTCAAGGCCGCAGGGGTCAGAAACATCGCCGGTCTGCTCGAGAAGGGGTGCTCGGCCAAGGGGCGCAAGCAACTTGCCGACACCACCGGACTGAGCGCTTCCCAGATTCTTAAGTGGGTCAACTGCGCGGATCTGTTCCGGATCAAGGGGATCGGCCAGGAGTATGCCGACCTGCTGGAGGCCTCGGGGGTCGACTCGGTCCCGGAGCTGGCGCAGCGCAAGGCGGAAAACCTGCATGTCAAGATGGCCGAGGTCAACGAGCGCAAAAAACTGGTTCGCCAGTTGCCGACCATGGACAGGGTGCAGGACTGGATCGCCCAGGCGAAAAACCTGCCCAAGCTGGTGATGCACTGAGTCCGCGCCGGCCCCTCCCCTGCTCCGGGGAGAGGGCCACCGCGGGTACTCGCCTCAGGCCCGGTTCGCCCTGGCCTCGGGGAGGGGGCCGTCTTCTTTGCCGCCGCGCAGGGCGAAGTATTCCTGCGGGGTGTTGATGTTGAGAAAGGTCCGGCCCTGGGGATCGTGGGCGGCCAGGTTTTCGGGGCCGAGTTCGCGCACCTGCACTTGGGGAAAGAAACTCACGATGCGCCGCTGGCCGCGGTCGAGCACCGCCTCCATGGCCGGCAGGCAGCTCTTGTCGTAGAGGGCGTGCAGGGGTTCCAGCCCCTCGGCACCCCGCGGGATAACGACCTCGCCCCCTTCGCCGTGGCTGCAGATTTCCCGGACCACCTCCGCCGAGACGAAGGGCATGTCGCAGGCGACCACGAAGGCCTTTGCGTTGCGGGCGTGGCAGAGCCCCGAGTGGATGCCGGCCAGGGAGCCTTGGGCAAAATAGATGTCCGGCACCTTGCGGCAGTCGATCCCCTCGTAGAGACCGGGCGAGTTGGTGACCAGCAGCACCTCGTCGAACAGCCCGGCCATGACCCGATGGATGTGCTCGATAAAGCGCGCCCCGTCGATGGGCAGCAGCGACTTGTCGCACCCCATGCGCCGGCTCTCGCCGCCGGCCAGGATGACCCCGGTGACCCCGGGGATTTTTTTTGCCGTCGGCGCCAACTCGAGCCCCTCGGGGCGGCAGTAGAGCTCGAAGGACTCCCCCCGCAGGTAGCCGACCAGGGTGATGCCGGCCTGTTCGCACATCTGCACCGCCAGGTCGGTGGGCGAGGTGCGCGAGGCGATCAGGGCGATGCCGAGTTTCGCCGCCTTGGCGGCCATCTCCGTCGACACCCTCCCGGAGGTCACCAGCATCTTGCCGCGCAGGTCGATGTTCTTGAACAGCGCCTCGCCGGCGAGGCGGTCCAGGGTGTTGTGGCGTCCCAGGTCTTCGGCGTAGAGCAGCAGCTGCCGCCCGTCGCCCACCGCCGCCGAGTGAATCCCGCCGTGGCTGCGGTACTGCTCGGCCCGCTGGGCGAGGCCCTTCATCAGCTCGAAGACCGAAGCCGGGGAAAAGCGTGGCTGTTCCCGCACGGCCGCCGCATCCGGCGCCGCTGCGGGCTCGAAATTGAAGGTGATCCCGGTGCCGCAGCCCGAGGTCAGGGTGGGCTTGAGCCGCTCGGGGACCTCGCCGCGGATGCGCACCCGCGCCGCCCCGAACTCGCGGCAGACGCCGAGGGTCTGGATCTCGTCGAGCCCGGAGATGAACCCCTGGTTGCGCAGGAAGCCGGCCACCAGAAAATTGAGCTGATGGGGCGAGGCGACCAGCGTCGCCAGTTCGCGGTCGTTGACCGTGAGCTGCAGGGGGTACTCCTGCACCACCTGGCGCCCGTGGCTCGCGAGGCGGCCATTCTTGAACTGGTAAACGGTGCGATTGCCGGAGTGATCCATAACAACTTCCTTTACCATTTTAAAATTCGCGGTTTTCCAGACAGGAAAAGCAGAGCTTCGCTAAACAAGCAATTTCAGTTCACCACGAAGAGCACGAAGAACACGAAGAAAAGCTAAAAATGCAGTTTTTTACTTCGTGTCCTTCGTGTCCTTCGTGGTTATAAAAAAGCCCTTCTGCTTATCGCCCCTGCGAAACCGGCTTGGCCGCGGCGGGTGCCTTGGCTTCGGCCGGGTGGCCGTCGATCTTGTGGAAGCTGTCGGGCAGGCTGTAGTCGACGGTTTCCGGATGGTGCTCGAAGATCGGGAAGTACTTGGCGATCAGCACGAAGAACAGCACGTGCGCCGCGATGATGCCAAGGGTCACCAGGGTTTCGATGAGCGAAGGCAGGTAGATCTGGTCGGGGTGCATCATGCCGATCATCGAGACGTTGAAGCGGTTGAGCACCAGGCCGAAGATCACCAGGCCGGCGGCGATGGCCCGGCGCCGGTCGTTCTCGCGCACCGACTTCTGGGTGAGCATCAGAAACGGCAGCAGGAAGCCGACCCCGACCTCGAGGAGGAAGGAGAGGGTCAACCCGGGACGGTCGAAGAACGGCCCGTGGCTCAAGAACAGCAGGCTGTAGGCCCGCACCGCCAGGTACAGCCCCAGGGTCCAGGGGAGGATCTTGGCCAGGGTGCGCAGCAGCACCCCTTCGTTGGGCTGCCCCATCCACTTGTGGCTGGCGGTGGCCTCGAGGATGATGATGCACATGCCGGTGCAGATGGCGCTGATCCAGAACAGCAGCGGCAGCAGCGGGTTGTACCAGAGGTTGTGCAGCTTGTCGACGGCGATCAGGAAGAAGGTGCCGAGCGAGCTCTGGTGCAGGGTGGAGATGGCCGCGGCGAGGATCACCAGGGGCATCTCCAGCCAGCGCAGCACGCGCAGCGGCAGGTGCCAGCCGAACCTCTCCGCCACCGGAGAGAGAAATTCGAGGAACAGCACCGTGGTGTAGGCCATGACGCACATGGCCACCTCGAACATGGGCGAGTGCAGGTTCCAGTAGCGCAGCACGTGCCAGCCCTTGTGGGGCTGGCCCAGGTCGAGCAGCAGCCCGACGCTGACCAGCGAGTAACCGAGAAAACCGGTGACGATGGCCGGCCGCACCAGCGGCTCGAGCTTCTTGATGTGGAAGCAGTGGACGATGGCCCCGAGGGTGAAGGCGCCGGCCGCAAGCGGCACGGCGGTCACCACGTCGAAGCTGATCCACAGCCCCCAGGGGTAGGTGTCGTTAAGATTGGTGGTGGCACCCAGCCCGAACACGAAACGGACCAGGGAAGCCGCCACACCCACCACCACCAGCGCGAACATCAGCTTGACGAACCAGTGGTAGCCCTTGATTTCATTGACGACGAGTTTAGCCGCAGTCATCGGTTCAGTCCTCCTTCGGCTCGCTGGTCTGGGCCGCCTGCGCTTCGCGCTCTTTTTTCAGGCGGTCCTTGCGGTGGTTGATCCACGAAATGGCGGAAAGTCCGCCGCCCACGGTGAGAAAGGCGGCGGGCACCAGGCGCAGGGCCTGCCAGGTGTAGCCCGGCAGGGGGCGCAGGGTGACCGGCTTGAAGCCCAGCTCGTCGAAGGGGAGCGGGGTCAGGTAGATGACGCTGGTGCCGCCCGCCTCGTCCTTGCCGTAGACCTTCTGGATGTAGCGGTTCGGGTGAGCCGCCAGGCGCCGCTCGGCTTCCTTGATCATCTCGTCGCGGGGGCCGTAGCTGATCGCCGTCGGGCAGGTGGTGGCGCAGGCGGGCTTCATCCCCTCCTTGACCCGGCTGTAGCAGCCGGTGCACTTCTTGACCAGCGGCAGGGCCTTGCTCCACTCGTACTTGGGCACGCCGAAGGGGCAGGCGATCATGCAGAAGCGGCAGCCGATGCAGCGCTCGGCCTTGTAGATGACCGGACCCTCCTCGGTCTTGTGGAACGCCCCGACGGGGCAGACCGAGGCGCAGGCCGGCTCGTTGCAGTGCATGCACATCTCTTTGTAGAAGGCGAACTCGTTCTGCCCGTTCTTCTGGTAGTCGCGGAACTTGATGCGGGTGAACGTCTTCTCGCTCATCGCCGGCGGGTTCTGGTACCCCTCGCCGCTGAAGAACTCGGTCTGCTCGGCATCCAGCTGGTTCCACTGCTTGCAGGCCACCTGGCAGCCGCGGCAGCCGGTGCACTTGGTCATATCGATGAGAAACGCCTTATTCTTGGAAAAATCCTTCATCTGGGCACTCATGCGCTCTTACCCCCTTTCTCGATGTTGCACAGAAACGCCTTGTACTCGGGAATGGTGGTATTGGCGCAGCCGACCGCGGTGGTCAGCACGTTGGCGCTGTCGCCCTTGGCCAGGGCGGCGAAGCCGAAGTGCCAGGGGAGCCCCACCTGCTCCACCAGCCGTCCGCTGACCCGCAGCGGCTTGATGCGGCTGGTGACCAGGGCCCGGGCCTGGATCGAGCCGCGCTCGGAAGAGACGGTGACCAGGTCGCCGTTCTTGAGCCCCTTCCAGGCGGCCAGCTCTTCGCTGATCTCGATGAACATGTCGGGCACCAGCTCGACCAGCCAGGGCAGGTTGCGGGTCATGGCGCCGGCCTGCCAGTGCTCGGAGACCCGGTAGGTGGTGCCGATGTAGGGGAACTTCTCGGCGTTGCTGAGCTTGCCGGGGATGGCCACCGCCGGGTTGCACTGCTGACGGCTCATCATGTTGGCCACCGGGCTCTCCATCGGCTCGTAGTGCTCGGGGAAAGGCCCGTCGGCCAGGCCCGCGGCGAACAGCCGGCCGTAGCCCTCGGCGATCATGATGAAGGGGTTCTTGGTGCCGTCCTGGCTCATCGGCGCCCAGCCGCCGTCGGGGACGTCCCCCTCCCATTTCTTGGTCAGCTCGTTCCAGGCGATGACCGCCTTTTTCGGGTTGAGCGGTTTGCCGTTGAGGTCGACCGAGGCGCGGTTGTAGAGAATGCGCCGGTTGACCGGCCAGCACCAGGCCCAGTTGTGGTACATCTCGAGCCCGGTGGGGTCTTCGAGGCCGCGGCGCTGCATCATGTTGCCCGCCTCGGTGAACGAACCGCAGTAGAGCCAGTTGCCGCTGGTGGTCGAGCCGTCGTCCTGCAAAAAGGCGAAGCTGGGAACCTGCTCGCCCTTCTTGTAGAGCTTGCCCTTGATCTCCACGTCGCGGGTGAAGGTGCCGTTGCACTCCTTGGCCACCATCTCAATGTCGGGCTCATGGCCGTCGCCGTAGTTCCACGACAGGTTGACGATCGGCTCGGGGAAGACCCCGTCCTTCTCGTAGAGGGCCTTGATGCGCTTGTACATCTGGTCGACGATATAGGCGTCGCTCTCGGCGTGGCCGGGCGGGTTGACCGCCTTGTAGCGCCACTGGGCCCAGCGCCCCGAGTTGGAGATGCTCCCCTGCTTCTCGACGCTGGAGGCGGCGGGCAGCAAAAAGACCTCGGTGTCGATGGTCTTGGGGTCGACGCCGGGGCGCTTCCAGAAGATCGAGGTCTCGGTCTCCCACAGGTCCGCGGCGACCAGCCACTTGAGGTTATCCAGCCCCTTGGCGATGGAGCTGGCGTCGGGGCCGCCGACGATGGGGTTGGTCCCCATGCAGACCAGGCCCTCGAAGCCGCCTGCCTGCAGGCGCTCCATCAGCGGGATGAAGGAGTAGTTGCCGCTGCGCTTGGGCAGGTACTGGTAGCCGAAGTCGTTCTCGGCGCTGGCGTTCTCACCCCAGTAGGCCTTGAGCAGGCTGGTGATGTACTTGGGATAGTTGCTCCACCAGTTGGCGCTGTTGGGGTCGTTGGACTTGGGGGTCACCTGCTCCAGGTAGGTCGCCAGGTCCACCTGGCCGAACTGGGGGACCGACAGGTAGCCGGGCAGGATGTGGTAGAGGATCGCGTAGTCCGTCGAGCCCTGGACGTTGGACTCGCCGCGCAGGGCGTTGATGCCGCCGCCGGCGATGCCGACGTTGCCCAGCAGCAGCTGCAGCATGGCGTAGGAGCGCACGTTCTGGGTGCCGTAGGTGTGCTGGGTGGTGCCCATGGCGTACATGATGGTGGCCGCCTTGTCCGGGCGCCCGGTGGCGCAGAAGGTGCGGGCCACGGCCATGTAGTCCTGGATGGCGGTGCCGGTGATCTCGCAGACCATCTCGGGGGTGTAGCGGCTGTAGTGGTTCTTCATCAGCTGGTAGACGCAGCGCGGGTCCTGCAGGGACTTGTCGCGCAGGGCGTTGCCGTCCTTGTCGCTCTTGTACTTCCAGCTGTCCTTGGTGTAGCTGAAGGTGTCGGCGTTGTAGCCGCTGAAGAGGCCGTCCGCGAAGGAGAAGGCGTCATCGACGATGAACGAGGCGTTGGTGTAGTCGACGACGTAATCCCTCTGGATCAGGTCGTTCTGCAGCACGTAGTTGATCAGCCCGCCCATGAAGGCGATGTCGGTGCCCGGGCGAAGCTGGGCGTAGAGGTCCGACTTGGACGAGGTCCGGGTGTAGCGGGGGTCGACGCTGATCAGCTTGGCGCCGTTATCCATCGCCTTTTCCACATACTTGAAGGAGATGGGGTGGTTCTCAGCAGGGTTGGAGCCGATACAGAGGATGACATCGGCGTGCTGGATGTCGTTCCAGTGGTTGGTCATTGCACCGCGGCCGAACGAGGCTGCCAGACCGGCAACCGTAGCGGAGTGTCATATTCGGGCCTGGTGTTCGAGGTAACTGACCCCCATGGCGCGGGCGAACTTGCCCAGCAGGTAGCACTCTTCGTTGTCCAGCGCCGCGGCGCCGAGCATGGCCATCCCCTCGTTGCGGTTGACCAGGTAGTCCTTGCCGTCGCGCTTTTCGCTCTTGACGAAGTTGCGGTCGCGGGTCTCCTTCATGAGCTTGGCGATGCGCTCCATCGCCCAGTCCCACGACTTCTCTTCCCACTTGTCGCTGCCGGCGGCGCGGTACTGCACCTTGGTCAGGCGCCGCTCGTTGTTGGCCACCTGGAACAGGGCGCTGCCCTTCGAGCAGAGCGAGCCGCGGTTGATCGGATGCTCGGGATCGCCCTCGATGTTGACGATCCTGCCGTCCTTGGTGTGGACCAGCATGCCGCAGCCCACAGCGCAGTAGGGGCAGACGGTGGTGCTGGTCTGCAGCCCCTTGGTGCGCATCTCGGGCGAATCGACGCCGGCCAGGGCCGGTTTGCCGGAAACGGCCAGGGTGCCGGCCGCCAGGCCGCCGCCCTTGAGGAAATTTCTCCTCGAAATACCCATGTGCTTCTCTCCTTTCATCGTGTCTGCATTGAACCCCAAAATCGAATCAGGGTAATTCGCATGGCAGGTTTGGTTGGCGGGTACTTTTGGCAACAGATGTGCCAAACCGTCTACGGGGAGGAACAAACATTTTTTTATCAGCCATAACAATTGTTTACGGTATACAAACTGCTACAGGCACGGGAAATTCGCCCGCGTCGAACTGTATACAATCGACCCAGGCGGGTAAAATGTATCCACCCGGATACTCCCGGAAGGCTCTAAAAATAAAGGTTTTTTATCTCTAAAGGGCTTTTCTTAAGCTGCCGTTTACGGTTATGATGCCTGCTCAGCACCGCCGCGGCAGAAAGGAACGGATGGTGCACGTCCCCTTTGCCGAAGGGGGAGAGTCCAGAAAAGGGAACCGAGGCATGGAAAACAGAATTCTGGTGTGCGACGACGAAGAAGGGATGCGGCGCTACCTGGCCAAGATGCTCGCCAACTGGGGGTTTCGGGTCGACAGCTTCGCCAGCCCCCAGGCGCTGCTGCAGTTGCTCGGCGAAACCGACGGCAGCCCCGACCTGCTGCTGCTCGACGTCAAGATGCCCGAGATGGACGGCATCGAGGTGCTGCGCCGGGTGCGCGAGCTGCGCCGCGAGCTGCCGGTGATCATGATGACCGGCCACGGCACCATCGAATCGGCCGTCGAGGCGATGAAGCTCGGCGCCTACGACTACCTGAGCAAGCCATTCCCCCAGGAGAAGCTCTACGCCCTGGTGCAGCACTGCCTCGAACGCGAGCGGCTGCGCGAGGAGAACCTGTCGCTGAAAAAGGAGCTGCGCGAGTCCGCCGCCCCCACCCAACCGGTGTTCGCCAGCGAGAACTTCGCCGAGGTCTACGAGCTGGCGCGGCGGGTGGCCGAAACCGACACCAGCGTGCTGGTGCTCGGCGAAAGCGGCACCGGCAAGGAGCTGATCGCCCACACCATCCACGACGCCAGCCCCCGCCAGGCCAACCGCTTTCTCGCCATCAACTGCGCCGCGCTCTCCGAAACCCTTCTGGAAAGCCAGCTCTTCGGCCACGTCAAGGGGGCCTTCACCGGGGCGGTCCAGGCCCAGAAGGGCCTGCTCGACGAGGCCGACCAGGGGACGCTGTTTCTCGACGAGGTCGGCGATCTGAGCCCCTCGCTGCAGGCCAAGCTGCTGCGGGTGCTGCAGGAGGGCGAATTCATCCCCGTCGGCTCGACCCGCACCCGGCGGGTCGACGTGCGCTTCGTCGCCGCCACCAACAAGGACCTCGAAGCCGAGGTGCGCAAGGGCAACTTTCGCGAGGACCTCTTCTACCGGCTCAACGTCATCACCCTCGAGCTGCCCCCGCTGCGTGAACGCCCCGCGGACATCGAACCTCTGGCCCGCCATTTTCTCGCCAAGGTCTCCCGCAAGACCCGCCGCCCGGTCACCGGCATCAGCCGCGAGGCCCTCGCCGCCATGCGCGCCTACCACTGGCCCGGCAACGTCCGCGAGCTGGAAAACGTCATCGAGCGCGGCGTCATCCTGGCCCGGGGGGCCGAGATCACCCTCGACCTGCTGCCGCTCAAGGCCGCGGCCGGCCAAGCGCATAAAAACGACGGAGCCGCTGTGCCCCTGACCCTGCGCGACGCCGAATACCAGGTGGTGCTGCGGGCGCTCAAGGAGACCGGCTGGAACAAGAGCCAGGCCGCCGGGCTGCTCGGGGTAACCCGCAAGACCCTCGACCGCAAGATCAAGGATTTCGACATCTCCCCCGCCGACCTGGAAGACGAGGCATGACGCGCCCCGATACCGGGGCCTTTTCCATCCGCGGGAAAATGACCCTGGCGGCCCTCACCCCCCTGGCCGCCATCCTGCTGCTGGTGGCCTTCGCCGCCTTCTACCTGATCAACGCCTGGATCGTCGGCCAGACCCAGCAGCGGGTACGCAACGACCTCAACGCCGCCCACGAGGTGCTCGGCCATGAACGGGAGCGGGTGCTGAACGTGGTGCGCTTCACCGCCAACAGCTCCGCCCTCGCCGAGGACCTCGATGCCGGGCGCCTCGAGCGGGTCGCCGGGGAGATGAAGGCGATCCTGCTCCGGGAAAAGCTCGACGTCCTGACCCTGACCGACGCGCAGGGGCGGGTGCTGCTGCGCGCCGCCAACCCCGAGGCGGGCGGCGGCGAAGCGGCCCCCCTCCCCCTCCTCGGCCAGGTGCTGGCCGGGGAGGATTTCAGCGGCACCCTGCTGCTGGCCTCCGAGCAGGTCCTGGCCGAGGGCGAGGACCTCGCCCATCGCGCCCGGGTGCACCTGCGCCCCCCCTTCCCCGCCGACCGTCCCGCCGTCGAGGCCCGCGGGATGCTGCTCGCCGGCGCCTCCGCGGTGAAAAACCCCGACGGCCGCACCCTCGGGGTCCTCTACGGCGGCGTGCTGCTCAATGGCAACCTCGCCCTGGTCGACCGCATCAAGCAGATCGTCTACGGCAACCAGACCTTCGAAGGGACCGAGGTCGGCAGCGCCACCATCTTTCTCGAAGACCTGCGGGTCGCCACCACCATCCGCCTCAGCGAGGGCTCGCGGGCCATGGGCACCCGGGTCTCGACCGAGGTGGCCGACGCCGTGCTCGGCCGGGGCGAAACCTGGCTGGCCCGCGCCAGGGTCGTCGACAAGTGGTACCTGACCGCCTACGAACCGCTTCGCGACCCGGGCGGCCGGGCCATCGGCGCTCTCTACGTGGGGCTGCTGGAAAAACCCTTCACCGCCCTCAAGCACCGCGCCGCCCTCGCCCTGCTCGGCCTGCTGGTGCTCGGCTGCGGCCTCGGATTCCTGGTGGCGCGGCTGGTCTCCAGCCGCGTATCGCGCCCCATCCTCGAGCTCGAATCGGCCGCCGAACGCATCGCCCGCGGCGAGCGCGACGTCGCCCTGCCGGTACCCGGCAAAGACGAGGTCGGGCACCTGATCGACACCTTCAAGCGCATGACCGGCAACCTGCAGCAGCGCGACGAGCAGCTGCGCGAGCTCAACCGCCAGCTCGAAGTTAAGGTGCAGGAGCGCACCGCCCAGCTCGAGGAGAAGAGCCTGCAGCTGATCCAGGCCCAGGAGGAGCTGCTGCGCTCGGAAAAGCTCGCCGCCATCGGCTCGCTGGCCGCCGGCGTCGCCCACGAGATCAACAACCCCGCCGCCATCATCCGCGGCAACGTCGAGATCCTGCTGATGGATATCCCCGTCGGCGCCGACGGCCGCGAGGAGGCCGAGGAGATCCTCAAGCAGACCGAGCGCATCTCGCTGATCACCCGCAACATGCTCACCTTCGCCCGCGAGCAGGAGATCCATCCCGAGATGATTCAGGTCAACAGCCTGCTTGGGGAGATTCTCGACCAGGTCGGCCACCAGGCCCCCCTCGACGAGGTCGCGGTCGAAAAATACTTCACCGAGGTTCCCCCCATCGTCGGCGACTACGAGCGGCTGCGCCAGGTGTTCACCAACATTCTGGTCAACGCCCTGCAGGCCATGGAAGGCCGCGGCACCCTGCGGATCGCCACCGACAGCAACGGCAAGGCGGTGGAGATCGCCATCAGCGACAGCGGCCCCGGCATCCCCGCCGAGATCCGGGAAAAGATCTTCAACCCCTTCTTCACCACCAAGAGGACCGGCACCGGCCTCGGGCTGTCGGTCTCCTACGGGATCATCAAGGCGCTGGGCGGGGTGATCGAGATCGAGAGCCAGGAGGGCGAAGGGAGCACCTTCCGGGTGCGGTTGCCGGTGGAGGGCGGAGAGTAGAGCTTATTTCACCTGCGGAAGTTGGAAAAAACGCAGAGAAAAGGGGCGGCCCCGTCATGGGTCCGCCCCTTTTTCAATTCGGGAGGCATAACCATCTATTCTCTCAGCCCTCAGGCTGAACGATGAATACACCGAAAAACCACCGGGGCGCTCAATGGAAGTCATTGATTTCGATGCTATTCTGCTTGACTTCTGCCCCCGCATTTTTCAGAATGATTCGGTTGAATTGGAGATTCTTCACGGCCCAGGGTCAAAAAACCCGAATGCCGGACTATCAGATATCTCCCAACTTCGCAGGGACCTTCTCCCGGTAAAGTATGCATTTCAACCTAACTGGAGGTGTCGCATGGCCAAGGCGAAAGGACCAAGGTTAGAGGCCGGGTCAGACAGACGACCAGTTTCCGTGCTTACAAATCCCGTCTGGGCGTAGATTTTTCCGCCTCGCTAGCATACAAAAGAAATAAACGGTGAAACTTAAAACTCTCCTATGGATAATGCTTTTTGATACCACTCCCAAAAGTGCTTTTTCATCCGACTGCAAGATAAAAAATGGCTTTGGCGAAATCCAGTTGCCAGATAGTATATTTTACAAAGAAAAGTTTAAGAACTGCCCTTTTTTATGGTAATGGCATACTTATCTGGCGAAACGGTTCAACTTATGAAGGGCAGTTTAAAGATGGTCTTATTAATGAACAAGGTGGCAGAAATAGGATCTGATAAATTCAAGACACTCCAAGTGGCTGTCAATATAATAAAGTTTTGCGTACCTCCATTGCTTTTAATTTCAATTCTTTTCATCTTAACTATCCACTGAGGCCAACGATGAGGAACCTTGAAAGTCTTTTCAATGAAGTGTTCGATATGGTTGGAACCGAAACCAGGGTGTTAGAAAAGGCATCAAATTCAACAGCCTTAAATGAGAAGTTTGAGACATTGCCATCAGGGCCACAGCGCGAATACATTCTTCAGTCCCAGATTAGACCCATATTTGGAAAAGACGGCATCAATTCTACCCCCATCGGAACACATCCAGATTTTCTTCATCTTGAAAATGGTAGCTCTAGAACGGTCAACCAGTATGTATGCACCCTTTTTGTTGACATAAAGGGGTCCACCCGCCTTTCATTACTCTACCCTTTAGACCTCGTATATAAATTCAAAAATGCGGTTATAAAGACGTGTGTAGAAGTTATTCGTTCTCTTGATGGTTGTGTTCATAGAATAATGGGCGACGCAGTAATGGCCTTTTTTGGAGGCAATGCCACGGAAAAGGAAGATGCAATTGCAGACGCAATCAATTGCGCCACAACCTTACGAGCCGTACTTGAAGGCAGCATTAAGCCTTGGATGGTAAGGAATGGAATTGAAGCGAAAGACTTTGGTTTTAGGGTTGGTTGCGACTTTGGTGATGACAGGGAGGTCCTTTGGGGAAACTTTGGTTACTCCAATGTAGGTGAAGTGTCGGCCACGGGTCTTCCCGTTGATATGGCCTCTAAATTACAGGGGCTTGCTAGCAAAAACCAAACTATGCTTGGCCAAGGCATATTGAACTTCATAAATTGGCCCGAAAACTATTCTAAAATAAAGGAGAATACAAGATCTGGTGAAGCGCGGCAACTGCCTATAGTTACTCCGAATCTGACTAATAAAAACGGTAATCCAATAAATTATCAAATGCGCCTATTGAGGTATGAAACCTACATCGAGTGCAGTGCTCTTCCTCGTTCCCTTAAGGCGAGTTTAGGAGACACGCGTGTAATCAACAACACGGCCATATCATACAAATGTTACACCGTCACGGATGGTAACGAAGTAGAGTATCTTCCCTCTTCAAGGTTTTTAGAAAAAAATGTATCCCTTATTTTTAAAGTCATTGTGAACACAAGAATTAATGGGCTCTACTTCCCACTGACTGCAATTTTCACTAAAATGAACAATGGTGAAGACGTTCCAATGGAAGAACGGGAAAAAGAATATCCACCAGTAGAAAAAGTCCTGAAAAAACCTATCCCTAATAAGTTCACTAAGTCTCCAAGCCAGTTCGCTAAAGCAACCCTAAATGAGGCAACCTTGTATAGGGGCCTTCATACTATGAAATGTGAAATAGTTGACAGAAATAGAAATATTCTTTTTCGCGATTGGATTGGAGTAATGATCAAATAGAGTTTAAAACGGCGCTGCACTCGGACTTGTTGGATGGCGGCGGTTATCGAAAGATTTGTACTAGTTTGTTCATCGTTTCACAGCCGGCGAGCTAAAACCGTATGGCAAGCAAGAAGAGAAAGGCGGTATTACAAAAGTAGTCCGATCACCCTAATGGTTAAGAAAATCGCTTACAGGAGGTAAGCATGAGCGAAAAGGACAATGAACAAAAAAAACCTGCAAATGATTATCCCTCATCATCACGAGTCGAACTTCTCGTAAAAATTATAAATAGATACGATACCTACATTGTTTCAACTAATGCCAAGGCCTCTCTCATCATTGCATGGAATGGTATCGTCATTGGATCTATTTTATTGAAGTACCAGGAGGTAATAGGGCAATTCTCATGCATGAATAGGTTATCAGCCCTTGTACCTATTTTGTTGGTATTCTGTGGTTTTTTTGCCTTACTATCCACTGGATTGATTTTTGGGGTCGTTTTCCCATTTTTGACTCAAAGTCGCGATGGTAAAGTCAGCTTGATATTTTTCGGTTCTGTCGCAGAAATGAAAACAGAAGAATACGTCAATGCAATGCAATCTGCATCAGTTAACGACTTGATTGTTGATTTAGCAGGCCAGACATCTGTTTTAGCTTCTGGTCTCAATTCAAAAATGAAAAGGCTTCAAAGAAGTATCTGGGCCATATACGCAGAACTTACGATAATTGCAGTTCTTTTGATTTTGTACGTGTTGAAATGAAGAGGATTGTATGGCGAGGCGCCCACTTACTCGTAAATGGAATCCATTAATTCATACGAAGGTGAAGGACCACCTTAAGGCAGCCAGAGCGCGCTTAAGGTTGTCGTGATCACCAATTCCGAACGGGATAACAATTCCTGACCCGAGTGCAATTGTAATTGGCGGCACAAAGAAGATGGATGCCGCCATTCTTTTTTTTGATCTCGAAAGTTTCACCAAAATATGTGCATCCATTTCGACGGATAGACTCTGGCACTTCTATACTTCGTGATCCCTAGCGTAATGCATATAGTGTGTTATGGGGCGGCTTCTTTGAAAAAAATACTGGTGATATGGTAATGGCTATTATAGGGCCAGAGACGAAGGATCGTATCATTATCGCTCAAGAAGCTATTCAATGTGCAATGGATATTCGCTATGTGGTGGAAAACGAAGTACAGGCAATGCTTGCATCGGATGAGTTACTACATACTAACTTTAGGATAGGTATTGATTTTTGAGAAGTTCTGATAGGCCGTATTGGCATCCACAGTTACAACTTCCTGTCAGTTGTTGGGACTATTGCAAAGCTAGCCTGTAAACTTCAAGGGTTTTCTCGGTCCAATGGGATTTGTATAGGTGATTCTCTGGCCCGCAGCCTAAATCCGTACCTTCAACTACATGCAGAAATCGGTGAGCATCCAAATTGGGCTTGGCAATACACACACACTGGACAGGCATATAATTATTATCATTACAATCTGGATTGGCCCGAACCGCTTGAATGGATTCGTCGTGGTTTTATCAACCAGCCATCCTTCTGACAACATGGTGAATTCAATGGATTTATCGAAAGAGCGAATAATCGATGCTTTCGCAATGATAGTTGACATAAACGGATATACTCCGATGATAGCTAATGCGAAATACATAAATGGTATTGCACAATTTGTTAGAGATGTGCTGCTCGGCGGGATCCAGGCAGTAGAAAAAAATGATGGTGTTGTTGTGGGATTTATGGGAGATGCCTTCCTAGCCGTCTTTGAAAATCCTGATTCAGTTTTTATGGCATGTATTGGAATAGCGAAGGATCTTGACAGATTATGTGAGTACTTAGCATCAGACAAGGAAAGGTGTCAAGATCATTGGGAATTTCATCAAGGTGGTCCAGGGATAAAAATAGCAGTTGAGTACGGATGGGTTGATATTTCTACAATATGGAGTTCTTTCCTTGGGGAACAAAAATTACTTGCAGGAACCTGCATTAACTATGCGAATAGGATTTCAAGCGCCGGGATAGGGAATAGGTGCCACATCGGACCTAGAGCTATGGAGGCTGGGATGAATAAGTGGGGGTGCGAAGGCCCGTTTACTATTGCGGGGAAAACGGGTGAAGGGGATTACACTTACTGGCAGTTGGGTTTGGGGGACATTTGGAGAGAAGGTTTTATTGAACCCGGTCAAGAAAAATACTGGGGCTAGTACCGACATGACTAGGTCACTCCAGCTCCAGGGTAGAGTAGAGAGCAGGTCACTGCGACTGTGTCATCGATGCTGTAAAAATACCCCCCTGTGGCAATTGAAAATTACCCCCCTGAATTCCACTCAGGGAGGAAAAGATGATTCACCCCAACGAGCAACATCAAGTAGAACATTGCCTTCAGCACCCAAATGCAAATGGTCGGCAGAGACAAGTACGGTGCGATTCGCGAGCTGCATAATCGCGGGGTGCCGAAAAAACAGATTGCCCGGCAATTGGGCGTTACGGTGAAGACGGTCCGCAACTGGCTTAACAAAGCACCACGGGGTCAGGTCTTGAAATATCACTTTTTCCGTCTATAGTTCCACCATGGCACGACCATTACGCATAGAATTCCCCGGTGCGGTTTACCATGTCACTTCGCGCGGCAACGCCCGGGACGATATTTTCTTGGACGATCAGGACCGCGGGAAGTTTCTCGCCATTCTCGGGCAGGTGGTGCGACGCTTCAATTGGCTCTGCCACGCCTACTGCCTGATGGGGAACCATTATCACCTGCTGATCGAAACGCCCGAAGGCAATCTCTCGGCCGGAATGCGTCAGCTCAACGGAGTCTACACCCAGGCCTTCAACCGCGCCCACAACCGGGACGGCCACGTTTTCAAGGGACGATTCAAGGCAGTCCTGGTCGAAAAACAGAGTCATCTGTTGGAGCTTTGCCGCTACGTGGTTCTCAACCCGGTGGCCGCTGGCATGGTGAATCGTCCCGAGGAGCACCCCTGGAGCAGTTATCTCGCCACCCTCGGCGAGACGCCCACCCCGCCCTTTTTAACCACTGACTGGGTACTGGGAAACTTTTCCAGAACGCCGGCAGCCGCCCGCCGGCACTATCAGCAATTTGTGGCCGATGGACTGGCGAAAGAGGAAACTCCCTGGAGCCAACTGGTGGGACAGATTTTTCTGGGCTCCGAGGCCTTCATCCGACAGGCCTGCGACATTCGGGAAAGCCAAGCAGAATTAGGAGAGATTCCCCGCGAGCAGCGCCATGCCGGGAGGCCTTCTCTGGAGGAGTTGTTTCCTGCGGACGGTCCGCTACCGAAACCGGAACGCAATCGCCTGATCCGCAGCGCCCACGGCCGGTACGGATACCGGTTGACAGAGATTGCCAAAGCCCTCGGCATCCATTACACCACGGTCAGCAAGGTGATCAACCAGCAAGAAAACTTATTTTTCAAGACCTGACCCCGATTTTTTTGATGCTGCGAAGACAGGTCAGGATTAAACGACAACCCCGTCACAGACTTTTCCCCAGCCCCAGGTAATCAAATCCTGTCCCACTCTCCATCAGCCACGCAAAAGACACCCATTCCAACCTGAAATCAATCCATTGAGCTATTGCGACCGGACCGAGTCGAAGGCTAGAATTTTATTAAATGCGACTTAACAAAGATTGATTCGGTGGGAGGTCTGACCATGAGTGATCCGATAAAAAACATTCGCTGTCTGATAGTCGTTCTGCTGGCCCTGGTCTTGGGCGCCCACGCCGGCCTGGCGGCCATGCTCGCGCCCAGCCGGGCCGACGTGCCTTCGGCTACGGAGCAGATCGCTCCGCTGCTGTCGGGGATGGGCAAGCACACCTTCGAGGTCACCACCGGCTCGCAGAGAGCCCAGCAGTTCTTCAACCAGGGGATCAACCTGGCCTACGGCTTCAACCACGCCGAGGCCGGCCGTTCCTTCCGCGAGGCGGCGCGCCTCGACCCGGAAATGGCCATGGCTTACTGGGGCCAGGCGCTGGTGCTGGGGCCCAACATCAACATGCCGATGGATGCCGCCGACGAACCCAAAGCCCTGGAGCTGATCGAGAAGGCCCAGGCCTTGAAAGCCAAGGCCTCCGAGCGCGAACAGGGCTACATCGAGGCCCTGGCCACCCGCTATTCAGGCAAGGCCGAGGAGCGGGCCGAGCGCGACCGGGCCTATGCCGAGGCGATGAAGAAGCTCTCGCAGAGCTACCCCCACGACCTGGATGCCGCCACCCTCTACGCCGAGGCGCTGATGGACCTGCGCCCCTGGAACTACTGGACCCGCGACGGCCGCCCCTATCCGGGGACGCCCGAGGCGATCGCGGTCCTCGAATCGGTGATGGAGCGCAACCCCGAGCACCCGGGCGCCAACCATTTCTACATCCACCTGCTCGAACCGGCCGACCCGCCCAGGGCCGAGGCGGCGGCCGACCGGCTGCGCTTTCTGGTCCCCGACGCCGGACACCTGGTGCATATGCCGGCGCACATCTACCTGCGGGTGGGCCGCTACGCCGATGCATCGGCCGCCAACGACCGGGCCATCGCCGCCGACGAGAGCTACCTCAGCCAGTGCCGGGCCCAGGGGATCTATCCCCTCGGCTACTACCCGCACAACATCCACTTTCTGTGGTCCTCCTCGACCATGGAGGGGCGCAGCAAGGTAGCGCTGGAGGCCGCGGGCAAGGTGGTTGAGCAGATTCCCGCCCAGGCCGCCAGCGAGATGCCCCTGCTGCAGACCTTCCTGGTGATTCCCGACTACGCCCTGACCCGCTTCGGACACTGGGAGGAGGTGCTGCAGCAGCCCGCCCCGGACGAGGACAAGCCCTTCCTCGCCGGGATCCGCCACTACGCGCGGGGGCTGGCCTTTGCGGCCCTGGGGAAGCTGGGCGAGGCGGAGATCGAACTGGCGTACCTGAAGAAAATTGCCGCTGAGCCGGCGCTGGCCGAGCTGATTCTGTTCTCGCCCAACAACGCCGCGGACGTGCTGGCCATCGCCGTGGAGGTGCTCGCCGGCGACCTGGCCGCGAAACGCCAGGACTACCCCCGCGCCATCTCGCACCTGGAGCGCGGCGTGCGCCTGGAGGACGGCCTGGCCTATATCGAGCCGCCGGACTGGCACTACCCGGTGCGCCAGGCGCTGGGAGCGGTGCTGCTGGAAGCGGGCATCGCCCGGGAGGCCGAAACGGTTTACTGGGAAGATCTGCAACGCAACCGGGAAAACGGCTGGTCGCTGTTCGGGCTAGTGCAGGCGCTGCGGGCCCAGGGGAAGACCGAACAGGCCGCGGAGGTCGAAAAGCGCTTCAACAAGGCCTGGGAGCGGGCCGACGTGCAGCTGAGCGCGTCGCGCTTTTAGGAACGTTGCGGGGGTTGGTGCCTGGTGAGCAGCCACCAACCCCCTCCGGGAACTGCCCCTCAGCCGGCCAGGCTGAAGCCGTCCCCCGCATACTGGATGTTGGCGGGGTCAGAGGCGCGCGGCGGGGAGACCGCGTGGACGCCGCCGCAGGACGGGCAGCTGCCGACAAAGGTTTTCAGGACGAAGGGGGCCTGGCATCCCTGGCAGGTCGCCGCCAGGCCGCCGCCGGGGATCTCCCGCCGGCGCAGCGCGCCGCCATGGGCCTGTGCCACGAACTCCACCAGTTCCCGCCCCTCGGCATAGGGCCCGCCGCCCCCGTGGCCGTGGGCGCCGCCGCAGTTGCATCCCGACATAGTAAATTCTCCTTTTGCGATGGGTTGTTGTTTGGACAGAGCAAGGTTAGCGCTTCTGCCCCGGCGTTTCTCTGACCTGGGTCAAAAACTTTCAGATGCGCGTCGCGGGCATGGTTAGAAAATTTTACAGACAAAATCCGCAAAACCGGGCATTATCGACATCTGTTCTTCGTAATCTATTCAAGGAGGATGCGCCGATGACCGAGACCGAAAATCTGCACGGCAAAGGGATGGAAATGCTGCAGGAGGTGGCCCTGCGTTACGCATCCCAGCACGGCCTGAAACCGGAGCGGATCGAATGGGCCCAATCGGGCACCGAGGACTGGTGGCTGAAGGTCACGACCGCAAATCATTCCGTCAAGGTTGTCTTCTCCGGCGACGAGATCGAGGATTTCGCCGAGGGGGGTTCCGGGTCGTCCGGGTCCAACGTCAAGATCCGCAACGCTTTTGCCCATCTCGCAATGTAGGCCGGGCTGGGGGGACAGGGGGAAATACAGCTGACCCTCCCCCGCCGCCCGACCATCCATAAAACCTGATCACCTCCCGGCCATACCACGCCCCCCCCTGGGTAAATCCCTGCCATTTGACGTGAAATAAACCCAAAAAGGACCGTTTTTCACCTTTTAATTTCCTGCCCCCCAAAAATAGTCCGAGAAAGAACATTCTTTTTCCGGCAACTTAGGTACTTCCGCCCTCACGGCAAGAGATTCTCTTCATTATTGGCGCACAACTTGCCCGGTTATCTCCGGGACTATCCCGCTGGCCAGGGCATCGGTCAGGCCGGGTCCTGCTGGAAGTCCATCGCCCGTTCCATTGCCCGGGACAGGGTGGGGATCATCTTCATTTGTAGTCTGAACACGCGCTTAGAGGAGGGATCAATGAAGCGAGTATGCTGGATGTTGGGCAGGGCCCCCCGTCGTCGATGTTTTCCCCTGGTTGCCCTGCTGGCCGCCGTCGCGTTTCTCGGTGCCGGCTGCGATTCGGGCTCGGTCGATCTGGGCAGTTCGGTCACCCCGCTTTCGACCGGGAACAATTTCCAGACCGAGGATGTGCGGGTCCAGACCGCTGCGCCGCAGGCCGGCCACCCCATGACCCTGGAGGTGGAGGTCACGGCTGAACAGGATGCCGAACAGATCCCCCTGGCGTTTTACCTTCTGGACAAGGAGGACTTCGACGGGGACGCCGCCGAGATAAAACAGTACTTCGCCGGGGAAATGCTGCTTGCAACGGCCGCCGCGGGCTCCCACGCCTACACGGTGACGGTCGCGGTCCCCGGGGAGGTTCCCGCCGGGGATTATTACCTGATCACCCTGGCTGACCCGAGCGGGCTGCACGAGGAGCTCGACGAGAACGACAACTTCCCCGACCCCGAAGCCACGGCTCTGGCCGACATCAGCGCTACCGTCCACATCAGCCGCGACCATGCCGAAACGCCGAACCTGATGATCGAGGATGTCAGCTTTGACAGCGACGTCATTCTGTTCGAGGCCGACGACTACGAGGACAACGGCCTGGTGCACCAGATCGAGGACATGCCGGACCTGCAGATCGGAGCCACGGTAAAAATCCGCTCGGTGGGGGTTCTGCCGGTCACCGAGGTCCCCCTGACCCTGTGCGTCAATACCTGGTTTGGCTGCGAGCCCCTGGAAATCTGGGATTCCGCGAACCTGGAACTGACCCAGACCCTGGTGCTGGACCAGTTGGAACCGAACGAGGTGAATATCGTTCACCTCGGGGCGCGAATCAGCCAGCAGACCTGGCAGAACATCTGGGATTATGTGTACCAGATGGGCGAGGATACCTTCGACCTGGAAATCGCCCTGGACGGCGCGGATCTGATCGCCGAATTCGAGGACGCCGGAGGCGCGCTCGGCAACGACAATCTCCTGGTCCGCCAGCTGCGTCTGGTGCCCCCGGAGGAATATCCCTACAATCCTTACGATCCTTATGATCCCTATAATCCCTACGAGCCCTACGAGCCCGGGCTTTTGGCCCTGGGCGCCGCCGGGGCCCAGGCGGCCTACGCAACGCCGCTGGCCGTCGATCCCAACAATGGCCTGCTCCAGTACTCGGATGACTACGGGAAAACCCTGGCCAGCGACTATTTCTCCGCGGGGGTCGAGTTCAGCGCGTTGGCCCGCCTGGACAACGGCGGCGCCCTGGGGCATGTCCAGGGCAGCGTGCCGCTGAAGGTTTTCGGTCACACCTTCGACTTTGCCTACATCAACGTGATGGGGCAGGCAGTCCCCCACCGGGTCCAGGACTCCGGGTTTGATCTCGACGTGCGGTTCGCCGGCAACACCCTGTACAGCCGCTCGGGCGATGCCGGCTTCAGCTGGGACAACGACTGGAACGTCACCAAGTCCAAAGGCTATACGACCCGGTTCTGGCTGGGGATCGTCCCCATGGCCCTCACCGCCTCGGCCAGCGGTTCGCTGGGGTTCGGGATCGAGGCCGAGATCGCCGACGACTTTGTGACCAATGCGGGCCCCTACGTCGATGTCGGCAGCAATGTGACCGCCGGCATCGACCTGCTCATCGCCAGCGGCGGCGTCACTGCCGACATGTCGCTGATCAAGGACACCTTCAAGGGCGACGCCTCGGCCAGCATGACCCTGGCTGACGGCGGGGCCACCCTGAACGGAACCCTGGCTGAACAGATTAGCAACCAGCTCCAGGGCCCCCAGGGGAAGGTGAGTCTCTTCGTCTCCTATCCCGACGGGGTGAGGTGGTGCAAGTCCTGGGGGGTCCCCTACCCCTGCGGCGTGCGGACCGCCTACAAGTCCCAAACCCTGGTCAATTGGCAAAGCTACAGCCGAAACGACGTCCTGCTCTCCAAGCAGCAGTCGACCTCGGTCTCCCTCAACCAGTTGTAAGGACTTGCCTGTCGGCGCCGCTCCCCCCGCCCCGGGAAGGGGGCGGCGCCGGCGGGCAAGCATGATTTGATGCGACTTCTCAAAACAGGCGGCGTCCTGGCCGCCGGCTTGGCCCTGGCCTGCGGGATATGGTTGCTGGCCCCGCATGACAGCGATGAAGCGCAGCGCGGAGGCGCCGCCAAGCCGCTCCCGCGTGCCCTGAGCTGGCACGCGGGAGACCGGCAGAGCTACGAACTGGAAATCCAATCGGCCAACGACCTTGCGGCCGGCGCCCCCCGGTCCGGAGGCCGCCTGCAGCAGAGGCTCTCGGGGGTGCTTCATCTGCAGGTATTCGAGGTGACGGCCGAACGGGTTGAGGTCGGTTTCCAGCTGGCCCAGGCTACCCTGTCGGTGAACGGTGTCGACCGGGAGGAAATCAACCGGCAGCTGAGCAGGGCGTTCATGCTGGAACTCTCGCCGACGGGGACTCCCCTGGATTGGCGTTTTACTCCGGGGCTGGACCCCAAGCTGGAGCGCCTGCTCCAGGAAATGATCCTGTCCTTTCAATTCGTGGAACCCGCTGCCGCTGCGCCGAGCTGGGAGACCGAGGAACGCCACGGAGCGGGGACTTACCGGTCCCTTTACCGCAGGATGGACGATGGCAGCATCGTCAAGCAGAAACTCGGCTACCTGTCCTTTGCACAGGAGGGCCCCACCGCCATCGCCGACGGGCTGGTCCAGGTGGACAGCTCCAGCTTCACCTTTCTGGTGAATGACTCGAAAAGCTGGCTCGACACAGCCGAATTCAGGGAACTTCTCTCCGTTCAGTCGGGCGGCGACGCT
The DNA here is from genome assembly GCF_019704135.1 of Desulfuromonas versatilis. Lineage (NCBI taxonomy): Bacteria > Pseudomonadati > Thermodesulfobacteriota > Desulfuromonadia > Desulfuromonadales > Desulfuromonadaceae > Desulfuromonas > Desulfuromonas versatilis. The sequence continues at coordinate 3,060,526 of NZ_AP024355.1, forward strand.
TTGCTCAAGGCCGAAATCACCGGACACCTGCGGCACCTCGAAGGTTACCAGGGATCCTTTTCGGAGATTGACCGACTCCCCCCGGGAGCTGCCCCCCTCGCAGTTTCGACAACCCCTGATCTGCCGCCCGTTCAGGAAAAAACCCCCGTAGGGGACCTCCCCCAACCCTACCCTACAGCATTCCGGGCCATGCTCGCGGAGCTGGTTCGCGGCGGCGCGGGGAGAATCGAAACCCTGTACAAGATCCGCGACTATCTTCTTGAGTTTCCTGATGCGGCCCACCTGGTGGTCGGCTATCTCCAGGAGCACCACCTCGTGGACCGCAGCGCCGCGGATCTGCTGCATGCCCTGGAGCTGGCCGGACACCCGACGGCACAGGCGGCGCTGCTCTCGGTCATGGCAGATCCCCAGGGCCATCACCTGAACCGGCTTCGGGCAGTGATCGCCCTGGGGGGCGTGGCCAACCCCACGGCGGAAACGGTGGACGACCTGTGGCTTGCCTATGAGGACCGCGGTTCCGCCGAGCGCGAGGATCTTTCCAACACCGCGATTCTGGCTATAGGGGTGTTGGGTTCGACAGCCAGGTCATCGGGAGACGGCCCGATGCATTCGGCCATCACCGCGCGGCTTGTCGAGGCCGCAAGCGGCGCCCCGGGGCCCATGGCCCGCGCCACCGTGTTGAAGGCCATGGAGAATACCGGGGATGAAAGCCTCGCCGGCAGGGTCCAGGCGGACCTGGACAACCCCTCGCCCAGGGTCCGCGCCGCTGCGGCCATCGCCTTCGGCACGCTGGCCGGCGCGGATTCGGCTCCGGATCTGGCCGGGCGAATAGAAACGGAGCAGGTCCCCAGGGTGAGGGCGGCGCTGGTGGAAGGGATGATCAATGCCGGAAACGCCGACCCGGCGGCCCTGGAGCTGATCGCAGGCCTGGCCGGCGCGGAAACCGACGAGCCGACCCGGCTGCAGATGGCCAAGTACCTGGGAGGAAACCTGGATTCCTCGGCCAGCGGTCGCAATACCCTGGAGCGGATGCTGCGGGAGGATCCCTCCAGGCGCATCCGCAAATACCTGGGCAGGGTCCTCTATAAATCGCAACCGGGGCCCTGAGCAAAGCCGGCGCCCCGCTCCCTCGACAGCCCCCTGTCGCCTTCCCTGCGCTGGCTGGCCCTATCCCTTCCCCCCCAACCTACCCCCCCGCCCCCTCCTGCACAATTAGGTAGCCAGGCCCCGGCATCCGGCGGGCACGGCAAGCCCTGAGAGGTTATACTTGGGGGTAACGCCGCCCGGGTTTCCCCGGCGGCCATGCGATTCCGGCCAGAAGACCGCGTTTGGCCGCAGAGGTTTGCCGCCACGCACCCCTGCGCCCGTCAGGTCCCGGAGCATCCTGCCCGAGGAGATTTCCGCAATGAGAGAGAGGGACCTCGGATTCATCGAGGAGGGGCATCGTTTCCGGATGGTGCGCTATTTTTCCATCGCCAGCCTGCTCTGCATCCTGGCAGCGGCCCTGCTGCTGGTCTTCATCTTCCGCAAGGTCACCATCGATACCATCGTCGAGGTGAGCGAAAGGGGCAACCTGCCCCTGGCCCAGGCCTCGTTGAATTCGGTCCGGCCACAATTGACGGGGTATCTGGACTCGGTACAGGGGATGACCGCCGCGCAGGCCGGCGCCCTGGAAACCGACGACCCCCTGCGCCATGCCCTGCAGGCCCTGATGAAAAACAGCAGGCTGGCCCGGATCAAACTCTACAACGACCAGGGACTGGTGGTTTTTTCAACCCTCCCGTCCCAGATCGGGCACGACCAGAAGGACAACGCCGGGTTCCTCTCGGCCATGAGCGGGCAGGAAGTCAGCAAGCTGATCTACCGGGACAGCTTCAATTACCTCGACAACGAGAGCGAGGAAGACAACCTGATCCAGAGCTATGTTCCGGTTTGGGATGACCAGGCTTCGCAGGTGCTCGGGGTGTTCGAAATCTATACCGGGGTCGACACCCTGGTCCAGCGCACCGAGCGAGCCTCGATGCTGGTCGGCGCGGGTGTCGGGCTGGTCCTGATCCTGCTCTACAGCCTGCTGGTCGCCATCGTGCGGCGGGCCAACTGGATCATCGAGGGCCAGCAGGCCCTGATTCGCGAACGGACCATGACCCTGGAGATTCTTTCGGCCCAGATGCTCACCGCCCAGGAGGAGGAGAAGAAACGGATCGCCAGGGATCTGCACGAGGGGATCTCGCAAACCCTGAGCGCGGTGAAGACCCAGGTTGAACTGGCCTGCCAGGGGTCCCACAAGGACGATCCAGCGCTCGGGATGAAACCCCTGCTCGCCCTGGTTCCGTCAATCCAGGGGGCCATCCAGGAGATCTCCGATTTCGCCATGGCCCTGCGGCCGGCCAGTCTCGACGATTTCGGCCTGCTTGCGACCCTGGATTGGTGGTGCCGGGAGTTCCAGGCCGGCCACCCGGACCTGAAGATCGCCAGCAGGTTCGATATCGAGGAGAAACAGATCCCCGCAGGACTGAAGGTGGTCATCTACCGGATCATCCAGGAAACCCTGGGCGCCCTGGCCAAGGAACAGCGGGCGACCCGGGTGTGGTTGAGCCTGGTATTTCGGAACGGGCAGGTGATGTTGGGTATCGAGGACGACGGCAAGCCCTCCGGCGCCGCCGGGGAACCTGCCGGGCAGGGTTCGCCGGCCGATGTCGGCCTGGCCTTGATCAAGGAGCGAGCCCGGTTGTCGGGGGGCAGCTTCCGGCACACCCCAAATGACCAGGGAGGGGTGCTTCGCCAGGCGGCCTGGCCCTGTTGAGCCGCAGCGGGCGAGGGCTCCGGGGATTTTCCAGGCCGCGCTCGCGGCGGCAGAGGAAGCCTGTCTCCACGGAAAAACAGCGGGGGGCCCCGATCCGGCACCGGGATCGAGGCCCCCCGCGATTTTTTTCCGGGCAACTTACAGCAGCTCGGTCTTTTCCAGCAGTTTCACCGCGGCGAAGTAGGACACCGCCAGCAGTATCAGCCATCCGGTCAGCAACATATCCGTTCTCCTTTCAGTAACTCTTGGAATCCGCCGCCACTTCCTCGGCGGTCAGCTTTTGGCTGTCCATCTGCCGCCAGACCCAGGCGATGTAGGCCAGCACGAAGGGGACGGCGATGGCCACGTAGCTCATCATGGTCAGGGTGTAGTGGCTGCTCGAGGCGTTGTAGATGGTCAGGCTGCTGCCCAGGTCGGCCTTCGAGGGGTAGAAGGAGGTATCGTTGAACCCAGCCAGGGAAAAGAGCGCCAGGCAGGTCAGCACCGTCCCCACCCCGGCCGGCCAGATCCCCCGTACCGATGCGGAGAAGCGATTGAGCGCCACCCCGGAGACCACCAGCACCAGCCCGATCAGTAAAAGCCCCAACACCAGGGGCATCTCGAACAGGTTCTGCAGGTACTTGCCCGCCACCAGGCTGACGGAGCCGTCGCCGGGGTCGACGGCGTAGCCGTCCATCATCACCAGGCGCACCAGGACGAAGAGCAGAAACGGCAGCGCCAAGAGCAAATTGATGAAGGAGGACTTCTTCAGCCGCTCCACCAGGCTCTGGTGGCCCAGGTTGTTGGCCAGGTACAAGGCGCCCAGCACCCGGGCGAGAAACACCAGGAACAGGCCGAGGCTCAGGTTGAACAGGCTGAAGGCCGCCTCCAGGCCGCGCAGCGGGTGGGTCCAGCGCACCAGGTTGTAGTCGTTCAGGGTGAAGTTGGAGCCGGTGAAAAAGGTGCCGATGGCCGCGCCGATCAGCAGGATGCCGAGCGAGCCGTTGATGAACATGAAGATCTCGTAGGTGCGCTGGCCGAGAACGTTGGCGGGCTTGCGCCGGTACTCGTAGCTGACCGCCTGCATGACGAAGGTGAACAGGATGGCGATCCATACCCAGTAGGCGCCGCCGAAGCTCGAGGCGTAAAACAGCGGGAAGGAGGCGTAGAAAGCGCCGCCGAACAGCACCAGGGTGGTGAAGGTCAGCTCCCACTTGCGGCCGATGCTATTGACGATCAGGGTCTTTTCGCTTTCGTCGGCGGCCAGGGTCCAGATCAGGGTCTGCCCGCCCTGGACGAAGGTCAGGAACACGAACAGGGAGCCGACCACCGAGACGATCAGCCACCAGAGCTGCTGCAGGGTCGACCATTCGAGATTGCCGATCATGATTTACCTCCTTCGGGCCCAAAAGAAATCTGCCGGGTCATAATCTTGATCTCGGCAATCAGCAGAGCGCTGAACAGCAGCAGGAACAGGAAAAAGGTGACCGCCACCGTGCCCGTATCGAGGTTCGAGCGCGCCACCGTCACCGGCAGCAGGTTCTGGATCGCCCAGGGCTGGCGGCCCACTTCGGTGACAATCCAGCCGGCCTGGGAGGCCAGGTAGCCGAGAAAGATGGAGCTGACGCCGAGTTTGAGCAAAAGCGGCTTGTCCTCCAGCCCGTCCTTGACCGACAGGTAGAGAAACGCCAGGAACAGCAGGATGAAGAACATCCCCAGGCCGACCATCACCCGGAAGGAATAGAAGGTCAGGGCCACCGGGGGGACCGCCTGGTCCACCGACTCCAGGTAGCCGTAGCCGAGGTAGTCGCGGTGCGCGTCGAACTGGCTGAGCGCGGCGGCCGCGGCGCTTTGGTCGCCGTTTTTGCGGGCCGCCTTGTAGTCGCCCAGCCCGGCCACGGCCAGCCGGCCGCGCTCGATTTTTTGGTCCACGCCGACGATCCCCTCCTTTTCGTTACCCAGGGCCAGGTCGTTGATGCCCGGCACGAAGCCATCGAAACTGCGCTTGGCCAGCAGGGTCAGCATGCCGGGGATCTCGACGCTGAAGGCGAAGGGCTCCTGCTCGTCGCCCGGTTGTTTGCCCGGGTTCACCATCCCGATCGCGATCAGCCCGGTCGGCTTCTTGCCATCCCACAGCGACTCCATAGCCGCCAGCTTCATCGGCTGGGTGCGGGCGGTGATGAAGGCGTGCTCGTCGCCGGTGAAGGCGACGAACAGCGAGCTGAGCAGCCCGAAGACGCAGGCCACGGCAATGGAGCGCTTGGCGAAGAGCTGATGGCGTTTTTTCAGCAGGTAGAAGCTGGAGACAGCCACCACGAACAGCGAGGCGAGCAGACAGCCCGAGGCGGTGGCGTGGCAGAAGTGGCTGATCGCCACCGGCGAGGAGATCACCGCCCAGAGGTCCTGCATCTCGAAGCGGGCGGTGTCGGGATTGAACTTCATGCCGATGGGGTTCTGCATCCAGCCGTTGGCCACCAGGATCCACAGCGCCGAGAGGTTGGAACCCACCGCCACCATCCAGGTGGAGAACAGGTGCATCTTCTTCGACACCCGCTCCCAGCCGAAAAACATCACCGCGAAGAAGGTCGCCTCGATGAAGAAGGCAAAAATCCCCTCGATGGCCAGCGGCGCGCCGAATATGTCCCCGACCATCCAGGAGTAGTTGGACCAGTTGGTGCCGAACTCGAACTCGAGGATGATCCCGGTGGCCACGCCGATGGCGAAGTTGATCCCGAACAGGGTCATCCAGAATCGAGTCAGCTTTTTCCACTCCGGGTTCCCGGTGCGGACGTAGATCGATTCGAAAAACGCGCAGAGAAAGGACAACCCCAGGGTGAGCGGCACGAACACCCAATGGTACATCGCCGTCAGGGCGAAGGTGGCTCGGGCCCAGTTGACCTGGCCCATATCAATGCTTTCAATCACGCTGTTCCTCCTGTCTTAGAGTGAGTACGGACACCAAGATCTGTACAGGCCCCCACCGGCCACGCCGCTCATCTTCCGGTCGGGCGGTCCGGCGAATGGGTCAACTGCTGCAGAACGTGTGCGGAGCGTTGGGCGTCGGTGGAAAAATTGCTGGCGAGAAAATCGGGGAAAAAGAAGGTCTTCAACACGGCGAACATAATGAACAGCTTGATGGCGATCACCGCCCACAGGGTGCGACCGAGCACCATCGAGCGAAACCCCTGGTAATAAAACAACCAGATTGTCTTCAGCATCTCTCCACCCCATTCCCCCGTGCGCTACGTTGGTTCATATCAATTCTGGTAACCTTTACACTCACGAGTTGACTTGTCAAGCCATGTATGACTTTTTTGGTTCTATTTTGTGGTTAGTTAAGGGGCCGGCATCGGTCACCCATGCTCCCGGAAATAGAAAAAATCATGAAAAAACCATGACTTGCCGCCCCCCATGGGATTCCTGATTCAACCCCATGGGGGGCGTCCCTTCAAACCTTTTGTAAAGTAGGGAAACCCTACCCATGATTAATGGACATCACCCATGGTTTGAAATTCAATTAACTGGATAATAAAGAAAACAAGTTTTCTGATGGAGTGTATAGAAGATTCTTATCTGGAGTCCTCCGGCGGGATCGAGTCACCGCCGATCCGGAACCCGGAAAAGCCCAACCCCTTCTTCCCCCTTCCGGGGGAGGACCACTGCGCCCCAGGGGCGATGTGAAGTAAAGGAGAGTCAGGATGAGAAAACTGTATTCGATACTGGTGGGATTGCTGTTGCTTGGCGGCACGGCAACCTCCGCTTTGGCGGCACTGGCACCGGCGCCCGATGGCCTGGGAATTGCCATCGAACCTCATGGTTTCCCTGCATTTTTTCAGGATACCAACGGACTGCAACTCGAGCCCTGCCTGCCCGCTCCGGCAGGGAACGCCACGCGGGGCGACCTGTGCATCTTCGACCCGCCGGCCGGAAGCCCCCTGGAGGTCGGCAGTGAGATCTTCTGGTGGATGGCCGAGGCCGAGGCACCGGCTCTGGTTGCCGGTGGAAAAGCCCTGCTGACCCTGGCCCTCGAGGGTGCCTTCACCGCCGAGGAGCCGGTAGACGGCCAGCAGATGACCTTCGGCCGGGTGCGGATCCGGGTCGATGTGCCGACCCCGGGGACCTACACCGTCACCCACCCCTTCGGCACCCAGGTCTTCGAAAACGTCACCGTTGAGGATGGCATCAACATCACCGAGGATATCGGCGCCATCAATATCCTGTTCCCCGAATTGGCGTTTCGCGGGGCCCTGGGGAGTTCCATCGGCCCCTTTTTGACCTGGCCCGATTTCGACCAGGACCCCACGCTGCAGGTGCTGGAAACCGACCCGGAAACCGGCCTGCCCACCGGCACGGTGCTGGAGCAGTACGTCGGCGACCCCAATGTACCCCACGTGGTGACCGGCGGTCCCAACGGCAACCTCTTCCGCATCCAGGGGCCCAACGGCCTGAACGCCCAGACCGAACTGTTCACCGTCATGGGCAAGGTGTACGACCCCTCCGTCGCCCGGACGGCGCACATCTTCCCCGACGCGCCGACCCCGAACCTGTTCGCCGTCGGCCCGGTTAACCGCGAGACCCCCATCAACCCCGCCACCATCGGCGAGATCACCGGGATCGACCATGAGGGCTACCCGGTCGGCTATCCCCTCTGGTACCAGGACGCCGTGCTGGTGACCGATCCCGAAACCGGCGACCCGGTCATCGACCCGGTGACCGGCGAACAACAGCGCGAGGGGGGCCTGCAGCTTACCATCTGCCCGGCCACCGACCCCATGTGCATCTCGGCTCCCATCGATCCGGCCGACCCCGAATCGGTCGCCCTGCGCACCGGCGAGGAAGGGTTCTGGTGGTCGGGAGAGGCCTTCATCAACGAGGACACCACCGACCTCGAGGGCAACCTCCCCGCCAATCTCGACGGCCTGCTGGTGCTCGCCCTCGAGGCGGCCTTCGGCGGCCCGGGCGTGCCGGCCGAGGGCCAGCAGATCGGCTTCGCGCGGGTCAGGATCCGTATCGACACCCCGGTGGCGGGCACCTACACCGTCACCCACCCCTACGGCACCGAAGTATTTGAAAACGTGGCGGCCGGGCGGCGGGCCATCAACATCACCCGCGACGTCATGATCACCGACCCGGCCGACCCCGACGGCGCCTTCAACGGGGCCCTCTACGGCGACATCGGCCCGAGCTTTTTGACCTGGGACACCTTCAACCCCGATCCGCTGCTCAACGACCCGGCCCTGGTCAAACCCTACGACCCGGCCGACCCGCTCTCGCCTAGCGTGCTTTACATCGGCGACCCGGTTACCCCCCACGCGGTGGCGGGCAGCCCCAGCGGCAACAACTTCTTCCGCATCCGCGGGCCCAACGGCATCGATGTCCGCACCCGGCTGTTCACGGTGACCGGCAAGGTCTACGATCCGCAGACTTTCGAGGTGTTTGTCAACCCCGACGCCCCGGTGGCCAGCCCCGACGAGGAGACCCTGAACCTCGGCCAGGCCAGCTCGGTAACCATCGCGGTGCTCGACAACGACACCTTCGACCCGCCGGTTCAGGTTACCGTCCTGCCCGCCGGCGAAGCCTTCGGTCCGGCGGACGGCACCGCCACGGTCAATCCCGACGGGACGGTGACCTACACCCCCAACGCGGGTTTCGACGGGGTGGACACCTTCGCCTATCAGATCACCGACAGCACCGGCCTCACCTCGGCCAACGCCCTGGTGACCGTCACCGTGGTTCCGGTGGAGACCATCACCGTGCGCAAGGCGCGCCTCGAGCTGCGGCGGCTGCGCTGGGACATCCAGGGCACCAACAACTTCGACGGCACCACCCTGAGCATCCGCGCCGGGTCGGCCAACGGGGATGAGATCGGCACCGCCATCGTCAACCGCGGTCGCTGGTCGTTCCGTGGAACGTCTACCGCCAACCCCAACGTGACCACCATCACGGTCGTCTCCCCCAACGGTCCCTCGGTCACCCAGCCCCTGCAGGTGCGCTGATAAAGGAGGAATGTCATGAACAGACTTTTCAGATACTCGTTTTCGGCACTCGTGGCCGCCCTGCTGGCGGCCGGCTGCGGCGGGGGCGGCGGCAGCAGCAACACCACCGCGGCACCGACCACCCCTCCCCCCGGGGCCCTGCAGCCGGGCGGCAGCGGCGCAGACCTCGGGCAGGTGGCGGATGACCAGGGCAACGCGGTCACCGTGGATTTCTCCAATGCCCTCGACATCAATGACAACAACCAGGTGGTCGGCTTCGCCGCCGCCACCGCCGGGGCCTCCTTCAAGGCCGCCCTGTGGGCGGTGGATGCCCAGGGAGCGGCTACGGTCACCCCGACCAGCCTGGCAGCGCTGGCCGGCAACACCTTCAGCGCCGCCTTCTCCGTCGCCAACTCCGGCGACGCTGTGGGCCAGTCGGCCAAGGGGGCCCAACTGGTGGCGGTGATCTGGAAAGACGGCGCCGCCGGCCCTGAGGAGCTGCCCGCCCTGTCCGCTGCCGGCAACAGCGCCGCCTTCGGCATCAGCCCCGACGGCAGCGGGATTGTCGGCGAAGCTTTCGACGCCACCACCGGCACCACCCGAGCCGTGATCTGGCGGGTGGCCGCCGACGGCGCCATCGCCGCCCCGCAGGTTTTGCCGACCAACATCTTCGTCAAACTGACCGCCGACGGCAGCCTGCCGGTGGCCTTCAGCTCCGCCCTGCGGATCAGCGACGCCGGAGTGATCGTCGGCGAGGTGGAAGACGGCGAAGGGGTCCTCCATGCGGCGGTCTGGGAGCCGGGGGCCGGCAGCGCCTACACTCCCTTCGATCTGCGCAACGGTGGCGAAGAAGGCAGCTCGGCCCTGGCGATCAACGGCGCCGGCCTGGTGATCGGTGAATCGGAGACCTCCGGTGGCGAGTTTGTCCCGGTCTACTGGAGCAAGGACGCCACGGGCGAATACAAACGCACCGAGCTCGCCGCCGCCGGGGGCGCCGGGGGCGTCAACAGCGCCGGACGCATAGCGGGCTGGGAGACCAGCGCGGCTGTCGACAACGCCGTGGTCTGGAATGCTCCGTCCCTGGCCAAGGCCACCCTGTTCACCAGCAGCAGCCAGGCCTATGCCATCAACGACAACAACCTGGTGGTCGGGCGCAAGGGCTCGGTAGGGTTCATCAAACTGGTTGAATAGCTCCAGCCTTCACCTTAGAAACGAAGAGGCTGCCACGCCCGTGGCAGCCTCTTCGTTTTTCGGGCATGTCTGCCTCACTGCAGGCTCGGGTAGCCCTGCAAGTAGACCCAGTCCGTCTCCTTGGCGGGGATGTGGCAGGCCATGCAATCCTTCTGAAAGCTGGTCGCCACGTTTTTCTTGGGATCTTCCGCCTTGAACAGGGCCCAGCCCCACCCTTCCCCCCACAGGGGGTTGCCGGCGAAGCGGTTTTTCCCGTCCTTGACCATGACGAACCACACCGCCGGCTCCCCGGCCCAGCTGGCCCTGCCGGTGGTCAGGTCATCGGTCTTGACGGTGCGGATCTCCTTGACCAGCACCGCGCCATCGGGAAACACGCCGTTCTTCCGGAACGCGGCGACCGATTCGGGTTGCGTGTACACGTCGTGAAAGCCGTAGCCGGGGGCTTTTTCATCGGGGACCACCCAGCTGCCCAGATGTACCCACTCCCCCCGGACCCCGAGGGGAAGGGAAATCGCCCCCTGGGCATCCACGTAGGGCGAGAAGCCGGCGGCGGCATCCAAAATGCCCTTCATGGTCTCCTTGAGGTCCACCGCCCCGGCTCTCTCCCCCGAGGCCATCAGCACCAAAACCAGAAATCCTCCCCACCACAGTCTGCGCATCTTCAATCCTCCCGTTTTGACCGGGACCCCATTGTCCCGGGTGAATAACGAACCCTGCCAGAAGAGGCCCGGCAGAAGGGCGGCGCCACCTCCCCTGGCTCTTCCCTGGCAGGATAAAGATACCACGCTCGGTGCCGATTTCCTGCGCAGCGGATGATTTCGGAGCGCGCAGAAAAAAGGCGGGATTTCTCCCGCCCTTGTTCAACACCGATTCCGCTTATCTGCGCCCGGAACCTCCGCGATGGCCAGAGCCGCCGCGCTTCCCGGACCCACCCTCGAAGCGCCCGCCGTTGCCCCGGAAATCCCCCCGGAACTGCCGGTCGCCACCGCCGCCGCGGTGGTCGCCGCGGAAGAATTTGCCGCCGCGGTCCCCGCGCCACATCCTGTCGCCGCGCTCGCCGCGCAATGACCGGTTCCCCTCGAAGGAGCGACTACCGCGCTCGCCGCCGAACCTGGGGGTGTCGAACACCCTTTGCGGACTGCGGATTTTCACCACCCCACGAAAGTCCCGCTCGCCACTGCGGTCCCTGCGAGCATCGAAACGCCCCTTGTCGTCGATGCGCCGCCGCCCATCGAAATGCTGCCGATCATGGATCTTGGCCGATCCCCGGAAATGCCCATCGCCATGGACATTGAATACCCGCCGGTGCTGGGAATGGTCATGGAAAACGTGTTTGCGGAAATGCTGGCCATGGTGGAAGCGGTGCCCCTTGAAGTGATGATGGCCGCTGGAAAACACGAAGCTGAAGAAGATCGGGTACGGATAGTAGAAGGGGTCGTAGTAGACCCAGGGGTAGGCGTACCGGTAGGGGTCGCGTTCGACGTAGATGTAGGCAGGATTTGCGACCACCTGGGCTGCGGCGGTCGGCGCCTCATCGCTGACGATCTGCCAGGTGCCGTCGGGCTGCCGGCAGGCGGTGCCGTAGCCCTGTTCCTGGCGGCCGGCGACGATGATGGTCTGGATGAATTCCCGGCAGTACAGGCCATCGCCGTTCTGGTAGGTCTGCACCGGCACCATTGCCCCCGAATGGCCCGTGTCGGGGTTGATCCAGGTGCTTTCCTGGCTTGTCTGGTTGTATTCCAGGGCGTACTGGAAGGTTTCGGTCATTGCCGCCTGTTCCGTGGCATCGAACGGCTCACCGCTCTCCTGCCCCCAACCCGGGGCCAGAGCGGCCACGGCCCAGATCAGCACGCACAGCATCGAGATCCACCGTTTCATCGACGTCTCTCCCTCGAAAAGCCGTCCCGTCGGTGGTTTCCCCCGAATAGCTGCGTGGCGGGGAAGTATTTGCTGCTCAATTCTTTTCCGGTTCGAAACCCCGGAACCTGGCCCACCAACCACCAGCGAGGCGTGCTTGCTATCGACTGCATTCGGTCTGCCCTAATTATACCAGAAACAGTCCTCTGCCGGCCCGCTGCGGCGGTTTGGCCCTATTGCGCCTCGATCACCCCGCAGGCGACCCGCGCACCGGCGTTGCCGGTGGGCTGGGAGGTCAGGTCGTCGGCCTGGGCATGAACGATGACCGCCTTGCCGACCACGGAATTCGGCCCGCTGAGCGAAATATGGGGATCCAGCCGTTCATAATGCGCAGTTCCGTCCTCCGCGGCCTCCAGGTTGCCCAAATCCCCTGCATGACGCTCCGTTGCCGGGTTGTCCGGAGCGCCGTGGGGGGTGCTTTCCGGGTTGAAATGACCGCCCGCGGAGGTGGCGTCCGGGGCGCTGCAGTCCCCCTTCTCGTGGAAATGGAAGCCGTGCTGGCCAGGGGTCAGGCCCTTGGCATCGACTACCACCAGCACGCCTCCCTCCTGCTCGGTCAGGGTAAGGGTGCCGCTCGCCTCATTGCCCTCGGTGGGCTTCAGTTCGGCCACCGCGCGGGCCGGAGCGGACTCCGCCATGGCCTTTTCCTCCGGGGCAGAAGGCGCCGGGGTTTGCTGGGCGCTTTGCTGGGGGGCGTCTTTCTTTTCGCAGGCCCCCATGAACAGCAGGGCGAAAAGCGAACAGGCGATTATCATCCATCTGTTGGGTTGTCCGATCATGAAAACTCTCCTTGTCGAGGAAGCTCAGGGCGCCTCGCTGAATTCGCGGCAGCTGCCGGGGCGGGCCCGGCCCATGGTTCCCCTTATACAACCCTTCGGAGGGAAGTCAACCGGCGGCCGGCCACCGTTTCCGGGCCGGTCAACCGGGGCCGGGCCGCAGCGGCTCAAAGAGAAACTCCAGGCCGTTTACCTTGATCTCGTAAACCGTCTGCAGCATCCGCCCCAGCTTCCCCTCGGGAAAGCCCTGGCCGGCGAACCAGACGACGTAGGGCTCGGGCAGGTCGATAAGCAGCCGCCCGGCGTATTTGCCGAAAGGCATGCGGGTTGCCGCCAGCTCCAGCAGCGCCTGGTGGTCGAATGGTTCCATGGTCCTCCCCTTCCCTCTTTCCCTTGGCAAGTGATCGTTTTTGAGCCTGCGGTTCAGGCGCCCCCGCCCGAAACAGCCAGCGGCCCGCCGGGCTCGTCGCCGATCATGGCCAGATGTTTCCAGCGCCCGCTGCGGTAGCGCAGGTAGAACACTCCGCTGAAGCAGAGAAACAGCCCGATCAGCGCCAGCCAAGCGCTTTGCGGGGGCAGCTGGAATACCTTGAGCAGGACGAACAGCAGCGGCACCAGCAGCCAGTGCATGGTGACCGAGACCGTCATGGCCCAGAAGGTGTCGCCGGCGGCGCGCAGCGCCCCGCTGAACACCACCATCACCGCGTCGGCCAACACGTAGAGCGAGGCCAGCCGCAGCATGCCGACGGCCAGCGGCGCCGCCTGGGAAAAGGTCTCGTCGGCCCCCTGGGGGCGAAAGATCTCGACCAGTTGCTCGGGCAGGCAGACGAACAGCAGCAGAATCACCGAGGAGTAGATCCAGCCCATTTTCAGCCCCGAGATGGCGGCCCGCTCGGCGATCTCGGGATGGCTTGCTCCCAGGTAGCGCCCCACCAGGCTGACCACGCCGATCTGGATGCCGATCAGCGGCACGAAGGAGACCATGTCCCAGTTGAAGACGACGGTGACCGCGGTGGCCGTAGTCAGCCCGTGGGAGTGGAAGATGAGGATCATGACGGTGAAGGCCAGCAGGTTGAGAAACATCTCCACCCCGGCGGGAGAGCCGAAACGCAACAGCTTTTTCATCACCGCCCGCTCCAGGCGCAGGGCGTCGAGCACACCGTAGGCCTGGCGGTTGTCCCTGCCGAAATAAACCGCGACCAGCACCGCCAGCCCGCACAGGCTGCCGAGCAGCGTCCCCCAGGCCGCCCCGCGGATGCCCAGGGCGGGCACCCCGAAGCGGCCGAAGATGAGCAGGTAATTGGCGCCGACGTTGACCAGCATGGCGACCAGGGCGGCGAGCATCACCACCCGCGTGCGGCCGATTCCGGAGAAGAAGCTCGCCAGGCAGGTGCGCAGCAGCACCGGCAGGGCGCCGTAGAGCAGGATGTCGAAATACTGCCGCTGGGGCGCCAACTGCTCCGGGGCGATCCCCGCCAGGGCGAACAGGCCGTGGGCCAGCGGCCGCCCCGCCAGGATCAAGGGATAGGCGACCAGGGCGATGAGCAGGGCCTGGGAAACCACCAGCGCGCAGCGTTGCCGCTCTCCTGCCCCCAGGTACTGGGCCACCAGGGCGGTGGCGTAGCCGGTCAGGCCGATGAAGAAGGTCATCATCATGAAGCTGGTCAGTCCGCCGGCCATGGCCGCGCTCATCTGCTCCGGCCCAAGCCGCGACAAAAACAGCCGGTCGGTGAAGATCAGCAGCGTCTCGCAGCCGTGGGAGACCACCATCGGCAGGGCAATGGCGAGCATCTCGCGCATGCCGCCCGGCGTGGGGACCACAGAATGAGGCATTTGCGTCTTGTCCATGAATCTTTTCACCCCGGGGCAGACGCGCGGCCTGCCCGCAAAAAACAAGAAACTGCTGGCGCCCGAAGCGGCTCCAGCAGTTCCCCTATTTCAACGCCGATGGCGCGGAAAGTCAATACGCCATCTCCGCCACCGAGATTTCGGTTCAAAAACCGAGCAAAATCGACCATCTCCAGATTCTGGCGCAGGGCGGAGCGAATCGATCGGTCACCTTACCCAGGTTAGATATGTGATACCCGGCTCAGAAAATCCTTCAGTCGGGGGTTTTGCGGATTGCCGAAGAACGCCTGCGGCGGGTTTTGCTCCTGGATCCTGCCCTGATCGATGAAGATCACCCGGTCCGCCACGTCCCTGGCAAAACCCATCTCGTGGGTGACCACCACCATGGTCATCCCCTCTTTGGCAAGTTGCTTCATGACGTCGAGGACCTCGCCGACCAGCTCGGGGTCGAGGGCGCTGGTCGGCTCGTCGAAGAGGATGACCTTGGGCTTGAGGGCCAGCGAGCGGGCGATGGCTACCCTCTGCTTCTGCCCGCCGGAGAGCTGGTCGGGGTAATTCTGCGCTTTTTCCGCCAGCCCGACCTTGGCGAGCAGTTCCTTGCCCAGCTTGTCGGCTTCGGCTCGGGTCATGCCGCGCACCTTGATGGGGCCGAGGGTGACGTTGCGCAGCACCGTCATGTGCGGAAACAGGTTGAACTGCTGAAAAACCATCCCCGCCTCGGTGCGCACCAGGTTGATGTCGGTCTGCGGGTCGTAGAGATCGTAGCCGTCGACGACGATGCGCCCCGAGGTGATCTCCTCGAGGCGGTTGATGCAGCGCAGCACCGTCGATTTGCCCGAACCCGAGGGGCCGATGATGCAGACCACTTCGCCGGCGCGCACCTCGAGGTCGACCCCCTTGAGGACCTCGAGGTCGCCGAAACGCTTGTGCAAATTTTCAATCTTGATCATGGCGGCCCCTTCCGTGTCAGTGCGGTCGATGCGCTGCATAAATCTTCGTCTAACGCCGGGCGCGGCGCATCAGCCGCCCCTCGAGAATCTGCAGCCCCTTGGCGATGGTCAGGGTCATCACCAGGTAGGTCAGGCCGACGGTGAGCCAGACCTCGAAGGCGCGGAAGTTGACGGCGATGATCTCCTGGCCGACGCGGGTCAGTTCGGCGACGCCGATGACCACCAGCAGCGAGGTGTCCTTGAGGCTGATGATAAACTGGTTGCCGAGCGGGGGGATCATGCGTTTGAACGCCTGGGGCCAGATGATGTAGAGCATGGTCTGGGCGTGGGTCAGGCCGATGGAGCGGCCGGCCTCCATCTGGCCTTGCTCGATGGACTGCACCGCGCCGCGGACGATCTCGGCGATATAGGCCCCCGAATTGACGGCGATGGCGATGATCCCGGCGGTGATCGGCGCGATGCGCAGGCCGCTGGCCATGGGGATGCCGAAATAGAGAAACATGACCTGGACGATGAGCGGCGTGCCGCGGATCGTTTCGACGTAGAGACCGCCGAGCTTGCGGATCGGCAGGCGCCGCGAAAGTTTCATCAGCCCGGCGAGGACCCCGATCAGAAACCCGAAGAACAGCCCGCCGAGGGTGATGATGACGGTCAGTTTCACGCCGCTGAGCAGCAACGGGAAGGTTTCCACCATCACCTGGGGTTCGAATTTGAATGCCATGGATTACCCCGAAAGAGGTGGGAGAAGGCCGGGATGGGGGGGCCGGACGCCGCGGCCCACCCTCACCCCGCCCCTCTCCCTGAGGGAGAGGGGGATTTCACTGGAGACAATGGGTATCCCCGAGGAACTTATTTCGGATCGGTATTGAACCACTTCCGGTAGAGCGCCAGGTAAGTGCCGTCGTCCTTGAGCTTTTTCAGGGCGGCGTTGACCTTGGGCACCAACTCGCTCCCCTTGGGAAAGGCGATGCCGTAGGACTGACCCATGTAGAGGGGGCCGACGACCTTGACCTGGCCCTTGCCGGCGGTACGCATGAATTCGGCGATGACCGGCGAATCGAAGATCACCGCGTCGGCGCCGCCGGTCATCAGCTCGAGGAACATGGCGTCGTTGTTGGGAAAGAGCTTGACGTCCTTGGCCTGGGCCTTTTCCTTGACGAAGTCGGCGCTGGTGGTGGCGAGTTTGGTCGAGACGACTTTGCCCTTGAGGTCCTCGACGCTCTGGATGCCCTCGTTGTCGGATTTGACCAGGATCAGCAGCCCGGCGTCGTAATAGGGGTCGGAGAAGTCAACCACCTCGGCGCGCTCGGGCTTGATGGTCATGCCGGCGATGCCGACGTCGAGCTGGCCGGTCTGCAGGCCGGGGATGATGCCGTTGAAATCCATCGGCTGCAGGGTGTAGTCGACACCTATCTGCTTGGCGATGGCGTCCCAGAGCTCGATATCGAAACCGGTGTGTTTGCCGCTGCTGTCCTTGAATTCAAAAGGGGGGAAATTGGTGTCGGTAGCGACGGTCAGCTTGGCGGCCAGGGCGCCGCCGGCAAAGCTAAGGAGAAACAGCAGTACTGAGAGAAGCTTGAACGCGTTTTTCATGATGCCTCCGTTTCCGTTGAATTGAATCTGCCGTCAAAAAGGGCCCCCGGGGGAGCGCGCATAACTGGTCAAGCTTACCAGCATTTTCCAGAAAAAAAAGATCCCGGAGGTGCCGAACCGGCAGGAGGCGTTCCCAGGTGCGGCCTTGCCATTCCAGGGATGCCGCCCCCCCCTCGCAGCTTGGACCAGCGGGAGGACCTGCAGGCGGCCCGCATCTGCCCCCACAAAAATATTGAGAACTGGACCTACAATTGGGGACAACAGGCGGTTAGTATTTACTTCACCGAAAGGAAAATCTCAAGGACACAGGCGGGCCAGCAGGCCGATCCCCTGTTCGATGTCGGCGGCGCTCAGCCCGCCGAAGCCGAGCAGGAGCGTGATACCGCAGGGCTCCCCCGCAGCATAGAAGTCGGACAGGGGCAGGATACGGATGCCTTCCTGGCCGGCGCGCTGGAGGATTTCGGCTTCGCCGGGCAAGCAGTCGGTCAACTGGAGGACCACGTGGAGCCCCGCCCCCTGGCCGACGACCTTCGCCCTGGGGCCGAAGTGCCTCTCGATGGCCCGCAGCATGACGTCGTGCTTCTTTTTGTAGAAGATGCGCATGCGCCGGACGTGCCGCTCCCAGTGGCCCTGCTCCATGAAGGCGGCCATGGCGCGCTGCTCCAGCAGCGGGACGGCGGGCTGGTAGTTCCTGAACAGCCGGCGGTAGGCGGCGAGCAGCCCGGGGGGCAGCACCATGTAGCTCAGGCGCAGCGCCGGGGACAATACCTTGGAGAAGGTCCCCAGGTAGACGATGTTCCCCTGCGGCCGCAGCCCCTGCAGGGAAGGGATGGGGCGCCCCTGGTAGCGCAGTTCGCTGTCGTAGTCATCCTCGATGACCAGGTTGCCCCCCTTCTCGGCCCAGTCGATCAGCTTCAGCCGGTTGGCCACCGGCATGACGTGCCCCAGGGGCAGCTGGTGCGAGGGGGTGATGTAGGCGATGGTGCCGGCGCTGGCCCGAAGGGCGTCGAGATCGAGGCCGGCCGTCCCGACCTCGACGGGGATCACGGCAAACCCATGGTTCCGGAAAATGTCCCGGGGCAGGTGGTAGCCGGGGTTTTCCACCGCCACCGAGAGGTGGAGCCCCCTGACCAACTGCGCGACGATGTCCAGGCTCTGCTGCAGGCCGGCGCAGACCAGGATCTGCCCGGGGTCGCAGAGCACGCCCCGCGAACGCTCCAGGTAACGCTGGATGTTGCAGCGCAGCCCCCATTCCCCCTGGGGGTCGCCGTACTGGGCCAGATCGCCCGAGCCGGCGCGCAGGGCGCTCAGCAGGCAGCGCCGCCAGAGGGCGGCCGGAAAACTCTGCGGGTCGAGGCGCGCGGGATGAAAATCGAAGCGGCAAGATTCTGCCTTCCCGGGTAACGGGCGCCGGTCGCGCGGCCGTTTCGGCAAAGCCTGCGGGGCAGCCTCAGGATCGAGGGCCGAGATGAAATAGCCGCTGCGGGACCGGCTGTAGACGTACCCCTCGGCCAACAGTTCCTGAAAGGCACCCTCGACGGTGTTGCGGCTGACGGCCAATTCCGCCGCCAACTCCCGCACCGACGGGAGCCGGGAATGGGCCGGCAGCTTCCCGCTGAGAATCCGCTCGCGGATCTGCTGGTAGAGTTGCTGGTACAACGGAGCAGGGTCGCCGGGGTTCAGGGTAAACATGGGCAGCATCCGCAAGACGACGTGTAATTGATAACAACAAAAAAGGAGTTCAAACGATGATACCTGAAAAACTGCTCGAAATTCTCAAACAGGACGGCGTGGTCGCCATCGCCACCCTGGGCCAGGACGGCCCGCACATGGTCAACACCTGGAACAGCTACATCCGCATCTCCGCCGAGGGCAACCTGCTGATCCCCGCCGGGTACATGCACCGCACCGAGGCGAATATCGCCCACAACCCCGAGGTGCTGCTGACCCTGGCCAGCAGCAAGGTTCAGGGCCTGCACGGTCCGGGGGCCGGTTTTCTGATTAAAGGCAAGGCCGCCTTTGAAACCTCCGGCCCGGACTTCGAGCTGATGAAGGCCAAGTTCAGCTGGCTGCGCGCCGCCCTGGTGGTGACACCGGCCGAGGTGACCCAAACCTGGTAAGCGGTTTTTCTCCAGGGCTGCAACAGGAAACTGCTGGCGCCAGCGGCGGCTCCAGCAGTTTCTTCATTTCAACGCCGATGACTGAAAAAGTCAACCTGCCAGGTGGAGCGAAGGCCCCGCAGACAGCGCGAATCCCCTTCACTTTTCCCCCCTTGTCACCGCGAGCCGTTCCATGCTAGCGTGCTGGGCATGACCAATCACGGGTTCCTCCACCCTTACCGAAAGTCCCTGCTGCGCTTCGTCCTGCTGGCTTTCGTCATCCTCGCCTCCGGCGGTGCATATTCCGCCGACCTCGGGACCTCCCGGGGCGTCGAGGAGATCTGTTTCCAGGTCAAGGTCACCCCCGACTCGTCCAACCTCGGCGTCACCAAAACCATCCAGGTTTTTCACGTCACCCAGGTATTCTCCCCCCAGGCTCTTTGCTGCCTGCACCTCGCCGCCACCAGGCCCGCCCCGCGAAGCACCCTGGCCGCCCTGGTACCGGCCACCCCCTGCCGCGCCCCACCCGCAGTCTGACAAACCTTTAATTCCCATAAAAACCAAGCGGTTTTCCGCTGGGGGGTGCCCTCGTGCGCCCACCCCGAGACAACATCATATCGATGCCGCCTCCGCCCACGCGCGCCCGAAGGCGGCCTGAAAGGAATAGCAACCGTGTCCAGACAACCCCATTGGCGGGCAGGCCTGACGGTCTTTCTGCTGCTGTTATCCATCGTCTACCTGGCCCCGACCCTGAACGCCACCCTCCCCGCCTGGTGGAAATCCCCCCTGCCCCAGCAGCGGATCAGCCTCGGGCTCGACCTGCAGGGGGGCTCACACCTGGTGCTCGACGTGCAGACCGAGGCGGCCGTCGAGGGCTACCTCGATCGGCTTGCCACCGATCTCGAAGACGGCCTGAACGCCGCCAAGACTCCCTTCAAGAAGATCGCCCGGGCCGGCGGCGATGGACTGAAACTCTCCATTTACGACCAGGAGTCGCTGGCTGCCCTCACCGCGCTGGTGAAGAAATCCCACCCCGAACTCCGGGTGGAGCCCGGCCCCGACGAGGGCGCCCTGATCCCGGTGGAGATCCGCATCCCCGACCAGCCTCTCCAGGAGCTCAAGGACCGCACGGTGCTGCAGGCGCTGGAAACGATCCGCAACCGCATCGACCAGTTCGGCGTGGCCGAGCCGGTGGTCCAGCGCGAAGGCGCCGAGCACATCGTGGTCCAGCTCCCCGGCATCAAGGACCCGCAGCGGGCCATCGAGCTGATCGGCAAGACCGCCCGGCTGGAGTTTCGCCTGCTCGATGAAAACGCCGATCCGACCCGCCCTTCCACCCTGGCGGAGGATGTCGAAATCCTCATGGAGAAGCGGGTCGATGACGCCGGCATCGAAGTGGGCCGGACCCCGCTGGCGGTGAAAAAGCGCGCCGTCATCACCGGCGAACTTCTCAAGGACGCCCAGGTGCGCATCGACACCCGGTTCAACCGCCCCTACGTGGCCATCGACTTCGACACGGTCGGGGCGCGGATCTTCGACCAGATCACCGCCGCCAACGTCGGCAAGCGTTTCGCCATCGTCCTCGACGACACGATCTATTCGGCGCCGGTGATCCAGGAGCGCATCTCCGGCGGCAGTGCCCAGATCAGCGGCACCTTCACCGGCAAGGAGGCCGCCGACCTGGCCATCGTGCTGCGCGCCGGTTCGCTGCCGGCACCGGTCAAGATCATCCAGAACCTGACCGTCGGCCCCTCCCTGGGCCAGGATTCGATCCACAAGGGGCTGCTGGCCGGCGCCACGGGGGTGCTGCTGGTCGTCCTGTTCATGGTCGGCTACTACCGCTTCGCCGGCCTGGTGGCCAACGTCGGCCTGGTGCTCAACGTCGTCTACCTGATGGGGATGCTGGCGGCCCTGGGCGCCACCCTGACCCTGCCGGGGATCGCCGCCATCGTGCTGCTGGTGGGGATGTCCGTCGACTCCAACGTGCTGATCTTCGAACGCATCAAGGAAGAGCTGCGCCTCGGCCGAACGCCGGGGACCAGCCTGGCCGCGGGTTACGACAAGGCGTTTCTGACCATCATGGACTCGCACGTGACCACCCTGATCACCGCGGCGGTGCTGTTCCAGTTCGGCACCGGGCCGGTCAAGGGGTTCGCCGTGTCGCTGAGCCTGGGCATCATCATCAACCTGTTCACCTCGCTGGTGGCCACCCGGGTCATCTTCGACCTGGTCCACCGCCGCTCTCCGCTGAAAAACAGCAGCTTCGGCGGCTCCGGCTTCCGCGTGTTCCAGCGGCTGCACTTCGACTTCATCGGCAAACGGGCCATCGCCTTCGCCCTCTCGGCGCTCATCCTGCTCACCGGCCTGGTGGGGATCGTGCAGATCTCCCGGGGCAAGGCCAACCTAGGGATCGACTTCACCGGCGGCACCGCCGTGCAGCTCAAGTTCGACCAGCCCACCTCGCTGGAGAGCGCCCGCGACATCCTGGCCCGCCAGGGGCTCAAGGAGGCGACCCTGCAGGAGATCCGCGAGGGGAACAAGCTGCTGATCAAGGCTGGCAAGGGGACCGGCGGCGAGCAGAGCGTCGCCGAGACGATCAAAAGCGCCTTCCGCCAGGAACTGCCCGAAAACCCCTTCGTGGTGGAATCGTCCAGCGAAATCGGCCCCTCCATCGGCCACAAGCTCAAGCAGGACACCCTGGTGGCGGTGGCCATCTCCCTGCTCGGCATCCTCTGCTACGTCGGCTGGCGCTTCGACCTGAAGTTCGCCGTCGGCGCCCTGGCCGCCACCCTGCACGACGTGGTCGCCATGTTCGCGGTCTTCTTCCTGCTCGGCAAGGAGATCAACCTGCTGTTCATCACCGCCGTGCTGACCATCGCCGGCTATTCGCTGACCGACACGGTGGTGGTCTTCGACCGCACCCGCGAGAACCTGCGGAAAGCCGGCAACGAACCGATCCCCGGCGTCTTCAACCGCAGCCTCAACGAGGTGCTCTCGCGCACCATCGTCACCTCGCTCACCACCTTCCTCGCCGCCTTCGCCCTCTACCTGTTCGGCGGCGAGGTGATCCACGACTTCGCCTTCGCCCTGGTGGTCGGGGTGCTCATCGCCACCTACTCCTCCATCTTCGTGGCCAGCCCGGTGGTGGTGGAGTGGTACCTGCGGGAGAAAAAGAAGCCCGGCTCCTCGGATTCTGGTGCGCTACCGGAATCCGGGGAGAGGCCTACACCCGTTGCCGTGGAGGCTCCGGCGGTGGTCGGCAAGCTGCGCTGAGTCAGGGCAGGAGATTGAAACGGAGGATCGGCCGGCCGATCCTCCGTTTTGAAATCCCCCTCAATCCCCCTTTGTCAAAGGGGGACCTTTGTTTGGCCCCTTTACCAAAGGGGTGCTAGGGGGGCGGGCTATCCGGGCCGAAGCAGAGCAGAGATCTCCCCTGCCTCGGGATGGAGTTTTGTCATCGCTGCCAGGCCTCGGGCGGTCTTCTGCTCCCAGGAGGCTCCGCGGGCCTTCAGGGCTTCCCAGGCCTGCAGAAGATCGCCCGGGCGCTCCTCACCAAGTACGGTGAACAGAAGAGAGGCCTGCCGCAGATCCTTGGCCCTTTTCACCTGCTCCGAAACAGGCCGCTCCTGCGCCACAATCAGCTTGTGGAACGCATAGCGGGCGGGATCGGGGATATTGACCAGGACCCCCGTCGAGTCGATGACGGCTGCCGGCTGCGGGGCCTCGATCAGATAGTCGAGGTATTTGAGCCCCTGCGCGGCGGTCCTGAACTTGGGGACAGGGACAGGCCGGTATTCCTCCCTCTTGTTCTTGGCCGGAGTCAGCACATCCACCCGAAGAGGGCTCTTGCGCACCTTGAAAGAGGTCGATGGGCTGTTGGGATCAAAGGAAGGTACCGGGGAAAAACCCATCTGCAGGCGTTCCAGGGCACCGGGAAGGTCGGCCTCCGGCAACTCCGGAATCGCTACGTCCAGATCCCGCTCCCAGGCAATGTCCACATCCTGCGTTTCGAGCCCCCGCCTCTCCCACCGGCAACCCAGCAGGTTCCCCATGCTCGCAAAGGCGTGCGTGCCGACCAGGACGGCCCCCATCCGGAACACCCCCGCATCGGCCAGGGATTGCAGCACCCGGACATGGGCATGCGTCGCAGTGATTGCTCCCCCGACGCGCAGTTGGGCACAGAGCCTTTGGATGCTCTGCTGGTCCGCCCGAAAGCTTTCTTTTTCCCCCTCGAACTTCGCCACGAGGCGATTCAGTTCGGGGCCTGCCCTGCCGATATAGACCTGTTTGCGCTCTCCGCCAGGCTCGGAATACTGGAAGTAGTAGTAGGTCTCTCCCTTGACGATCTTCTTCACGAATCCGCCCCGAAGAGAGCCGATGGACCGCTGTGCCTCCAAGGCTGTCAGTTGCTCCATCAACTCGGCATAAAGTGTCTGGGTTTCGAGCGGTATCCGTTTCATGAAAATGTCCGTTCCCGGCTTCTCGCATCCGTTATACTCATATTACTAAAAACCTGATGATAACAAACCCCGAAGTGGTTATACTCAGGTTTCAAATAAACTGAGTATAACTATGCCCGCGGATTTGTCCAGGGGGTAGTTTTTTCCAACTGCCCAAAACCCGTCGGAATTTTCCCAGCGCCCCTGGTATCTTCATTGGGGCCGGGGCGGAAATGCCCCGGAAGACCCTGGCCGGTGCGGCGCTGGGCTCTTTCGGGCTGGCGCTTCAATGAGGCCGGGGCGGAAATGCCCCGGAAGACGATGGTGTTGCCCCGGATGGTGATCCCCTCCAGGGCGCTTCAATGAGGCCGGGGCGGAAATGCCCCGGAAGACCCCGAGTCCGATTTTCTCCACCTGGTTGAGGTCGAAGCTTCAATGAGGCCGGGGCGGAAATGCCCCGGAAGACGACCGCCTTGCCCCCGTTGGCCGCCGTCTCGCGCACGCTTCAATGAGGCCGGGGCGGAAATGCCCCGGAAGACACATCATCACCGTCAACTGGGAGGTTGAAATGGTTGCTTCAATGAGGCCGGGGCGGAAATGCCCCGGAAGACCGCGAGGACGGCCACCTCGGTAATGGTCGCAGCTGGCTTCAATGAGGCCGGGGCGGAAATGCCCCGGAAGACAACGTCGCACGACGGGACGGGTTCAGCTGACCATTGCTTCAATGAGGCCGGGGCGGAAATGCCCCGGAAGACGTGTCGCTGATGTTTTTCGGCTTGCAGTCCTGCTCGCTTCAATGAGGCCGGGGCGGAAATGCCCCGGAAGACCCGCAGAAGAGGATCATTTTTCCCACCTTGCGGCGATGCTTCAATGAGGCCGGGGCGGAAATGCCCCGGAAGACCAGGTGATCCGGCAGGCCGTCGCGGAGATTCGGACGGCTTCAATGAGGCCGGGGCGGAAATGCCCCGGAAGACTCAAGCATGTCTCCGGCGGCTGGTCGGTTCTGGGCGTGCTTCAATGAGGCCGGGGCGGAAATGCCCCGGAAGACCTTCGGATTGGCCCGAACGTTCTATCTCGTCCACCCGCTTCAATGAGGCCGGGGCGGAAATGCCCCGGAAGACCTTTCACAACGCTATACACGCTGGGCTGAGCGTGATGCTTCAATGAGGCCGGGGCGGAAATGCCCCGGAAGACGGATCGGCGGGAGCCCGGCGCGGGAAATCAGATGCCGCTTCAATGAGGCCGGGGCGGAAATGCCCCGGAAGACGGCCCTCGACCGTTTCCCCGGATTGCAAGACAAGATGCTTCAATGAGGCCGGGGCGGAAATGCCCCGGAAGACAACCCGGCTTTGAGCAGCCAGCTTTCCTGCTCGATGCCGCTTCAATGAGGCCGGGGCGGAAATGCCCCGGAAGACATGGAATTATCCCGCCACAAAGACCCCCGCACGTTGCTTCAATGAGGCCGTACATGATGCAGATGCGCTCCACCACGTTGCGCAGCTCGCCACAAAGACCCCCGCACGTTGCTTCAATGAGGCCGGGGCGGAAATGCCCCGGAAGACGCACCGGGTCGCGGGGGCTGAACTCGCCCGCCCAATTGCTTCAATGAGGCCGGGGCGGAAATGCCCCGGAAGACTCCTTCCTTGGGTGCCGATGGTTTACGGTATTAAATGCTTCAATGAGGCCGGGGCGGAAATGCCCCGGAAGGTGGGACGGCAGCGCCCTGACCGTCAAGGAGCGCCAGGCTTCAATGAGGCCGGGGCGGAAATGCCCCGGAAGATGGCGGCCAGGGTGCAGCTCTACGCCAACCTCAAGAGGCTTCAATGAGGCCGGGGCGGAAATGCCCCGGAAGCCGACGGAACAGCAAAGCTGTATGTCAGGTCGTGGCGGCTTCAATGAGGCCGGGGCGGAAATGCCCCGGAAGACCGACAAGCCGACCGAGTTCCCACCCGAGGCCCAGCTTCAATGAGGCCGGGGCGGAAATGCCCCGGAAGCCGGAAGCGCCCGAAAGCCCCCCGGAGTTGCAGCAAGCTTCAATGAGGCCGGGGCGGAAATGCCCCGGAAGACTCTTCTCCCGGACCCTGATTTTTTGCGGGGTGGCGGGCCGTTATTCGAGAGGTTATCATTTTGCGTCCCAAGGTCCATAGCCCAATAACATCTGCTTCCCTTCCTGAATAAATTTCTTTCAGTTTTCAAAGAGCTTATAAAATTCGAGTGCTCTCGGCCACAAACGCGTCACCGGAGCACTCGACTACGTTCGGCGAAAAACAGACCTAAACGATCACTGCCTCCCGCCGCACGGGCTCAAATGCCTTGCCGATGCTATGCACATGCGGTTTGACATTCTCTGCCGGCCCTAGGTCGAGTATAAGCACATGGTCCTCCCTGTGGTGGACGATATCACCGATCGCCGCCTCCATTTCGATCATCCGCCGTCGACCGAGCCGACATTGAAACACCGAAAGCTGCAGCCATTCACCGTAACCGTGCATGGTTTTGAACAGTTGCCGCCATCGCTTGGCATTGCTGATATCGTAGCTGACGATGTAGAGATGATCCATGGCCATCACCTCGTCACGAACACGGGGAAATTGGGGATCTCCCCTAACAGAAAACGAACCAGAAGCCGCGCCTGCACCTCGAACAGCCGTCGGTAGCTGATGCGGTATCGGAATATGGGGTGGGTCACCTCCTGACTCATGCGCCGCTCGAAGGCAGCGATGAAACTTCGGCGGCCCTTTTCGCTGAGGTTGCAGCTGCCGGCAGCGTGGATGAAATCGTCGGGCTGAACCTCGCCGTTGTTAATGGCCATGAGCACCGTCGAATCGGCGATCAGGGGGCGAAAAGGCTCCATCATATCCAGGGACAAAGCAGGTCGGCCGAAGCGCGCCTGATGGTAAAATCCCCGGTAAGGGTCGAGCCCCACCGCCGCCAGGGTCACAGTCCACTCCCTGGTCAGCATGGCATAGGCGAAGGAGAGCATGGCGTTAACCGGATCGCGCGGAGGGCGCCGGTTACGGGTGGTCAGATCGAAGGGAATCTTCTCGTTTTCGTCCCTTTTGAACATACCTGAGAAGTTCTCAAAATAGCGGCCGGCCGCCGTCCCCTCGATCCCGAGCAAAGTATCGAGGGTCCTCATGCGAAACGCGTTCCGCAAGTCGCGCCGCAGGGCGTCGAGAGTCGGTGAAATCTCCTCGACATTCCCTTTCCAGTTGCGCTTAAGCAGAGTGCGGCTGTTGGCGATCTTGCCGGCGACCAGCCGCCGCGCCAGTTTGAGGCAGGCCTCCTCATCGAAGCTGGCGCGGTACTGAACGGTGCGAGTTTCGACATTACGGTGCCCCGTGCCCACAGTATGACCCATGAACCAGCCGCCGTAACTCAGCCAGGTGACTGGGATTTCCCGCGCCAGGCACTCGTGAAGCGCGGGGGTGGTCAGGCTCGAATTTCCGAACAGCACCACCTGGGAGGTTTCGCCATAGCGCGCAGCAGCGACCTTTTCCTTCTCGACCTCGACCACCAGGGTGTCTCCGGCCTTTCGCACATAGGCA
Organism: Desulfuromonas versatilis; assembly: GCF_019704135.1. NCBI lineage: Bacteria > Pseudomonadati > Thermodesulfobacteriota > Desulfuromonadia > Desulfuromonadales > Desulfuromonadaceae > Desulfuromonas > Desulfuromonas versatilis. The sequence continues at coordinate 3,087,644 of NZ_AP024355.1, forward strand.
CGCGGCGACTGCACGTAGAGGGGCAAGCCGTTTTCGGTGTGAGGATAAATGGGGCGCGGTTCGGTGCCCGCGTGGCTGAGAAACCGCACCTCGTCGGGCAGACAGATCCCCACCAGCGAACAGCGCGGGCATTTGGGGCTGTCTTCCAGCGGCGGGGGGATCTCGCCGATACTGGCCGACTCGCGGAAACCATCAATGGCCGCCAGGGTTTCATCGATCAGTTCGCCGTTGAAAGGCACGCCTACCCGCTCGCGCGATTCGACGAAATAAATGAACCCCTCGTCCACCTGAAACCCGTGTTCGCGCAGCAGCAGTCCTTGGGCACAGAGCTGCACTCGCTCGGGCGCATAGACCCCGCCGGCCACGTGGGGTCGCTTGCCCCGTTTGTAATCGACGGGGCGCACCACTTCCCCCTCCCCTTCGACCAGATCGATCTTGGCAGTGATGCCGAGAAGAGCCGAGCTGAGCCCCACCGAGCGAGCATGAATCGTTTCCTCATCGTCAGGCGCCTCGGGCAGTCTCTGGCGGCTCTCCTTGTCGACCCGACGGTGCTTGAGCTTGCCGTCGACCGTATCGGCGCTGTGGGCGAACTCGCCCTGTACCCACATGAGGTAGCCGAGGCGCGGGCAGTAGACGTATTCGTTGAGCATCCGGGCGGGGATGAAGGGAAGATCTGGATTTTCTGCCATGAGTGTGACCTCCTTTCGCTCCATCGAAATCCCCCTCAATCCCCATTTTTCAAAGGGGGAGGCTCCTCTCCCCGGAAAGCTGGACGGGTGTCGGCCAAGGTGTGCAACCATCCCCCCCTTTGATAAAGGGGGGTCAGGGGGGATTTCCAATCACCTGCTGCATCTGCCTCAAAATGGCTTCCAGCACTCCTTCCGTCTCCTGCAATACCTGGATGTTGTTAAACCGCAGGACCCTAATTCCCAAGCCAGCAAGATGCTGATCCCGCTGAAAGTCCTTCACACGGTGGTCAGGTTCGTAATGCTGGGAGCCATCGACCTCGATCACCAACCGGCACGCCGGAGCGTAAAAATCGACTATAAAACGGGCGATCGGCTTTTGACGGTAAAACTGCACGCCCAACAATTGCTTGCGGCGCAGGTGTGACCAAAGCAGTCGCTCGGCATCGGTCAGGTTTTTGCGTAAGTCGCGAGCTGGCTCTTTAAGGCCGGCATTGTATTTGAGCATTGCAATCTCCGTTGGTGACATTCCCGGAATCGAAATCCCCCTCAATCCCCCTTTTCCAAAGGGGGACTTTGAAGAGCGAGATAACATACCCAGCCCGAAAGAGAAAGACTCCCCCCTTTGGAAAAGGGGGGGCGGGGGGGATTTCCTTCAATCGGCCGGGGCGAAGAGGCCGAGGCCGTAGAACCGCCCGCCGCCGATACAGACGGGTCCACCGATCGAAACCGGCCTTTGTTGATCGTCACGCCACCGGACTTTAACGTGATAACGGGGGAATCTCTTGAGATGATCGGGCACACCATAGCGACCCGCCAGAGAAGCGCCGCGCCAATACCCGACCTTGCGCCATTCAATCAAGGCATTTTTTGCCAGCGCCTCGGGGAAATACGCCTGCCTTATCGCTTTGCGGAGCAAACCATCGATGCGATCATGAAGATGGTCCCGCAGCCGTTTTTGCTCCTCCGCGTTGGTTACGATTTGGAGTCGCCGCCTGTAATGCGCTGGGTCATCGTACCCCGGAAGGACTACGGGAGTCACCGTTGCCCAGCATGAGGATGGGCGGATGTATGCACAAATCACCTTATCCGAGCCGGGCAGCAAGGAGAGCAACGCCATCGCCTCTTTATCATCCCCCTCGGCTTTTCCTTCTTTCTCCAGCATCTGCCCCGAGAGTGCGCGACGAGCCCAGTTGATCTTGTCACCACTTGCTTCATCAAAGGCGGTGACAATTACTCGCCGGACACTGCCAACCACCGGCGCTTTGCCGTCTCCGCGTGCTTCGAGGCTCGGCAGCGGAAGATAGGCAAGCCGCTGCGACCCAACTGGCTGATGTTTTTCGTCCCCAATAGATTCACCATGCCCGAGGATGCAGCCGTTTATCCCTTCCTCTGGCCAACCCGAGCCTTGCGCTGCGCGGCGCGCGGCATGGCGCGTCATCCCGGCCACGGTGAGCGCCCATTTTACCGTATCAAAGGGACGAAATCCGCTGGCGTCCGTTCTCAGCAGGGAGAATGCGGCGACTTCCCGCAGCGGTGGATCAATATCCCGGCGATAATTGACCTTGTCGTAGACAACCAAAGGCGGCGGGGGGACGAAGCTGCCGTCTGCCAGACGCCCCAGAAAACCGGCATGCCTCGCCTGCAAATCAGCCAGTGTCCCTCTGACCGGTACCCGCAAGCCTCCCTCGCCGGTCCCGGCATGGGGCAGCCAACGCTCACCAAACAGAGCTTCCACTTGCTCAGCGGAAAGTATCGTTCCGTTTCCCACCACCACATCGATACCCCAGCCCAATACGTTAATGTTTTGCGCCGGCCCAGCGATGGCCTTAACATGGCCGACAATCTCAGCGTTAACGGGCTCGTGCATTCGCCAGAGGTAATGGATCGAACTACCATCGAGTAAATGAGTGGGTTGTACGGTTTTCATCGAGCGCTGCTTGGCTGGAGCTTTATCGCCAGGCGGATCTTGGCCAACGGCCCAATATGAAGCTGGAAGGTCCATGGCGTTGTTCGGCACAGACAGCCGGTATGGAGAGACCGAGGACAGGCCGGATGGCGCGATGATAACCGGCGCAGTCTGTGCTTGGAGCCACTGCAATGCTGCACTGTCTCCATCAGATAATGCCCCTCCGTTCATCCGGGCTGCGGCAGCCACCAGCGCCTGAAAAACCCGCAATGGCGATGGGGGCCATTCCGGCTCACCACCATCCCGTCTGCCGTGGAAACGGCAGTCGAGGAAGTCGATTGTCAATGCAAAGTACATGGTCATGACATGCCCCCCGGTCATTTCGCTTTTTTCTTTGAACCACTGTCGGTTACGTCTTTTTTCGCCAAATTTATGTCAAAGAGCACTTCCCGACCCGGCGCAACTCCATATTCCTTTGCAACGGCCTCAGCATAAACGAGCGCCTCGTCGTGCTTGAGATTTGCATCTTCGCGGCTGCCATCATTGAAAACCACTTTGAACTCAAGTGGTTTTTCAAGATCGCGGACAAGATTACACCCTTGGCGCAAGTATCTAGCTGCCGACGATGTGAATGCAGTTAAGGCAAGGCCGAGTATGTAGCGTTGAAGAGTCTTGGACTTTACTTTGTCCGGTCCTGCCGAAAGTAAACGGAGCGCGGCAAGATGGAGCGTGGCGTCACGGCGAATGCCCCCCGTAGCGATCACGCCACCATGCGTGCCTGTTGCAGGCACATGGACGAACCCGCGTTCCGCGTATGCATCCTTAATCTTTTTGTCGGATGTATCTTCAAGCAGCTCTTGACCCAAATAATCCGTCGCCGGGTTGAACTGTGCCGACCGAGTCAATTTGTGTACGTTAAACGCTCGGATTTTAGAATCAACCAAGCGCGGAAGTTTAGCTTGGGTATCCCGGGAATCCCAAACTCCGAAAACAAGCGAAGTCGGCGCAATTTTTGCCAGAAGTTCCGCATTACCGTTTTGCACTGCCTTGAAGGCCTCACGGAGTTCTTGCTGTAATGCGGAGCAACGGACAATGGCATCGCCAGCGCGATGACCAGCCTCCAAGAGGTTAACGCGCTTGGTGCCAGCCTTCACTACCACCTGCGGCACCAGATCGGCATACTCAGATGACATGAACATGGGTTCAATCCGGTTAGCTTGCGAACCAACGCTATCTATCAGGCAAACATTGGTCCCGTCCGGGAACTCGTCAATGTTGTATCCACCCTTGAAGGTCTTGTCCTCGCTGGCAGCAAAAGTCGCGGGGAACAGCACACCATCATGGCCCTCGACCGGCATCAATTTTTCACGTATTACCAGTGCGGCTGGTCCAGAGTTTTCAAGCCAGTGGTCAAACTTCTGCACTAGATCGTTCATTGTCAGCTCCTTTGAATTGGGGTGGCAGGGTTAAATGCCTTGTGCTTCCTCTGGTCTGTTCGAAAAGCGTTTTCAAAGCGAAATCCATCACCGTTCCCAAGGAGGCCAGAAACAGCCATAGGAATGGTGGCAATCGGCAAGGGGTAGTGCCATGTAAAGTAGTCGAACACCCGTGGAGTCTCGGTTGGCTTCGGGCGGCACCTTTGAAGGCCGATAAAGCACAGGGCTTCTACTGCAGGGTAGGCAAGAGTTGTCATCGCCAAAGAGTCCGGCGAAAAACCAACATCAATGGACCATGCGTTTGCACCACGGCGCGCGTCGAAATAGAAGGGCTCCCGCTTTTTTCGTTTAAGACCTCGTTTACCGCTTGATACATTCACTGAGGGGTCAAAAACTACCGTGCCTTGGTTCATTGGATCTTCGTACTGCGGTTCAATGGCATGGCACATCGCAATAAAAATCTTGCGTTCGTCCATCGAACCAGCCCATGTTTTGATTGACTTATCTTTCCACCAATCCAAACGGAGGTTTATTGGCATTTCAATGATCAACGGATAGACTTCACCAGATAAATCTTCGTCTCCCTCGCCTGGCTCTACATCGTTACATTCGGCGTTATTCATCGAAAGCCGAATACTTTGTGCCGCTTCCAGCATTTGCGACAAAGAACCGGTGGTATCCTTTGTCAGAATGCAGAAATGACCATTCTCAAACCATCCCTCTGCACCTACCCAAAGCCTGTCGGCAAGTTCAAGCAGCCCGCAGCAAGCAAAGAATTGGCCGGGGTTAGAGGGATCAACGGGAATGCTGATCATGGGCGTTGGCATCGAATGCATCAGACACCTCCTTGTGAGGGCGATACACCGCCATCAGCGAAAACTTCGCCGGGTCCAAGCTGAGACGCCATGGCGTCGGCAGAGCGCACAAGTGATTCGAGATAGGCAAGTCCCCAGCGACCATACTTCCGCTGCAATCGACCGTAACGGCGGGGAATTTCATTAACAATTGCCATTGTGACCATATCCGGCCAATTTGGATCAAACGTCTCATGGGCAGGGAAGTGCGGCCTGGCACGGCCATGATGGGCGGCGACAAGGTGCAGGACGAGGTCCCGTATCTCGGCCGGTAACTCCAGAAACTCCGTGTCGCTGGATAAATCGACAAGCGAACCGAACTCGTGGCGATATTCGCTAAGATTGATCGGCCACATTCCTGGCCCGGATTTCGCCAGCACCTGTTGCGGATAGTCGCGATTGCCGATGGAGCGCTGCCAAACCAAGCGATCTTTCCCGCGGTCATGCCAGCGAGTCGCCAGCACAACCGCCTTTGCTTCTAGCCCCTCCAAACCTAAACGGTCAACGAGCCTTGTTGCGAAATCCTCGGCAGAACAAAGGTGGGGTGTCAGCTCTTCCTTTATTCTTGCTGTCCTCGACCCCTCATCGTCGGCGGAGCGGGGCCGCACATACCAGTGCCAGTAGCGCCGACTGGTCGAATCTGCCTCTTCATCCTCCTCTTCGTCGCCATCGGGACGCACGTCGATAGTTCGCACCAGCCGCATCCATAGAGGAGGATCATCGTCATCCCAGACGCGACAGCGCCGGGGCCTGCCATTCCCGTCCAACCAGTGATCGGCTATGTCATAAATCGCCCCGGAGCTATTACCAGCATCGCCATTTAATATGCCGCCTTCGAGACCACCGACCACCGGCGGTAACAACACCGTACAATCGGCGAGGTTCAGCACTGGCTTCTTTTGTTTGTCCCGCTCGACCAACCTCGTCAAGGAGAGCACTTCAACAACGCCGTCAGAATTAAGGAGCCAGACGGGCGTCAACGGGCAGCGGGCGGCAACTTTCTCAAGCTCGGAAAATACCCGCGGAGTCTGGTCACGCAACAATTCGTGGGGCTTGAGAGGATAGTCTTCAAGCAGGTCTTCCGGTGGGGGGGCTTGCGACATCCCGCCGACAAAACCGACCTCATCCCGCCACGCAATGTGGGTTGCGGGCTGTTCCCACTCAGTAACGCCATGCAGCCAATCGGCAACGGGCGGACGACCGGGCAGTTTCTGGCGGACGGTGGTCAGCGCCCAGGCATCAAAAAGAATCTCGCTCGTGGGAAGAATTCCTGGAGGTGGCGTAAAAGCGGCTTGCCGGTCGGCAACGGGTATTTTGCTCAAGGCCACCGGATTCGCATCCCGACGCTGATCATCACGCATGGGCAGCCGTTGAAGTACGGTCAGGGTTCGACCACAGGCCCGGTCGAAGGGGGTAAAAGGCTTCTCCTTTGTCTTGGTCGATGATTCGGGTTCGCGCGCATCCGCGTCTTTTGCATAGGTGCGATGTACGACATCGATACGGGCATCGCCTGCACCGAAACGATTCACCCGCCCGAAACGCTGCATCATGCTGTCGAAGGGCGTCAAGTCGCAGACTAAATGGTCCGCCGAAATGTTGACCCCGACCTCCCCAGCAGAGGTACATAGGAGATAGACGGTGCCCGTTCGCGGCGTCGCTTCCGTTGATGGTAAGAAACGGGCAAAGATTGAATTCTCCCTGGCCAGGGCGTCGCGCTCATAGCCGCGCAGGGTGCCGGTCAGCGTCTCAACACACTCCGGGACAACTTTGCGCAGTGCGGCGGCCACCTTCGTAACCTCTCTCACCCCACGCAGAAAAACGAGAATTGCCTGGCCGCTGTCTTTGTATCCTTTGGCAAGTTGTTCTACCTTGTCCGCCACCCTTCTCTCGTCGTCAACAGGATGAAAAGCAATCCCCTTTTTCGCTCCGAGCCGTTTCCGGGCAACACCATGGGTCTGATCTTCTTCGGTAAATAAATCCTCCTCGCCACTTGCATCTGAGCGAGAAGTTGCGGTTAACTCCATAACACGGAACAGTCCAAATTCCTGGCAACGCCGCTGTTCGGCAGCAATGGCCGAAAGCATCTCCTGAAAAGCAGGCTCGAGATGGGCTTCATCATGCACCAGCAAGGCATCCTGGCCAAGAAACCCAGCATGCAAAGGACGGGATTTGAATCCGCACCCATAGCCGGAAAACAGCAGCCTGCTGCCGATCATATCCACCGTACCAACGATGATCGCGGGCCGGGCAGGGTCATGCCGCCACTCTGCATTGTCTGCAAATTGTCCACGAAGCGTGCTAAGCGCCAAAGGTATTGCATCGGCTCGGGCCTGGAGTGACCGCAAAGCCTCGGCGATAGCCCAAAGGGCCGGATTGGCGACGAGCACTTTTCGCATTTTCTCAGCCTCGTCGGTAGCCTGATCCACAATGGTTCTTCGGTTAACTACGTAAACAAGTCGCCTAGGATACCCTGACATGGAGCCGTTCAAGGCATGATGGACAAGCGCCAGGAGCCATATTGCAATGATCGACGTTTTTCCTAGGCCCGTCGGGGCGGGGCAAGCCTCACGAAATTGTTTTTCAAGGAATTCACCAAACAGCTTTCTTTGCCATGGGAATGGTCCATGGCCCGTGAGGCATTCAAACTGCGAATCGAAACTTAAATGTGTATCCATGAACACCTCCATCATTTACGCAAGGTTCGCTCCACCCATTAGCCGATACCTGGTAGGTGGATATTCCGCTCCAAGAGGTTCCTGGTTTTCACCTGGCAGTGTTCAATAACCCATTCCGGACCCCCACCCTACCACCCCAAGGTAGACACCCAGTGTCCCCCCTCACAAAAAAATTTTTATTTTCTGCTGAACCACCAACCCTCTACCCATATCCAAGTCCCCCTTTGAAAAAGGGGGATTTAGGGGGATTTGCTTTTGCCGGGCCTGTCTCCGAAAAAAATCCCCCCGAGCCCCCCTTCTCAAAGGGGGGATTCCTGAGCTGCCTTGTTTTGGACAAGCGGTGGGTGCCAGTGTTACCCATTGCGGTAAACTCCCACCATCCTCCCGATCTCCTCCCGCACCTGGCGCCGCAGCTCCTCCGGCTCGATCACCTCGACATCGGCACCGAACTGCAGCACCCGCAGCTTTATTTCGCGAAAGTCGGCGACGGGGAAGCTCAGATCGAGGCTGCCGTCTGGGTGTTCGGATAGCCGCTGATGGGGGTGCCAGAGCTGTTCACGGATCCAGGCGGCACGGAAGGGCGAGAAGCGTAGGACGACATGGGTCAGACCTGTGCCCTGAAAGATGCCGAAACCTCCTTCTAGCTGCCCTTGCCAGTCTGCCCGGGGCCGGGGGTCAAAACACTCTGGGAGAATCTTCGGTTCGGTCATACGCGAGAGGAAAAACTTGCGCCAGTCCGATCGCCGCCGGCAGTAGGCGATCAGTACCCAACTGCCCATGTAATGCTGCAGGTGGTGGGGTTCGACTCGGCGAGTGCTGCTTTTTCTTGTGCGCGGGGATTGATAGGTGAAGCTCAGCAGGCGTTGCTGCAGCAGGGCCTCGGAGACCGTGCGGAAGGTCTCGGCCTGGGCCGGAGCGTAGCCGTTCCAGGTGGCGGAAAAGACCTCATCCATGCGGGCTTCGCTGAGGCCGAGATCCCCCATGGAGGCGAAGAGCTTTTTGCCAAAGGAGGCTATAGACCGGCTGATCAGACCACCGGCACTGGCCGAGAGCAGGTTGCGAGCGAGCAGGATGGCGAGAAGCTCTTCCTGGGAGACCTGGATCGGCGGCAACTCGAAGCCATGTTCGGTGTAATGGTAGCCGCGGCGGCTGCCATCATACTCCAGCGGCGCAAATAGGCGGTCGGCCATGCGGTCGATATCGCGCTGGGCGGTTTTTCGTGAGAGCTCAAAACGCTCTGCCAGCCCCGCTGCGTTGGGGAACTTTCCGGCTTTGACCTGGCTGTGAAACCACAGGTAGCGCTCGTAGACAAGATGGTCGCCCAATGGCTGGCCCTCCTGACAATGCAGAATCGAACATGCTATGGGATTGAAGGATGATCGTCATTCAGGTACCAACCTAGATAATCTATTATTAATAATTGACGATGCAATAAAATTTTCAAACATTTTACATTCTTCCGCATGCAAGGAAGTTGGCCTCCTAAAAATTAACGAGAAAACCGGGTATTCCACAGCGAAGTCTCCATTGGATTTTCAGGGGCAAAGGGTCACCCATTAAAAGACATAAGGCCAGCCCTTGAAGACTTCAGCTTTCATCGCCTGCGCCCCTGCCTAAAAAGGGGACGGATTTATTTTTGATTCCGGTCCCCGCCCAATTTTTCTCCAGGAAAGGGTGCGCGAGTTGACAACATGCAGCATGCAGCACGTTTCCTAGGTGACCCTGTTAAATTAAGGAAGAAGATTTGACAAGCAGGAGGGCCTCAAGAACACTTCAGGTAAAGAGTCGCCGACTCTCACGAGGCATTCCGCATGAAGCCAACCGACCCAGTTGGAGCACCGCCGCCCGCCCCCTCCTTTCGCGAAGCCCTGCGGATCTGGATCAAGGTGGCGCTTTTGAGTTTCGGCGGACCTGCCGGACAGATCGCGGTCATGCACCGCCTGGTGGTCGAGGAAAAGCAGTGGATCGGCGAGCGCCGGTTTCTCGTCGCCCTCAATTACGCCATGGTCCTGCCGGGCCCCGAAGCCCAGCAGCTCGCGACCTACCTGGGGTGGCTGCTGCACGGCACCCGCGGCGGCCTGGCCGCAGGCACCCTCTTTGTCCTTCCCGGATTTTTGGCCATCCTGGCGCTGAGCATCCTCTACGCCTATTTCCGGGACCTGGCGGTGGTGGAAGCCCTCTTCTATGGCCTGAAGCCGGCCGTCATGGCGGTGGTGGTCGCGGCCCTGGTGCGCATCGGCAAAAAGGCCCTGCGCAATGGGGTCCTGGTCCTGCTGGCCGCGGCCGCCTTTGTCGCCATATTCTACCTGGAGGTTCCCTTCCCCATCATCATCCTGGGCGCTGCCCTCATCGGCTGGCTGGGGGGACGGCGACATCCGGAGATCTTTTCGCCGCCGGCCGCTGCAAAAAGTGAGGCCGGAGGGGAGCTTGAGGCTCCGCCCGTCCCCTGGCGACGCTCCCTGCGCCTGCTGGCCGTCTGGCTGCCCCTGTGGTTCGCCCCCTTGGCCCTGCTGGCCCTGCTTTTCGGTCCGGAGCATCTCTTCGTGACCCAGGGGGTCTTTTTCAGCAAGATGGCGGTTGTCACCTTCGGCGGGGCCTATGCCGTCCTTTCCTACGTTGCCCAGCGGGCGGTGGAGGATTACGGCTGGCTGGCGCCCGGGGAGATGCTCGACGGGCTCGGCATGGCCGAGACGACCCCGGGGCCGCTGATCCAGGTCGTCCAGTTCGTCGGTTTCATGGGCGCCTTCCGCCTGGTCGAAGACCTCCCGCCCCTGGCAGCGGGACTGATCGCCTCCGTCGTTGTCACCTGGGTCACCTTCGTGCCCTGCTTTCTGTGGATCTTTCTCGGCGCGCCGTACATCCAGCGCCTCCAGAACAACCAGGCCCTCAACACCGCCCTGTCGGCGGTGACCGCGGCCATCGTCGGCGTGATCCTCAACCTGGCGCTTTGGTTCTGCCTCAACACCCTCTTTGGCAACCTTGCGGAGAGTCACGTCTACGGCCTGCGCCTGCTGCTCCCCGCCTGGAACACCCTCGATCTGCCGGCTTTGCTCATCGCTGCCGTCGCCTTCCTGCTCCTTTTCCGCTTCCGCACCGGACTTATCCCCACCCTCGCCGGGAGCGCCGCAGCGGGGCTTCTCTACCGCATGCTTTTGCATGCTTGAGAGCGATGAAATCCCGCCTTTGTCCATGCGGCCGATCCTCGGGGCCGTGGTCGAGCCAAGGGTTTCGTCAAAAAAAAAACCGCCCGGCCGTTCTCAGAACAGGGAAGGAGACGGAATGACCCTGCCCCCGCACAGCATTCGACATCTCCGCCTGGTCAACTAGAATGAAATAATTCCAACATGGAAAGGAGAACGAACCATGAGATACCTGGTGACCGGAAAAGAAGGACCGGGCTTCGCATCCCCGGAGGAGGCTGCACAGGTCTTGGAGAGGACAATCCTTCCAAGCTTTGATGCGCTGATCAGGCTGGAGGAGCAGAAGAAGATTCTGGCCGGAGGCTTGCCGCTGGGAGATCGGGCTTTCGTGTTCATTGTCGAGGCCGCCTCCAACGAGGAGGTCGATCGCATGCTGCGAACCATCCCCATGTGGGGTGCCCTCAAGTGGTCGGTAACCCCACTGCAGAGCTTCGCTGGCCGAGCGGGTCAGGAAAGGGAGATTGTCGAGCAGATCAAGAAGAGCCTGCACTGAGCGCGGCTGGTTTTGCCGGCATACTGATGGGCCCTGCCCAAAGGAGAATGCCCCACCCATGATTCCCATAGGCCAGGCAAGCCTTCGGAATTGATGATTTTCCTCTTTGAGGGGTTGATTCAAGCCAAGGGAAACGGCGCGGGATTGACTCATCTGCTAGCAGGTGCTAGCATTCAGAAAAAGACGAAAATGGGAGAGAGTCATGACCCGACAGCTCAACTTAAGAGTGGATGATGAATTCGCCGAACGGCTGGAGAGGCTTTCGCGCAGAATGGGGCGGTCGATGGCGGCTGTACTCGAGGCGATTGGCAGTCCGGCGATTGAAGCGGCCGAGGCTGACATCCAATTCGAGGCGGAGGCGCTGGCAGCTTGGGAAGAATATGAGCTTACCGGAACTCATGTGCCGGCCGAAGAGGTGGATACCCTGTTCGACGCGGCCCTCGATCGTGCCAGGGCAGTCGCGGAGAAGCAAAGAGGATGACTCGCAGGGTGGTCGCTACGCCTCTGTTTGTTCGCCGCTTGAAGGATTTTCTCGATGAGTATGCGGAACTCGGGGCCATTCGCTTCGTTGAGCGCTTGCAGGCAAGTTACCGGACGATGGTGGAAAATATTTCCAACCACGAAGAGATCGCGCCCGCACGCAGAAGGTCGGTCGGGGGAAAGAAAATAACCGTCAGGGAATATGTGTTGGATGCCGGCGCCCGGGATTTTCTCGTTCTATATTGGGTGCCGCCTGAGCCCCTGGAGCCAGTGGTGCTTTTGAATATCAGAATTGGTGGCCAAAACCGGTTTCGTTGGAAAGAGGAGACCAACCAAGCCACCGATCCGGGATAGAAAGGATGATCTCCCTCAAGGTGCCGCCGGAAAGGGGTTGAACCTGCGAATACAGTAAGCGAAAAGGAGGACCGGTCAGCCGGTCCTCCTTTTTGTTTACCTGCCTTCTATAACCGCCCGATTTTCAGAGCCCGCCGAGCAGCCGGTGGAAGACCCCCGGAGCCACCATGAAGAGCATCAGCACGGCGCTGCCGAGGAGCATGCCGCCGAAGGCCCAGCGGGCGGCGGGGAGCGCCGGGCGCGCCGGGCGCGCCGGGGCCGTAGCGGGCCGGAACAGGCGGTAGACGATCCCCAGGTAGTAGACCACGCCGAGATAGCTGCCGGCGAAGGCCAGCACCGCCGGGACCAGGTGCCCGGAGGCGATCACCGACTTGAAGATGAAGAACTTGGCCAGAAAGCCGGGCAGCGGCGGGATCCCCGCCAGGGAGAGCACCGAAACCGCCAGCAGCAGGGCCGGCAGGGGCCGGGCGGCGAAGGCGCCGTCGAGGACTTCCAACTCGTCCGCCTCCCCCTGGGCGAGCAGGCCGAAGCAGGTGCAGGCGACGATGGTGGTGACGGCGTAGACCGCCACGTAGTAGAGCAGCGCCTCGACCCGTCCGCCGCCGGCATCGGCCAGGGCGAAGATCATGTAACCGCCGTGGGCGATGGAGGAATAGGCCAGCAGCCGCCGGAAGGCGCCCTGGCGGATGGCGGTGACGTTGCCGTAGAAGATGGAGAGGACCGCCAGGACGATGATGGCCCCATCCAACTCGCTGGGCAGGGGCGCCTCGCCGAGGATGCGCACCAGAGCCAGCACCACCGCCCCCTTGACGATGGAGGCGAGCAGCGCGGTGACCGGCAGCCTTGCTCCGGCGTAGGCGTCGGGGGCCCAGCCGTGGAAGGGGAAGACCGCCGCCTTGAGGAAGAAGCCGCTCAGCACCAGGGCGCAAGCGGCCAGGCCCAGCGGGCCGTCGGCCGTCGCGGCGACGAAATCGCCGATGGCCAGGGTGCCGCAGCTGCCGTAGCCCAGGGAGAGGCCGAAGAGGATCAGGCCGCTGGCCACCGCGGAGAGCAGCAGGTACTTGAAGGCCCCCTCGCTGGCGCTGGAGAGCCCGCAGCGGTGCACCATCAGGGCGAAGGCCGGCAGCGAAAGCAGTTCGATCCCCAGGAACAGAGAGATGAACCCGGCGCTGTCGAGCATGACCAGGGCGCCCAGCAGCGAGGCACCGAGCAGCAGCCGCGACTTGATGCCTGCGTCGCTGCTCAGGCAGCAGACCCCGTAGATGCAACCACAGCCGAGAATCACCAGGCGGCCGAGCAGGGCGAAGCGGTCGATGACGATCTCGCCGGGCACCGGCGCCGCGCCGTACCCCTGCGCAAGCTGCAGCAGCAGCACGGCGCAACCGGCCCCGGCGACCAGGGTAAAGAGCGGGCCGGCCAGGCGCGCGCCGCGGCCGAGGATTTCGCAGAGCATCAAGGTCACCAGCAGCGCCAGCAGCAGCTGTTCGGGCAGCAGGGCGTAGAAGAAATCAGCGGGCATGGGATTCTCCGTTGTCTTGCCGGGGGAAGGACATCCCCAGGATGGCGGCCAGCTGTTCCAGTCCCCCTTTGGCAAAGGGGGATTGAGGGGGATTTGCCTCGGCGGGGCGCAGCGAAATCCCCCCTGGCCCCCCTTTTTCAAAGGGGGGGACGGCGGCCCGGGCGGTCACCGCGGCCACGTCCGGCTGCACCCGGGCCATGAAGGGGGCCGGGGCGATGCCGATCGCGAGGATCAGCAGCAGCAGCGGGAGGAAGGCCAGCGCCTCGCGTCCACCCAGGTCGGGGAGGGCGCTCCCCTCGGGCGCCTGGCCGAACAACAGGGTGCGGGCGAAACGCAGCATGTAGCCGGCGCCCAGCACCATCCCCGAGCAGGCGAGGATCACCGCCGCCAGCGGCAACACGCCAAGCTCGGCTTTCCAGCCGGCCAGGGCCTGCTGGAAAGCGCCGAAGAGGATCATGAATTCCCCGGTGAAACCGCTGGTCAGGGGCAGGGCCACCGAGGTCAGCACGAAGAGCATCAGCACCACCGCCAGGCGCGGGGCGAGGGTGGCCAGGGCGGTGAGTTGCCGGTAGGCGGCGCCCCGCCGCTGCTCGAGCAGTCCCAGCGCCAGGAACAGTCCGGCGACCGCCAGGCCGTGGCTGAAGGTCTGGAGCAGGGCGCCGTGCAGGGCGCTCTGCTGAAAGCTGAAGATCCCCAGCACGATGTAGCCCATGTGACTGAGCGACGAGTAGGCCACCAGCAGCTTGAAATCCGCCTGGCGCAGCGCCAGCACCGCGCCGTAGAGGATGCTGAACACCGCCAGCGCGATCAGCCAGGGGGCCAGGGCCGCGGCCGCCTGGGGGCAGAGGGGGATGGCCAGCTTGAGCAGGGCGAAGGCCCCCATCTTGGAGAGGGCCCCGGCCATCAGCGCGGTGCCGGCCGGCGGCGCTTCGGCGTAGGTCAGCGGCAGCCAGGAATGGAAGGGAACCAGCGGGCATTTGATGGCGCAGGCCAGGACGATGGCGGCGAAGACGAAGAGCTGCGTCCCCCAGCCAAGCTGCAGGTCGAGCAGGGTTGCCAGCTCGAAGGACCAGCTGCCGGTCTGCTGCCAGCACTGCACCCCGAGCAGGATCACCGCCGCCAGCAGCAGCACCGAGCCGGCCAGGGTGTAGAGGAAAAAGGCCTGGGCGGCTTCGCGGCTTTTGGCCCCGCCGAAGACCAGGATCAGCACGAACATGGGGATCAGCACCGCCTCCCAGCAGACGAAGAAGAACATCAGGTTCTGCGAGAGAAAGGTCCCGAGCAGCCCGGCCTCGAGCAGCAGCAGCAGGGCCAGAAACAGCGGGCGGCGCGCCTCGGCGCTGGGCCAGGCGCAACCCAGCGCCACCGGGAAGAGCAACGCGGTCAGCAGCAGCAGATAGAGGTTGAGCCCGTCCACCGCCAGGTGCAGGTGGACGCCGAGTTCGGCGATCCAGGGGAGGTTGAGGTCGAAGGCGCCGCTGCGGGCGGCGGCGTAGCCGACGAAGATATGGGCTGCCAGGGCCAACACCGCGAGCATCGTCACTAGCGCAGCAGCGCGGGCCATCCCGGCAGAGCGGGCCCCCAGTACCGATACCAGCAGCGCCCCGGCCAGCGGCAGCAGGCAGATCAGCAGCAGCAGCGTCGCATCAAACATGGGCCACCCCCCACCAGAGAACCAGGGCCAGGCCGACGAAGACATAGAAGACGTAGGCCTTGACGTTGCCCGACTGCAGCCGGGAGAAGAGCCGCGAGGCGCCCCTCACCCCGCCGGCGGGCTTGTTGAGAATGCTCTCGTTCAAGGGGATCTCCACCCGTCGGGCGAGCAACCCCTCGGAGAACCAATCGAGGCAGCGCACCACCACCTGCTGGTAGAGAGCGTCGAAGAAGTAGCCGCGGCTCACCAGGGTATAGGCGTAGCCGGCCCGCTGCCGGGTCCGCAGCGCCCATTCGGGGCGGCGCAGGAAGAACAGCCAGGCGAGCAGGATGCCGCCGAGGGCGACGGCCACCGAGACCAGCATCAGCAGCAACTCCAGGTGGTGGTCGGCGAGCGCCCCCTCCCCTGCCCCGCCGAGCACCGGGGCGAGAAAGTCGTAGAACGGGGCCGAGACCCCCAGCCACTGCCGCCAGAGCCCGGGCAGACCGATCAGCCCCGCCGCCAGCGAGGCGCCGGCGAGCAGCACCAGGACGACGGCCATGGCCGGCGGCGCCTCGTGAATCTTCTTGAGCTGCTGCTCTGCCAGGTTGCAGGGCCCGAAAAAGGTCAGGAAGATGGCGCGAAACATATAGAAGGCGGTCAGGCCGGCGGTCAGCGCCCCCACCAGCCACAGGGCCGGAGAACCGCCGGGGGCGGCCCAGGCGTTCCAGAGGATCTCGTCCTTGGAGAAGAACCCGGCCAGCGGCGGCACGCCGCACAGCGCCAGGCTCGCCACCAAAAAGGTGGCGAAGGTCAGGGGGATCTTCCTCGCCAGGGCCCCCATGCGGCGCATATCCTCCTCGCCGTGCAGGGCGTGGATCACCGAGCCTGCGCCGAGGAACAGGCAGGCCTTGAAAAAGGCGTGAGTGGTCAGGTGGAAAAAGGCCACGTTGAAGGCCCCCAGGCCGCAGGCCATGAACATATAGCCGATCTGGCTCATGGTCGAGTAGGCCAGCACCTTTTTCAGGTTGAACTGGGTCAGCCCCATGCTGGCGCCGATCAGGGCGGTCGCCGCCCCGCCCCAGGCGACCAGGGTCATGACTTCGGGAGCCTGCAGGAAGACGCCGGAGAGCCGCGCGAGCAGGTAGACCCCGGCGGTGACCATGGTGGCGGCGTGAATCAGGGCCGAGACCGGGGTCGGGCCGGCCATGGCGTCGGGGAGCCAGACGTGCAGCGGCAGCTGCGCCGACTTGCCGCAGGCGCCGATCAGCAGCAGCAGGGCGATGAGGTTGGTCATCCCCGGGGTCGGCGCGCCGGCGGCGAAGGTGGCGGCGATCCCCTGGAAGTCGAGGGTGCCGCAATGGAAAAAGAGCAGGAACGCCGCGAGGATGAAGGCGGTGTCGCCGACCCGGTTGACGACGAAGGCCTTGATCCCGGCAGCGGTCTTCTCGGGGTCCTTAAACCAAAAGCCGATCAGCAGGTAGGAGGCGATCCCCACCCCCTCCCAGCCGGCGAACAGCACCAGCAGGTTCTTGCCGAGCACCAGCAGCAGCATGAAGAACAGAAACAGGTTGAGGTAGGCGAAGTAGCGGGCGAAGCTCTCGTCCTCGGCCATGTAAGCCACCGAGTAGAGGTGGATCAGCGTCCCCACTCCGGTCACCAGCAGGCACATGACCGCGGCCATCGGGTCGAACCAGAGGGCCGCGTCGACCTGGAACCCCTCCAGGGCCGCCCAGGCGAACAGGGTGACCTCGACGGGCGCGCCGCCGTCAGCCAGCCATCGGAACAGGCCAAAGCTCAGGGCGAAGGCCGCCGCCGGCAGGGCACAGGCGATCAGGGCGACCAGTCTGCGGGGGAGCCGGGCACCGAACAGGCCGTTGACCAGAAAGCCCAGCAGCGGCAGCAGCGGGATGAGCGTCAATTGGTTCATGGGCTACCCTTTCAGGCCCTGGTGGGCACCCAGGTCGAGGGACCCGTGGCGCTTGACCAGCAGCACGACGATGGCCATGGCCAGGGCGATCTCGCAGGAGGCGGCCACGTAGATGAAAAAGGTCATGGCGACCCCGGGCAGGCTCTGGCCGCGCACCGCAAAGGTTACGAAGCTCAGCACCACGGCGTTGAGCATGATCTCCAGGCACATCATGACCACCAGCAGGTTGCGGCGGATCACCACCCCGAGCAGCCCCAGGGAGAAGAGCAGCGCCGCCAGGGCGACGAGAAACTGGTACCTATCCATCGCGTCCCTCCTTGAGCGCCGTCCAGGCGGCGAGAATCCCCACCAGCAGCAGCACGGTGGCCAGTTCGAAGTGGAACCAGTAGTGTTTCATGAACGCCAGGGAGAAGCTGGCGAAGGTGAAGGGATCGGCCACCGCCGCGCCCTGCGGGACCGCGGGGAGGGTGCCGAGCAGCTTCCAGAAGGCCGCCGCCACCAGGGCCGCCGTCGCCAGCGCCGGAGCCGCCAGCCGGGAATAAGGGTGGCGGAAAGAGCTGTCGCGCTCGTCGAGCAGCATGATGGTATAGACCATGAAGACCATCACCGCGCCGACGTAGATCAACACCTGGAACACCGCCACCACGTGGGCCCCGAGACAGGCGTAGATGGCCGCCAGGCTGATCATCAGGCTGACCAGGGCCAGCGCCGCGCGCATCGGCTGGCGCAGCAGGATCACCAGCACCGCAAAGAGCACCGCCAGCAGGCTGAAAAAACCGATCAGGATGCCGCTCACGGGTGCACCTCCTCGCGCCCCGCCGCCGGGGCGGGATATTTTTTCGCCGGGTCGCCCGCCGGCTGCCAGCCAAGCAGCAGGTCCTGGGTGGCCCACATATTTTCCCGGTCGAAGCCGGGGAAGTCGGGGACCTCCTTGGCCATGCGGATGGCGTCCTCGGGGCAGGCCTCGACGCAGAAGCCGCAGAAGATGCAGCGCGAGTAGTCGATCTCGAAGCGTTCGGGGGCCTTGGGGTGGGTCGGGTGCTCGAGGTCGGCCCTGGAGAGGATCTCGATGGCGTAGGCCGGGCAGATGGTCGCGCACATGTTGCAGGAGACGCACTGCACCTCGCCCCCATCGCGCCGGGTCAGCACGTGGCGGCCGCGGTTGACCGGGGAGTAGTCGGCGCGGGTCTCCTCGGGGTAGTAGGCGGTCAGCGCCCCCTTGCGGAAGGTCAGCCACTTCCACAGGTTGCCGAAAAAGACCCCGCCGGTGATGCTGAGGCCGCGCACCACCTCGGGGAGGTAGAGGCGCTCCCAGAGGCCGAGGGTCGGTTTGTTCCAGTAGTCCTTCTTCATCCTAACCTCTCAGAACCAGCCAGCGCACCACCACCGTCGCCACCAGGTTCAGCGCCGCCAGCGGCATCAGGAACTTCCAGCCGAAATCCATCAGCTGATCGTAACGGAAACGCGGCAGCGACCAGCGGATCTGGATCATGAAGCAGCCGGCGAGAAAAATCTTCACCACGAAGGTGACCACCTGCAGCAGCACCACCGCCAGGTGGGGCAGCTGCCAGCTCACCCCGAAGGGGAAGACGAAGCCGCCGTCGCCCAGGTACGGCAGGTTGTAGCCGCCGAGAAACAGGGTCACCAGCAGCGCCGAGGCGACCACGATCTCGATGAACTCGCTGAGCATGAACAGCCCCATCTTCATGGCGCCGTACTCGGTGAAATAGCCCGAGACCAGCTCCGACTCGCACTCGGGCAGGTCGAAGGGGACCCGCTTGTTCTCGGCGATGGCCGCGGTGAGAAACAGCACGAAGGCTAGCGGCTGCAGGCAGATGCCCCAGGCCGGCAGGGCGCCGAAGAGCAGCTGCGACTGCCCCCGCACCATGGCCCCCAGGTCGAGGGTGCCGTAGCTGACCACCAGACTCAGCAGCGCCAGCCCCATGGTCACCTCGTAGGAGATCATCTGCGAGGCGGCGCGGGCCGAGCCGAGCAGGGAGAACTTGTTGTTCGACGACCAGCCGGCGAGCATGGTGCCGAGGATGCCGATCCCCGAGATGGCGAGCACCACCAGGATGCCGGCGTCGAGGTGGGCCACCTGCATGCTGTAGCTGCGCGCGCCGAAGAACTCGCGTAGCGCCGCGCCCAGCGCCGGGAAGAGCGGATCGAGCAGCTCCCCGGGGATCAGGGTGCCGCCGAAGGGGACCACGGCGAAGACCAGCAGCACCGGGACCGCCGCCAGCCAGGGGGCGAGGTTGTAGCAGAAGCGGTCGTAGGTGTTGGGGGTGAAGTCCTCCTTGAGCAGCATCTTGGCGCCGTCGGCCAGGCCGTGGAACAGCCCCCAGGCCACCAGCTTGATGTTGGTGAAGGGGATGCGGAGGTAGGCGCGGTTGGCGCCGATGCGGTCGGCCATGATCGCCGACTGCTTGCGCTCCACCCAGGTGAACAGGGTCGCCATCCCCAGCATCAGGCCGATGGCGAACCCCATGTAGAGCAGGTAGATGACCAGGTCCTGGATCATGCGCCGAGCCTCCCGAAGATGTCGCCGGCGTGCTGCGCCGACGCGGGCTTGTCGAAGACCTTCTCGAAGCGGTTGACGATCCCGTCGCAGTTGGTGTAGCTGCCGTCGCGCTCGAAGGGGGTGGAGAGGGGAATGAACAGCTCGGCCTCGGCCTCGCGCCCCGAAGCGAAGGCCGCGAGGTGAATCACCCGGGGATCGCCATAGGGGGCGTAGTCGACGCACTCGCCCCAGACCAGCACCAGGTCGTGGCCGGCGTCGGCCGTCCAGGGGCGCTCGCCGAACAGCTCGGCCACGCCGCGGCTGTTGGGGTTTTTGTCGGCCCGGATCAGCCAGCCGTCCTCCAGCACCTCCCCGAGCGCCGGCTGGCAGTCGCGCCGGGTATAGACGCTCAGCCGCTCGCCGAAAGCCGCCTGGAAGGCCGCCAGCTCTTCGTTGGAGGCCTGGGCGGAAACCAGCGCGGCGGGCTTTTTCGCCTCGCTCAGCAGCTGCCGCCCCAGGGCCAGCGCCTCCTCGACGGCGACCTCGCGGCCACGGACCTGCGGGCTCGACAGCCGCGGCCGGGCCATGGCCTTGTGCAGATCGTAGCCCTTGTTGCAGAGGAAGCGGCCGTTGATCTCGGGGTTCTCGAAAGGGGTGATGCGGTAGGCGCTGTGGTTGAGGCCCTGGTCGAGGGAGCGCACCTGCCAGTGGCGGTTGCGGCGCCAGACGTTGACGCTGCAGCAGCGGGCGCAGCCGCTGCAGACCGAGCGCACCGCCTCCAGGTACCAGACCCGGCTCTTGTAGAGAAAGTCGCGGGAGAGCAGCGCCCCTACCGGGCAGAGCCCGACGATGTTGTCGCCGTAAGGGTCGTCGAAGGGCTGCTGTTCCAGGGTCTGCACCCGGGCGTGGTTGCCGCGCTCGGCGATGCCGAGCTGGTTCGAACCGGAGAGCTCCTGGGTGAAGCGCACGCAGCGGCTGCAGAGGATGCAGCGCTCGCTGTCGAGCAGGATGCGTTCGCCCAGCTCGTAGAACTTGGGCTTGCAGCTGCGCGGCTCCTCGGCGAGGGGTTCGGCCTCGCCGAAGCGGACCTGGTAGTCCTGCAGCCGGCACTCGCCCGCCTTGTCGCAGATGCCGCACTCCCCCGGGTGGTTGATGGCGATGAACTGCAGCACCGCCGCGCGCGCCGCGCGCACCTCCTCGGTGTCGGTCTCCACCACCATCCCCGGAGCCACCGCCTGGTTGCAGGAGGGGACCAGCTTGGGTCGGCCGTCCACCTTGACCAGGCAGATACGGCAATTGCCGGCCACGGAGAGGCAGGGGTGGTAGCAGAAGTGGGGAATCTCGATGCCGCTGCGCAGCGCGGCCTGCAGGACCGTCTCCCCTTCCTGCGCCGCGATGGTCTGGTTGTCGATCTTCAGTTCGATCATGGGTCCTTCAATCGGGAAAATACTTGAAAATTCTTAAAAATACTTTCTCACCACGAAGGGCACGAAGAACACGAAGAGAACCAAAAACCGAATTTTTTCCTTCGTGTCCTTCGTGTTCTTCGTGGTGAAGCCGGATTTTGCGGTTTCAAACCTCCAACCGCCCCCCGAACATGGAGCGGCCGGTGTCGACGAAATACGCGAATTCGTCGCGGAACTTCTTCAGGAAGCTGACCACCGGCATGGAGGCGGCGTCGCCCAGGGCGCACACCGTGTTCCCCATGATCCCCTTGGTCGCCTGTTCGAGGCGCTCCAGGTCTCCCTGGTGGCCCCTGCCCGCGGCGATGCGGGCGATGATCTTGTCCATCAGCGCCGAGCCCTCGCGGCAGGGGGTGCACTGGCCGCAGGACTCGTGACGGTAGAAGCGGGTCAAGACCTGCAGCAGGCGCACCATGCAGGTCCCCTCGGCGATGACGATGATCCCCCCCGAGCCGAGCATGCTGCCGGCCTGCTGCACCGATTCGGCGTCGAGGGTGACGGCGTCGATCTCCTCGGTGCGCAGGATCGGGGTGGAGGAGCCGCCGGGGATCACCGCCTTGAGCGCCTTGCCGCCGCGGATGCCGCCGGCGTCGCCGAAGATCATCCTGCTCAGCGGGTAGCCCGTCGCCCGCTCGTAGAGCCCGGGCTTGTTGACGTGACCGGAGATGCCGAACAGGCGCGTGCCGCTGTTCTTCTCGGTGCCGATGGCGGCGTAGGCGGCGCCGCCGTGGGCGACGATCCAGGGGACGGTGGCCAGTGTCTCGACGTTGTTGATCACCGTGGGCGCCTGGTAGAGGCCCTTGACCGCCGGGAAGGGGGGTTTGTTGCGGGGATAGGCCTTGAACCCCTCGAGGGAGGTGAGCAGGCTCGACTCCTCGCCGCAGACGTAGGCGCCGGCGCCGCGGTGGACGATGATGTCGCAGGAGAAGTCGCTGCCGAGGATCTTCTCGCCGACCAGCCCGGCCGCCCGGGCCTCTTCGAGCGCCTCGCGCAGCCGGCGCAGCGGCAGGTCGAACTCGCCGCGGATGTAGATGAAGGCGTGGCGTACCCGCAGGGCGTAGGCGGCCAGCAGCATCCCCTCGATGAGCTGGTGGGAGGCGTGCTCGAAGATCCAGCGGTCCTTGAAGGTCCCCGGCTCCCCCTCGTCGGCGTTGCAGCAGAGGTAGACGGTGGGGCTCTGCTTGTCGACGAAGGACCACTTCATCCCCGTGGGGAAGCCCGCCCCGCCGCGGCCGCGCAGCCCCGAGGCCTTGACCTCGGCCTCGATGTCCGCCGGTTGCAGCCCGCCCAGGGCCTTTTCCAGGGCCCGGTAGCCGCCCCTGGCGCGGTAGGCGGCCAGGGTGTGGGAGTCGGCCGTCACGGGGAAGTTGAAGAAAATGCGCGGTTCGCTCATGACAGCTCCTGCAGGATCCGGTCGACCTCGGCCAGGGTCAGCCGCTCGTGGTAGGTATCGCCCACCTGCATGACCGGCGCGGTGCCGCAGGAGGCCAGGCATTCCACCTCGAGCAGGGTGAAGCGGCCGTCGGCGGTGGTCTGCCCGGCCTTGATCCCCAGCTTCTTCTCGAGGTGGCCCAGCAGCCGCTCGGCGCCGCTCAGCGAGCAGGCGATGTTGCGGCAGACCTTGACCACATGCTTGCCCACCGGCGCGCGGTAGAGCATGGAGTACCAGCTGAGCGCCTCCTTGACCTGCATGGCCGGCACCCCGAGGTATTCGGCGATGAACAGGGCGTCGCCTTCGCTCAGGTGCCCCTTCTCCTCCTGCATCAGCTGCAGCAGCGGCAGCACCAGCGAGGAGCTCATCTGCGGCGGATAGGTGCGGCGCAGGCGGTCGAATTTTTCGATCATGCAGTTCATCGGTCGCACTCCCCGCCGATCATGTTCATCGAGCCGAAGGTGGCGATGATGTCGGCCAGTTGATACCCTTCGAGCAGCGTGTGCATCCCCCCCATGTGGGCGAAGCTCGGCGAGCGCACGTGCAGCCGGTGGGGACGTCCGCCGCCGTCGCTGACCAGGTAGAAGCCGAGCTCGCCGTTGGGCGCCTCGTGGGCGCGGTAGACCTCGCCGGCGGGAACCTGGATGCCGTCGATGACCAGCTTGAAGTGGTTGATCACCGCCTGGGTGCGGGTGTAGACGTGGGCCTTTTCAGGAAAACTCACCCGCGGATCGGCGACGCTGACCGGGCCGCCGGGCAGGCGCTTGACACACTGACGGATCATCGAGACCGACTCGTCCATCTCGCGCATGCGCACGTAGTAGCGGTCGTAGTTGTCCCCCTGGATGCCGACGGGGACTTCGAAGTCCAGTTCGCCGTAGGCCAGGTAGGGGCTGTCCTTGCGCAGGTCGACGGGCAGCCCGGTGGAGCGCAGGATCGGCCCGGTGTAGCCCCAGTTCAGGGCGTGCTCGGGGGTCATGGCGCCCACGCCCCGGGTGCGGTCGATGAAGATTCGGTTGCGGTCGAGCAGACCGTGGATGCGCTCGATGTAGCGCTCGTAGAGCTGCAGGATCTCCTCGAGCCGCTCCAGCCACCCCTCGGGCAGATCGCGGGCCAGCCCGCCGATGCGCACGTAGGAGTAGGTCAGGCGCGCCCCGGTGAGGTGGTTGAGATGCTCGAAGATGTAGTCGCGCACCGTCATCAGGTAGAGAAAGGCGGTCATCGCCCCCAGCTCCATGACCGTGGCGGCGACGCAGGTGATGTGGTCGACCAGCCGGTTGTATTCCGAGAGCAGGGTGCGCAGCCAGAGGCAGCGCGGGGTCAGTTCGAGCCCCAGCAGCGTCTCCACCGCCTCGGCGTAGGCGAAGTTGTTGTTGAGCGCCGAGCAGTAGTTGAGCCGGTCGGTGTAGGGGATGATCTTGTGGTAATGGTGGTGCTCGGCCTCCTTTTCGAAGCCGCGGTGCAGGTAGCCGCAATGCACGTCGGCCTTCTTCACCGTTTCGCCGTCGAGCTCGGCGATGACCTGGATGGTGCCGTGGGTCGCCGGGTGGGAGGGGCCGAGGTTGACCACCACGCTGTTGGGATCGGCGGTCTGCTCCAGGGGGGAGCGAACCGGGGATTTGATTTCCACGTAATTCACCTTATTTGCGATACGGGACCAGGGGCTGTTCGCGGTCGATGGGGTAATCCTTGCGCAGCGGATGCCCCTCGAACCCTTCGTAGAGCAGGATCGGCCGCAGATCGTCGTTGCCGGCGAAACGGATGCCGTACATTTCGTGGGCCTCGCGCTCGAGAAAGCGCGCCGCGCCGTACCAGTGGCTGAGGGTCGGCACCCGCGGGCTGGCCTCCTCGACCCGCGTCTTCAGACGCACCCGCAGGTTGTTGCCCGAGCTGTAGAGGTGGTAGACCACCTCGAAGCGCGGCCGGCGCTCGGGAAAGTCGACGGCGGTGACGTCGAGCAGCAGGTCGAAGCCGAAATCGTCCTTGAGCCGTCGCACCAGCGCCAGCAGGCGATCGGCCGGCAGTTCGAGAACCAGCATGCCGAAGCTCTCCCAGGCCCTCTCGTAGAGGCCGAGCAGATCGGATTTGATGTCGTCGTGGATCATCGAATGCTTCTTTCGTCCTTTTGTCTTTACGTGGTTGGGCCTGTCACGCCTCACGCCTCACGCCTCACGCCTCACGGTCTTTCTGCTTCTCGAAGGGCAGAATCGGGTGGCGCTCGCCGGCGATTTTGTCCTGCAATTTCATGATGGCGTCGATGACCATCTCCGGGCGCGGGGGGCAGCCCGGCACGTAGATATCCACCGGGATCACCTTGTCGACCCCCTGCAGCACCGCGTAGTTGCGATAGAAGCCGCCGCTGGTGGCGCAGGCGCCGAAGGCCATCACCCACTTGGGCTCGCACATCTGCTCGTAGACCTTCTTGATGACCGGCGCTTCCTTGTGGGTGATGGTCCCCACCACCATCAGCAGGTCCGACTGGCGCGGGGTGAAACGCGGCAGGGCGGCGCCGAAGCGGTCGGTGTCGTAGAGGGTCGAGCTGACCGACATGAACTCCATGCCGCAGCAGGCGGTGACGAAGGGATAGGGGAACAGGCTGAACTTGCGCACCCAGCCGACCAGTTCGTCCTTGCGGGTGGTGAGAAACTCCATCATCGCCATTCGAGGCCGCCCTCCTTCCAGATGTAGACGAAGGCCAGGGCCAAAAGCCCCATGAAAAACAGAAAGGCCACCAGCGAGGCCGTCGCCAGCCCGCCCTCGCCGGTGGAGGAGGCCCAGAGGAAGAGCAGCACCGTCTCCAGGTCGAAGAGCAGAAAGAAGATGGCCACCGGGTAGTACTTGATCGACAGGGGACGCACGTTGCGCTGCTGCAGCGGCCGCGAGCCGCACTCGAAGGGCTCGAGCTTGACCGCCGTGGGGGCGACCCGCGGGCCCAGCAACCGGTTGAGGGCGACGATCAGGCCGACCAGGCCGAGGGCGGCGAGCAGGAAGAGGAAAAACGCGAGGTAAGGACTCATGTTCATTTCCCGACAAGGGTTGGCGCGGACAAGGAATAAAAAAGCCCGACAGGGACGACTCTCCCCTCGGGCTTCGTTGCCAGAGGCTTTATCGGTTGAAAATCTTCGCCCCAAGATGGCCGGACGATCAAAACCGGGTTTCCAATGCTGTGCCAAAGCATGAGCAACAACGGTGCCAAGGCCCACCACGGCCTGCAACGCCGGGAAATAAACAGTTTTCTACTGGTCCCGAGATCCTTCGGACCTGCTCCGCAATGGAGCGGCCTGTGCCCGCTTGGAACGATCTGCTCCAAATTCGCCCAGGCCCGCGCATTTGACGGCTGACCCGGCGGGAGGCTATGATCAAATTAAGGAACTTTGAGGTTGGATTTCCCGAGTTCAGGCCGCGAAATCGGGCTTCAGGCAGGGCGGACACAGGTGGTCCAGCCTGTCCGAAGAAAGGAGTCACCCATGAAGGGAAAGAAAACAACCGGCAAACAAGCCCAGTCGGAAAAGGAAATGCACGTCAAGATCCGCGGTACGGATTACGACATCACCAAGGCCCGGAAGAAAGAACTGACTTTCGGAAACTTCGGCCTGTCGCGAGACGAGGTCGCCACCAAGAGCACGCCGGAACCCTTCGGCCCCTGACGACAGGGCCGACCCATCGCTCTTCAACCCTGCGCCGCGGGTGGCGAAGCGGGGAAGGCAAATAGGCCGCACCAGGGGATGGCGCGGTCTTTTTTTGTCTCAGTGCCAAGCGCAGCGGTGATGTCCCCGCGCCCTTTTTTCCTGCAGCAGAGCGGCCGCCCTGGCCCGCTGCTCGGGAGTGAGCAGCGCATGAAACTCGGCGAACTTTTCACCGAAGAAGGCGATAAGCTCGCTGGCCCTCGCCTGGTGCCCGGCGACCAGGGGACGCAGCGTCGCGTCATCGACCCGCTCGCTCTGCAGCAGGCCGAGCATCTCGTCGAAGCTTTCGGCCCGGTGGGCCTTCATCTCGGCCGCCTTGGCCAGGACTTCGAGCTTGATTTTTTCAAGCTGCAGCTGTTGGGCCTGTTCCAAATCGAGCTTCTCCACCAGGTGAGCCACCACGTGATCGGCCCGCTGCTGGGGGGGGCCGTGGCTCCAGCGGGTGCAGCCGCCCACCGAAACGAGGAGCAGGACCATTACCATAACCAGTATGATGCCACCTGACTGCCTGCGCATGATCTCCTCCGCTGGTAAGAAAATCTTCCCCCCTCGGAAAACCGCCTGTCGACCTCTGGAGCGGGGCCGGCGGCCAATGAGATTCGGCACCTCCTTCACTGCTGATCGATGCGGAAAATTTCCCCGGCCGCATAGTCGGCCAGATACACGCGTCCCGCCTCGTCCTCGCCGAAGGCCGAAATCGAAAAGGCGCTGTCGACGAGCAGTTGGTTAGCCCAGCCGCCGCCGACGGGCCTGAGCCCCCAGATGCGCCCGCTGCAGAAGTCGCCGTAGAGGTAGATTCCCTGCAGGTCTGGATTGCCGGGGCCGCGGTAGACATAGCCGCCGGTCACCGAGCAGCCCAGATCATGGCCGTAGGCCGCCACCGGCGCCACGTTGCGCGCCGGGGCGACGCAGCCGGCCGCAGGGCTGAAGCAGTCGGGCCCTTCCAGAACGTTCCAGCCGAAGTTGGCGCCGCCGGGGCTGGCCACCTCCTGAAAGTTGATCTCTTCCCAGCGCTCCTGGCCGACGTCGGCGACAAACAGGTCCCCGGTCAGCCGGTCGAAGGAGAAACGCCATGGGTTACGCAGCCCGCTGGCCCAGATCTCGTCTCGAGCAGCCGGATCGAGGGCAAAGGGGTTGCCGGCTGGGATGCCGTAGGGAGCCGCGCCGCTTTCGACATCGAGGCGCAGCAGCTTGCCGAGCAGTTCCCCCAGATTCTGGCCGTTGCCGAGGGGATCGCCGCCGCTGCCGCCGTCGCCAAGCCCTATGTAAAGAAAGCCGTCGGGGCCGAAGGCCAGCTGCCCGCCGTTGTGGTTGGAGAAGGGCTGGGGGACGCTGAGCAGGATCTGCTCGCTCCCGGGCAGGGCGAGGTCGGGATCAGCGGAGAGGAAAAACCGGCTGACCACCGTCGCGCCGTCGCCGGCGCGGGTGTAGTTGACGTAAAAATATCCTTTTTGGGCGAATCCCGGCGGAAAAGCCAAACCCAGCAGTCCGCGTTCGCCACCGGCGAGCACCCGATCGGCAATATCGAGAAAAGCAACGGGGAGCAGCACTCCGTCCCGCAGGACCCGGACCCGCCCTCCCTGCTCGGTGACGAAGAGCCGTCCGCTGCCGTCACCGGCGTGGCCGATACTGGTGGGGGCGGCAACCCCGGAAGCCGCGCTGGTGAACACCAGGGAAACCGATGGCGTCGGGACCGGGGGGTCACCGCCGCCACCGCCACCGCCACCACCGCCGCAGGCGGACAGGCCACCAAGAACAAGCAAAACCGCAAGGACAAGCGAGGTATTTTTCATAGGATTTCTCCTTTTGCTTCGCCCCGGCCCTGGTCAGCGCTTTCGGCCGGTCACTGCCTCATGCCCCCCATCCACTACTTAATACTATACGACAGTTTCCCCGGCCTCGGCTCGCCACCGCGCGAACCGCCTCCGGCGGGCTGGTGAACCCGGCCCCAAGCCCGCTTAACCGAACATCCCGGTGAAGGATGCCAAGCACCCCGGACCCGTAAAATGCGAATTCCCCGACCACCAGGCGGGGAATTCGTTTTCCTGAACGATTATTTCATGTACCCTGTGGCCGGTACCCTTTGTGCAAAGGGACATTCAATCCAAAGCCCGGGAGCTGCCATTTCATGAACGAACTGCCCAACACGGTCATCCGCATCTATGGCTGCCTGCGCACCCTGCGCAATGAACGCGGCCTCTCCCCCACTGCCGAGCTCTGGCTCCCCCCCGAGGGGCGCAAGGCCGCCGAAGTCGCGCAGGAACTCGACCTGCCGCTGGAGAAGATCGAGGGGGTTTTCTGCAACCACCGGGCCTACGACCTGGAGCGCCTGTTGAAACCCGGCGACGAAATCGCCTTCATCCCTACCGGGGTACCCGGGCCCCACCGGTTCATGCTCGGCATCCACGAGGCGGGCAAGGGACACCTCTGATTCAGGCCTCCTCCAGGGGAATATCCAGGCTCTGCAGCAGTTCCACCAGGTGGTTGTGCAGCAGGGGCTCGATAGAGCCCGCACCCGGCTCGACAAGACCGTTCTGGACCCGGTTGAGATGACTGGCGTAGGCCAGGGTCAGGGAGACCTCCAGGGCCTGTTGCCGAAGGGTTTCGCACTCGCGCATGATTTCCAGGGTCATGATCCGCCATTGGCGGGAGTCGGCGTCGGCCAGCCGCTGCGCCATGACCCGGTCGTAGTTGATCAACCTTTTCAGGGTGGTGTCGCTGATTCTAAGCATCCTTACCCCCTTTGATTCTGGGTAAGCCGTGACGTCTCACGCCTCCTGTTGCCATGCCCTACCGGTCTGGTCATAAACCGGCAAGGTCGCCGGGTCCTGCAGAGTACCGGCCTGATATTAATAGGTTAGCATCCTACCGAAGCTATGCAACCTGCCCGCCCTCCTCCCCCCCTACTGCAAGCCTACAACCCGAGGGGGTTGCCGTCCTTGAAACTGCGGTAGGTCACCACCCGGCGATGTCGGCCGCTTTTTTTGACCACGTACTTGGCGTAGCCGCCGGGCTCCTTGACGATGATCCGGCACTTCTCCTTGCCGCCTTCCATCGCCAGGCAGATCCGCCCTTTCTTGTTCACCCGCCAGGTCCCGGTCCTGATTTCCCCGTCCTGCCATTGATGCAGGGTCCCGTCGGCCAGGTAGTAAGTCTGGCTGAGCCGGCCCGCGCCGGTCACCGACTCCACCGTCTTCTCCGCAAAAAGCGCCCGCACCTGGTCGACCTTGAGTGTGCCGGCAGGCAGCGCCACAGCGGCCTTGGAAGGGGCTTTTTTTGCGGGAAGGGCGCAGCCGAAGAGCAACAGGGCGAACGCCAGCGGGAGCAACAGTTTCGCGGATCGCATGGGGGACCTCCTCAAGAGAAAAAAGTTAAGGGCGAGAGGAAACACAGCTGAATTTTCATGATACGAAGTAATTTAACCGTTCCAGCCGGTCTTGCAACGGCGCTTGAACGAAAGACGGACACCGCCGCCGGTCGCTCGATGCAGCGTCCGTTAATCGGATTTTTCTTGCGTCCAGGGCGCTCAGCCTTTATAGTGCGCGCCTTCTCGTGGGGGATTAAGACGCACAGGGCGCAACGCCGCGCCCTCCCCTGCTGGTCAGTTGTCCTCCTGTCGCGCCGCCGTTAATGGCGACACCGGCGCCTGCAGCAAACTCCCTCCAGCCGCGTTTTGTCCCGATTGCAAACTGCTCTTCCCGAGCCCCCTGCGGCTGCGGGCTGAGTAAGTTTTGTCTTTTTTTACCTGGTTTCAAACCGATCGCAAAGGAGTCCCATGGTTGCGTTTCTCGTCAACAAATCCGCCAATCTCAAGGACGATGTCCTCTCCGGGCTGACCGTGGCCCTGGCCCTGGTACCCGAGGCCGTCGCCTTCGCCTTCGTCGCGGGGGTCGAGCCGCTGGTCGGGCTGTATGCCGCGTTCATGGTTGGCCTGATCACCGCCACCGTCGGCGGCCGACCGGGCATGATCTCAGGGGCCACC
Source organism: Desulfuromonas versatilis (assembly GCF_019704135.1). Lineage (NCBI taxonomy): Bacteria > Pseudomonadati > Thermodesulfobacteriota > Desulfuromonadia > Desulfuromonadales > Desulfuromonadaceae > Desulfuromonas > Desulfuromonas versatilis. The sequence goes on from NZ_AP024355.1 coordinate 3,117,876, forward strand.
GGGGCCCTGGCCGTGGTGATGGTCACCCTGGTGGCACAGCACGGCATCGAGTACCTGTTTGCCGCGGTGGTGCTGATGGGGCTGCTGCAGGTCGGCGCCGGCCTGCTGCGCCTGGGCAAGTTCGTGCGGCTCATTCCCCATCCGGTGATGCTCGGTTTCGTCAACGGGTTGGCGATCGTGATCTTTCTGGCCCAACTCGGCCAGTTCAAGCAGGCCGGCCCCGACGGGGCCCTGCATTGGCTTTCGGGGGGGCAGCTCGGGATCATGCTCGGGCTGGTGGCGCTGACCATGGCCATTATCGTCCTGCTGCCGAAACTGACCCGCGCGGTGCCGGCGGCCCTGGCGGCGATCGTGGCAGTGACGGCGCTGGTGCACGGCCTGGGCATCGATACCCGCTCGGTGGCCGACATGGCTTCGGTGGGCGGGGGGCTGCCCCGCTTTCACTTTCCGGAGGTCCCCCTGACCCTGGAGACGCTGAGGATTATCCTCCCCTATTCGGCGATCCTGGCGGCGATCGGCCTGATCGAATCGCTGATGACCATGACCCTGATCGACGAGATCACCGAGACGCGGGGCCGTGGCAACCGCGAATGCATCGGCCAGGGGGTCGCCAACCTGGTGACCGGGATGTTCGGCGGCATGGGCGGCTGCGCGATGATCGGCCAGAGCATCATCAACGTCAACTCCGGCGGTCGCGGGCGGGCCTCGGGGATCGCCGCGGCCCTGTTCCTGCTGATGTTCATCCTGTTCGGATCGGGCCTGATCGAGATGATTCCCCTGGCGGCCCTGGTTGGGGTGATGTTCATGGTGGTGATCGGCACCTTCGCCTGGTCGAGCCTGCAGATCCTGCACCGCATCCCGCGCAGCGACGCCTTTGTGCTGGTGCTGGTCTCGGCCGTCACCGTGGCCACCGATCTGGCGGTGGCGGTCGGCGTCGGGGTGGTGGTTTCGGCGTTGGGTTTCGCCTGGGACAATGCCCGGCGCATTAGCGCCCGCAGTTCGCTCAGCAGCGAGGGCACCCGGGTCTACGAACTGAGCGGCCCGCTATTCTTCGCCTCGGTACAGAGCTTTCACGGGCAGTTCAGCCCCCAGGATGACCCCGAGGAGGTGATCGTCGATTTTCGTCACAGCCGGGTCTGCGATCATTCGGGACTCGACGCCATCAACAGCCTGACCGAGCGCTATCTGGCCCTGGGCAAGCGCCTGCGCCTGCGCCACCTCTCCGCGGAATGCCGCAGCCTGCTGAAAACCGCAGGCGGCCTGGTGGAAGTCGACGTGATCGAGGACCCCAAATACCACGTGGCCACCGACTCCCTGGCCTGAACCGGGGGCCGGCCTATCCAATGCGCACGCAGTTTTTGAGTTTTTTCCCCTGATACATCAGCTGGTCGGCCCGGCGGATCACCCCCTCCGGGCCATCGCCGGGCAGGGCCATGGTCGCCCCGATGGTAATGGTGACCTGGACCCTTTCCATCTCCAGCAGCAGGTAGGAGCTTTCCACCAGCATTCGCAGTTTTTCCGCGATGGCCGCCAGTTGGTCCGGGTCCAGATGGGAGAGGATCACCACCAGCTCCTCGCCGCCCCAGCGCCCGGCGACGTCGGATTCACGGATATTGTGGGACAGGTTGTTGGCGACCATTTGCAGGACCTGGTCCCCGACCCCGTGCCCATGCCGGTCGTTGACCTTCTTGAAGTCGTCGATGTCGACGAAAAGCACCCCGTAGGGGACGTTGTAGCGATCCGCCTCCCCCTGGCAGGCGCGCAGCTTCATCTCCAGAAACCGCCGATTGGGCAGTCCGGTGAGCACATCGCTCAGCGCCGCCTGCTTGAGGGTCTCCAGGTAGTCGGCCGGCACCTTGGCGGCGGCGGCTTCGCGAAAGACCTCCACCGCACCGATGATCTTCCCGGCAACGTCCTTGATGGGAGTTACGGTGATCTCCACCGGAACGCGGTGCCCCGCCTTGTTGTGCAGAAAGACGTGGTCTTTGCGCACCTGGCCGTCCCCCAGGGTCAGGGCCAGGGGGCAGCCGTTCTTGCAGATCGAGCGGCCATTCTCATCGATGTGCTCGAGAATATTGTCCGAGCAGGAGCAGCGCACCACCTCGTCCCAGCAAAAGCCGCTGATCCGCTTGGCGGCCTGGTTCCAGTAGATGATCCTCTGCCCCAGATCGACGAAGTAGACCCCGTCGTGCATCTGATCGAGCAGGTTCTTGAAAAAATCGACAGAATATTCCATTCCAGCTCCCGGCCTGTAGATGTCCCCCCCACCAGGCGATCCCGGTCCGGCCCATCCGACCAGCCGGCCTTCAATCGTTGGATTAATTTTACCAGGCGGCGAGGCGAAAGGAATCCCCCGCCCTGGAAAATTACTCGGTCGCCTCCTCGTCGAACCAGCAGATTTCCCTGAGGGGAAAAGAAATGAAGAAGGTGCTCCCCTCCCCCGGCCGGCTGGTCACCCCGACGCCTCCCCCGTGGGCCTTGGCGATCTCCTTCACCAGGGGCAGCCCCAGCCCCGAGCCGCCGACCTTGCGCAGGTCGGTGTTGTCGACGCGGAAAAACCGGTCGAAAATCCTCTCCTGCATCTCCGCAGGAATGCCCTGCCCCTGGTCGCGCACCCAGAGGACCAGGGCATGGTCTTCGAGCCGGGCCCCCAGGGTCACCTCGCCGCCCTGGGGCGAGTACTTGATGGCGTTGGAAACCAGGTTCTCCAAGGCCCGCCGGACCTTGTCGGGGTCGGCCGGCAGGGGCGGCAGCTCCGGGGGGCAGTCGATCCCGAAACGGTGAATTTTGCTCTGGGGGGCAAACAGCTCGGCGAGCTCATGCAGCAGAGGCAGCACGGGCACCGGCTCGTAGTGGGCCACCCCGAACCCGGCCCGCAGCCGCTGCAGGCTGAGCAGGTTGTCGATCAGCTCCTTGAGCCGGTTGCCCTCCTTGGCCATGATTTCCAGGTATTCCCGGCGCTGCTCCGCGGGGACCTCGTGCTCCAGGAGAAATTCGGTGAAACCGAGCACGGCGGTGAGCGGGGTGCGCATTTCATGGCTCACCGCCGAGAGCATCTCGTCCTTCATCTGGGAGAGCTTCTGCCGTTCGGTTATGTCGCGGAGGATGACGGCGAACATGGGGCGGTTCTTCCAACGGAAAGTCCCAGCGGCGATCTCCACCGGGAATGGGCCGCCATCTTTTTTCCGGTGCAGGGCCAGGGGGATGTGGCGCAGGCGTCCGGCAAGAATCTCCTCGATCCGCTCGCGGCTGGTTTCGGGCTCGGCGGTCAGGTCATTCACATTGAGCCGGACCATCTCCTCCGGGCTCCAGTGGTAAAGGCGGGCCGCCGCGTCGTTGGCCTCCACCACGTTCCGGGTCCGGGCGTCGAAGATGATGATCGCGTCCGATTCCGAGGAGAACAGCAGTCGGTACTTCTCTTCGGATTCCCGCAGCTCATCCTCCGCCTGTTTGCGGCTGGTAATGTCCCGGGAGACCCCGACCAGGCCGGCCAGCCTGCCGCTGCCGTCCCGAAAGGCGCTCTTGGTGGTCAGGTAGGTGCGCAGGCTCCCGTCGATGGGGACCAGTTCGTCAAACGCCTCGACTTTGTGCCCGGCGAGGACCCTGCGATCGTTGGCCTTGAGCTCGGCGGCGACGTCGGCAGGTAGCAGGTCCTCGTCGGTTCGCCCCAGGATCGACTCCACGGGACGCCCGAGAATCCTGGCCCCGGCGGAGTTGATCATCTGGTAGCGCCCCGCGGGGTCCTTGGCATAGACCGCGTCCTCGGTCCCCTCGAGGATGGCGTGCAGCAGGTTGTAGTTGCGGCTCAATTCCGCTTCGGCCTTGCGCCGCAGGCGGATGTCCCGAACCAGGGCCCACATCCCGCCCCCCATTCCCAAAGCCAGCCCGGCCGAAAGAAACGCCAGCAGCTTCAGTCCCCAGCCCCACCCCGAACGGTACTGAACCAGTTGCAGGTACAGCCCGCCGATGGAGGGATGCAGGGGGGCGGCCAGGGACAGGCGCGGGTCGATATCGCGGCGCGCCTCGCAGTCGCCTACCGGAGTCCCCAGCATGTCGGTGAAGCAGGCCCGGTAACTCAGGGTCAGGTCGGGCGTCAGGGTCCGGCGCAGCAGGCCCGAGAGGGACATCACCCCGCCGAAGGTGCCGAGAAATTCGCCCTCCCGATAAACCGGCAGGTAGACCTCGATGGCGGTTAAGCCCTGCAGGACCACGAAGGGCCGGGTGTAGACCGGGTACTTCAGCTCCCTGGCCAGGCGCGATGCCCGCTTGGGTTCGGGCAGAGAGAGGCTGAGGCCGATGACCTGCTTGTTCGGCTCGTAGGGAGCAGTCCAACGGATGACGAAATCACGATCGGCGAAAGTGACGTTGATCAACTCGGGGTTGCCACCGGCGAACAGGGATACCCGGTTGCGGAAATTCTCCTCGCTGAGGCGCCCTTCGTTCATCTCCACGACCAGCAGGTCGAGAAAGTCGCGGATCGCGTCCAGGCGCAGACGGATGGCCTTCTGGGCCGCGGCCAGGTTGCGATGCAGGCTGTCCTGGCGCTCTTCGAACTCCCGCGACGAGACCAGCCACAGCAGCGAGCCGAGCAGGCCCAGGAAAACCAGGGTCAGAAACGCCGGACCGTACCAGGTTCCGGAAAACAATCCCGCCGCGCCGCCGACGCGGCGCCACTGCTCGTAGGAGGTCGCTGATCTATCGCCCATTTAATCCCGCCGGAAGCCTCGTCGATGCTTAAATGACATCCTTAAAACTTACCGTATTTCCGGCAATTTGCACCTATCGAGCATTATTTTCCCGCGGGAGGGCAAATAAAAAAACAGGCCGACCCCCTCAAGAGGATCGGCCTGCCGGCTGTTGCTGGCCCGGAGCGCTTGGCTCCAGGCGGGGGCATCAGAACTCGTAGGCAAGCTGGGCGGTGACCAGGTGACGACGGTCGGCCATGCGCCCGGCATCGTCCGGGGAGGAAAAGTCGGGATCGAACTCGCCCCTCAGGTATTCCAGGGACAGGCTGGTGTTCTCCCACACGCCCCAGGAAGCGCCGACCCCGTACTGCAGCTCGGGCTGGTCGGCGAATTCGTCGCTCCCTTCCACGCGGGCCGCGAACTCCAGAGCCTCCAGGGCGTACCAGGCGAGTTCCAGGTTCCAGGCCAGCGGCTTGTCACCCGAGCCGTCTCCGTCAACGTCGAGGTCCCCGGCAGCGAAGGAGCGCACCGCCCCCAGGATCTCCCCCGAGAGCTCGAAAGGGCCCGCATTGGCCACCGCGAAGGCGCTCCAGCCGCCGACCCGGCGCCGGTAATCGACCCCGCCGAGCAGCTCGGCATCGGTGTCGGCCAGGTCGGAGAGATAGCTGGCGCCCAGCTCCAGCCCCTCGACGGGGGTAAGCACCAGGGACGCTCCCCAGTCGCGCAGGTGGTCCTCCTCGCCCTGTTTTTCCGCATCGCCGTTGAAGGCGAAGGCCGAAAGCCCGAACACCCCGTTCCCCCAGCCGGCCAGCAGGGCCGTTTCGCGGCTTTCACCCAGCTCGAGGGTCAAGGGGTCGCTGATGAAATGGCTGTTGAACACTCCGAAGGGGACGTACTGGCGCCCCACCCGGGCGTTCCAGGGGCCGTGGTTGAAGCTGATGGCCGCCTCGTCCACCTCGATGTCCTCGTCCCCGTCTTCCTCGAACAGGAAGATCAGGTTGCCGCTGATCGCTTCGGTGAGCTTGGCGTCGAAACCCAGCTGGGCGGTAGCCAGGGTCAGGTCGCTGGCCCCTTCCGAGCCGCCGCCGCGAAACTTCACATCCTCGGCGACAGCCTCCACCTCGATGAGCCCCGAGATGGTCAGGCGCTCGCTGATCTGCGAGGCCAACCCCGCGGTCTTCTTTTCCGCCAGGGTGTGGTAAAGCTCTGCCTGACGGGCTTCCAGCTCGCTCATCCGCTTCTCGACGGTTGAATCCGTGGATGCCGCCGGAGCGGCGACAACGCCCCCCTGCTCCCCGGCAGGTTGGCCGTCATTGCCATGGGCCAACGCCATTGCCGGGATCAGCAGGATGGCCGCCAGAAGCGCTAAAGAAACTCGATTGAACATGCTCTCTCTTTCCTCCTTTGGGTGTGGTTCCGCAGAACTTCGATAGATTTGAACCCGGCGCCGAGGTCGGCCGCCGGCCCTGGCCGGAAATGCCCGGCATTGTTACTTGATTATCATTTTCATTTCAATGGGATTTTTTAGCCCCTCTCGCGAGGGGCTCGGGATCAATGTTTATGGCAACCGCAACCGCTGCAGCTGCTGCACCCCTTCTTCTTCCAGAAGGAGCGGTAGAGCAGATACCCGGCACCGGCCAGGATCGCCGCCATCCAGATGAAATCGGCAAGTGCCATCTCACACCCCCAGGCCGAGCAGCCGGCCGCCCTGGTAGATGATCAGGGCCACCCCCCAGGCGAGGGCGCTCTGATAGGCGAAGGCCACCCCGAACCATTTCCAGGAGCCGAACTCCTGGCGCATGGCGATGGCCACCACCACGCAGGGCATGTAGAGCAGGACGAAGGCCATAAAGGCGAAGGCGGAAAGCGGCGTGAAGGCCCCGGCCACGGACTGCTTCAGCGGCGTGTCCCCTTCATCCTCGGCCGCCAGGCTCGAGACGCCGAAGGTGCCGGCGACATTGGCGGCGGCGTCACCGAAGGCGCCGAAGAAGGAGGTGACCATTTCCTTCAGGTCCTCGCCCAGGGTGGGAGCGAGCTCCAGCTGCGCCTCCTGCTCGATGGCGTCGGGAGCGTAGATCTCGCCCATGGTCCCCACCACGATCTCCTTGGCGATGACCCCGGTGAGCAGGGAGGAGGCCGCCTCCCAGTTGCCGAAGCCGAGGGGCTCGAAGATCGGCGCGATCAGGGCCCCGGTCTGGCCGAGGTAGGAGTCGCGCTTGCTCTCCACCCCCCAGGGGAGGTTGAGCGCGAACCAGACGAAGACGGATACCGCCAGGATGTAGGTACCGGCCTTGATCAGGAAGTGCTTCCCCTTCTCCCAGGTGTGCAGACAGAGGCTGCGCAGGGAAGGCATGCGGTAGGGGGGCAGCTCCATGATGAACATGGGCGATTCGCCCCGGAACAGGGTCCTCTTGAAAAGGATCCCCATGAGAATGGCCAGCACGATCCCCAGCACGTAGAGCGACCAGATGACGCTGCCGGCGGCGGCGCCGAAAAAGACCCCCGCGAACAGCACGTAGACCGGCAGCCGTGCCCCACAGGACATCAGCGGCAGCAGCAGGGCGGTCAGGGCCTTGTCCCGCGGGTTCTCCAGGGTGCGGGTGGCGTAGATCCCCGGCACGTTGCAACCGAAGCTCAGCAGCATGGGAATGAAGGATTTGCCGTGCAGGCCGATGGCGTGCATGGCGCGGTCCATGACGAAGGCCGCCCGGGCCATGTAGCCGCTGCCTTCGAGGAAGGTGATGAAGAACATCATGGCAAAGATGACCGGGACGAACACCAGCACGAAGCCGACCCCGGAGATCACCCCGTCGAGGGCCAGCGAGACCGTCCAGTCCGGCGCCCCGATCGCCCCCAGCCCGGCGGCGGTCCAGCGGGCGAAGGGCCCGGCGATCATGGCGTCGAGCCAGTCGGCGAAGGGCGTGGAGAGATCGAAAGTCAGCTTGAACACCAGCCACATGGCGGTGAGGAAAATGGGGATGCCCAGAAAGCGGTTGAGCACGACGCGGTCGATCTTTTCGGTCAGCTCGGCCTTGCGGATGTCCGGCTTGCGCAGCACCTCCCGGGTCAGCCCGGAGGCCAAACCGTAGCGGGCGTCGGCCATCAGCGCCTCGATGTCCTCGCCGTGGGCTTGGCGCAGGTGGCTCAGCGCCTCCTCGGGAAGGGCGTCCGGCCCCAGGTTGACCTCCTTGCGCACCTCGGCGTCCCCTTCCATGAGCTTCAGCGCCAGCCAGCGGCTCGGATAGCGCTTGATCAGCTCGGGGTGTTTCTCGGAGAGGGCGGCGACGGAAGTTTCCACCGCGGCCTCGATGTCCGGACCGTAGTTGAGCCTGGCCGGAGCGACCTCGCCCTTGGCGGCGGCGGTTTCCAGGACGGTTTTCAGCAGGTCGTCCAGGCCGGTCTTGCGGGTGGCGGCGGTCGGCACGATGGTCAGGCCGAGCATCTGCTCCATTTTCAGGATGTCGAAGCGATACCCCTTGGCCTCGGCCTCGTCGAAGACATTGAGGGCCATGACCACCGGGATGCCCAGCTCCAGCAGCTGCACGGTCAGGTAGAGGTTGCGCTCGAGGTTGGTGGAGTCGACCACGTTGACGATCAGGTCGGGACGCTCGCTCACCAGGTAGTCCCGGGCGATGATCTCCTCCTGGGTGTAGGGCGAAAGCGAATAGGTCCCCGGCAGGTCCACCAAGCGGATTTTGCGCCCGGCGAACTCAAAGGTGGCTTCCTTTTTCTCGACGGTCACCCCGGGCCAGTTGCCCACGTGCAGGCGGGTCCCGGCGATGGCGTTGATCAGGGTCGATTTGCCCGCGTTGGGGTTGCCCGCCACCGCCACCGTGATCACCGGCTGCGCAACCGGCTGCAGGTGCGCCTTCTTGTCCCCCGGAGCGCCCGCCCCGGCCATCTTCTTCGCTTCCTGAGCCATTACTGCACCTCCACGCTGATCCCTTCCGCTTCCTTCTTGCGCAGCGAAAGGTTGTAATTCTTCACCGACACTTCAATGGGATCGCCCAGCGGGGCGACCTTGAGGACCCTCACCCGCTCGCCGACCAGCACCCCCATATCCATAAGCCGCCGCTTCATCGGGCCGATCGAGCCGATCGCGGTGATCTTCCCCTGCTCCCCGGGCTTGAGCTTCGCCAGATTCATCCTTGCCTCCTCACCATGATTTTCATTGCCAGCCCGCGGGCCAGGGCAATCCGCGACTCATCCACCCGCAACAGGATGGGGCCGCTGCCGTTGTTCAACATCTCCACGGATTTGCCGATCCGCAGCCCCATGTCCTCCACCCGCACCTCGCTCTTGCCCTGCTCGCCGGAACCGGCGCAGCGCTGGGCATTCTGAGCGAACCTGATCTCGACGATTTCTCCCTGGTCGCCAGGGCTCAATAATCCGAGGGGCATCATGATCTGCATATCTCCTTGTCTGGAAAAGGACCGGTTGCGGAATCGGAGTTGACTTTGACTTTCAAAATTCTTGGCATTCTATTCAGGAGGCCTCTCCCGGTCAAGAGAAAATTGAAATTCGTTTTCATTTTTACCAAGAACGAGGAGACGCTGGCGTCGCCGGCCCCAGGCGGTAAACTGAAAGGAGATAACCCATGAGAACGGGAAGCTTGCCTATGACGACCCACAAGATGCCCCATCCGGCGGGATCGAAGCTCAAACTGATCCTCCCCGTCGCGGCGGTGGTGGCGCTGCTCGCCGCCGCCCGCTATTTCCAGGTGCAGGAGCTGCTGAAAACCGCCCTCGACTGGATCGCCGGCCTCGGCGCCTGGGGCTACCTGATTTTCCTGCTGATCTACGTGCTGGCCTGCGTCGCCTTCATCCCCGGCGCCATCCTCACCCTTGGCGCGGGGGCGATCTACGGCGTGGTCCAGGGTTCGATCCTGGTCTCGTGTTCCGCCACCCTCGGCGCGACGGCGGCCTTTCTGGTCGGCCGCTACTTCGCCCGCGACCTGGTGGCGCGCAGAATCGAGGGGAACCCCAGGTTCAAGGCCATCGACGACGCGGTGGGCCGCGAGGGGTGGAAGATCGTCGGGCTGACCCGGCTCTCGCCGGTCTTCCCCTTCAATCTGCTCAACTACGCCTACGGGCTGACCAAGGTGTCGCTGCGCGACTACTTCTTCGCCTCCTGGATCGGCATGATCCCCGGCACCATCATGTACGTCTACATCGGCTCGCTGGCCGGCAGCCTGGCCCGCCTGGGCGCCGAGGGCCGGGCCCGCACCCCGGGCGAATGGGCCCTGTACCTGGTCGGGCTGGTCGCCACCGTGGTGGTCACCATCTTCGTCACCCGCATCGCCAAGAAGGCGCTGGAGCAGAAGGTGGAAAAATGAATTTACGTTCCAATGACGTGGGACTGCCGATCCGCCACGAAGGCCACGAAGAACACGAAGGGATAAAAAGCAAGATCCCAACTTCGTGGCCTTCGTGTTCTTCGTGGTGAATAGAGGCCTTTTTGAACCGATTTGACAACAACTTCAACATCTTAATGAACAGGATCAAGCCATGACCGATTACGATTACGACCTGGGAATTCTCGGCGGCGGGGCGGCCGGGCTGACGGTGGCCGCCGGCGCGGCCCAATTCGGCGCCAAGACCCTGCTGATCGAACGGGAAGAAAAGCTTGGCGGCGACTGCCTGCACTACGGCTGCGTCCCCTCCAAGACCCTGATCCGCACCGCCTCGGTCTGGGCCCAGGCCCGCCGCAGCCGCGAGTTCGGCCTGCCCGAGGTGGAACTGCCGCCGGTCGACCTCAAGGCGGTGATGGACCGGGTCCGCGCGGTCATCGCCCGGATCCAGGAGCACGACTCCCCCGAGCGCTTCTGCAACCTGGGGGCCGAGACCCGCTTCGGCCCGGCGCGCTTTCTCGACGACCACACGGTGGAGGTGGACGGCTCACGGGTCTCGGCCAAGAGCTGGGTGATCGCCACCGGCTCGCGCCCCGCGGCCCCACCGGTGGAGGGGATCGAGGCCGTCCCTTACTGGACCAACGAAACCCTCTTCGCGCAGACCCGGCTCCCCGACCGCCTGCTGGTGCTCGGCGGCGGCGCCATCGGCCTGGAGATGGCCCAGGCCTTCCAGCGCCTGGGCTCCAAAGTGATCCTGGTGGAGTTTCTCGACCAGATCCTGCCCCCCGAGGATGCCGACGTCGCCGAGATCCTCAAGGAGCGTCTGCAGAGCGAGGGGATGGAGATCCTCACCGGGACCCGGGCGGTCCAGGCCGAGGGGAACGCCGAGTCGGTGCGCCTGAGCGTCGAGCCGGCCGCGGGGGGCGGCGAACGCCGGGTGCTCGAGGGGGACGTGCTGCTGGTCGCCACCGGCCGCAAGCCCAACGTCGAGGGTTTGGGCCTGGAGGCCGCCGGGGTGGAATTCTCCGCCAAGGGGATCCCCACCGACGCGCGGATGCGCACCAACCTGCACCACATCTACGCCTGCGGCGACGTCACCGGCAAGTTCCAGTTCACCCACATGGCCGGCTACGCCGGGGGGGTGGCCCTGACCAACGCCATCCTGCACCTGCCGCGCAAGGCCGACTTCAGCAAGGTCCCCTGGTGCACCTACACCGACCCCGAAGTGGCCAGCGTCGGCTTCAACGAGAAACGGGCCCGCCAGGAAAAGATCGAATACCGGGTGCTGGAGGAGAAGTTCGCCGACAACGACCGGGCACTGGCCGAGAACGAGGCGGGAGGCAAGATCAAGGTGCTGGTGGACGGCAAGGGGAAGGTCATCGGCTGCCAGATCGTCGGCGCCCACGCCGGGGAGTTGATCCACGAATGGATCGCGGTGATCAGCGGCGGGGTCAAGCTCTCCACCATCGCCGGGGCGATCCACGTCTACCCGACCCTGGCGGAGATCTCCAAGCGCGCGGCGGGGAGCTACTTTTCCGACAAGCTCTTCAGCGACCGCACCAAGAGCGTGCTCAAGTTCCTCTTCCACCTCAAGGGACGCGCCTGCACCCCCACCGAACCGAGCGCGGAGGCCAAACACGGGTGAAACAGGGGGGCCGGCGGCAAATTTTGTTGTCCAGAAAAAATTTGCTGCTGGCCCCGATACTCTGCAACAAACCGAGGGGACATTCTTTTCTATTTCTCTAATTTACATTCCCAGCAGCCCGCGCCGCTCATCCCTCATGCGGAGAAAACTGACTTTTCAAGACCTGACCCCGGACTTGGGGCGGAGGCAAGCGTTTCAGGAGACCGCCAGGCGGCCGGCGATCACCGCCTGGCCGAGGGCCAGGCCGCCGTCGTTGGGGGGGACCAGCGAATGGGTGTGGACGGTGAAGCCGTCCGCCTCGAGCAGGGCGAGGCTGGCCTCGGTGAGAAAGCGGTTCTGGAACACCCCGCCGGACAGGGCGACGTCCTGCAGCCCGGTCTGCTGCCGCAGGCGGCGGCAGACATCGAGGATCAGGGCGGCGAGGCCGCGGTGAAAGCGGGCGCTGACCAGGGAGGTGGAGGCGCCCGCCTGCAGGTCGGCGCAAAGCGCCCGGATCAGCCCGGCCTGGTCGAAGATCAGCATCCCCTCTTCCTCGACAACCCTGACCGGGTAGGCTTCCGCCTCGCCCTTTCCTTCGATGGCCATCTCCAGTTCGAGCGCGGCCTGCCCCTCGTAGCTGACCGTCCGCCGCACCTCGGCCAGCGCCGCCACGGCGTCGAAGAGCCGCCCGCAGCTGGAGGTCAGCGGCGAATTGATCCCCTTTTCGATCATCTGCAGCAGCAGCTTCAGGTCCCGCTCCGGGGTCTGCCGCACCAGCTCGAGATCGGGCAGGTCGCGGCCGAAGGCCTGGTGCAGGTAGGCCAGGGCCATGCGGAAGGGTTCGCGGGTGGCGGCGTCGCCCCCGGGCATGGGGACGTAGCGGAAGTGCCCGGCGCGGCGGTAGCCAGCGAAGCCGCCGACCAAAAACTCCCCTCCCCAGATGCGGCCGTCGGTCCCGTAGCCGATGCCGTCGAAGATCACCCCGATGGCCTCGCCGCGCACGCCGTTCTCGGCCAGGCAGCTGGCCAGGTGGGCGTGGTGGTGCTGCACGGCGACCCGGGTCACCCCTTCGAGCTGCTCGGCGTAGCGGCTGGAGAGGTAATCGGGGTGCAGGTCGTGGGCGACCACCGCCGGCTCGAGCTGCAGGATCTCGCGCAGGTGGGCGATGGTCCCCTGGAAGGAGCCGTAGACCTGCTGGTTTTTCAGGTCGCCGACGTGCTGGCTGAGATAGGCGCGGTTCTCCTGGGTCAGGCAGACGGTGTTCTTCAGCTCCGCCCCCAGCGCCAGCACCGAAGGCTGGGACTCGGGGAGAAACACCCCGCGGGGCACGTAGCCCCGCGAACGGCGCAGCAGCAGGGCCTTGCCCCCCATCACCCGGGCGATGGAGTCGTCGGTGCGGGTGTGGATGCGCCGGTTGTGCACCAAAAAGTAGTCGGCGATGGCGCCGAGCCGCTCGCGGGCCTCGGCGTCCTGAAAGGCGATCGGCTCGTCGCTGAGGTTGGCGCTGGTCATCACCAGGGCGAGAAAACCCTGCTCCAGCAGCAGGTAGTGCAGCGGGGTGTAGGGGAGCATAACCCCGAAATAGCGGTTGCGCGGCGCCACCAGGGGCGAAATCGGCCCCCCCGGCTTCTGCCGCAGCAGCACGATGGGCCGCTCCACCCCGCGCAGCAGGCGTCGTTCGGTCTCGTCGAACAGGGCGTAGCGTTCGACCCGGCTCTCGTCGAAGGACATCAGGGCGAAGGGTTTCTCGTCCCGCACCTTGCGCCGGCGCAGCTCGGCCAGCGCCGCATCGTTGCAGGCGTCCGCCGCCAGGTGGTAGCCCCCCAGCCCCTTGACGGCGAGGATCCGCCCGGCCCGCAGCAGCTCGACGCTGCTTGCCAGCGGATCGGCGACGGAGACCGGCTCGCCCCGGGAGTCGAGCAGCGTCAGGGCCGGCCCGCAGTCCGGGCAGGCGTTGGGCTGGGCGTGAAAACGCCGCGAGGCCGGGTCGTCGTACTCGGCCCGGCAGCGCTCGCACATGGGGAAATCGGCCATGGTGGTCTGCGGCCGGTCGTAGGGGATGCCGGTGACGATGGTGTAGCGCGGCCCGCAGTTGGTGCAGTTGATGAAAGGGTAGCGAAAGCGCCGGTCGGCGGGCTCGAACAGCTCCGCCAGACAGTCGTCGCAGACGAAGGTGTCGGGTGAGACCTGGGCGCTGCGCGTTGCCAGCGACTGGCTCTGGCGGATGACGAACGCCCCTTCGCCAACGACGGGAATGTCGCTCCACTCCAGGCGCGAGATGGAGGCCAGCGGCGGCAGCTCCTCGCGCAGCGCGCGCAGAAACGCCTCGAGACGCCCCCCCTCCCCTTCGGCCTCGATGGTCACCCCGCGGCTGTCGTTGAGCACCCAGCCGCAGACGCCCGCCCTACGAGCCGCCTGGTAGACGAAGGGTCGAAAGCCCACCCCCTGCACGATCCCCTCGATGATGATCCGCTTGCGCTGCAAATAAGACTCCCTGAGTTAGGATGAATCCACTCCCTTTTACCACCGATCCGCGTGTGCTGGCAATCTTTGGAGGTGGCCAGTTCAAGAAACCATTTTTTGATCTGAAATCGAGATATTTTGGGTCGGATCAAGGAAGGCCGAGGGTGAGCACGGAGGCGTACCCAGGTACGCCGCACACGCGATCCCTCGGCCTGACGCGGAGCCGGCGCAAAATAGCCGATTTCGGGCAAAAAATAAAAAATTGCCCCGTTCCGGAGGAGGTGGAACGGGGCAATTTGGCCCCGTGGGGACGGGGCCGGCAAATCATCATTGCGCGGAATTTATTTGGCGATCACCGTCGCCCAGGTCGGCAGCTGGTCGATGACCACGCCGAACACCGGGATGACCAGGGCGTAGGTAACCGCCACGGTGATGATGATGCCCAGGATGTTCAGCCCGAAGCCGCTCTTGGCCATCTGCGGAATGGTCACGTAGCCCGAACCGAAGACGATGGCGTTGGGCGGGGTGGCCACCGGCAACATGAAGGCGCAGGAGGCGGCGATGGCCGCCGGCACCACCAGCAGCAGCGGGCTCTGCCCGAGGCCGATGGCGACCGCCGAGAGAATCGGCATGACCATGGCCGCGGTGGCGGTGTTGGAGGTCAGCTCGGTGAGGAAGATGATCAGGGTCGCTACGGCCACGACCAGCACCACCACCGGGGCGTTTTCCAGCAGGCTGACCTGGCCGCCGATCCAATCGGCGAGCTTGGTCTCTTTGAAACCGGCCGCCATGGAGAGGCCGCCGCCGAAGAGGATCAACCCCCCCCAGGGCATCTTGGCCGCCCAGTGCCAGTTCATGACGAACTCGTTGCGCTTCATGTTGACGGGGATCAGGAACAGCACCAGGGCGCCGATCATGGCGATGGCGGCGTCGGTGACCAGCTTCGGGTCGGGGAACATGAAGCCAAGGTTCTTGCGGAAGATCCAGGCCAGGGCGGTCAGGGCGAAGACCAGCGCGGTCCAGCGCTCTCCGGCGCTCATGCTGCCCATCTCGCGCAGCTCCTGGTTGATCAGGTCGCGGCCGCCGGGCACTTTTTTCAGCTTCATCGGGTTGGCGACCTTGGTCAGCCAGACCCAGCACAGCGGCAGCAGCACCAGCACCAGGGGCACGCCGACCTTCATCCAGGCGGCGAAGGAGATCTCGTAGCCGTAGGTCTTCTGCAGGTAGCCGGCGAGCACCGTGTTGGGCGGGGTGCCGATCAGCGTGGCGATGCCGCCGATGGAGGCGGCGTAGGCGATCCCCAGCATCAGGTTGAGGCCGAAGGCGAACTGGTCGGGCGAGAAGTCGATCTGCTTGTCCAGCCCTTCCTTCTTACCTTCCTCGACGACGTGGGTGATGATCGCCAGGCCGATGGGCATCATCATGACCGTGGTGGCGGTGTTGGAGACAAAGGCCGAGAGCGCCGCGGTGGCCACCATGAAACCGAAGATCAGCCTGCCGGGCGAAAAGCCGACGGCCTTGACGATGTTCATGGCGATGCGCCGATGCAGGTTCCAGCGCTGCATCGCCAGAGCGATGATGAAGCCCCCCATGAACAGGAAGATCAGGTGGCTGGCGTAGGGCGCCGTCGCCTTCTTGGTATGCATGATGCCGAGCATCGGGAACAGGGCGATGGGCAGCAGACTGGTGGCGGGGATGGGAATCGACTCGCACATCCACCAGGTGGCCATCAGCAGCGCCACGGCGGCCATCCTCTGCGCGGAAGGCTCCATCCCCGCGGGGGTCGGGATCAACAGCATCAGGACAAACAGCAGGGGGCCGAGCACCAGCCCGAGCTTCTGCCGGCCGGTGTACGACTTGGGCTCCCCCTCTTCGACGCCACCGGGGCCGGTCTTCACCCGCTGGGTGTGTTCCGCGGGTGCTTCTTCCATTTCGTCGGCCAGATCGACGTCCTGCTCCTGGCGCCCGTTGCTGAACTGGAGGTTCTTCCCCTTGAGCTTTCTCAGCACCCCCTTGGGGCTGAAAAGAACCAGGGCCTTGGTTTCCTCGTGCATTTCCCAGAGGCGGTTCCATGCTGTAGTGATCATTATTGACCTCTCTCCTTCCTGGTGATAATGACAATTATATTGTCATGAATTGGCGACACGTTTTTTCATTTAGAGCAACGTGGGTGCCAAATGGGCCGGAAACAGGCGAGAGAGGATGAAAATCATGTATACATCTACCATTTTTCAACCACTTGGAGATGTAATTTTTTCACCTTTTTAAAATATCGTTATAATTTTGCATGATTTCCCAACCTTAAAAAGGGAAGAATTCTGGCCGATTTTGGCCAACCAATCTCCCGAAAACAAAATCCATTTTTTCTCTTGCATAAAACTGGTGAATTTCCGCCTGGATTTGAAAAGGCGGAAATTCGCCCACACCCCTGCCGGGCAAAAAAATGCCCCGTTCCGGAGGAGGTTTGGAACGGGGCGAGGCAGCCCTCGGGTAAGGGCTCAAACGGATTGTTTTGCAGGTTACTTGGGCACCACCGCCGCCCAGGCCGGCAGCTGATCGAGCACCACGTCAAACACCGGAATAACCAGGGCGTAGGTGATCGCCACGGTGATGACGATGCCGAGGATATTGAGGCCGAAACCGCTCTTGGCCATCTGCGGGATGGTCACGTAGCCCGAGCCGAAGACGATGGCGTTGGGCGGGGTGGCCACCGGCAGCATGAAGGCGCAGGAGGCGGCGATGGCCGCAGGGACCACCAGCAGCAGCGGGTTCTGCCCCAGGCCGACGGCAACCGCCGAGAGAATCGGCATGACCATGGCCGCGGTGGCGGTGTTGGAGGTCAGCTCGGTCAGGAAGATGATCAGGGTGGTGACCGCCACCACCACCAGCAGGATCGGGGCGTTCTCCAGCAGGCTGACCTGGCCGCCGATCCACTCGGCGAGCTTGGTTTCCTTGAAGCCGTCGGCCAGGGTCAGGCCGCCGCCGAACAGGATCAGCACCCCCCAGGGCATCTTGGCCGCCCAGTGCCAGTTCATCACCCACTCGTTGCGCTTGAGATCGATGGGGATCAGAAACAGCACGATGGCCCCGGCCATGGCGATGGTGGCATCGGTGATCATCTTGGGGTCGGGGAACAACCCGGCTACCTGGGGCTGGAAGATCCAGCACAGGGCGGTCACCAGGAAAATCAGCGAGGTCCAGCGCTCGCCGGCGCTCATTGAGCCCATCTCGCGCAGCTCGCGGTTGATCAGGTCGCGGCCGCCGGGCACTTTTTTCAGCTTCATGGGGTTGGCGAATTTGGTCAGCCAGATCCAGCACAGGGGCAGCAGCACCACGACCAGGGGAACGCCGACCAGCAGCCAGTTGGCGAAGGTGATCTCGTAGCCGTAGGTCTTCTGCAGGTAGCCGGCGAGCACCGTGTTGGGCGGGGTGCCGATCAGCGTGGCGATGCCGCCGATGGAGGCGGCGTAGGCGATCCCCAGCATCAGGTTGAGGCCGAAGGCGAACTTTTCGGGGGAGAAGTCGATCTGCTTGTCGAGCCCCTCCTTCTTCCCCTCCTCGATGACGTGGGCGATGATCGCCAGGCCGATGGGCATCATCATGACCGCCGTGGCGGTGTTGGAGACGAAGGCCGAGAGAGCCGCGGTAGCGACCATGAAGCCGAAAATCAGGCGACTGGGCGAAAAGCCGACGGCCTTAACGATGTTCATGGCGATGCGCCGGTGCAGGTTCCAGCGCTGCATCGACAGGGCGATGATGAAGCCGCCCATGAACAGGAAGATCAGGTGGTTGGCGTAGGGCGCCGTGGCCTTCTGGGTGTTCATGATCCCCAGCCAGGGCAGCAGGCCGATGGGCAGCAGGCTGGTGGCCGGGATAGGGATCGACTCGCACATCCACCAGGTGGCCATCAGCAGCGCCACGGCGGCCATTTTCTGCGCGCCAGGCTCCATGCCGGCGGGAGT
Organism: Desulfuromonas versatilis; assembly: GCF_019704135.1. Taxonomy (NCBI): domain Bacteria; kingdom Pseudomonadati; phylum Thermodesulfobacteriota; class Desulfuromonadia; order Desulfuromonadales; family Desulfuromonadaceae; genus Desulfuromonas; species Desulfuromonas versatilis. The sequence goes on from NZ_AP024355.1 coordinate 3,135,960, forward strand.
GGGGATCAGCAGCATCAGGGCGAAGAGCAGCGGACCGAGAAACAGTCCGACCCTCTGGCGCAGGGAATATTCACGGGGCTCGCCCTCCTCGACGCCGGAGGGGCCCGATTGCAGGCGGCGGGTATGCTCTGCCGGTGCTTCTTCCATTTCGTCGGCCAGGTCCACGTCGTGTTCCTGGCGGCTGCTGAACTGCAGGACTTTGTTTTTCAGCAGGCGGGCGGCCGCTTTTGGCCGGAAAATAAATAGCTGTTTGGTCTCGTCATGCATCTCCCAAAGAGTGTTCCACAGGGCGCTCAACATACATTCCTGTCTCCTTCCAGGTTGAGAATACGGGCCGCTTCGGGCCGGAGGAAAAAAATCGTTTCCGCCACATCAGCAACCCCAATGCCAACCTGAAGAGGACTTCGAAAAATCCATTCGGGGAAAAGAGAAAACCATCTTGTTTACAGCATCTTGCGCAAAATACCGTTTCGCATATTTCAGAATGATGTTCCACAATCCGCCCAAAGGTCCGCTCCCCCGGAAAAAGAAAAGCGACCGAAATCGGCCGCTCTTCATTTCTGCAAAATTTTCAAGCTATTGAAATTACACAGATTTACCCCGACTGATCAAATTCGGCCAGCGGCCGTTAATCGCCTTCGATCTCGTACTTCTCCAGCTTGTAGCGCAAGGTGCCGCGCGGGACGTTGAGAAGCCGCGCGGTTTTGGCCACGTTCCCGCCGGTGATGGCGATGGCTTTGCCGATCAGCTCCTTTTCGATCTGGCCGATCATATCCTCGAGCATGATTCCCTCGGGCGGAATTTCGTACGAGAAGGGGGCCTCCTTGCGGGGGGCTTCGCCCCAGATTTCACTGGGGAGGTTGTTGGGCCTGATGGTCTCGACGTTGTACATGATGCAGATGCGCTCCACCACGTTGCGCAGCTCCCGGACATTGCCCGGCCAGTGGTAGCGCATCAGCAGATCGAGAGCGTCACGGGAGACCTCGCGAATACGCTTGTTGAACTCCCGGCTGAAACGCTTGAGAAAATAGTCGAGCAGCTGCGGGATGTCCTCGCGCCGCTCCCGCAGGGGCGGGATATGGATGGGGAAGACGTTCAGCCGATAATAGAGGTCCTCGCGGAAAACCTTCTCGTCGATGGCCTCTTTGAGGTTGCGGTTGGTCGCAGCGATCACCCGCACGTCAATGTCGATGTTGCGCGTGCCGCCCAGGCGGCGGATCCGGCGGTCTTCCAGGACCCTCAGCAGCTTGACCTGGAGATTCATGTCCATTTCGCCGATTTCATCGAGGAAAATGGTGCCGCCGTTGGACTCCTCGAAGAGGCCGATCTTGCGGGTCTTGGCGTCCGTAAAGGCGCCGCGCTCGTGGCCGAAGAGCTCGGTTTCGAGCAGGTTGAAGGGGAGCGAGCCGCAGTTGATCTCAACGAACGGGCGCTCCTTGCGCGGCGAGAGGTTGTGGATGCCCCTGGCCACCAGTTCCTTGCCGACACCGCTCTCGCCGGTGATCAGCACCGTGGCCGTCTCGTGCTTGGCGACCTCGCGGATCTGCCGGTAAACCTGCAGCAGCTGCGGGCTGCTGCCGATCATGTCGGTGGAGCCGATGAGCTCTTTCTCCTTGCCGCCGCGACGCAGCTGGCGAACCTCCCGCCGCAGGTTCTGGGTCTCCAGGGCGAGCCTGACGATCAGGTGGATGGCGTCGGCCTTGAAAGGCTTTTTGATGTAGTCGTAGGCCCCCATCTTGAGTGCCTCCACGGCGCTCTCCACCGTCCCGTAGCCGGTGATGATGATCACCAGCAGCTCGGGATCGATCTCGCGCATGGCGCGCAACACGTCCAGGCCGCTCTGGTTGCCGAGGTTCAGATCGAGCAGGACCAGGTCGATCTCCTCCTCCCCCACCAGCTTGACCGCCTGGTCGCCATTTTCGGCGGAGAAGGGGTGGTAACCGTCTTCGGCCAGTATCCTTTCCAGGTTTTCCCGGATGAAAGCTTCATCGTCGACAATCAGGATTTTTTCCATGCAGACTCCTTCTAGATCCCTGTCGGAGATTCGGACAAGCCCTAAAACGACGCACCATAGCCGAATAATCTGCCACCCGCCGCCTGGGGATCCCATCCAGGCGATATATTAATCCCCCACTCCCAGCAAAGGCAACAAAAAAGCGGTGAATTTTCGCCACCGACATTTTTGTTTTTTATTTCAATGAATTAAAGCAGGAAACTAAGACAGGAAGGATTGCCTTCAGGCCGATCCGGGCAGGGGAAACAGCAAGGTGAAGGTGCTCCCATGATCCAAACGGCTTTCGACTTCGATGCGTCCGCCGTGTTCGGAGACGATGTTGTGGGTGATCGCCAGCCCCAGGCCGGTCCCCTCGCCCTTGCTGGTGTAGAAAGGCTCGAAGATCAGGGGAATGCGCTCTGCAGGCATCCCCTCGCCGGAATCGCTGATGATCACCCGCAGCTGGCGTTCGAGGCAATCGGCGGAGACGCGCAGGGTCCCGCCCTGCGGCATGGCATCCAGGGCATTGGTGAACAGGTTGAGAAAGGCCTGTTTGAGCTTGCGGGCATCGAGCAGCAGGCCGGGCAGGTTCTCCCCGACCTCCTCCACCACCGCCACCCCGGCCCTCTGGCACTGTTTCTTGACCAGGAACAGGGTGTCCCGCAGAACCTCGCCGATCGCCCCCGGCTCCAGGGTCACCTGGGGATGGGCGGCAAAATTCAGCAATTCGCCGACCAGTTCCTCGAGGCGCTCGATCTCTCCGAGGGCCCTGCGAATCAGGGCCTGGTCGGTGGGTTGGCTGAGCAGACGGTCATGCAGTTCGTCCAGCAGCAGGCTGACCCCGGTCAGGGGATTGCGCACCTCGTGAGCGATCCCCGCCGAGAGCCTGCCCAGTGAAGCGAGCCGCTCCATGCGCTCCATGTGCCGGCGCAGGTTGACGCGCTCGGTCAGGTCCTCGACAGTGAGGATGTGCCCCCCCCCCGCCGCGCTGGGCCAGGGGCAGCAGCGCCAGACGAAAGGTGAGATTCTTCCCTTCCCGCTCCAGGTAGACGTAGCGACTCCAGGTCCCGGTCCCGGGCCTGTCGCCGGCATCCTCCAGAGTGGCAAGGACTTCGGGCCAGGCGGCGAGCAACCTGCGGGTGGGAGCCGGCATCGGGGGACTGTCGAGCTTGAGAATGCGGCAGGCAGGCCCATTGGCGGAGGTCACCCGCCCTTGCCCGTCGAAGGTGAGGATGCCGGTCTCGATATGCTCGACGATGGTCTGCTTGAAATTGCGCTCGCGAAGGATCTCACGCCGGGAGCGGCGCAGCGCTTCCAAGGTCTTGACCAGCTTGCTCCGGCGCGAGTTGAGTTCGGCGGCCATGGCGTTGAAGGAATCGGTCAACTGCCCGACCTCGTCGTGGGAGGTGACCAGCAGCTTGGTGGAGAGGTTGCCGCGGGCCATCTCCTTGGTCCCCTCGATCAGCTGGTTCAGGGGTTCGGCGATCCCCCGCGAGAGCAGGTAGGCGACCACGAAGACCAGCAGCCCGGTGGCGGAAATGAGCAGCCAGGTTTCACTGACGAAGCGGGTGAACTCCTTGCGGATCAGCGTCGAGGTCTCCATGGCCGGTTTATGGAAGATCTGCAGTTCGGCGCCGATGGTGATACCCCCGAAAACCCCCTTGCCCCCGTATTGCCCCCCTGTGTAGAAGATGGGCGCATAGGCCATGATCTTGCGCGAGCCGCCCACGTTGGTCACGTCGACCACCCCCGAGCGGCCGGCGAACACGGCCTGGGCGGCGACCGGATAATTGGCATGGACAAAGGCGGCGTGCAGCAGGTTGTAGGGGATGTTCCCCTGCCGGACATCCTCGGGGCTGGAGTCGGCCCGGTAGGGTGGGACCAGGCGCCCAGAACGATCGAGGCCGCGGATGTCCCAGTACTTGGGGTGGGTGATGATCCACCCCTCGTTGTCGAACATGAAGGCGTAGTTGCCGCTGTCGTAGGAAGGGAAAACGACGTAGCGCTCCTCGGTGGGGATGATGTGCTGGGTGAATTCCATCAGGTGACGGTGGTCCAATGAAAGAACAACCACTCCCTGCAGTTCGCCGTTGGCCGCATGCACCGGCATGGCGAAGCGCAGCACCCCCGTGTAGCGGGTCCCTTCGACGGCGGCTTCGGGCGTCGGAGCGCCCTGCAGCTGCTCTTCGCGGTTCACATGCCAGCCGGTCACGTGGGAGACGTAAACCTCTCCCGGCGGCAGTTGCCGCGCCTCCAGAAAATAGGTTTCGCTGCGATAGGTGGTGTTGGCGGGATCGGAAACGTCCCGGGAGGTCGGGGCGAGCGCTCCCTCCACCAGACGCAGGCGTTCGCGACCCTCGGGCCCGATGAAGGTCAGTTCGCTGTAGAGGGGAATCAATTCGCGGATCTCGGTGGGCGCGGCATTGGTGCCGCCCCGGTGCCAGATCTCCTTGCGGTGGTTGTCGCTGAACCTGGCATAGACCCCGGGGTCGACGGGCAGCAGCGCAAGGTCCCTCAGGTCCTCTTCCGCCGCATTGAGCAGATCGGAGACCTGGCGGGCTACCGTTTCGGCCCGCAGTTCCAGCGCCAGGGCGGCCTGCGAATCGAGGGCGTCGGCGGCATTCTCCCGCAGCAGGGATTCCACCGCCCTGAGGCTGTGATTCGAATTAAGGGCCAGCAGCGCCAGGGGGACCAGCGACAGGGCCCAAAAAGCGTACAGTACCTTCTTGTGGAGGTTGAGGCGAAACATGGGGGGATTATAACAGGGTTGGGCAGGCGAAGAGAAGCACTAAGGGAGGGTTTCCCACGGGGAGCGAAGGTCAGTACTCGCCTTGAAACTGACGCAGCACGCGCCGCGAGCCGACGGCAAGCGGGAGTATCTGCCGGTGTTTGGCCAGGGCGGCTTCCAGGGACGGGCCATCGTTGATGATCACGTCCCAGGGTGCAAAGACGGTCTTGGCCAGGTGGGTGCCACCGGGCCGGCTGAACACCGCCACTTCGTAGTCACGGCCCTCGATATGAATCAGGCAGGTATGTACCAGGGTTTCGCCGAACATTCCCCCTCCAGAAACCGGGAACGCCCCCTCAAGGGGTCGGATTAATTTTTTGCCTTATCGGTTGCTGTCATGAGCAAAACCCGGGCCAATCCCCTGCGTGAACGAGCCGGCCGGGAAATAGCGGCAATCTGTCCCCTTTCCGCAAAAAAAATCGCCCCCCGTCGAGTCGACGGGGGGCGATTTGGCGTTTGCCGGGTAAGTTAAATAACCGAAGGGGGCCTTTATTTGCGGCGGCTGACCACATAGTCGGCGATTTCGAACAGCGCCCGCTTTTCGGCGCCATCGGGGAAGCCGGACAGGTGCCCCTTGGCCCGCTCCACCAGTTCCAACGCACGCCGACGGGTATATTCGATACCGTCGTACCTTTCGATCAGGCTGATGACGGTGGCCAGGGCCTCGTCGGTAAGCTCCTCGAGTTCGACGATTTCCGCAACGGCCTCGCGCTCGGTCATAGTGCACTGGCGCAGTGCATGGATGAGCGGCAGGGTCATCTTCCCCTCCTCCAGGTCATGCCCCTTGGCCTTGCCGAATTCCGACTGATCTGCGACATAATCGAGGGCATCGTCCATGAACTGGAAGGCAATGCCCAAGTCCATCCCGAACTCCCGCAGGTTCTGCTGCTGGGCCCCTGAAACCTCTCCGAGAATGCCTCCGCACTGGCAGGCGGCAGCCATGAGCACCGCCGTCTTGGTGCGCACCACGGTCATGTAGCGCTCTTCGTCCATGTCGAGGTCGCAGGTGCTGATCAACTGCAGCACCTCGCCCTCGGCCATCATGGTGGTGGCCTCCGAAAGGGCTTTGAGCACGGCGAGACTGCCCCCGCCTACCATGATGGAGAAGGACTTGGCGAACAGGTAGTCCCCGACCAGGACCGAGGCCTCGTTGCCCCATACGGAGTTGGCCGAAGCATTGCCGCGGCGCAACACCGCATTGTCCACGACGTCATCGTGAAGCAGGGTGGCGGTATGGATGAATTCCACGACGCTGGCCAGGCCGATGTGGTAATCGCCCCGATAGCCGCTCAACCGCGCGCAGAGCAGCAGCAGCATCGGCCGAACCCGCTTGCCGCCGCTGGCCAGAACATACTCTCCGACCTTACGGATCAGCACGACCTCGGAATCGAGGTCCTTCTTGAACTGGGTTTCTACCTTTGCCAGGTCGTCTTGTAGCAGAGAAAGGGCGTTTTGCATCGGATATCTGCCGTCCTCGTCGGAAAATTTCACCTATCCTAAAGAATTGATCGGACCCTTGTCAAAACATTTTTCCTCTCCCGCAAGGGGCAATTCCAGCCGGAACCTGGCCCCGCCGCCCGGGGCGTCGCCCACGGAAAGCTTGCCGCCGTGTTCCTCCACCAGCCGACGGCAGACCGATAGCCCCAGGCCGGTCCCCTCCCCCTTGGCCTTGGTGGAAAAAAACGGTTCGAAGATCCGCTCGCGCAGCTCCAGGGGGACCCCCGGGCCACTGTCGCAGATCTCGATCACGGCCCACGCCTCCTGCCTCCGCACCTCCACGGCCAGGGTCCCGGCATCCCCCGTCGCCTGGGCGGCATTCAACATCAGGTTGACCAGCACCTGGCGCAACTGGTCCGCGTCCCCCATCAGCGAGCCCCCCCAATCCGGCCCGGGAGCAAAAGTGACCTCGATCCCCTTGAACAGCTTCTGGGGCTTCAGCGAGGCGATGGTCTGGGAGATCATGGCATTGAGCGCCACCGGTTCCCAACGTCCGGGGGAGGTGCGAGCGAAACCCAGCAGGCCGCCGGTGATGCGTCGGCAACGCCGGCACTCCTCGATGATCGCCTGGACATCGGCCCTGCGGCTGTCCCCCTCGGCCATCTCCTCCAGCAGAAGCTCGGCGTAGCCCAGGATGATGCCTACCGGGTTGTCGATTTCATGGGAGACCCCAGCGGCCAGCTGACCAATGGCGGCGAGGCGCTCGGTGCGCACCAGGTTTTCCTGCATCTGCCGCAGCTCGGAGTTGGCTGCGGACAGGGCGCGGTTCTTCTCGGTGAGCTGGGTGCGGCCCTCGAGCAGACTGGCCGCCATCTCGTTAAACGCCCCGGCCAGGGTCCCGATCTCGTCCCCCCGCAGGTTGTTGATGCGGGTCTCCAACTCCCCCCTGGCGACCGCCCTCGCCCCCTCGGTGAGTTCGCTGAGCGGGCGGGTCACCCGCCTGGCCACCAGGGCGGCAAGCAGCAGCGAACCGCAGATGGAGAGCAGGGCGATGCGCAGAAAGTCATTTCGCACTTCGCCCAGTCGCGCGTCGACCGAGGCGTAGGAGACCAGGTAACGCACCGAAAGGATATGTTCACCGGTGGGACCGAAGGCGGGGGAGAGAACATCGAGCACCCGACGGCCATCGGACAGGGTCAGGGTCTGGACCGTGGGCTCGCCCTGTTGCAGTCGCCGGGAGAGGGAATGCTCTTCCGTGTCCAGCGGGGGAAAATCATCAAAGCCTGGCAGATCGGGGGAATCGAACAGGCTGCGCCCGGTCGGCGCCAGCAGGGAGAAACGGATCAGGTCCCGGTTGAGGCCGAGAAAATCAAGAACCTGCCTGAGGTTGGCCTGGTTTTGGGGAGGGAACACGCCGCGAAAGGTTTTCAGCAGTTCGGGAGTCGCCAGGCGGGCGAAGGCCAGGCTCTGGCTGCGCAGATAATCCTCCCACAGACGCGCCTGGTTTCTGGCCAGGACCAGAAAAGTCGACAGCAGCACCGCGACCAGAAGGCAGCTGGTAAAAAAAAAGAGTTTTTTTCCTAGGGTAATCCGCATCGGGGGAAAAACCGCAATTGGCTACCGAGGCTCATCAGGCCAGGCCGGTTTGGGTTCTTCGGCAACCGGCTCGGAAGCGGGTTCCTCGACCGGTTGCCGGACCGGCACGAAACTGTGCTGATCTTTTTCCCAGCGGTAGCTGCCGGCGTCCCAGATTTTCTCCAGTCCGGACCAGTCGAGATGCACCCCGGCCATCTCTTCGACGATCACCGAAGCCTGCAGCATCTCGCCGTCATCCACCCTGCCGTCGCCGTCGACGTCCGCCCACAGATAGGGCTGGACCTCCACCCTGGATATTCCGGAAACGGGAAAAGGCGCGTCGCTGCCGGCCTTGGCAACCACCTCGCCGCTGAACAGCGCTTCGGACTCCAAGGGGGTCTCCGGGGGTACCTTGACCAGGTAGGAAATCCGCGGCGGGGCCTTGGAGGGCTTGACGATCCAACGGGCGGTACCGGTCTCGTTATCCAGGCTCGAGGCCGGCGGAAAGGCCTCGATCAGAACCCAGCCGGGGGGGAAATGCTCCCTGAGGATAAAACCATGCTCCTGGGCCTCGGGACCCAACTTCACCTGAACCGGGATCACGCTGCCGGGGGCGGCAAAGCTGGAAAGCCAGCGTTCGGCGGGAAATTCGACCTCAACCACCTGGGGGTCGTCCGGCAGGGCAAACAACAGAACGGCCAGGGCGCCGGCCACGAAGAGCAGCAGTGGCAGAGACAATCGGCGCCGGCGCCCCGGGGCCGGCGGTTCCGCCGCCCCCTCGGGCTCCTCAGCGGGTGCCGGTTCGAGAATCTCGGCGATGTCGACCTCGAGCGCCTCGGCGAGGCGCAGGATATTGTCGCGCTTGACCGATGGGGTACGGTTGTTCTCCCATCGGGAAATGGTATCGGTGGTCACCCCGACAACCTTGGCGACATATAACTGGGTCAGCTTTTTTTCTTCACGTATCCGACGGACGGCATTTCCGTCCAGGCTGACCGTCGGCGAAAGCTCGTTTTCCATGGTCGTTTCCGACTTCGGGATTGATGTATCCCTGCAGTGTAGCAAACTCGCCCGGGACGAGTAAACCGCAAATTTCGACCCGACATGAGACCTCCACCAACCCGACATTGATCGTTTCAAATACTCGAAATGACTAATTGTTTTATCGACATCGGGTCTCAAGACTACAGATGTCTGATGAAATTTCACAGAAAGTCGTTTAGGGTTAGCGCAACTGTTTCGGGCAACAACGCCCAACCATCAAATCTTGGGAGGTAAAGAACATGAAACGTCTGATCGCCGTACTGCTCACCGCTGGTTTCCTTGCCGCTGGCACCCTGATCGCTTTTGCCGCCGAGCCCCCTGCTGAAGCCAAGTTCGAGGCCAAAAACGGTGCCGTCACCTTCAACCACACCCTCCACACCGGCAAGGTTGCCGACTGCGCCACCTGCCACCACGCCGGTGTCGAAGCTGGCGCCTGCCGCAAGTGCCACGGTGTCGACGCCGCCGCCCCCTCGATGAAGGATGTCGGCCACAAGGCTTGCAAGGGCTGCCACAAAGACCAGAACGGCCCCACCAAGTGCAACGAGTGCCACAAGAAGTAAGATTTTCCGAACATACTTGTTAAGACCAAAAGGGGCCGCGATCGCGGCCCCTTTTGGTCTTCCGGAATCGGCCCACCTCCCCCTATCTTGCCGTCCCCTGCCCCATAGCCTATTTCGCTGGCAAAATTCGCGGCCGGGTGTATAAATGAGGGCTGTTGTACAATATTACAGCACCCTTTCTCTTGCAGCCGAGGACCGACCATGTTCAGAATCCGCCGAATCTTCGACGACGCTCTGCCGGCCAATCGTGACGCCGTGGCCCAGGTGCAGTTGATCCTCAAGGAACAGTTCCCGATGCTGGCCGCCGCCGACATCGAAAAGATCCCCGATCTCCTGCGCAACCCGCTCAAACACCGCTTCCGGTCCATCCTGTACATCGCCGAGGAGCAGAAAGGGGCGGTTCAGGGTTTCGCCCTGCTCTCCCACGAACCCAATCTCAAGTTCTGCTATCTCGACTACATTTCCGCCGCCCCCCGCGTCACCGGCGGCGGTATCGGCGGCGCCCTGTACGAGCATCTTCGCGAAGAGGCCCTGTTTCTTGGGGTGGTCGGAATTTTCTTCGAATGCCTGCCGGACGACCCGGCCCTGTGCCCCGATGCGGAAATCCTCAAGCAAAACCGGGCCCGTCTCAAGTTCTATGAAAAATACGGTGCCTTCCCGATCATCAGCACCGCCTACGAAACCCCGGTCAAACCCGATGACGACAACCCGCCCTACCTCGTGTTCGACAATCTCGGCCAGCAAGCGCCCCTGCGGCCGGCCAAGGCCCAGGCCATCGTCCGGGCGATCCTCGAGCGGCGCTATGGCCATCTCTGCCCCAAAGAGTACATCGACATGGTGGTGGCATCGTTCCGAGAGGATCCCATCCGCACCCGTCCGCCCCGCTATCTCAAGAAGGAGGAACCGGCCGAGGTGCCTGCGGCGACTGGGCGCTTCCGGCGGATCGCCCTGGCGGTGAACGACCGCCACGACATCCACCACGTACGCGAGCGCGGCTACGTCGAGTCACCGGTGCGGATCCGCTCGATTCTCAGGGAGATCGAAAAACTGCCCATCTTCGAACGGGTGGAGGTGGGCGAATACCCGGAAAAGCATATCCGCGCAGTCCACGACCCCGAATATATCGAGTACTTCCGGCGGGTCTGCAAAACCCTCGAACCGGGCAAGTCGGTTTACCCCTACGTATTCCCCATCCGCAACGCGGCACGACGCCCCAAGGAAATGGCGGTGCGGGCCGGCTACTACTGCATCGACACCTTCACCCCCTTGAACCAGAATGCCTGGAACGCGGCGCGGCGCGGGGTGGACTGCGCCCTGACCTGCGCCGACCGGCTACTTGAAGGGTATCGCCTGGCCTACGCCCTGGTTCGGCCCCCCGGCCACCATGCCGAATACCGCTCCTTCGGCGGCTTCTGCTATTTCAACAACGCCGCGGCAGCCGCCCACTACCTGAGCGGCTACGGCAAGGTGGCCATCCTCGACGTCGACTACCACCACGGCAACGGCCAGCAGGTGATCTTCTACCAGCGCAGCGACGTGCTCACGGTCTCCATTCACGGCCATCCCAAGTTCGCCTACCCCTATTTCAGCGGTTTCGAGGATGAAACGGGCGAGGGAGAAGGGCTGGGCTTCAACCGCAACTATCCCCTGCCCGAGCAGTTGGACACCGCCACCTACCTGAAGACCCTCGACCGGGCCCTGAAAAAAATCAGCGACTACCGGCCCCGCTACCTGATCATCTGCCTGGGACTGGATACGGCCAAGGGCGATCCGACCGGGACCTGGAGTCTCTCGGCCAGGGACTTCAACGATCTCGGCAAGCGCATCGGCGCACTGCCGCTGCCCACCCTGGTGGTCCAGGAGGGGGGGTACAAGAACACGGTTCTCGGCATCAACGCCCGCCATTTCCTGACCGGCCTCTGGTCGGGAAAAATCACCTCGCCCTGAGCCCCGCCCGCCCGCTGCCCCGGAGCTGTTTTCGGCTCCGGGGCAGCCTTTGGGACCCCGCCCGGGATAAATTCGGAAAATATTTTTCCGCGACCTTGCAATTCTCTCATATTGATGTACAAGTACTTGAACCGAATGGGGTTTTTCGACCACTTTTTTTCCCGTTGACAATAATTTCAAAGGGGAGTATACGCTCATTCAGACGCGCGACATTCCGGTCCGGGAACGCAGCAGACGACCCAAGCATAAAAAGCGACCCCTTTTTATAGCCCCCAGCCGCCAGGCTACCCGGACCTACCGAATGCGCCGTTGCTCTCAACCGGAGAGACCATTTGTTCCAACAAGGCTTTTAAAGGGGTTCAAAATGCACATTGCTCTCGCCTTCAATCTGCGGGAGGAGTCCGTTCAGGAGGACGACCAGCCTCCCTCGGAACCTCCTTCCGGATCCGCCGCCCATTCCGACGACCTGTACGCCGAGTGGGACGATATCCACACCATCAAGGCTGTGGAATCGGCCCTCGCCAGCCGTCACCAGGTTTCCCTGGTAAACGCCGATCTCGACGCCTTCGCCACCTTCCGCGACCTGCGCCCCGACCTCGTCTTCAATATCGCCGAGGGTCTGCTGGGCAACAGCCGCGAGGCGCAGATTCCGGCCATGCTCGATATGCTCGGCATCCCCTACACCGGCAGCGATCCGGTGACCCTCGGCATGTGCCTCGACAAGCGTCGCGCCAAGGAGATCCTGGCCTATTACCGCATCCCCACCCCGCGCTTCGCGGTGGTCGGCTCGCTGGCCGAGATCCCCGCCCGGCTGCGCTATCCCCTGATGGTCAAGCCGACCCTCGAGGGCTCCAGCAAGGGGGTCACCGACAAGGCCCTGGTCGCCGACCGCCGCGCCTTGGTGCGCCAGGTGGAGTGGGTGCTCGACACCTACCGCCAGCCGGCGATCGTCGAGGAGTTCCTCCCCGGCCGCGAGTTCACCGTCGCCATGCTCGGCAACGGCGAGTCCCTGCGGGCGCTGCCGACCGTGGAGATCAACCTGCACACCCTCCCCGAGGGGGTCAATCCCATCTATTCCTACGAAGCCAAATGGATCTGGGACCAGGAGGAGAATCCGCTGGAGATCTTCACCTGCCCGGCCAAGCTCGAACCGCTGCTGCAGAAACAGATCGAGGACATCTGCAAGCGGGCCTTCAACGCCCTGGGCTGCCGCGACTGGACCCGCATCGATGTGCGTCTCGATGCCACCGGCCGCCCCAACATCATCGAACTCAATCCCCTCCCCGGCATTTTGCCGCGCCCGGAGCAGAACAGCTGCTTCCCCAAGGCGGCGCGGGCCGCCGGGCTTTCCTACGACCAGATGATCCTCGCAGTGGCCGATGCCGCCTGCGAGCGTCACAATCTGCGCCAGGGGGGTATCGATGAACGTCGCCGTATGCTTTAACAAAGTCCCCCCCAAACTCTACAAGGGCGAAGCCGGCGACCGCATCTCCGAGGAGGGAGCCGAGGCCGAGGCCAAGGCGGTGCGCAAGGCTCTGCGCGAGCTCGGCCACAGCGCCAGCCTGGTGGCGGCCGGCAACGACGTGGGCAAGCTGGTGGACGACCTGCGCAAGGCCGAGCCCCAGGTGGTGTTCAACCTCTGCGAAGGCTTCTGGGGCGACAGCCGCAAGGAGATGCACGTCGCCGCCCTCTTCGAGCTGCTCGGCTACGCCTACACCGGGGGGACCCCGCTTTGTCTCGGGCTGACCCAGGACAAGGCCCGCACCAAAGACCTGTTGATGCGGCACAGCCTCCCCACGCCCAAGTACATCCTGGTCAAGATGGGCGAGCAATACCCCAAAACCCGGGATCTGGCCTACCCGCTCATCGTCAAGCCGCGCTTCGAGGACGCCTCGCTGGGGATTACCGGCGAGAGCATCGTCGGCAATGAGCGCGACCTGAAAAAACGGGTGGAGTATATCCACGCCACCTACCGCCAGGGCGCACTGGTCGAGGAGTTCATCGAGGGGCGCGAGTTCAACGCCTCGGTGCTCGGCCCGACCCCTTTCGAGGTGCTGCCGCTTTCCGAGATCCGCTTCAACCCCGGGCTGAAACACGCCATCGTCAGCTATGACGGCAAATGGCTGGAGGACTCCCAGGAGTACGCCCACACCGAACCGGTCTGCCCCGCCCCGCTCAAGGCCAAGGAAGAGCTGCTGGTGCGCGACGTCTCGCTGCGTGCCTGCAAGATCCTCGAAACCCGCGATTACGCCCGGGTCGACATCCGCCTGCGCGACGGCATCCCCTACATCCTCGAGGTCAACGCCAACCCCGACATCTCGCCCGGAGCGGGGATCGCCCGTTCAGCACGGGCGGCGGGCCTGACCTACCCCAAGTTCATCGAGCGCATCCTGACCATGGCCATCAAACGCAAGGAAGCCGCCCATGCGAAGCCTTAACCGCAGCGACCTGCCGCAACTCACCCGCATCCTCGAAGCCACCGGCGCCTTCACCGACGTGGAGGTGGACTGCGCGGTGGAACTGCTCAACATCGTCCTCGACGACCCCGGGCAGCAGGACTACGTCGTCGCCGTGGCCGAGGACGCCGGGAAGGTGGTCGGCTACGTCCTCTACGGCCCGGTGCCGCTGACCCAGGGGAACTACGACCTCTACTGGATCGCCACCGACCCTGCGGTGCAGGGCAAGGGCTTCGGCCAGCAACTGATGCACCACGTCGAAAACGAGGTCCGCCGCCTGGGCGGGCGCATGATCTGCCTGGAGACTTCCTCCCAGGGAGGGTACGAGAAGACCCGCAAGTTCTACGATCGGGCCGGCTATGTGGAAGAATCGCGCATCCGCGACTTCTACAAGACGGGGGACGACCGCATCACCTACGTCAAACGCTTTTCAGTTCAAAAGGAGAACTGAGTCGATGGAAACCTGGCAAAAACTTCTGCAGGAAAGCATCACCCGTCCCGGAGATCTCACCCGCCGCTTCGGCGTCGACCCGCGTCCCCTCGAGCAGGTGGCCGAGGCCTACCCCATGCGCGTCAACCCTTACTATCTCGGCCTGATCAAGCAGGTCGGCGACCCGATCTGGCGCCAGGCCGTCCCGTCCGAGGAGGAACTGCAGGACAGCGTCTGCCCGGCCGACCCCCTCGAGGAGGAGAACCAGAGCCCGGTCCCCAACCTGGTGCACCGCTACCCCGACCGGGTGCTGTTCCTGGTCTGCTCCGAGTGCGCCATGTACTGCCGCTTCTGCACCCGCAAGCGCAAGGTGGGCGGCGAGAACATGGTCATCACCCGCGAGACCATCGAGCGCGGCCTCGACTACATCCGCAGCAAGCCGGAGATCCGCGACGTAATCCTCTCCGGCGGCGACCCGTTGCTGCTCTCCGACGAGCGCCTGGAGTGGATTCTCAAGGGGCTGCGCGCCATCCCCAGCGTGGAGATCATCCGCATCGGCACCCGCGTGCCGGTGGTGCTGCCCCAGCGCATCACCCCGGCCCTGGTGCGGATGCTGCGCAAGTTCCACCCGCTGTTTCTCAACACCCACTTCAACCACCCGGACGAGATCACCGAGACCTCGGCCAAGGCCTGCGGCCGGCTGGCCGACGCCGGCATACCCCTGGGCAACCAGTCGGTGCTGCTGCGCGGGGTCAACGACGACCCGGCGGTGATGAAGCGGCTGATGCAGAAGCTGCTCTCCATCCGCGTCAAGCCCTACTACATTTACCAGGCCGACATGGTCCAGGGGACCGACCACTTCCGCACCAGTGTCGAGGAGGGGATCGAAATCATCCGCGCCCTGCGCGGCCACACCTCGGGGATGGGGGTGCCGGCCTTCGTCATCGACGCCCCCGGCGGCGGCGGCAAGATCCCGCTCCTCCCGGACTACCTGCAGAGCCTCGGCGAGCAGGTGGTGCTGAAGAACTACCTCGGCGAGAGCTACACCTACCTCAACGCCGCCCGCCCCGTCGAAACCGAACGGCGCAGCGCCGTCAACGACCGCGACTGAAAAAAACCCCGGGGGCCGAAAGCGGCCCCCGGGGTTTTCAGTTTGTCCCCAGCTTCCCCCTTTGAACTCGCCAGAGCGGAGTGGAGGTTTCGGGAAAAAGACCGGCAAATGTCTGAGCGCAGCGAGTTTTTGCCGGGCCCCGAAACATCTGCGCAGCGGAGGGGACCTGCGTCAGCAGGCGGGTTCAACGGGGGCGCCCTTTTGATCCAAACTTTTGGGCGATCAAAAGGTTGGTCGCCGTCAGGGGGCGAGTCCCCTGGATTTTCTTGGGCAAGCAAGAAAAGTATCTCGCCATGGCGGGGCGAGTCCCGCCGGTTTTAAGGGCTTTTTCAAAAGCAGGGACCAGCTTCTTCTTTTCAATTATCCCCCATACCGCAAATCCAACGTCAAAGGCGTTTCCTCCCGCACCCGCAGCTCAGGCACCACCACCGCCCCCTGCCCCCTCGGCAGGACCACAAACCGCTCCTCCCGCCGCCGCCGCGCCTCCCGCACATCCCCCGGAAAATCCTCGTAATCGCCCCCTGCGGGCGGCCCGACGTGGTAGCGACAACTTCCCAGCAGCCGCCCGCTTTCGATCTCCACCACCTCCAGGACCAGCGGCGTATGGGGCGCGATTTCCGGGTGCCGGGCCTCCTCGAGGGGCCAGGCCTTGAAGCGGATTCCCCCGACGACCCGGTCCGGTTCGACCGCCTCCAGAGGCACCCGCCGGCCGTTGCAGAGCACGGCGAACCGCTCGGGTTCGGGGGTCCTCAACAGCACCTGCATCCGCTCGCAGGAGGAGTCGACCGGCCGTGAGGCGCCGCCGCCGGCCGCCGCATCGCCCAGCACCGGCCAGGGCTCCAGCGCCTGCCGCAGCTCCAGCACGGCTCCCTCGGCCAAATCCGCCGTCCCGCAGACCGGATAGCGAAAAGCGAGATGGGGCTGCAGCCAGTCGGCCTGGAAGGGAATGCCGGCCTCCTGCAGCTCGGCGCACACCTCCGCCAGATCCGCGGCCATGAATTCGGGCAGGGCAAAGCGATCCTGCAGGGCGCTGCCCCAGCGCACCAGGCTCCCCCGGTAGGGATGCTCCCAGAACCGCACCACCAGGGCACGCACCAGCAGGGCCAGCACCAGATCGAAATGGGGATGGGGCTGCATCTCGAAGCCACGCAGCTCGACCAGCCCGCAACGGCCACGGGGATTGCCAGGGGGCCAGAGCTTGTCGAGGCAGAACTCGGCCCGATGGGCGTTGCCGGTCACATCGACCAGCAGATGCTGCAGCAGCCGGCCAAGCGCCAGGGGTTCCATGGGCTGGTAGGAAGAGATCTTGGAAAAGGCGAGTTCGAGTTCGCCGAGGGCATCCTGGCGGGATTCGTCGATGCGCGGTGCCTGGCTGGTGGGCCCCGTGAACAGCCCGGCAAAGCCGAAGGAGAGCCCGGGGTGGTTCTGCCAGTAGGTGATCAGGCTGCGCAGCAGGTCGGGGCGTCGGAAAAAGGGACTGTCTGCGGGGTCGGCGGCGCCCAGGGTGAGGTGATGGCCGCCGCCGCTGCCCACCGGCCGCCCGTCCCGGAGGTACTTGACGGCGGTAAGCCCGCAGGCACGGGTCTCCTCGTCGAGCCCCTCGGCGATGGCCAGGGTAGCGGGCCAGTCGCTGGCCGGCTGGGTGTTGACCTCGATCACTCCCGGGTCGGGGGTGATCTGGAAAAAAATCAGCCGCGGATCGGCGGGGGGCGCCTCCCCTTCGATCCGCAGCCGCTGTTCGGTGTCGCCGGCCGTGGCCTCGACCGCAGACAGCAGATCGAGGTAGTTGTCGGCACTCCCCATGGGGGGCATGAACAGGTGGAAAACCCCGTCCTTTGATTCGGCGCACAGGGCCACCCGGATGGCATTGTCGGCGACCAGCCCTTCGCCCTCCGCAGCAGGGCCCGGGCGGGGCTCGGCGGGATCATATTCCCAGACCTGGTTCTCCTCCCCCACCCGGTCAAGCTGCTCAAGGGGCAGACGCAGGCCCAGCGGCGCATCGCCCGGGACCAGCTGCAGCGCCCCCTCGGGCAGCGTCCAACGGCAACTGACCCATTGCGGGCCCGACTCCCCCGCAACCCGCAGCAACGGCAGCACGTAGCCGCAACCGGTCTTGCCGGAGCGCTCCCGGGCTTCCAGGAGGCAGCTGCCGGGCACCCCGAGCCGCGCGGCAAGCCGGCGCATGTACGCCTCGACCCTGGCGATGCTGGTTTCCCGTGCCCGCCCCTCGCCAAACAGCAGTTCCTGCCTGGTCCAGAGGGGCCGGCCGTCACTGCGCCAATAACAGCCAAAGGCCCAGCGGGGCTGGGTTTCGCCCGGATACCATTTGCCGAGGCCATAGTGCCGCAGAGCCCCTTGGGTGAACCGCTCCTGCAAGCGCAGCAGCAGCCGTGCCGCCAGCCGGCGTTTCTCCTCGCCGAGAGCCTCGGTGGACCACTGGGGGGCGCTGCGGGCACCGCGAAGCAGATAGGTCGGCTCCCCCCCCATGGTCAGGCGTACGCCGCCCCTGGCGAGGCGACGATCCAGATCCCTGGCAAGGCCATCGATCTCTGACCAGATCACCTCGGGGTACCCCCCCGGGCGGGCTTTCGGTACGCGCTTCGGGGTCATGGCGGATGGCCCTTCTGTTCCCGGGCAAGGGGATCGGCAGCTTACTCCTTGATGGGACAGGTGGCTACTTCGCCCGGCGGACTGAGCTTGGCCTTGATCCGGTCGATCCACTCGGAGGGGAGCTCGAGGATGGAGTTGCGCAGCCGATCCATCCACCAGCTTGAGATCTCCTCAAGATCCTCCTTTGAATAGCGGTGCTCGACGATGCGGAAGGAGTCCTTTTCGTAAAAGACCACGTCCACCGGCAGATCGACGTCGGTGGCGCTGATCCGGGTGGAGTCGAAGGCGAGAATCCCCACCTTGAGAGCGAAGCTCAGTGGATCTTCGAAAGTGAAGGTGCGGTCGAGAATCGGCTTGCCGTAGCCGCTGGCGCCGACGATCTGGTAGGGCGTCCCCTTGGAGACTTCCACCCAGTTCCCCTGGGGATAAAGCATGTAGAGCTTGGGTTCGGTGTCCCGCGACATCTGCCCGCCGATGACGCAGTGGATGTCGAAGCGCAGCCCGCTTTTCTCCAGGGCCGGCTGGTCCTCCTCGGCCGCCTTCCGAATCTGTTCGGCAAAGCAGTTGACCGCCTTGTAGAGCCGGTCAAAGGGCTCCTGCTGGGCCTCGAGGTACTCCTCGAAATAGGTCAGGGCCTTGTCCCGCGCCGAGCGCAGCCCCGAGGTCATCAGGAACATGGCCCATTTGGGCCCCTGGTAGATGGATACTTTTTTCGCGGTGATGGCCTCGTAGCCCGAGGTGATGCGCGTATCGGCGATCCCTACCAGGCCGGTGCGCACCCGCATTCCAAGACAGAATGTCATTGTTTTTTACTCCGCTTCCTTGGTTCTGACCGGTTCACCGACCGGGCGAAGGGCGAAAAAGGTCTCGAAGATCGCGTTGCCGACGTTGTTGATCCGGGTCTGGGTAGCGTCCAGGTATTCGTGAAGCCCCTGGGAGAGAATCTCCTCGATGGTGATGTAGTCCATGTCCGCCAGCAGCTTGCCGAGGGCCTGGTCGGCCCGGTTGGAGAAAGAGCCCCGCGGGGTGCCGGTGATGTTGCGCATGGAGATTTCCGCGGCGATCAGACAGCTGTGGATGGCCCGGGGGAACTTCTGGTCGAGGACCAGGAAATCGACGATCTTCTCCGGGTCGATGCGCCCGTGACGCTTGCGATACATCTCGAAGGCGCTCGCCGAGCGCAGCAGCGCGGCCCAGAGAATGTTGTCGAAGGGGGAGCCGACGTAATCGACGGAGGGGAGCAGCACGAAGTATTTGACATCGAGGATGCGCGAGGTCTTGTCGGCCCGCTCCAGCATCCGCCCCAGGCGGCCGAAATGCCAGCCTTCACCGTGGGACATGGTACTCTCGGTGACCCCGACGAACAGGTGGCTGGCGGTCATGATGTCGACGAAGAACTGGTGCGGCAGGTCCATGCCCAGCCCTTGCTGGGCGGCCTCGTTGACGGTCAGGTAAAAGGTGTTGACCTGCTGCCACATCTCCGAGGAGATGTACTCGCGCACCGAGCGGGCGTTTTCGCGGGCCGAGCGCAGGCAGGAGAGGATCGAGTTGGGGTTGTTGCGGTCGAAGGTCAGAAACTGGATGACGTTGTCCCGGCTCGCCTTGCCGTACAACTCGTCGAACAGTTCGTGGTCGCCGGTGGTGTTGACCAGCGGCAGCCACTGCTCGGCGGCCCCCACCGGCAAATCGAGGATCATGTGAAAATTGGCGTCGATGAAGCGGGCGACATTCTCCGCCCGCTCGATATAGCGGTTCATCCAATAAATGGAATCTGCAACCCGGCTCAGCATAGGCTCACTTCTTCCCTTCCTTGATAAAATCAGAACAATTCATTCAGGGCTGCAGCGGACAGCTCGAGTTGATGACCCAGGTGTCCTTGCTGCCGCCCCCCTGGGAGGAGTTCACCACCAGAGACCCCTTCTTGAGCGCCACCCGGGTCAGCCCCCCGGGAAGCACATAGGTGTCTTCGCCATAGAGGATGTAGGGGCGCAGGTCGACGTGCCGCCCCTCGAAATGATCGTCCACCAACACCGGCACCCGGGACAGGGAGAGGGTCGGCTGGGCGATATAGTTGCGGGGGTTGGCCTTGAGCCGCCGGGCGAATTCCTCGCGCTCGGCCGCCGAGGCGTGGGGACCGACCAGCATCCCGTAGCCGCCCGATTCGTTGACCGCCTTGACCACCAGCTTGTCCAGGTTCTCGAGCACGTACTTGAGCTCCTCCTCGCGCCAGCACCCGTAGGTGGGGACGTTGCGGATGATCGCCTCCTCGCCGAGGTAGTACTTGATGATTTCGGGCACGTAGGCATAGATGGCCTTGTCGTCGGCAACCCCGGTTCCCGGGGCGTTGGCAAGGGCGACCCGCCCTTTCTGGTAGGCCTCCATCAGGCCGGGTACGCCAAGCATGGAATCGGGCCGGAACACCTTGGGATCGATGAAATCGTCGTCGATTCGTCGGTAGATGACGTCCACCCTTTCCAGCCCCTTGGTGGTGCGCAACATCACCTCGCCCCGGTTCACCACCAGGTCGCGCCCCTCCACCAGCTGCACGCCCATCTGCTGGGCCAGGAAGCTGTGCTCGAAATAGGCCGAGTTGTAGATGCCAGGGGTCCAGACCGCTACCACGGGGTCACGGACGTTGCGCGGCGCCAGTCCCTGCAGCATGTCGAGCAGCCGGCTTGGATAGTCGGTGACCGGCTGGACGCTGCAGGCCTCGAAGACCATGGGAAAGGTGCGCTTCATCACCAGGCGGTTTTCCAGCACGTAGGAGACCCCGGAGGGGCAGCGCAGGTTGTCCTCCAGCACGTAGTAATGGCCGTCGCTGCCGCGCACCAGGTCGGTGCCGGTAATGTGGCACCAGATGCCCCGCGGCGGCTTGAGGCCGATGCAGGGCTTGCGGTAGCCCGCGGCGGAGAAGACCAGGTCGGCCGGGACGACGTTATCCTTGATGATTTTCTGCTCGTTGTAGACGTCGTTTATGAACAGGTTCAGGGCATGGACCCGCTGCTTGAGCCCCTGTTCCATGATCGTCCACTCGTCCCCCTGGACAATACGCGGGATGATGTCGAAGGGGAAGATCCGCTCGGTTCCGGATTCATCGCCGTAGACGCTGAAGGTGATCCCCAGGTGCAGCAGCGCCCGCTCGGCGGCGCGCTGACGGCGCATCAGTTCTTCGGCAGGCAGGGAGTTGATCCGTTCCACCACCAGGTCGGCGCCGGGCCGCGGCCTCCCCTTGTCGTCGAACATCTCGTCGAAAAAATTTTCAGTCTGGTACCCGTCGAACTTCATAGAAACCCACCTTCCAAAAAAAATTGTAGATTAAATTAAAACCGGAAAAACCGGCGAAGTCAAATCGGCCAGGCTACCGTGGGCAGGGGTGCTTTTTTCCCCCACACAAGGTCCGGGTCGGGTTAAAATACCGCTTCAGTCATCCGCATGGGGAGCGCATATTTGATGGTTAAGGGGATATTCTGGGACAATGACGGGGTGCTGGTCGATACCGAGCACCTCTATTTTCAGGCCACCGCCGAGGTGCTGGCAGAAGCCGGCATCGAACTGAGCCGGGAGACATTCATCGAGATCTCCCTGCGCCGCGGCGAGAGCGTATTCTGCCTGGCCGAGGACCGGGGCTGCGGCGTTCAGCAGCGCGAACAGATGCGCCTGCGCCGCAACGCCCGTTACGGCGAGTTGCTGCGCGGCAAGAAACACACCCTCGACGGGGTCGAAGAGACTTTGCAGGCCCTGCACGGGCGCTGCCTGATGGCGGTGGTCACCAGCTCACGCCGCGACCATTTCGAGATCATCCACGAAAACTCAGGGCTGCTCGGCTATTTCGACTTTATCCTGACCCGCGAGGATTACACCCACTCCAAGCCCCACCCCGAACCCTACCTGAGCGCCCTGAAGCGCAGCGGGCTGCCGGCCGAACGGTGTCTGGTCGTGGAAGACTCGGAGCGGGGCCTGCAGGCGGCGGTGAGTGCCGGCCTGCGCTGTCTGGTCACCCCGGGGGAGCTGACCCGGGGGGGGGATTTCACCGCCGCCTGGCAGGTCCTCGAGGACGTTCGCCAAGTACCGCTCCTGGTCCGCTGAGCCGCTCCGCAGCAGCCTGCCAGCCCCCTGTTCGGCCCGGTCCGGCTGTTTTTTCCGATTCCTGATTTTTTTCTTGAAATCTCCGGACCGGACCGCTAGTATGAGCCCCAACTTCGGCCTGCATGTCAGTCCGTAGGGTTGACCCCGTGTACCCCCCCCCTCCGTACACGGGGTCTTTTATTTTCCGCCTCCTGGCATTGCTGTGCCTCTCCCCCGAAAAAAGATTAAACCAAAATAATAAATTTCCTTCTGCTCGACTTGATTCCGCTAACAAGTCGGATAGAATGGTCAGCATGTTCCCCTGGCTCCCCAAGCCAGGGGGGTTTTGCCCCGTGATCCCCCTCCTTCACGGGGCTTTTTTTGTTTGCTTCCCTTCCCCGCCCCCGCCATCCGCCACGCGTTTTCCGCTACAATAGATAAAAGCCTCCCATGCCAAAATTCTTCAGCAGGAGCCCAGCCATGACCTCCAGGCCAACCCGGGAAGACCAGGTCGCCCGGCTTTCCCGAATCGATAAAGCCCAGCTGCCGGCCGACGGCGGCGAACTCTTCAACCGCCTGATCTTCGAAAAAAGTCCCTACCTGCTGCAGCACGCCGAAAACCCGGTGGATTGGCATCCCTGGGGCGAGGAGGCTTTCGCCCGCGCGCAGGCGGAAGACAAGGCGGTGTTTCTCTCCATCGGCTATTCGACCTGCCACTGGTGCCACGTCATGGAGCATGAGAGTTTCGAGGACGAGGAGGTCGCCGCCGTTCTCAACCGCAACTTCATTTCCATCAAGGTGGACCGGGAGGAACGGCCCGACATCGACAATGCCTACATGAGCGTCTGCCAGATGATGACGGGCAGCGGCGGCTGGCCGCTCAACCTGGTGCTGACTCCAGAGCGCAGGCCTTTTTTCGCCGCAACCTACATCCCCAAGACCTCCCGGGGGGGGATGGTCGGCATGATCCAGCTGATGAGGAAGATCGCCGAACTCTGGCGCGCAGACCGCCCCCGCCTGGAAACCACCGGTCAGGAAGTAGGCCGGGCCCTGCAGCGCCTGGAGCAGGAAGCCCATGACCGCCAGCCGCTCAGCGACCTGCCGCTGCGCAAGGGGTTCAACGATTTTCTCGACAGCTTCGACCGGCAGCACGCCGGCTTCGGCAGCGCGCCCAAGTTCCCCACCCCCCACAACCTGGCACTGCTGCTGCGCATCGGGCAGCGCTTCGGCAGGCCGCAGGCCGCCGACATGGCCCTGCAGACCCTGCAGGCGATGCGCCTGGGGGGCATCTTCGACCAGGTCGGCTTCGGCATCCACCGCTACTCGGTCGACGCACGCTGGCTGGTGCCGCATTTCGAAAAAATGCTCTACGACCAGGCGCTGGTCGCCTCGGCTGCACTCGACGGCTTCCAGGTCGGCGGCGACGGGTTCCACGCCCAGACCGCCCGGGAGATCCTGGAATACCTGCTGCGTGACCTGCGGGATCTGGAGGGTGGATTCTACTGCGGCGAAGACGCCGATTCAGAAGGGGCCGAAGGGACCTTCTACCTCTGGACGCCCGAGCAGGTCGAGCAGGTGCTCGGCGCCGACCTGGCCAAGGTCTTCTGCCGCAGCTACGACATTACCGACCAGGGAAATTTCGAAGGGAAAAACATCCCCCACCTGGAACAGGACGTGGGAGCGCTGGCAGACCGGGTCGGTGTCGACCCGGCGCACCTGGCCGACCTGCTCGGCGAGGCGCGACAGAAGCTGTTTGCCGCCAGGGAAAAGCGGATCCGCCCCCACCGCGACGATAAGGTGCTGACCGGCTGGAACGGTCTGGCCATCGCGGCCCTGGCCCGGGCCGGAGCCCTGCTTGGCGAGCCGCGCTTCATCGCCGCGGCGCAGGCCGCGGCGGATTTCGTCCTGACCCGCCTGCGTGGCAGCGACGGCCGCCTGCTGCGCCGCTGGCGCCTCGGCGAAGCGGCGATCCCGGGGTTTCTCGAGGACTATGCTTTTTTCGTCTGGGGACTGATCGAACTGCACCAGGCGACCTTCGTCACCGAGCGCCTGGCCCAGGCGCTGGAACTGAACGGGGAGATGGAACGGCTGTTCGCCGATGGTCAGGGGGGCTTTTTCGATACCGGCAGCGACGCCGAGTTCGTGCTCAGCCGGGGGCGCTCGATCCACGACGGCGCCATCCCTTCGGCAGGATCTGTGGCGGCGCTCAACCTGCTGCGCCTGGGCCGGCTGACCGGCGACCTGTCCCTCGAGGAGCGCGGCCAGCAGCTGCTCAGTCTGCGCTTCGGGCAGATGGCCGCCCACCCCCAGGCCTACAGCCAGGCCCTGATCGCCCTGGACTTCGCCCTCGGCCCGGCCATCCAGGTGGTCCTCGTCTCGGGCAGCGACGGCAGCCCTCCCGAGGAACTGCTCAAAGAGCTGCGCCGGCGCCTGCTGCCCACAGCGGTGGTGCTGCTGACCCACCCCGGCGACCGCGAGTTGGAGAGTCTCGCCCCCCTGGTCGCCGGCAAGCAGCCGGTCAAAGGCCGGGCGGCGGCCTACGTCTGCATAGACAGAGCCTGCCGGGAGCCGGTGACAACAGGGGAGGAGCTGGCAGCCCTGCTGGACGCCCTTCGCGCCGATGGTGACGGCTGACGCCTGCCAGGACTCACGGATCGAGGTTTAGGCAATCAACCCTGCAGCACCTTGAGCAGGTGCGGGACCAGCTGCTTTTTGCGGGAGAGGACCCCTTTCAATTCGAAGAGGTTCTCGCCCACCTGGGGATAGCCCATCAGGTAGGGAAGCTCCTTGCCGCCGAGGCCCAGCAGCAGGCTGGTCCCCTGGACGATGTCGGTGATCAGCAGCCCGGCCACGTCAAGCTTACGTTCCTGGCGCAGCTGCTCGAGGTTTTCGGTGATCCGTTCGCGCATGTTGTGGAATTCGTGGAAGCTGACCACCTCGACCTGCCCCACCCCGAAGCTGCGGTCGCCGGCCTGGTACTCCTTGAAATCGGCCAGCAGCAGGTGGCGGATGCTGGGGTAAGCACCAAGGGCGCTGCCTGCGGCAAAGATGCGCTGGCCGAATTCCTGGGGGTCGCGGTCGCAGAGCGTTCCGAGCCAGGCGGCGATCTCCCGGTCGATCTCGGTGGTGGTGGGTGACTTGAGGATCACGGTGTCGGAAAGCAGTCCGGCCAGCATCAACCCGGCGATCTGCGGCTCTGGCTCCAACCCGCACTGGCGGTAAAGGGTGGCGACCACGGTGCAGGTGCTGCCCAGGGGCTGGTTGATGAAGCGGATCGGGTAGTCGGTGTGGAAATTGCCGAGCCGATGGTGGTCCACCACCTCGCGAATCTCCACCTTGTCGGCCCCGGCCACGGCCTGGGAAAGCTCGTTGTGATCCACCAGGATCAACTTCACCGGCGAGGAGGCCAGCAGGTTGCTTTTGGTGGCCACCGCCGCCACTTTCCCCTCGGCGTCGAGCACCACCACGCCCGGGTCCTGGGTGTGCAACAGCTTGAGTTTCAGGTCGTCCAGGCGCTCGTTGAGGCCGGCGGACTGGAAATCCTCCTTCACCAGGTTGCGCACCGGCGTCGAGAGGCGGGTCAGCCAGGTACTGGTCGCCGAATCGTAGGGAGTGGAGAGAATCGTCACCCCGTTGCGCCGCCCCTTTTCCACGATTTCCGGATCGACGGGCAGGTTCCCGGTAACCACCAGGATGCGCACGCCGATGTCCACGGCCTGTTCGAGGATCAGCCGCCGGTCGCCGGTGATCAGGATCATCCGGCGCGGGTCGAGCCCCTGCATTTTTTCCCGGAAGGTGGAACTGGCCATGGCACCGACATACAGATCGAAGCTGCCTGTCTCATCCCCGTCGGCCAGGTGCAGGGGGGTGGCCTTGAGGCACTGGCAGATGGAGTCGGCGGAGGTGAGCACCTGCCGGATCTCCTCCTCGCGCGCCGGGATCAGAAAACGCTCCGAAACCCGTTTGAGAAACAGCAGCCCGAGCGGCCGCCGCTCTCCATCGATGACCGGCAGCATGCGGATGCTGTGGCGGTGAAACAGCTCCAGCGCCTGGGAAAGCGGCGCATCGCCGGCAACGGTGACGACCCGCTCGCCGATCACGTCGCGCACCCGGGGGTAGACATCGACCAGCAGCTGGGGGACCTGCACGCCGAGGGTCTCCAGGACGAACTCGGTCTGGCGGTTGATGTCCCCCGCGCGACCGGGCCTGATCTCGGCCAGTCCCTGGCGCTCGCGCAACCGGGCATAGGCGATGGCGCTGCAGATGGAATCGGTGTCCGGGTTTTTGTGTCCGATGACGAAATACTGTTCTTGTTTCATTTGGCTTCCTCGGTTAATTCCGGTCCCGCAGAGTACCTTTCACGTCTCCGAGCCCGATGATATTTTCCACGATCCCCCGCGCGGGGCGACCGAAATTGTCGAACCAGACGTACACCGAACCACCGCCGGTGTCGAACACCTCTTCATCCACATCGACCCGCGCCAGCACTCCCCCTTTGGGGAAGAAGTCCAGCTTGGAGCGCTGCCGGTCGGTCAGGATTTCCACGACGATCTCCCCCTCACCCTTGCGGCTGAACGCCGGGATCACGAAGCGCTGCCCCGACTGGACCGGACCGAAAAAACCGGCACGAAAATTAAAGAAGGCCGTCAGGATGTCGTTGGGCGGATTTTCGGCCTGCATCGGGAGGCTCTGCTCGCCGTAGACCTCTCCCTCGCGGATCTTCTGGAAAACCACCCGGTGCCCGGGGTAGTCGAAGCGGTACAGTTTGCCGCGATTGCTTTTTTCCGCCCCCTTGCCCTTGATGATGAGCGACTCGTGCTGCAGCGAGCGCAATCGCCCTTCCGGGCCTATCTCCATGTGCGAAACATAGCGCTGCAGACGGTCACGGGTCAGCCATGCCGCCACCCCCAGGGTGCGTGCCTCGAGCGTCGCCACGAAGGTCCCCGGCCGCTCCCCGGGCCGCAGAGAGAGCTCCCCCTCGGCGAGCCGGTCAAACCACAGAAATGAGATATCGTAGGTGAGCACTTCGCCAACCAGCGCTTCCAACGGAGCGGGGCCGGAACTGAGATTAGCCTGGGGCTGTGCCTCGGCCGCCATCCCCTTCCCGGTGGCCAGAAGCAACAACAGAAGCAGCAGGCTGTATTTCATGGCGCACCTCACAGGAAAAGAGCCAGAATGAAGGCTGAATAGGCGCAGAGCAGCAGCCCCCCCTTGACCGGCCCCAAGCTCAGCCGATGCCGGGCCAGGGGAAGCAGGGCGACGCTGAACAGGAGCATGACCGGCAGTTCGAAACGCAAAACCCCGGGGTCAATGGCCAGCGGCCGAATCATCGGGCAGATCCCGAGCACGAACAGGATATTGAAGATATTGCTGCCGATCACGTTGCCCAGGCTGATGTCCATCTGCCCCCTGGCGGCACTGACCAGCGAAGCGGCCAACTCCGGAAGGCTGGTCCCCAGGGCCACGATGCTGATGCCGATCACCAGCTCCGAGATGCCGAAGCCGCGGGCAATGGTCACCGCCGAGCGGACCATCAGTTCGGCGCCGGCCCCGAGCCCGCCCATGCCGATCAGGATGAGCAGCAGATCCTTGTTGCGCGAAGCCCTCTCCCTGGCCACCAGCGCCTCGGGGGCCGGCCGTTCCAGCCCCTGTTCCCGGGCCCGGCGCAGGCAGTAGCCCAGGAAAACCGCCAGCAGCAGAAACAGCAACAGCCCTTCACCGAAGGTGAGCCTGCCGTCCAAAGCGAACAGGAACAGCAGAAGCGAAGCCCCGATCATGAAAGGCAGCTCCCGCTTCAGGGTACTCGGGGGGACCGCCAGGGGCTTGAGCAGCGCCGCCGCTCCCAGGATCAGTCCGATATTAGCCACGTTTGAACCGATGATGTTGCCCGCGGCGATATCGGAGGAGCCCCTGAGCGCGGCGGACAGAGAAACCATCAGCTCCGGCATGCTGGTGGCGAACGCCACAATGGTCATACCGATGATAAGAGGGCGCACTCCAAAGGACAGGGCGAGCCGGGAACTGCCCTTGACCAGGCTTTCAGCGCCGAAATAGAGCACCAGCAGTCCGCTGACGAACAGCGCTGCGGCCAAAACCATAATTACATCCTCTCTCACCGTCCGGGTCATGGGCCAGCACCCGGAACCGCAACAGCGGGCATAGATACAACGCTGTTGCGGATAAGGCAAGTGTTTTCCCGGGACGCCGCCCGCTTTCCAGGGGAAGAAACCGTCGAGGTTGCCTCCCTGCCGCGGACCGCTTCCCGCTTGACATTCACCGCCGTTGCTTACTATGATCGGAAAAATTCATATATTTGGTTATTTCCCCTCAGGCAAAGAGGTTATTGATGGAGCAGGTTGAATTTGACAAGATGCAGAGTTTCGACCGGGAGGCCGAAATTCTCAAAGTTCTCGGCCACCCGGTGCGCCTGAAAATAGTTGCCGGGCTGCTCTCCCAGAGCTGCAACGTCAAGAAGATCTGGGAATGCCTGGGGCTTCCCCAGGCCACCGTTTCCCAGCACCTGGCCCTGCTGAAGAACAAGAGGATCATCGAAGGCCGGCGCGACGGGGTCGAGGTCTATTACCACGTCATCAGCGAGGAGGCCAGCCGGATCGTTGGAGCGCTG
This sequence comes from Desulfuromonas versatilis, assembly GCF_019704135.1. NCBI lineage: Bacteria > Pseudomonadati > Thermodesulfobacteriota > Desulfuromonadia > Desulfuromonadales > Desulfuromonadaceae > Desulfuromonas > Desulfuromonas versatilis. The sequence goes on from NZ_AP024355.1 coordinate 3,164,601, forward strand.
TTCGAAGCGGGCCCCTGCAAGTGAGCCGGCTGCACCTCAAGCCGGGACACGACCGCCGGGTCCGCGGCGGCCACCCCTGGATCTTCAGCAACGAAATCGGACGGCTGGAGGGCGACCCCGAACCCGGGGCCGCCCTTGAAGTTTTCACCCACCAGGGCGAGTTGGTCGGTACGGCCTATTACAACCCCCAATCCCTCATCGCAGCGCGCCTGCTGTCGCGCCGCCGCGAGTCCATCGACACTGCCGAATTCTTCCTGGAGCGCTTCGAGAAGGCCCTCGCCTACCGCCGCAGCCTCTACGGCGAGCTGAGCGCCCTGCGCCTGGTTTTCGGCGAGGCGGACGGGCTGCCCGGGTTGATCGTTGACCGCTACAACGACGTCTTATCGCTGCAGTTTCTGACCCTGGGCATGGAGCGGCGGCGCGAAGCGATCCTCCAGGCGCTGGACCAACTGCTCGAGCCGAGCGCCGTCGTGGCCCGCAACGATGTGGCGGTCCGCGAACTCGAGGGGCTGCCGCAGAAAATCGAGCTGTTGGCCGGCAAGCTGCCCGACGAGCTGGTCATCAACGAGCACGGCCTGCGTTTCCGGATCGACGTCACCGGCGGCCAGAAGACCGGGCATTTCCTCGACCAGAAGGAAAACCACGTGGCCCTGCAGGGGCGCGTGGCGGGCCGACGCGTGCTGGACATGTTCTGCTACTCGGGAAGCTGGTCCATCCACGCCGCCCGCTACGGAGCCCGGGAGGTCACCGGGGTCGACGTCTCGGCCGGTGCCGTGGCCCTGGCCCGGCAGAACGCCGAGCTCAATTTCCAGGACAAGGTCTGCGACTTCGTCCAGGCCGACGCCTTCGACCTGCTGCGCGACCTGCAGCGCGACGGCGAGCGCTTCGGCACGATCATCCTCGATCCGCCCGCCTTCGTCAAAAGCCGCAAGAAACTCCAGGAGGCGATCCGCGGCTATCTCACCATCAACCGCCGCGGGATGGAACTGCTCGAGCCCGGCGGTTTCCTGTTCACCTGCAGCTGCTCCTACCACATGGACCGCGAGACCTTCCTCGACACCCTGCGCAAGGCCGCCCAGCAGGCCGGCCGGGAAATGCGCCTGATCGAAATGCGCGGCCAGGCCTACGACCACCCGGTGCTGCTCGCCTGCCCCGAAACCGAATACCTCAAGTGCGCCATCCTGCAGGTTGTCTGACGGCCGGAACCGGCTGACCGACCCTGAATCGCGAACGCGCCCCTAAAACTCCCTCTCCCTCAGGGAGAGGGTTGGGGTGAGGGTGGGGTAGCCGCCCCGGCCGCGTCCGATCCGACGGATCAGCGGCGGCCGGAGCGGAGGTTTACCTTCCGGCTTTGCCCTTCTCTCCAGAACGACCGCCAAGCATCCAGTATACTGGCCAACAAGCCGTGTTCAACGCCAAGTTCAGGGAATTAAAGGTTTACGGGCCAGGGCGTAGATGACCTGGTAGGTGGCGGGGATGGACCCGGCGCCGCCGAAGTCCTGCTGGTAGAGTTCGGCCATGCGCTGCATGACGCGGCGCGAGGAGAGCCCCGCGGGACGGTCGCTCGAAGCGTTCTGCGCGCCGATCTTCTTCAGGCTGCGCAGCAGGGCCGGCACGTCGGGATGGTGCTCGATCTCGTCGGCGCTGCGCACCTCGATCGCCTCGAAGCCGGCCCCGTCGAGGGCCTGCCGCACTGCCGCCTGGGTCGGGAAATCCTGGGCGTGGGAGGGATGGTCGGCGCCCGCTTCGGCCACCGCCCGGCGATGGCTGGTGCGCAGCTCGTACAGGGTCCGCTCGCCAAACAGGGCGATCCCGAGGCCGCCGCCCGGGGACAGCACCCGCAGCGCCTCGGCAAAGGCCGCCGGCAGGTCGTTCAGCCACTGGTAGACCGAGGAGGAGACCAGCAGCCCGAAACGGCCGTCGCGAAACGGCAGCGCCTGGGCGTCCGCGTCCAGGGCGAGGGCCCCGGCCAGCTGGCCGGCGGCGTGCAGGGTCATGCCGTGGGCCAGATCGCAGAGCACCAGCGGCCGGTTGGCGAATTCCCGGGCCACACTCGCGGCCAGGGCCCCGGTGCCGGTCCCCACGTCGAGCACCGGCCCGTCGGAAGGGCTCTTGCGCCTGAGCAGGGCCAGCAGTTCATCGACCACCCGCTTCTGCACCAGGGCGTAGCGGTCATAATCCTCGGCGTGACAGGAGAAATGCCGGCGAACCTGGCGGGTATCCACCACCGTGGGGGTCATCCCAGAAACTCCCGCCAGAGGGCGAAGGTCGCCTCGGGCCGCGACAGAAAGGGGCCGTGGCCGGTTTCCGGCAGCAATGCCAGCCGCCCCTGGGGCAGCTGTTCGGCGAGGTAGCGGCCGGCGCCGGCCGGGGTGATGCGGTCGAGTTCGCCATGCACCACCAGGGCCGGGCAGTCGACGGCGCCCAGGTCCCCGCGCTGGTCCGCCCCACCCAGAGCCTCGAGGGCGGCAAGAGCAACGTCCGGATCAGGAAGCCGCCCCGCGCGCACGGCAAACTCGACGATCCGCCGGTACCGCTGGCGGGCGATTTCTTCGCCCGCGAACTGCAGGGCGAAGAAATCGCCCATGGTCTTCAGGTAGGCACGCTGGAGGTTGCGGGCCATGGCCCGCACCTGCCCCGCCGGCAGGCCGTGGGGCCAAGCAGCGCTGGCGGTGAAGCAGGGGGTGCTGCCGACCAGCAGGATCCGTTCGATCCGGGCTCTCAGCCGCGGATAGAGCTCGAGCAGCACCTGCCCCCCCATCGACCACCCCAGAACCGCGGCATTCTCCAGATCGAGCCCTGCGAACCACTGGGCCAGATCCCCCCCCAGTTCGGCAAAACCGTAGCCCGGGCCGGGGTCCGAGGCGCCATGGCCGCGCAAATCGGGGGCCAGCACCCGGAATTCCCCGGAAAAAGCCTCCAGCGCTTCGCTGAACACCACCGACGACATGGACCAGCCGTGCAGCAGCACCAGGGGGCGGCCCGCCCCGGCCTCGCGGTAGGCCAGACGGCGCCCGTCGGCCAGGCAAAAGGACTGCATGCTCAGACCTCCGCCAGGACCTGGGCGATGAGCCCGGCGGCCCACTCCAGCTCATCAATGCGATGATCGGCCATCAAGGTCGCCCGCAGCCGGCAGCGACCGCCGGCCACGGTGGGGGGGCGGATCCCCTGGACGAAGACTCCCGCTTCGAACAGGCGCGCCGAGGCGGCCATGGTGCGGGCCGGCTCGCCGGTCAGCACCGGGACGATCTGGGTGGTGCTGCCGAGCAGATCAAAGCCTTGCGCAGCCAGCAGCCCGGCGAACAGCTCGCGGTTGCGGCGCAGGGCTTCGCGGCGCCGGGCCCCCTCCTCGCTCTCCACCAAGTCGAAGGCCGCCTCGGCGGCGGCCAGCACCGCCGGCGGCAGGCTGGTGGAGAAGATGAAGGGGCGCGAGCGGTTGATCAGGGTCTCGATCAGCACCCGGTCGGCGGCCAGGTAGGCGCCGAATCCCCCCAGGGCCTTGCCGAAGGTCCCCATCTGCAGATCGACGGCGCCCAGGCAGCCGAGTTCCTCGGCGGTGCCCCGGCCGGTCTGCCCCAGCACCCCGGTGCCGTGGGCGTCGTCCACCATCAGCAGCGCATCGTAGCGCTGTTTGAGTTCGACCAGCGCGGGCAGCGGCGCCACATCCCCGTCCATGCTGAACACCCCGTCGCTGACGATCAGCCAGCGCCCCTTGCGCCTGGGGGCTTCGGCGCGCATCAGCCGCTCGAGGGCATCGGCGTCGTTGTGGGGGTAGACCAGGGTGCGGGCTTTGGCGAGGCGGCAGCCGTCGACGATGGAGGCGTGGTTGAGGGCGTCGGAGAAAATCAGGTCGTCGGGGCCGGTCAGCCCCTGGATGATGCCGGTATTGGCGGCGAAGCCCGAGTTGAAGACCAGGGCGGCCTCGCTCCCCTTGAAGGCGGCGATGCGCCGCTCGAGGCGCTCGTGCAGTTCCATGGTGCCCGAGACCAGGCGGCTCGCTCCCGAGCCTACCCCGTAGCGGGCGGTGGCGGCGCAGGCGGCATCGACCAGGCGCGCGTGGCTGGCCAGCCCGAGATAGTTGTTGGAGCACAGCAGCAGCACCTCGCGCCCCTCCATGGTCACCCGCGGGCCCTGGGCCCCGCCGATGGTCCGCAGCGAGCGCAGCATCCCCTGCTCGCGCAGCTCATCGAGCTGGCGGCGAAATCCTTCCATGCTCAGTTCTCCCATTCGATCTCGCCGTTGATGCGTCCGACTTCGGTGATCAGCAGGGCGGCGTGTTCGAGGTAATCGATCAGGGCCGGCAGGTCGAGTCCGGCGCGCCGGATGAAAAAAGCCCGTCCGCCCCGCTCTTCGCCGGCAGGCTTCAAATGGGGCATGCGCTGGTACCCCCCGAAAGGGGTGGCCACATAGCCGGCGGTGTAGTCGGGGTCGTCTGACCAGCAGAGTTCGGCGACCACCCCCGGCGCCGAGAGCACCTTGGCGGCCAGCACCAACGCCTCGCGCACGTGGGGATTGTCGAGCCCTCGCTCGGCCAGGCGCAGGCGGAGCTGCAGCTCGGCGCCCGGCGCAAGGTCCATGCGCGAAGCCCGCACTCCCCGGGCCCGGTCGGGCTCGAGGCGCTCGCCGCTGTCGGCATCGACCAGCATCGCCCCGCGCATGTTGCCGCCAGTCGGCGAGGCGCCCTGCGCCAGGGCCTCGATGGCCAAAGAGGCGGCGACCTCGCGCACTCCCGCCGCAACCAGCAGACGCAGGGCCGCCTGACGGCCCTGCCGGTAATCGGCGACACAGAGGGTGGTCAGGTCCGGCAGCCGGCCGCTGGCCACCGCCTCGGCGGGCAGCGCCTCGACGGTGAGAACGATCTGCTCCGCCTCCCCCCGGGGATGCTCCAGGGCCCGGCGCAGCAGGGCTGCGGCCAGGGATTCGAGGTCCTGCCGGCCGCCCAATCGCTCGGCACCGGAGAGATGAGCGCCCTGGCGGCTGGCATGCATGCGGATGCTGTACAATGTGCGCGTCATAAGGGGCGAAATTATCACGCGGCCCCCGCATTGTCAACCTAACGAAAGAACAGGGTTGACAAGCACGGGGTCTTTTCGCCAAAGTCTGTCTGTGGTAGCCTTGGTGCCACGTTTTTCTATCTTTCCCCATGAGAGGATTCGGGCCTTAAGCCTATGGACAGACTGCTTCTCAACACCGCCTTCGCCACCTACCTGCTCTCGGTCCTGCTCTACCTGGCCCACGCGCTGCTGCGCCGGCCCTTGTTGTGGCGCAGCGCCTTCGGCCTGGTGCTGGCGGGCTTCGCCCTGCAGACGGTTTGTCTGGTTCTGCGCTGGATACAGGCCGGCTACCTGCCGATCACCAACCTGTTTTCCACCCTGTTCTTTTTCAGCTGGGCGCTGGCGGCCTGCTATCTCTACTTTGAAATCCGCTACCGCATTCATGCCGCCGGGTTGTTCGTGATGTTTCTCAACCTGCTGCTGCTTGGCTTCGCCGTGCCGCGCAACCCGGCCTTCGCCCCGCTGATCCCGGCCCTGGACACCCCTCTGTTCACCCTGCACGTGGTGTTCTCGTTTTTCGGCTACGCGCTGTTCGCCATGGCCTTTTCCCTGGGCGTACTCTACCTGGTGCGCCGCACCACCGGCAGCGAGCTGCTTCCCGAACTGTCCCTGCTGCGCAAACTGAACGAGGAGTCGATTTTCCTCGGTTTCTGCCTGTTCACCCTGTGCATGCTCTTCGGCAGTGTCTGGGCCCAGGTCGCCTGGGGCTACTACTTTTCGTGGAACATCAAGGGGATATGGTCCTTCCTGGTCTGGCTGTTCTATGCCGGGATGTGCCACGCCAAATTCGTCCGCCGCTGGCAGGGGACCGGCTACGCCATACTCTCCATCGCCGGCTTCGGCGTGGTGCTCTTCACCTACCTGGGCATTGGGCTGCTGATGAGCAGCAATCACCCCCTCGAGTAATCGACCATGAATCTGCTATCCAGAACCTGGGACTGGCTCTGCTCTCTGAAACTCGCCATCGTCCTGGCCACCGCCGCCACCCTGCTGATCATGGGCGGCTCGCTGCTGATCCCTGGCAACCCGCGCATCTTCGCCAGCATGGACGCCCTGCCGTTGGGGACCTGGCTGAGCCAGGTGGGCTCACGGGCCCCAGGGCTGAGCTGGTGGGTCTACGCCGCCGCCGTGCTGATGGTGCTGCTGGGGATCAACACCCTGTGCTGCTTCATCGACTGGCTGCTGCGGCTGAACTCGCGCTGGCGCAAAACCGGCGAATACCTGATCCACCTCGGTTTCATTCTGGTCCTGACAGCCTATGTCTGGGGCAGCGCCGCGGGTTTTCGCAGCGAAGCGCAGCGCATCGCCGTGGGGCAGACCCTGGCGATTCCCCAGATGCCGGGCCACTACCTGCGCCTCGAGGCCTTCGAACCGGTCTTCGGGGCCGGCGGCCGGCCCCTGGACATGGTCAGCACCCTGACCCTGTTGATGGGGGAAACGGTCGTGGCCAGCGGCACCGTCCGCACCAACCACCCGCTGACCTATGGGGGCCTGGCAGTCCTGGCCGTCTCCCTTGACCGGTCGGTCGAGGGGTTCCGCTTCTTCCAGCCAGGACGCGGCCAGCTCACCCTGACCTCGGGCTCCACCCTCCCCCTGCCGGGAGGCGCCCTGCTGGAAGTGCTCGGCTTCGTCCCCCATGCGCGCCGGTTGCCGGACGGCAGGGTGGTTTCCCTGGGGGAGAACCTGATCGACCCGGCCATGGAATTTCGCCTGCGCCGCCCGGGAGAACCGCCGCTGCACTTCTGGCATTTTTTGAAAGGCGGCTCCCCTCCCCAGCTGGGAACCATCGGCGTGGAGCTGCGCCCGACGGAGCCGGCATTCGGCTACGTGAGTATCCTCAACATCCATCACGACCCCGGCACCCGGCTGGCCCTTGTCGGGGCCGTGGCCATGCTGGCCGGGGTGCTACTGGCGCTGGTCTCCTTTTACCGCAAGCGCAGCCGGGGCGACCGTCCAGAAATCTAGGGCCCGGATTCGCTGGGGAAAGAGGCTGCCGCCCCCGGGCCCCGGCCTGACGCCGCCGGAGAATCGTGTTTTTCTCGCAAAATCGCCGGGTTGATTAGCCATCTCCGGTTCTCAGCGGCCATTTCCCGCTTGCATTAAACTCCGGCAGCCCCTAGTATTGGGATTTGACAATTTTTTCGCATCCGGGACGCCGATCCGGCAATTTTCTGCGACTCACTCGGGTTAACAGGGAAGGTTTTTCGTGCGCATTCGAATGATCAGGATGGTCTTGCTCATCACCGTGCTGTTCAGTCTGGCCCTGCCGGCTCATGCCAGGGTGACCTTCGGGGTGGTGCCTGCCGCCAACTCCCTGATCCGCTCCGAAAGCCAGGCCGTAGGTTTTGCCGCCGAGCTCGAGCGCCGCCTCGGTGAAGAAGTCCGCATCCGGCTGTTTGCGGACGAGGCCACCCTGCACAACTGGCTCAATCGCTTCCGCGAAGTCGACCTGGCTGTTCTCAGCCGCGGCTACATTCAGCGGCAGCCGGCCGGCGAATTTTTCGCTCTTGCCGAGAACCTGCGTTCAGAGATGGCCGGTGCCGAACCCGCCGACCCGATTGTCGCCCGCCAGGGGCTGAGTCCCCAGGTGATGAGAAAGCTGCAGCTGGCCCTTTACGCCCTGGCTTCGGACCCGGCGGCAAGAGGGCTGATCGGAGCTCCCAAGGCCCCGCCCCCTCCACAACCTGCCGCCACCCCTCCGGTCGTCACGCGCAAACCCGCAACACAAGCGCCCACGCCGCCGCCTGTGAAAAAGGCCCAGGCGCCCCCTGCCCGTTCGCCCCAGGCGCAGGCCCCAATCGCGGCGCCCGCGCCCCCGGCGGTCGCTCCTCCTGCGCCCGAACCCGCTCCGGAAACACCTCCGATGGCGGTGGCCCAGGAGGCGCCCGAATCCGCAGCGCCGCAGGCACCCGAGAAACAACCGGCACTCGAGGCCAAACCTGAGCCCATGGCCAACCCAGGCGACGCCGGTGCCCCCCAGCCCAGGATCTGGAGCGATGCCGACCCGGCTGCCGCTCGGGCGCCCGACTCACCCGCTCCGGCCAGGCCGGAGGCGGCTGGCGGCGAAGGCCGCCCCACTTTGGAAGATTACTCCCGCAGCGCGGGCGGACAGGCCCCTACCGCTGACGACACCGATGGCGCAACGACCTGGTTCCAAAGCGATCTGCCTCTGGTGCCGCTAATCTCCCTGCTGGTGCTCAGCCTGGCTGGCGCCTTGATTTTCGCTACCCGCTACCGGCAGAGGCAAACCCGCGACGCCTTCGCCTGGCATTCAACCCCCCCGAGCCCGGCGGGAGCAGCAAAACCAAGGTCCTCGACTTCCGGGGCGCCTTCACCGGCCGGCGCGGCCGCTCCGCAGTTGAAAAAGACCCGGGCCCAGGCTACACCCGGGAAACCGGTTCCTGCCTCACAGCCCGCCGCACCGGCCGCCGTCAGGCCAAAACCCGCGCCACCTGCTGTGTCGGTGGAGGTTTCCGGTTCGACGGCTCCTCCGAATACGCCCCGGCCCCACCATCCTGAGGCCCCCCTCCGTGAACCTGGCGACCAAGCGCAGCCGGTGCCAGCCTCGCCGCCCGTCGCCAAGGTTGAATCGCCCGGCGCGACAGCGCCGCCCGTGCCTCCCCTGGAGAAACCGGCTCAGCCCCCAGCGGCCCCTGCGGCCGAGGCCGGGGAAAAGCCCTTCCCCTTCGCCTCGACGGAGGATCTCGTCGATCCCGAATTCACCCCGCTGGGACCGAACAGCGAGGTGCTGAACCGCTACCGGAACCCCTTCGAGGACGATGAGTTCCAGGAGCAACCGGAGCAGGAAATGCCGGCCGCCCCCACCGGGGAAGCGGACCAGGCCGAAGCTGTCGCCCTGGAGGAAACGCCCGCGGTTGGCGAGGAAGCGCAGGAGGCAGGACCAGAAGCCGTCCCCGGGGAACCCGAAGAGGTGCCCCTGCAGACCGACGCCAGCCAGGAAACCTTCTCGCTGCTGGGGGTAGAGCAGAACCAGGCCTGCGCCGGGCCCGGCATCAGCCTGGCGGAGGTGGATGAGGAAGAATGGGCGGAGGTTCCGCTCGAGGAAACCGCGCCGACCCCGGCCATCGAGGTGGCCGCAAACGAGGAACCTATCATTCTGGAGAGCCAGGGACAGGAGTTCAGCTACCAGGATGCCGGTGAGCCGGTGGTGGAAGTCGCCGAGGGGCACGGGCACGGTGAGGCAGTGGAAGCGGCGGGAGAAGAGCCGGCGGCAGTGGAGACTCCCGCCCCGCTCGAAAACCTCGCTGCGGCGCAGACACCGTCCTCCCCTCTCAACCTGGAAGGGAACGTCGCCGCCATCAGGATGCCTGCGCTGCTGCAGTTGGTCGCCTCCCAGTCCCTCCCCGGCACCCTGGTCATCACCACGCGCCATGATGAAAAAAGGCTGCATTTCCGCAACGGCAGGATAGCCTTGGCGGCCTCGGTCAATCGGGCCAATCGCAACCAGACCGGTTTTTTGATGAACAAGGTCGGCTACCTGCTGATCCGCCAGGGGAAAATCACCGAGGAGCAGCGGGACAAGGCCCTGGAGTTATGCGGCAAGGACCCGAGCAAACGTATCGGCGAGATGCTGCTGGAAATGGGGGCCCTGAACCGCCAGTCGCTTCTGGAGGCACTGCGCAGCCAGGCTGAAAGCGTCATCTTCTCCCTCTTCATCTTTCCGGAAGGGCATTTCCGGTTTGGCTATGAGGAATACCCGCTTCGCCCCGAAGACGATCTGGCCCTCGACATAGGGGATCTGCTGGAAAATGCCCGCCGCAACGAAGCGGAATGGGACAACATTCGTGAGGCGATCCCGTCCCTTGATACGGTGCTCGATTACACCCCGGCGGGTCGGGACAAACTTGGCAATGCCCGCATGACGGTCCACCAGAAGTTGGTGCTCTCCCTGATCGACGGTCGGCGCCCGATCAACGAGATTTGCGTCGCCGCCACCATGGTCGATCTGGAAGTTTACAAGTTCCTCTATTTCATGGTTCACGCCAAAATTCTCCACCGGGTCAACCGGCGTTGATGGGAGCAGCCAGGTTTCACTCCAGCCGTTTTTCCCCCGCAGCTGGTATAGTTGTAGCGAAGTGTCCCTGGCCGCCGGTACGCGTGGATGCTCCGCACCGGCGGGAACCGGCGTCCCCACCACAGATTGCAGGAAAGGTTATCGATGAAGGCAAGAATCCTCTTCGTTGAGGACGACCCCACCGTGCTCGAACTGGGCAGGACCGTTCTGACCAAGCTCGGCCACCAGGTCCTGACCGCCACGACCGGCCCCCAGGCCTACGAGCTGGCTTGTCGAGAGCATCCCGACGCCATCGCCCTGGACGTCATGCTGCCTGGGATGAACGGCTTCGAAGTGGCAAAGTTGCTCAAGGAGAACCAGTCGACCAGAAACATCCCGATCGCCTTCGTATCGGCCAAAAACCAGAGTCACGACATCGTGGAGGGGTTTAACAGCGGGGGAGCCCTCTACCTGACCAAACCGTTTACCGTCAACGCCCTGAAAACCACCATCGAAAGCCTGCTCCAACCCAAACCGGAAAAACCCCACGCCAGGCACTGATTCACCATGAGCGCCATCCGAACCCTGATCGTCGACCCCGCCGCCGACCGCCGCAAGGAACTGCAGCTGCTGCTGGCTGATCAACCGGTGGAAATCACCGAGGCCGCCTCTTCCGAGCGGGCCCTCGAGCTGCTGAAAAACCAGCTGGTCGAGGTGGTCCTGACCGACACCGAGCTGCCGGGGAAAAGTGGGCTTTACCTGCTCCAGACCATCAAAAAAAATCACCCAGAAATCGAGGTGATCGTCCTTTCCCACAACGCATCGTCCTTCAATGTCCTGCAGGCACTGCGCAACGGCGCTGCGGATTTCATCGTCCGCCCCGTGGACACCGGCGAACCCCTGATCAATGCCCTCAATCGGGCCATCGACCACCTGGGACGACGCCGGCGCCAGGAGTTGAGGCTGCGCGAACTGGAGCGGAAAAACGGCCACCTCAATCAAATGCTGGCCCGGATGAAGTCCCTGCAGAACGCCGTCGACAAGCTGGCCTCAGCCCAGGAAGTCGGCGTGCTGCTGCAATCCCTGGTCGACACGGCCATGGCCGAACTGGGCGCCGACAAGGGGGTGCTGGCTCTGGTGGACCAGGCCAGCAACTCCCTGGGGATCAAGGCCGGTGGTGGCATACCGGCTTCGGTAACCCGTATTTTTTCCAACCAGCTCCCCGCCGGGCTGCTGGTCGCCATGGCCCGGCGGGGTAAGCCGGTGCTGATTCCGGGGGAACTTCCGGAAGGCCTGGCAAGGCTCTCCAGCCAGGCGGAACGCCAGATCCTGCTCACCCGCCCCGGACTGATCAGCGCTCCGCTGCGCATTCGGGAGAAGGCGGTAGGCCTTGCGGTGGTGCTGGGCCATGCCGAACAGAAGCCCTTTGACGAACAGGACCTGCATTACCTCCTCCAGCTTTCCCACCACGCGACCATTGTCCTGGAAAAACTGGGACTCATTCACCAGTTGAAGCGGGGCCGGGAGATCGGGGCTTTTCCCTGCGCCACCGGCGCGCCCTGAGTCCCGGCTAAAAGCCGGTTCAAACAGAAAGGGGTCCGACACAGCCGGACCCCTTTTTCCATTCTCCAAATCCAACCTGCCCGTCTCGCGAAAATGCTCAGGAACGGAGCAGCCCCCCTGTGACCCCGTCTCCCCCCCCTGTCTTTTGGGCGTTCAGGTGGCGGTCGGCTTCGGCATACAGGTTGTCGAGCAGTTCCGAAACATCCAGGGTGACCCGGCTTCCCAGCTCCTGGGCGGCAGAGATGGCCGCCGCCCCGATGCTCAGGGTAACCAGCAGCTCGCTGCCATCCACCACCCATTTCTGACGACGGGCCGCATCCAACAATCGGTTGGCCAGTTGCAAACTCCCCTCCAGGTCTGTTTCGGAAACCAGCACGGCGAACTCGTCCTCCCCCACCCGAGCGAGGACATCCGACTCGCGCAATTGGGACAGCAGGGTTTTGGCGATGTCCCGCAGGACCATGTTGCAGGCTGGTTGGCCGAAGCTATCGTGCACAGCCTCGAACCGGTCGAGGCCGATCAGCAGAAACGCGACGGGGCGGCGGTAACGTACCGCCCGCCCCAGGGCCAACCTGCTTTCGGTGAAAAAGAACCTGCGATTGTAAAGCCCGGTCAGCTCGTCGACCATGGAGAGGTTGCGGTAATGGTTCTGCAGCCGTCGCGTGTCCTGCAGCACGGCTTCGAGTTGCCGGGTACGCTCGCCAACCTCCTCTTCAAGCCTGCGCAGCAGGCGATTGGCGATCAGGATCTGTCCCAGGAAACTGCTGTACAGGGGAACCATCCGCTCATGCCATTCATTGAAATGGCCCGGCACTGGGTGGGACATGTTGACCACGCCGATGATGTCTCCTCCGCTACGGATAGGCGCACTGATGACGCAGCCCAGGTGGCGCATCCCCAAGGCGGTTTCGACCTGGCGGAACCTCGGGTCGGTTCGGGTATCCCGGCAGATCTGCGCCTCGCCGGTCCGAACCGCCAGCCCCATCAAGCTGCTCAGCACTTCGAACTGTTGCCCGGGAGCCGCCCCCTTCTCCTGGGGCACTTTGCCGGAGTCCCAGTCGAACCAGTCAAGGCCGGCAGCATTCACCAGCCGCTCCCCCTCGCGGAGAAACACCGAGCAGCGCTCGACACCGTAATGCTCCACCAGGGCGGAGAGGGCCTGGTGGAGCAGGGTTTTCTCGTCAGCCAGGTGGACCTCCATGGTCCCCAGCCGCTGCAGGGTCGACAAGGAAGCCATCAGTTCCTCGAACACCCCCGCCATCTCCTGCAGACTCTGGGCAATGCCCGGCGTTTCCATGGTCAACCTCCGCTGCCGGCCATTTGCCGGGCCAGGCTCTTGAGTTCGTCGAGCTGTTCCAGCATCCCCTGGATGGCTGCTTCACAATCCCCCGCGGCAATCAACCCTGCGCCCCATTCGGCCGGCAGGGGCGGCATGGCGCCCTCCATAAACAGCCGGTCGGCGATCCGTGCGGCCCCGCCGACAAGCCTCACCAGTGGCCAGTGGTTCCCCGTGTAGTCCACCGCACCATGATGGCGAACGGCCAGCACAAGGTCCTCGGGCAGGCCCCAGCGCTGGGCCAGCCAACCGCCTGCCAGCCGGTGGTCCATGCCCAGCCGCGCTTCGATCCGGCGGGACAACTCCCCCACCGCTCCGTGCTTCAAGGCCTCGTTCATTTCCCGGGGAAAGGTATGCACCAGGGCCAGCAGCCCGAGGTTGTGGATGAGCCCTGCGGAATAGGCCATGGCCGGTGAGACCTTTTCCTCGCTGGTTACCCCTGCTGCCAGGTCTCGGGCCAGCGATGCGGTGGCTATGGCCACAAACCAGTGCCGGGGCACCTGATATTCCGGGCAGGTCGAAGTCTTGAAGGCGCTGGCCATGGACAGAGCCAGGATCAGCCCCTTGGAGATGGAGAGCCCGAGCACCCGGATGACCGCTTCACGCACCGAATGTATATGCCGGCGCTGACCATAGTAGGCGGAGTTGGCGCAGCGCAGGATTCGCACCGCCAGTTCCGGGCTTTTCTCGATGAGCCGCACCAGTTGCTCGAGATCGGCCTGTTCGTCCCCGGCAACCCGCAGCGCCTCGAGGGCAATGCCCGAGGGGGGGGGGATTTCCTGCAGTTGGAACAACCTGAGACGGGTCTCCTCAGGTAAACCCGCGGCTTCGCATTCCGGCATTCAAGATCTCCTATGTCCCAATTTCCGCAGCTGCTGCACTGCCGGTGACCTGCCCCAGGACGCGGGTATATCCCGCCCGGGGCAGAGCCGATGTCCTCGCGCCGGTTGCCGGGCACAGAAGGCCAAGGCTGACTTTTCGCTCAACAGATCGCCGGGCTGCCGACGGCACCGTCGCCAGCAGCGGCGGCCTCCGGCAGACCGACAAAGCGTTGAATGCTGCGAACTATGCCGGCAGCATCCAGGCCGCACAGGGCCCTCAATTCGTCCTGGCTTCCCTGTTCGACGAAACGGTCCGGCAGGCCGATGCGCAGGACCCGCGGGCTCACCCCGGCGTCGGCCAGCAGTTCCAGAACCGCGGAGCCGAAGCCGCCCTGCAGGGCATTTTCTTCCACGGTGATCACCAGCCCGGTGCGAATCGCCTCGCCCAGCAGCAGTTCGCGGTCGAGGGGCTTGAGGAAGCAGGGATCGACCACGGCCAGGGACAAGCCCTGGGTCTGAAGCTGCTGCGCGGCCGCCAGAGCCTCGGCGACACTCACGCCGATGGCGAAGATCACCCCGTCTTCTCCCTGCCGCAGCAACTCGCCCTTGCCGATGGGCACAGGCTGCGCTCCCCCCTCCAGGGCGGCGCCGGTCCCGTTGCCGCGCGGATAGCGGTAGGCGAAAGGCCCGTCAAAGGCCAGGGCGGTGGCCATGGCCCTGCGCAGCTGCGCCTCGTCGCGCGGGACCATGAACACCAGGTTGGGGATATGGCGCAGGTAGGAATAGTCGAAGACACCGTGGTGGGTCGGGCCGTCGGCCCCGACCAGCCCTCCGCGGTCCATGGCGAAGGCGACCGGCAGGTTCTGCAGGCAGACATCATGCAACACGTTGTCGTAGGCCCGCTGCAGAAAGGTCGAATAGACCGCCACCGTCGGCCGCAGTCCGTGACAGGCCAGTCCGGCCGCGAAGGTTACCGCATGCTGCTCGGCGATGCCCACGTCGTAGAATCTTTCCGGGAAGCGCCGGGAAAACTCCCCGAGGCCGGTCCCCTCCAGCATGGCCGCGGTGATGGCCACCACCCGCGGATCCTGCTCGGCCTGTTCGACCAGGGTTTCGCCGAATACCGCCGTGTAGCTGCGGGTCCCTCCCTTGCCGGCCTTGACCTTGCCCGTTTCGGGGTCAAAAGGACCGATGCCGTGAAACAGCGAAGGATTTTCCTCGGCAGGAGCGTACCCCTTGCCTTTTCGGGTCGCTACGTGAATCAGGGTCGGTCCCTGCAGTTTCGAAACATTCTGCAGGGCCTCGATCAACTCATCGAATCGGTGCCCGTCGATGGGGCCCACGTAGTCGAAGCCGAACCCCTCAAACAGCATGCCGGGGGTCAGAAATCCCTTGAGTGAATCCTCGGCCCGCTTGGCCAGGCTCAGCAGGTCGCGTCCGAAGCGGGGCATGTGGTTGAGCAGGTTTTCCGTCTCCCGTTTCAGGCGCATGAACAGGTCCGAGGTCATTTTCCGGCTCAGAAACGAGGAGAGCGCGCCGACATTCGGCGAGATTGACATCTCGTTGTCGTTGAGCACCACGATGAGGTCCTTGTCGAGATGTCCGGCCTGGTTGAGCCCCTCGAAGGCCAGCCCCGAAGTCAGGGAGCCGTCACCGATGACCGCCACGATTTTCTCCCGCCCGCCTCGGACATCCCGGGCCGCGGCCATCCCCAGCGCGGCGGATATGGAGGTGCTGGAATGGCCGACGTCGAAACAGTCGTGAGGGCTCTCCTCGCGTTTGGGGAAACCGCTGAGCCCACCGAACTGGCGCAGGGTGCAGAACCTCGCCAACCGGCCGGTCAGCAGCTTGTGCGCATAGGCCTGGTGGCCGACATCCCAGACGATCTTGTCCCGGGGGGACTCGAAAACCCTGTGCAGGGCGATGCTCAGTTCGACCACCCCCAGTGAGCTGGCCAGGTGCCCGCCGTTGGCGGAGACCGTCTGGATTATCTGGTCCCGGATCTCATCGGCCAGGGTCCTCAGTTCGGCGAGGCTGAGCCGGCGAAGGTCTTCGGTGCTTGTCAGATTCTGCAGGATCTCGCTCATGGGCTTCGGTCCTTTTTCCATTTGCCGCCCCTCGGCGGGGCCGGGGGGCGAAGGATCACGAGGTTCGATCGACAATGTAGTGGGCGATCTGCCGCAGGGGCTCGGCGCGCTCGCCGAAGGGCGCCAGGGCCTCGTTGGCCAGGTCGCGCAGTTCCACGGCTCGGTCCCTGGCCGCCTCCAGTCCCAGCAGGGCGGGATAGGTCGCCTTGCCCCGCTGCTGGTCACTGCCGACATCCTTGCCCAGCAGTGCCTGGTCCCCCACCACGTCGAGAATGTCGTCGGCGATCTGGAAGGCCAGCCCGGCCGCCTCGCCGTAGCGGGTCAGCGCCCGGAAGGCCTCCTCGTCGCAGCCTCCCACCATGGCGCCGGCCTGGATGGAGGCCAGCATCAGCGCGCCGGTCTTGCGGGTGTGAATATATTCCAGGGTCGGAAAGCTGATCTCCCTGCCCTCCGATTCCATGTCGACAACCTGCCCGCCGACCATCCCCTGCGACCCGGCGCAGCGGGCGATGGTGTGAATCACCCGGCAACGGGTCTCGGCCGCCACCCCGGGCAGCACCTCGGGGTGGGAAAGCAGGATGAAGGCCTCGGTGAGCAGGGCGTCCCCGGCCAGAATGGCCGTGGCCTCGCCGAACACCTTGTGGTTGGTGGGGCGGCCACGGCGGAAATCGTCATCGTCCATGGCCGGCAGGTCATCATGGATCAGGGAGTAGGTATGGATCATCTCCAGGGCGCAGGCTACCGGCAGGACCAGCTCGGAATCCCCGCCCACCGCCTCGCTGGCGGCTATCATGAGGATGGGCCGCAGGCGCTTGCCCCCGGCGAACACCGAATAGCGCATGGCTTTGTGCAGAGCGGGGGGCAGCACGCTCTCGCCGGGCAGATAGGTGTCCAGGGCCTTGTCCACGCGGCCCAGGTGGTGTTTCAGATAGGAGTTCAGTTCCATGGGGGCTCCGGGATGGATGCTGGGTTCAGGGCTCTTCCAGGGGGGCGGTGGTCAGATTGCCGTCGCGGTCCTGCAGCAGGACTTCGACCCGGGTTTCCACCGCCTTGAGCAGTTTCCGGCAGCGGGCGGCGCTCTGCACCCCCTGCTCGAAGCAAGCCAGGGACTGCTCCAGGGAAAGTTCCCCGCTCTCCAGGCGCTCCACCGACTCCTCCAGGGCGCTCAGGGCAGCCTCGAAGGATGTTTTCTCTTCCATACGTCACCTCGAAAACTCTTTAAACATCAAATTATCGCCGGGCAAACAACCCTGCGTCAAGGCTTTTAACCCGCCTCATTCTCCCAGCAGTCGATGCAGCGCCAGGGGATCGATGCGCTCCGAGCGCAATTTTGCCCCCCAGTGCAGGTGGGGCCCGGTCGAGCGGCCGGTGCTGCCCACCAACCCCAAAACCTGGCCGGCCTCCAGGGGATCCCCCTCCCGGCAGCGGATTTCGTCCAAATGGGCATAAAGGGAGAAGAGGCCGCCGCCATGGTCCAGGATCACCGTTTTTCCCGTGTAGTAGAGCTCCCCGGAAAAAGCGACGCTCCCCGGGGCCGGGGCCTGGACCGCGGTCCCCCGTGGGCTGCGAAAATCCACCCCGGCATGGGGCGAACGCGGTTTGCCGTTGAGAATCCTGCGCAGGCCGAAAGGGCTGCCGAGCGGGTCGTTCACCGGCAGCGCGAATCGGCTCAGGGCCCGCGGGGAACTCTGGGTGGCGAACAACTTCTGCAGCTGGGCCCGCTCCCGGGCGATTCGCTTGAGAACCTTCGGGTCTTGCGGCGAAACCATTTCCTCGGGCAGGGTCAGCCGCTCCTCGGGGTGACTGGCGCTGCGCACCACGAGGTCCAGCCGCCAGTTGGACGTCGCCCCCTGCCGGTCGAGCAGCGCGACCTCCAAGGGGTAGGTTCCCGGCGGCAACTCGAGGTCGGTGCCGAGCAGCGCCATGGCGCCCTCGGGAGTCGGGGCCAGATCGATAATCTGGCCCCGAAAACGGACCGTGGCACTGGAGGGGGTGGCTCCCTCCCACCGCAGCAGCGCCACCCCGCCGGCCTCGACGGCCGACGGCGTCAAACGAAGCTCACCCGCCAGGCAAGCAAGGGGAAGCAGAAAAAGCACGGTCAGCAACAGGCTTTTCACGGTTCGATCTCCTCAACACGGGCCCGCAGCTGTCCGCGAGCCAGGCGAATGCGCAGTCTCCCGCCAGGGACGAGGGATGCCGAGTCCCGGACGGCTGCGCCGGTCTTCTCGTCGAACACGATGGCATAGCCCCGATTCAGGGTACGCAGTGGGGACAAGGCATCGAGGCGCGCCGCCGCGGCCCCCAGGCGCAGGCCCCGTTCGCGCAGGCCGCCGGCCATGGCCTGCCGGAGCCGACGTTCGAGCTCGAGCCAGCGCTGGTCCATTCTCGCCAGCTCCTGCCGGGGGGAACGCAGCCGGCGGGCCAACCCGTCAACCCGCTCCCGCAGCAATCCGAGGCGCCCCTGCATCTGCCCGGCCAGGCGCATGACCAGGTGGTCGAGGTGCCCCTCGAGCTCGAGGCGGCTCTTCACCACCAGTTCCGCCGCTGCGCTGGGCGTGGGGGCGCGCAGGTCGGCGACAAAGTCGGCGATGGTGAAATCGACCTCGTGACCCACCGCGGAGATGACCGGAATCCGCGAAGCGTGGATGGCGCGGGCCACCGGCTCCTCGTTAAACGCCCAGAGATCCTCCAGCGAGCCGCCGCCGCGGCCCACGATCAGCACGTCCGCCTGCCCTTGGCGATTGAGCGCGGCAATCGCCCCGGCGATCTCCGCGGCGGCCCCCTCCCCCTGCACCCGCACCGGGAAAAGCAGCACCCGCACCCCGGCGGCGCGCCGCTTCAGCACGTTGAGAATGTCGTGGATGGCCGCCCCCGTTGCCGAGGTTACCACGCCGATGGTGCGGGGAAAGGCCGGCAGGGGGCGCTTGCGTTCGGCGGCGAACAGCCCTTCGGCGCTCAGCCGGGCCTTGAGCTGCTCGAAGGCCACCTGCAGGCTTCCGGCCCCCAGGGGCTCCATGGTTTCGACCACCAGCTGGATTTCACCGCGTTGGGAATAGACCGAGACCCGCCCGGAGCAGACCACCTGCATGCCGTTTTCCGGCCGGTACGGCAGCAGCCGGTTCTGGGTGCGGAACATGACCGCGCGCAGCTGGGCCCCCTGGTCCTTCAGGGTGAAATAGTGGTGCCCCGAGGCGGGTGTGGCGAAGTTGGATATCTCGCCCTCGACCAGGACCTGGACGAAGTTTTCCTCCACGACCTCCTTGAGCAGGGCGACAAGGCGCGAAACACTGAGGGCGGAACCCGAAACGGGCATTGAATCACCTACTATATCTTGTGGCTATGGATTGACAAAAAGAACGAAATACCCTACATATGGCTCGCGGCGACAAAACTTCAGGCGGCCCTTTCCGTGCGCGGAGGATATATCATGCAACTCCCCTACGTGGTGACCATATCGAGCGAAAAAGGCGGGGTGGGCAAAACCACCCTGGCCACCAACCTGGCGATCTATCTCAAAGCGCTGAACGAGAACCTGCCGGTGACGGTGCTCAGCTTCGACAACCACTTCACGGTGGATCGAATGTTCCGCATCGGCCGCCGCCAGCCCCAGGGCGATGTCTGCGACCTGTTCGCGGGGGTGCCCGCCACCGAACTGCTGGAAACCGGCGAGTACGGGGTTCAGTTCATCCCCTCGAGCCGCAAGCTGGCGGCCTTGCGCGAGCACCTGCGCTCTCCGGAAATACTGGCCGGCCTGCTGGCCGACTCGCCTCCCGAAGGCGTGGTGGTCATCGACACCCGCCCCGACCTGGACATCTACACCCAGAACGCCCTGTTCGCCGCCGACCGGGTGATCGTGCCGGTAAAGGACGCGCCCTCGCTGGAGAACTGCCGAAACCTCTACGAGTTTTTCGACGCCCAGGGCTTGTCGCGGCGGGCCCTGCGGCTGCTCCCCTGCCTGGTCGATTCGCGGATTCACTTCGACGGCCCCTTCCGCGACCCCTACCAGCTGCTCAAGGCCTATGCCATCAACCGGGGCTACAAATGCCTCGAGGGATACATCGCCAAGAGCCCCAAGGTCGAGTCCCTCAATACCAATCCGCAGGGGAAGGTCTACCCGGTGCTGACCCATGGCCGCGGTACCGACGTCCACCTGCAGTTCGCTCACCTGGCGCGCCAGGTCTATCTCGACATTCTCGATGCCGGCCAGCGGCGCCTGGAAGATTTCCGCCAGCAACGCCAGGCCCAGCTGGCCCGCCGGGCCAGCGCCTTCGATGACCGCCGGGCCGGGCTGCAGCCAGGCTGCCTGCTGTGCGGAAAACCCCTGGTGGACCAGCAGGGCATAGCCCCGGTGGGCTATTACTGCGAAACCTCCGACGGCAGCCTCAGCGCCTTTGTCGAGGAGGATTGTTTCTGCGATGCCATCTTCCGCGGCATCTACCAGTCGCGGCGCGAGGTTGGCCCCGAAGACCCGCTGCGGGAGCTGTTCAGGGAGTCGGCCCAGAGTTCCTACTTCGTGCTGCGCCGTTCCTCCGGGGCCGACCTGCCGAGACTGTGCTTCCACCGCTTCGATGATGAGGGCCTGGAAGTCTCCGTCAAGGAGGTGGAACTCAGGTCCCTGGAGGGAGGCCAGGCGGGACGCTGCAACGCCCCGCTGTTGCGCCTGGCCGAGCAGGTGCTGCCCCCAGGGCAACACTCCGGCGATCGCTTTCTGCTGATTCGCCGGGTGAGCAGCGACCTTCCGGAAACGGTCCTCTTCGACGAGGAGTTCGCCGCCCTCGGCGAGGTCCGGGAGCGCATCGCCGCCCGCCTGCCCCGCTGATCCCCTCTTCCGGAACGCAGAGGGGGACTAGCGCTGCAGCAACTGGGACACGGGGACCACTTCGACCCCCAACTGCCGGAAATACCCCTGCTCGCGCCGCAGGGCCGCCAGGGTCTGGGCGTGGGGATGGCAGATCCCCACGGCGCTGCCCCGGCTCTGCGCCAACTGCGCCAGTTTGCGGATTTCGCGGGCGATGGCGTCGACCTCCTGGACGTTGTCCAAAAAGCGATCCCGCACCGCGGCGGGCAAACCGAGCCTGCGGGCCTCGGTATAGGCCACCGAGCGCCCGGAGGTCAGGCTGTCGACAAAAAACAGCCCGGCCGCCTTCATCTCCTCGAGCACCACCTCCATCTGCGGGCGATCCTCGGTAAACCGCGAACCCATGTGGTTGTTGCCACCGGCGGCATAGGGGACCTGGGCCAAGAACCCCCTGAAGCGGCGCCGGATCTCCTCCGGGGACTGGGCGAGCAGCAGGGCGTCGTCACCCGGGTTGGTGGCGGGGTAGCTCTGCGGCTCCATCGGGATATGGATCATCACTTCGCGGCCCCCGCGGTGGGCCATTTCGGCGACCCTCGCCGCATGGCTCTCCCCTGGCAGAATCGCAAAGGTCACCGGCACATCGAGAGCCAGCAGTTCCCTGGCGGCCTGCGGGTCGCGACCGAGATCGTCCATGATGATGGCCACCCGCCCTCCCCCTGTCCGGGGCGCAGTGATCTGCGGAGCGCTCGGCGCCGCGATCTGCGGAGCACTGAACCGGAGCCTGAACCAGGGGCCCTGCTCCCAGAGAATCTCCACCTGCCGGCCGCCCGGGTCAGCCACCAGGCGCAGGGGATCGGCAAGTTTCTGCACCCGCCGGGCCCAATCGTCAAGGATCTCCTGAGACGGGAGGTCTCCACGGATCTCATAGAGAACCAGCCCAACCTCACTGGTCATCCGGATCTGCTCGGGAGCAATTCCGCTGCGCCAGAGCGCGCTTTCCACCTCCACCCTGACATCGTCGAGAAGATCCTCGCGGCTCACCCCGGACGGTTCGGGGATCTCCGGGGTGGTGAGCAGCGGTGCCGGCGCCGTTGGCGGAGCCGTTGCCGGGGCGGGGCGCAGGGTTTCCCGCAGGTGGGAGAGCAGCACCAGGCTGGCAATCAGAAATCCGAGCAGGAACAGGGCCGCCAGCAGAACCTTGACGGACTGGCGGGGCCGAGGAGTTTTTTGGGGGCTGGCCGACCGGCCGGATTTGACGGGCTTGCGGGACTTTTTTTTCTGCGGCATAAAGGCGTTAAATCAAATAGAAAGAGGGGGGATGACCTATCCCCCCTCCTGGCTGGTAACAGGCTTCTCAGGCGGCGTGGCCGTTGATCCCCTTAAGGATCTGCCACCCCTTGAGCAGGTCGAGGGCCCTCATCAACTGGTAGTCCTCCTTGTCCTCGGGATCGAGGGAGAATTTACCCGGGGGCTCCGCCTGCGGCTCGGCACTGCGGTTTTCAAGATCCTCAGGAGTTTCGAAGTGGTTTTTCAGATCCTTTTCCCGGAAGTGCCCGTCCTTGGTTTCCGTTATTTCCACGGGCTTCACGACGATATCCGGTACGATGCCGCGGGCCTGAATTGAACGGCCGCTGGGGGTGAAATAGCGGGCGGTGGTGAGCCGCAGCCCCGAGTCGTCGCTCAGGGGGATGATGGTCTGAACCGACCCCTTGCCGAAACTCGCAGTCCCCATGACCACGGCCCGGCGGTGGTCCTGCAGGGCCCCGGCCACGATCTCCGAAGCGCTTGCGCTGCCGCCGTTGATCAGCACCACCATCGGGTAGTCGGGTTCGGTTTCCCGTTTATGGGCGGAAAAACGCATCCGGCTCCCTTCCTCACGCCCCTCGGTATAGACGATCAGCCCCTCGCCGATAAATGCGTCGGTCACCTCGATCGCCTGGTCCAGAAGTCCTCCGGGGTTGTTGCGCAGATCGAGCACCAGCCCCTCGAGCCTGCCGCCGTTCTCGCGGCGGATTGTTTCCAGGGCCTTCTGCATATCCTCAGCGGTATGCTCCTGGAACTGGACCAGGCGCAGATAGCCGAAACCGTCCTCGAGG
Source organism: Desulfuromonas versatilis (assembly GCF_019704135.1). Classification (NCBI taxonomy): domain Bacteria; kingdom Pseudomonadati; phylum Thermodesulfobacteriota; class Desulfuromonadia; order Desulfuromonadales; family Desulfuromonadaceae; genus Desulfuromonas; species Desulfuromonas versatilis. The sequence goes on from NZ_AP024355.1 coordinate 3,187,370, forward strand.
GTATGCGCCCTGACACTCTTGATCTTGATGATCTCGCGGGTCAGGGTGAATTCGCGGGGCTTGTCGAAGCTCTCGCGCATGATGGTGATGGTGATGCTCGTCCCCTTGGGCCCGCGCATCAACTTGACCGCCTCCATGATGGTCATGTCCTTGGTGAAGCGCTCCTCGATCTTGAGGATCTGGTCCCCGGCCTCGAGACCGGCGCGGAAGGCGGGGGTGTCTTCGATGGGCGAGACGATGGTCAAAAGCCCGTCGCGAACCGTGATCTCGATTCCCAGGCCGCCGAATTCACCCCGGGTATCGATCTTCATTTCCTTGTACATCTCCGGCGGCATGAAGGAGGAGTGAGGGTCGAGGGAGGAAAGCATCCCGTTGATCGCCCCGTAGACAAGATCCTTGAGGGGGACCTCCTCCACGTAGCTCTTGCGCACGATGGAGAGCACGTCGGTGAACAGCTGGAGGTCCTGGTACTGGGATTTGGCCTCGGCGCTCACCAGGCGGTTGACCTTGCCGATCGACATCCAGCCCAGCAGGACCATCGCCAGCAGACACACCAGGATAGTCGACCGTTTTCCCTTGAACATCATTATCCTCCGGTTAAAATGGGCTAACGCTTGACAAGCCAGGCTTGCGGGTCCTGAGGTGCGCCGCCCTTGCGGATCTCGAAATATACCGTCCTGCTCCCCTCGAATCCCGAGGCGCCGACGGTTTCGCCGGCGGCGACCCGGTCCCCGACCTTTTTGTTGAGCCGGGAGGCATGGGCGTAGAGGGTAAAGAAGCTGTCCCCGTGATCGACGATGAGCAGGTTGCCGTACCCCTTGAACCAGTTGGCGAAGGCGACCCGCCCCGCGGCCACGGCCGCAATGGGCTGATCGACGGCGGTGGCGATCTCGATGCCGTTGCTCTCGAACATGGTGCCCAGCTCGGGATGCCTGCCGGTACCGAATCCGACCTTCACCGGACCTTTTACCGGCCAGGGGAGACGCCCCTTCAGGGCCCCAAAAACCCCCGACTTTTCACTATACTCGCGGGGTCTGTCCGATTCAAGTTTTTTGATCAGCGAGCCCAGGCGCTTGGCCCGCTCGCGAAGCTCGCCCAGCTGTCCGGAGAGACTCGCCTCGTCCTTGCGGACCCGGGCCAGCAGATCGGCCTTGAGACGGGAAGCCTTCTGCAGCGTCTGCTGCTCGGCGGTCCGCTCATCCAGTGCCGCTTGCTGCTGTCTGCGCAACTGTTCCAGTTGCTGCAGGGAGGCCTGGAGCTTTCCCAGCTGCTGCCGGTATTCGGCCATGAGCTCCCGGTCCCGCCGGACGATGCGCCCCCAGTAGATATAGTCCTCGGCCAGGCGTTGGGGCGATTCGCCGGCCAGCAGCATCCGCATCCCGCCGCCCTCGCCCCGCTTGTAGAGAACCACCAGGCGTTGACGGACGCGCGCTTCGATTCCGGCGATGTCGCGGCGCGCCTGACCCACCAGGGCCTCCTGCTTGCGGGCATCCTGGGCAAGGGAATCGATCTGTCGGTTTAAGGTCGAAACCCGCTGGGTCAGCTTGTCGAGTTCCCGATCAACGGTTTTCAGATCCTCGGCCAGTTTCCCCTTTTCGACCTGCTTTTTCTCCAGCTGACGGGAGGTCTCTTCGATGCGCCGCTGAATATCCTCGAGGGTCTTGCGGCTCTCATCGAGCTTTTCGCCCCAGGAGCCGGACACCGAGAGGAGAATCGCCAAAAGGCTGGCGGCCAGGACTGCGCCCGGCTTCCTTTCATATGGGCGTGGGAAACGAGGCACCGTTAGATCCGGACAAATTTGCGCAGAGACATCAAGCTGCCGAACAGGCCCAGCGCCACCCCTGCCGAGACCAGCATGAACTGAAATGATGTGGGTAGAAAGGAGACGCCACCGATGTTGGTGACCAGCAGCAGGTCGGTCAGCCCTTTTTTCAGAAATATCTGGAACAGGGCGTAGGTTCCCCCCAGGGAAAGCAGCCCCCCCAGGGCCCCCTGGAAAGCCCCCTCGATCAGAAAGGGTGTCTTGATGAACATGGAGGTGGCGCCGACCAGGGCCATGACCTCCAGTTCATCACGCCGGGCGTAGATAGTCAGTTTGATGGTGTTGGACACGATGAACAGAGCGGCAAACAACAGAAAACCACCGAGAATGGCTCCTGCCACCTTTAACATGGAGACAAAGGCCTCGAAGCGCTCGAGCCACTGCTGGCCGTAGTGCAGGTCGCTGAGTGCGGGCTTCTGCCGCAGGCTGGCGACCAGGGCCTCAACCCCCTTCGGGTTGCGAAAATCTTCTTGCAGCGAGATCTCCAGGGAAGCCGGCAGGAAATCGGCTTCCATCCCCTCGAGCAGTTCGGCGTCACTTCCAAGCCGCTCGCGGAACCTGGCGAAGGCCTCCTGGCTGGTGACGAAGGTGACCCGCTCCACCTGGGGCAGGGCTTCGATTTCACCGATCCAGGTCTTGATCTGGTCCTTGGGGGGCAGCACCTCGAAATAGGCGGTGACCTCCACCTCCTGGCTCCATCGCGAGGTAAGCTGCTGAACATTGAGCACGACGATGGCGAAAAAGGCCATGATGGTCAGGGCCACCGCCACCGTCCCCACCGCGACGCTGCAGATGAAAGGGCTCTGGCGCATGTTGCGCAGCGCCCTGAGAAAGAAATAGACGAGTCGTTCGAGCAAGGCAAAACCTCTTCAATCAGTCCGTGAGGCGTAAGGGATAAAACCCGAGGGGCGAAGGCGTCCTTAAACTGGCGCGGCTCACAGCTCCCACCTTTCTGCCTCCTCCTCGCCGGGCACCGTATCATAGGGGGCGCGGTCGTCCACCAGGCGCCCCTGGTCCAGGGTGATGACCCGCCGGGGGATGCGCCGGATCATTTCCCGGTCGTGGGTGGCCAGCAGCACGGTGGAGCCGCGGGCGTTGGCCCCCTTGAACAGCTCCATGATCTCCAGGGCGACTTCGGGGTCGAGGTTGCCGGTCGGCTCGTCGGCAATCAGCACCACCGGGTCGATCACCAGGGCCCTGGCCACCGCGACCCGCTGCTGTTCACCGCCGGAGAGTTCCAGGGGGTGGCGCTGCAGTTTGTGCTCGAGGCCCACCATCTTGAGGGTATGAAACACCTTCTTGCTGACCTCGTAGCGCTTGCGCCCCTGCACCTCGAGCGGAAAGGCGACGTTCTCGAACACCGTGCGCCGGTTGAGCAGCTTGAAGTCCTGGAACACGATCCCCAATCTGCGCCGCAGCCGCGGGATGCGGCCCAGGCCCATGCGGGTGACGTTCTGGCCGTCGATGAGGATCTGTCCCCGGCTCGGTTTTTCCGCGCAGTAGAGCAGCTTGAGAAGGGTCGACTTGCCGGCCCCCGAAGCGCCGGTGATATAGACGAAATCGCCCTTGGGGATTTTCAGGTTGATCTCCTCCAGGGCCGCGGAATCTTTCTGATAGGACTTGCAGACGTTGTGCAGTTGAATCATCGGCGCCTACCACTCCCGATAAGGAATACCATTGAGCCCCACCAGGTCGCTGCTGCTGTGCACGTCGAACACCCCGCCCTCGACGAACTCGCCGTCGGGGCCGGGCTCGGGCGGGATGGTCTCCCAGGTTTCGCTCGACTGGGTGAAAGGGTCAACGGGGATCCCCCGCAGGTAGCGGTTCTCCACCAGTTCGGCCAGGTCGTTGGGGTACTGGGCCTTGTCGGCGAAATAGGCGTCGATCGCCCGGCGGATCTGGTAGAGGTCCTCCAGCAGAACCGCCTCGCGGGCCTTGATGAGACTGCGCTGGTAGCTGGGTACGGCGATGCTGGCCAGAATGCCGATGATGGTCATGACGATCAGCAATTCGATCAGGGTAAAGCCCCTGGCATTGCCGCGCTGCGTTTTTAACAGGCTCATGGTTTACTTACCAGGTGTTGTAAATGGTTCCGTCCAGGGCGGTCTCCTCGCTCTGCGAGTAGACGTCGTAGATGTCCTCGCCGCCATATACGGTGGAATCGGGTTCGTCGGCGTAGGAGCGCAACCCCCACCCCTCGTCGTACTTGTCGAAGGGATCTTTGGGGATGCGCCGCAGGTACTTTTTCTTGAACTGATAGAGTCCACCCCAGTCGGTCCCCTCCACCAGGTCCTCCAACTCTTCGGGGTAGCCGGTTTCGTCGATGGCCGGGGTGTATCTTCGGGGCTGCCCGGCCTCGGGGTAGGCCGCCTTGAGAAAATCCGCATGGTAATCGTCGATGGCCGTGCGGATGGTCCGCAGCGCCCGGCGCAACTCCAGCTCCTTGGTGCGCTTGACGGTCACCTCGGCCATAGGCAGCACCGCCGCCGCCAGGATGGCCAGGATCGCCATGGCGATGATCAGCTCGACCAGGGTCAGGCCCCGTTGCCCGCGCGGGTTGAACGCCTTGTTCATGATACTCCTAACGGATCTCCACGGCCAGCCCCGAGCGGTCGACACTGAGCCGCTGCCCCGCCGGACTGCGGAAATTGATCCGGTCCAGGTTCAGCAGCGCGGTGCCGGCCCCCTTGGCGCGGAAGACCAGCCTGGCCAGGGTGCCGCCGCCGCTGGCCCCCTGCCCGCCGAGGCCCTGCTTGTAGCCGATGATCAGTTGGCCCCGCTCGGGGTTGGCGCTCGAGGTAAAAATGGTGGGCCGCCCGCCCTGGCCGAGGAAGCTGCCCTCTTCGGCCCTGATGAATTCAGCCTTGGCCGCGTCGTAGTTGACGAACAGCGGGGCGCTGTAAAGCCCCTCGACCTCGGCCACCTCGATCGCCAGGGTGAACTCCTGGCCGACCGGGACCTGCTGGGGCCCGCTCATGTACACGCGGGCCTTGCCCCCGGCAGCGGGTACCTCGATGGCCGGAACGACCACCTGGGGCACGGCAGGAGCCGGTACGGCCGCAGCCTGCGGGGGCGCGGCCGGCAAGGGTGCCGGCGCTACGGGGGTGGGCTGCTCCACCACGGCGGCAGTGGGGCCGGCCGCCGGGGGTGCGGGCGACTGGAGAGGCTCGATCGGCCCGGCAGGCAGCAGCGACCCGGGCTGCAGCTCTCCGGCTGAAGGTACCGGCGGGACGCCACCGGGCAGGACACGGGCGCCGGGGGCCGGCTGCAGTTCGAGCGCCGGGGTCATCTCCGGATCGGGGAGCTCGGACGGCTGCTGGCTGGAGGGGGCCAGGGGAATCGGTCCCTGGTCCGTCACCGGTTCGAAGGTGGTAGCAAAAGCGCCGAAATTGGGGCCGGCTTTCAGGTCATCCTCCCCGCCGGACCAGATACTGGCGACGTCGACCCGGGGCAGATCGAGACTGCGCACGATATGTGGCGTGATCGATAGCAGAATTTCCCGTTTCTGCTTGGTATTGTTATGACCGGTGAACAGGTTGCCGATGACCGGCAGTTCCCCCAGGAAGGGGATAGTGGTACGCCCCTTGGACTTGTCGTCACGAATCAGCCCACCGATGATTGTCTGCTCACCATCCTTGAGGGTCAGACCGGTCTGGGCGTTGGTCGTGGTGATGGTCAGGGCCACCGAGCCGTTGGTGGTCGTCTGGCGGTCGGAGACACTGCTGACCTCGAGGGACAGTTTGGTGGCCACCGTGTCGTCAAGCTGAATTGTCGGCTCGACATCGAGCTTGATACCAACGTCAACGTATTGAATATTGTCCGAGGTGGTTTCCCCTGATGTGGTTACGGTAATCACCGGTTCGCGGGTACCGATATGCACCTTGGCCTTGTCCTTGTTCTTGACACGGATTTTGGGGCTGGCCAGAACCTCGGAGTCGGTAAGTGACTTGGCGAAATCGAAAGTGGCGGTCGGCAGCGTGTAAAAGGTATCCAGGTTTCTCACGCTGTGGACCAGATTCTCGGTGCTGGTGCCGGAACTCAGGCTGTTGGCCACGATGGTGGCCGGGTTGCCCTTGCTTACCCCGACTGAGACGTTGTAGTTGCTGAGCTTGGGCCCGAGGGTCAGGGTATCGGTGTGGCTCACCTCCACCACCTCAAGATCGAACACCACCTCGGCATCGGCCCGGTCCGAAGCCTCGAGGATCTGCTGGGCCAGGCGGATCACGTCCGGGTTGTCGCGGATCACCAGGGCGTTGAGTTCCTCGTGGACGTAGATCTTGCGCAGCTGCAGCATGGTGCGCAGCAGGTTCACGGCTTTTTTCGCATCGATATTGGAAAGGTAGAAGGTCTGGATCAGCTGGTCTTCGAACTGCTTGTCCTTTTCCTTGGTACGTGGATAGACGATGATGGTTTTGGGATTGAGCACCTTCTTGCCGAGGTCGTTCATCTTCAGCAGCAACTGCAGGGCCTGGGCGAAGCTGGCCTCCTCCAGGAACACCGAAACCGTCTGCGTGCGGATGTCCTCGTCGAAGATGAAATTGATCCCCGACAGCTTGGTCAGGATACCGAAGATATCCTTCAGTTGGGCGTCCTTGAACTTGAGGGTGATCTTCTTGTCCGAGGCCACGTCCAGCTCCTGGCCGTCGATGACCGTCCGCGGCCCTTCGCTGGCCCTGGCGAGCAGTTCCCGGGCACGGGCGTTGCCCGGAGCGAGAATCAGCGCCTGGTCGAGATTGTTCTTGGCCTGGGAGAAACGCCGGGACTTGATAAACTCCTCGGCTTCATCCACCAACCCCTCGGCGCGCAACTGCTCCTCGGCCAGTTTCAACTGCTGCCCGGCAGTCTCGAGGGTATTATCCAGGGCGAACGCCTGGCTGAAAGCCGCAGCGGCGCTGCGGTAATCATCCTGGTCCAGGTATTTTCGCCCCTTTTTTAGATACTCGGTAGCGGCCTGGCTGCGGGCCATGCGCAGCCGGCTGCGGTACTCGTTATTGTCCGGGTTCTGCGAAACCGCGAGCATCAGCTGGGCGACGGCTTCGTCGTACTTCCCCTCCTGGAGCAGCTGTTCCCCGTTTATAAAGGCATGGTTGGCGGCACACCCTCCAAGCATCACCACCAAGGCCATCATCGAAAGAAATCGACTGATTCTCTTAAAATTCATCTGCTTCCCCATTTCCTGCAGAGCGCATTTCACGAAAGCGAAAAAAAATCCCCCTGGTACCAACCCCAGAAAGGGTTCCCTCCTGGCCATGGACCGCGCCATCATTCCCCATATGGTTTCACCACCGGGCTGGCCGGCAACGGCTGCAGAATACCCGACGAGCCGTTCTCCTGCTGCGGCGCGGGTACCGGCGGCGGCATGATCGGCGTCGGCAACGGCGTGGGCGTGGCGGCCGGGGCCTGGGTCTGGTCGGCAGGCGACACCGGCTCCGGCGGCTGGCCGAAGGCCTCTTCCGTTTGCTGATATTCCTCGGGCGCCTCGGCACCGCCCGCGGGTGCAGGAGATGGGACCGGTGCAAACGAGCGCCCCCCCGGAACCCGGGGCGCGGCCACCCCGCCGCCGCGCGGAGCCTTGAAGGAGGTCGGACCCGTCGTCTCCTCCTTCAACGCCACGGTAATCACACCCGTCACTCCTTGCTGCTCGATGGTCAGGGCTTCGCTGGAGATGCCGGTAACCAGAAACTCGCTTTTGCCGCCGAACCTGGTCCCCTCGCGCACCACGAACAATTCATTTTGCTGGGACAGGAAAACGGTCTTCACCCCCTCCTTCTCCAGGTAGCCGAGATAATCGAAGCGGGCCAGTTGCCGGGGCGCCGCGACCGGCACCGAGGGGACCACAGGCCGCGGCGGCGCCGGGGCCGGCGGCCGGATTGCCTGAGGTGGCGGCGGTGGGGGTGGCGGAGGAGGGACGTCCCAGGCGTTGAAAATGTCCCGACGAGGCTCGCCGAAGGCGAGGATCTCCCGATCAAGCAGGTCAAGACGCAGCCCATCGGGGGCCTGGGAACCGGGAGCAGGCGTTCCGGGGGTGCCGGAGCGGGGCTGCTCGGCCGCACCGGTTGCCGCCACGCGCTGCTGGCGCGGGGTTGCCCAAAAGGCATAGACGAGGGCCAGCACAAGGATGCCGACAAGTGTGGCCAGTACCAGACGCTGCCGTTTCATTCGATTTCCATCCTGAATACCGTCGACAGCATGAGCCGCAGACTGACCCGGCCCTGGCCGGGCTCACCGGCACCGCTCAGGGTGATTTTCTCGATGGCTATCAGCCGGGTCGACTGCTCGAGCAGGTAGGCGAACTGTTTGACCTGCCGATAGGTCCCGGTGACGGCGAAGGTCAGTCCATAACGCAGCAGTCGCTCCTCGGTGATTTCCTTTGGATCGTAGTTGACCTGATCGATGGTCAGCCCGGCCTGTTGGGCCAGGGCGAAAAGCTCGTTGATCAGGGAGGTGAAATCGGAGCGCGGCGGAACCCGCTCGCGAAACGCCGCGAGGTCCTGCTGCCCCTGATGAAAGGCCGCCAGGGGCGTCCCCGCGGACGCCTGCTCCTGCTGGCTCTTGCGGGAGAGCGCCTGGGCCTCGATGAACTCACGCTCCAGGCTCTCCAGTTCGGGACGGACCCACTGGTTCAAACCGGTAAATACCAGCAGGTTGAGGACCAGCAGCCCGGCAAGGACCGAGGGCCAGAGCTTGTTCAGCCGCCAGAGGGCTTGGAAAATCGTTTCCCGCGCCATTCAGAACGCCCCCTTCACTACGATGGAAAAACCGACCACGCTCTGCTGGCTGGCCCCTTCCTTGAAATCCACCCGCCCCTGGCTCAGCAGATAGACGTCGCTGAATTCCGCGGACTGCATCAGCCGGTCGAGAAAATTGCGCATGTCGCCCACGTTGCGGGCCAGCCCCACGAGCCTCAGACTGGAGTCCTTGTAATCGGGCTGAATCTCGGAAATCCGGACCCCCGCCGGCAGGACCTCCTCCAGCCGGTCCAGCAGACCGGTCCAGGAGAAGCTGTCCTGCAGGATTATCTCGTTGGCGAAGGCGATCCGCTCGTGCAACTGCTGCTGGGCAGCGGGGCTGAAATCGGCGTCGCTGCCGCGGCGACTGGCCATCTCCTGCTCCAGTTCGGCGAGCCGGGCGCGCAATTGGGCTCCCTGGGAGCGGCTCTGGAATATGGCCGCCCCGTTCCAGGCGAGCAGCGCCACCAGCGCAATCCCCAAAATGAGATACAGGGCGTTGACGGCCCGGCGGTTGAGATAGGTCCGGCTGGCAAGGTTCAAAGTCGGTTTCATTCCGGTCCCTTCACAGCAGTCGCTCGGTTACGCCGACGGCGGCGACAATCTCCATGTCCCTTCCGGCCGCCAGGTTCAGCGGGGTTTTGGCCATGCGATCGAGCCGCGGATCGAGCAACACCACATCGCGCTCGAAGGCCGAGCGCAGGGCCTCCAGCAGCGGCTCCCGCTCCGGCCAGTCGGTGTGCAGGTAAACCGGCGCCCGGACAAAGCCCGGTTGGCTGTCGCGAAATCCGGCGCAGGAGAGGTTGACTTCCTGAAAGACCTTCCCCGGTTCAAGAGCGATGCGCTTGGTCCGGTGAAAGACCGGCAGCCGCCCATGGTAATACTGCAGGCTGAACGAATTCCCCTCGACCCCGACCAGGATGAAATCCTCTCCCGATTCGAGCCTGGAGCGGTAGTAGTTGTACAGGTTGACCGAGTGGAAATCGATCAGGGCGGCGTTGTAGCCAGCCTCGGCCAGCGCCTCCTCGTATTGCTGGAGCACGCTTTTTACCATCAGGGACACCATCAGCCGATAGCGGCCGTTTTCGGTCCGCTCGAGCACCTGGTAATCCAGCTGGACGTTGCGCGCCTCGGTGGGCAGGCTGTTCTTCAGCTGCCACTTGACCACCTCGACCCCTTCATCGCGAGATTTGAAGGCGGTCTCCACTTCGGTGAGCAGCACCCGCCCGATCTGATCGGGAAGAGCCAGGGCAATGCGGTCTTCCTTGCCGGCCAACGGGTCGAGCACCTCGCGCACCGCCTGGATAAAGCGGGCCCGGTCGGCAATGTTGGGCTCGCGCACCGACAGCTCCAGGATCCCCCGGTCGAGGCCTATCATCCGGCCACCCGACAGCGAGGCGCCGGTCCCCTGGCGCAGCAGGGCGACGGCGTAGAGCGATTCGGGGCGGATATCAAGGCCGAGATAGGTTCGACGGATCACGCTCACACCACCTTTTCCACGAAGGTCACCCGGTTGATCTCCTTGAGGGTCGAAATCCCCATCAGCACCTTTTCCACCGCGGACTCCCGAAGAAACATGGTACCGGCCTCCCGGGCGGCACGCTTGAGCTGGACCACCGAAGCCTTGCTGACGATCAGTTCGCGGATGTCGTCGTTGAGGTCGAGCAGTTCGACAATGGCGCTGCGGCCGTGGTAGCCCATGCCGTTGCACTCGTCGCAGCCGGCCCCCTCGTAAAAGGTGTGGTCCCGGTACTGCTCGTAGTCGAGGCCCGACTCCTCGAGCTCTTCGCGCCCGTACTTGATCGGCCGCTTGCAGTGGGAGCAGATCTTGCGCACCAGGCGCTGGGCGGCGACACAGTTGAGGCAGGAAACGAAATTGTAGGGATCGATCCCCATATGCAGAAACCGCCCCAGCACGTCGAATACGTTGTTGGCGTGCACCGTGGTGAACACCAGGTGGCCGGTCAGCGCCGACTGCACGGCGATCTGGGCGGTTTCAGGGTCGCGGATCTCGCCGACCATGATCTTGTCGGGGTCGTGGCGCAGAATAGAGCGCAGGCCGCGGGCAAAGGTCAAGCCCTTTTTCTCGTTGACCGGGATCTGCACCACCCCCTTGAGCTGGTACTCGACGGGATCCTCGATGGTGATGATCTTCTCCTCCTCGTTGTGGATCTCCGAGAGGGCGCCATAGAGGGTGGTGGTTTTGCCGCTGCCGGTGGGGCCGGTGACCAGCACCATCCCGTAGGGTTCGCGGATCATGCGCCGAAAGCGGCTGAGCTCGCGCTGGGTGAAGCCGAGCGCCTCGAGGGTCAGCCCCTTGAGGTCCGAGGCGATGGTTTCCTTGTCGAGGATACGGATGACGGCATCCTCGCCGAAGATGCTCGGCATGATGGAAACGCGAAAGTCGATGGACTTGCCACCGACGCGAACCTTGAAGCGCCCGTCCTGGGGGATGCGCCGCTCGGAGATGTCCAACTCGCTCATGACCTTGATGCGCGAGATGATCGGGCTCTGGAAGCGGCTGTCGAGGGGTTCGGTGGCGCGGTAGAGCACCCCGTCGATGCGGTATTTGATGATCACCCCATCGAGGGCCGACTCGATGTGGATGTCGCTGGCACGCTTGATCAGGGCGTCGTACAGGGTCGAGTCGATCAGGCGGATGATGGGGCTGGTGTCGGCGGTGAGCTTTTCGATGGAGAGGACTTCCTCGCCCTTGTCGGTCTCCTTGACCAGCTGCAGCTTGAAATCCTCGGAGACCTCCTCCAGCACCCGCTTGGATCCTTCACCCCGCTCGAGGATGCGGGTAATCTTGTTCTCCACGGCAACGCGCAGAATCAGCGGGGTATCCAGCAGCAGCTCGATGCTTTCGCGGGTGGCGACGTCGGTGGGATCACCGATGGCGATCTCGAGCCCCTCGCTGGTTCGGCTGATCGGCAAAAACCGATAGCGCAACGGCATCCCTGTAGGAAGGGAGTTGATCAGCTGCTGATCGGGAACGAAGCCGTCCAGTTCGAGGTATTCGAGCTGAAACTGGGCGGCCAGCGCCTGGGCGAGCAACTCCCTGGAAAAGAAGCCCTCCTCGACTCCGGTGAGGCCGAAGGTCCTGCCGTTGGCCTTCATCCTTTCGAGGATCAACTTGACCTCGGCCGGGGTGATGGCTCCGATTTCGACCAGGATTTCGCCGATTTTCTTGCGTTCGAATTGCATCTATGGGTTCCTAGCGGACCGTGCCGGCCAGCTGAAAGATCGGCACATACATGGCAACGACAATCCCGCCGATGAGCAGGCCCATCATCATCATCATCATCGGCTCGATCAGGGTGGTCAGCCGATCCAGGCGCCGGGCCACCTCGTCCTCGTAGTACTCGGCGACATCCCCGAGCATCTCGGCGAGCGAGCCGCCCGTCTCGCCGACCCCGATCATCCGCAGGGCAATGCTGGGGAAAAACCCGGTCTGCTCGAGCGCCTGGGAGATCGCAGTCCCCTCCTCAACCCTTTGAATGGCCCGGGTCAGGCGGGATTCGAGCAACCGGTTGTTCAGGGTCCCCCGGGACATCTGCATGGCCTGGACCGCGGGGATGCCGCTGGAGAGGGTGGTCCCGAAGGTGCGGCAAAAGCTCGACAGCGCGTAATCGATCAGCAGCTTGCCGAAAAAGGGGGCCTTGAGCTTGAGCCGGTCGAACAGCATCCCGCCCCGCTCCGAACGCAGAAAAATACGAACCCCCACCAGGCCGGCCACCAGCAGGGGCAGGGTCAGCGGCAGGCTTCCGGTCAGTCCCTCAGCCACCGCGATCAGCATGCGGGTCATCAGCGGCAGCTGTACATTGGCATCGGTGTAGATCTGGGTGAAACTCGGCACCACGTAGAGCAGCATGAACAGCAGTACGCCGATCACCGCAATCGTCAACAGTGCGGGATAAAAAGCTGCGCCGCGCACCTTGGCCTTGAGCGCCTCGACCCGTTTCTGGTAAAGGATGTAGCGCCCCAGGGTGACCGGCAGGTCTCCGGTTCGCTCCCCGGCCTTGATCGAGGCCACGTACAGATGCGGGAAGGTTTTGGGATACTTGCCGAAAGTCTCCGAAAGGGCGCTTCCGCCCTTGACGTCCTGGCGGATCTCCCGCAGCACCTCGAGGAGGGTTCCCGGCTCGATCCGCTCGATAATGGTGTCGAGCACCTGCAGAATCGGCAGCCCCGAGCGCAGCAGAACCAGCAGCTCCTGGTTGAAGGAGAGAAAGCGGCGGCCAGCCAGCGTCCCGCGCCCCAGGTCCGTCCCCCGCAGAAACTGAAAGGGGAGCTTTTTTACCTGAAAAACATGGAACCCCTGCTGCTCCAGGCTTTCCCGGAGCAGGTCCTGATTGACGGCGTCGAACTCCTTCTCGACCACCCGGCCGTCAGCGGTTCCGATTTTGCAGCGAAATGAGGGCATGGCCCATATAAATACCATACCGGCTATTAAAATTGAATGAAAAATCCAACGCAGAAGGGCCGGAGGAAGATTCCCCCGGCCCTGAAAGTCTAACAGAAATTTGACGATTAATAGCTTTTCGGGTTGTGCTCGACCCCGTGGCAGGTAAGCAGACAGGAGCCGTGGCGGGAGGCGACCCCCTGGGCCTTGAATTCGAGTTTGTCGGCCGAATTGGCCTTGACCACCTCCTCGTTGAAGCGGATCAGGTACTGGTAGCGGGAACTGCCGTGAGCGTCATGACAGGTAAAGCAGGAGGTCCCCTCCAGATTGGCGGCACTCCGCCCCTCGATGTGCAGAGCGTGGTAGGGGAAGCTCTCGTTGCCGAGGATACTGCTGCGGTCGTGGCACTTGTAGCAGAGCCCGTAGGCGTACTCGCTCTCGGGGCGCCCGTCAGTCATCTCGTAATTGACGTTCAGCAACCCCCGATACCTGGAGCCATGGGGCCCGCGGGGGCCGTCGGGGTCGTCGCTGCCGTGGCAGTCGCTGCAGCTGATCATCGATACATCGCCCGGCTTCTCCGCCTCGGCGACGTAGGGCGACTTGAGGCTGATCACGTACTTGTTGCGCCCCTCCGCCTCCACCGGATGGAAGGAAGGGTTGGTCGCCTTGAACTCGGCATGCTTGTTGGTGGAAGAGGCCGGCAGGTTGGCGCTGCTCGAGTGGCAGCGGTAGCAAAGCTCGTATTCTTTGTCGATGTCGGCGATGAAGTTGCCGACCCGCTTGCCGGAGATGCCGCGGAAGGGCTTGCCGATATCAAGCACGTGGGGCTGGTGGCAATCGACGCATTCGGCATGGCGGGCCGCGTTGACCTGCTCTTCGGGGAGCGTCTCGCGCTGGCGGTGGACGCCGCTGGTGGTCAGCACCGGGTGGGCGTAGGCCTTGCGCAGATCGGTGTGGATATTGGCCAACTCGAGGCGGCTGGCGTTTTTGAGCATGCCCCGCCGCTCCATCTCTTGGCGCCTCGCCGTATCGCCGTGGCAGTCGAGACAGACATTCTCTTCGCCGCTGATTTTCATGGCCATGCCGCGGTGGCAGGCCCGGCAGCTGCCGGGGAGCAGCTCTTTGTCGCCATGGGCACCCTGGAGCACCCCGCCGGAGGGTCTGCTGATCGCCGGGGATGAGGGGCAGATCGCCACGATCATGGCCCCGGAAACGGCTAAAATCGCTATCAGCTGCAAAATCTTCCTAATCATTTTTCCCCTTGTCTCCCTGGCCATGGATCCCCCACCTACATGTTGTGGGAGTTGCCGAAGATCACCCCGCCCGCATGACAGTTGTCGCAGACATTCAGGTAGGGATCAGCTGCGGAAGGATTGCGCCAGAAAGGCAGGCCCGAGGCGTTTTCCGCGCGGTTGTCGTTATGGGGATCATGGCAGGTGGTGCACTGCATCCGGTCCTGTGCATCGAGCGGGGTGTTGATGCCCGCGACGATGTCGTACCCATAGGACTTCCCGGTGGCCGCGACGGTATGATAGTTGTTGATATCGGCTCTCACCGCCGCGTCGTACCTGAAGGAGACGGGATGGGAGAGGGCCAGATCGACAATTTTCTTGTCGACCAGCGGGTCGGCACCCGGCAGGTCGGCCAGGGTACTGATCGGGTTATCGTCGATATCGACCATATCGATCGCCCCGCCGACCAGCACGTTGCCGACGGCCGTCACCCCGTCGTGGCAGGAAAGGCACATCCGCGAGGCCCCGTTGGGGTAGTTGGCGCCATAGCCCGAACTGGCGCTGGCCGTAGGATCATCGATAATGGCGATATTGGCGGTCCCATTTCCATACAGCGGATAGGCCCCGGCGTTCTCGCCGCGGTTCCAGAGGGCGGACTGGGCGGAGGCCCCGTGCGGGGTGTGGCAGAAGATGCAGACCTGGGTCTCGGTATCGGCATGCACCGGGTTCGTGGCGTTGTCCGCGGACATGTCGTGCAGGTTCCCGTTGGCGGTACTGACGCCAGAGGCGTTGACATTGCGCAGGGGCTTGGCAAACACCGGGCCGACCAGCAACAGGTAGATTGCCAGGGCGCCGGAGACCTTTTTTAGAAAAACCATCGTCATCCCTCTTCAACAGGTTTTCGACTACTGCCCTATCCCTTCGATGCAAATAGAGGGCCAAGCCGTGGCCGAATTCCGCGGATCAGCGCTCGGCGAGATATTGGAAAATCTGTACCCGGCGGTTCAGCGAATCGACCACGTACAGGTGGTCCTGTCGGTCGATAAACATTCCGGCCGGCAGGTTGAAGAACCCGGGAGCATCTCCATTGCCTCCCACAAAAAGCAGAAGCTGCCCCTCGCGACTGAATATCTGCAGGTTGTCGAAGGCGGCGTCGGAAACGTAGAGATGCCCCTCCGAGTCAACCGCCACCCCCCGCGGCCGGGCCAGGGCGCCGGGAACATCGCCGGAGCCGCCGATCCCGCCGACCAGGGTGCCGTCGGGATTTTGCACTTCGACCTTGAAATTCATCGTGTCCAGCACGAATACACTGCCATCCCGGCCCAGCGCCACGCCTGTGGGCCGATTGAACCGTCCGGTGGCGGCGAGCAGGCTCCCCAGCGCCCCCTGGTGTTCTCCCCGGCCATTGAAGACATGCACGACCCCCTTCAAGACATCGGCCACGTAGACACTTCCGGAAGCGTCCACCGCCAGGCCGGCGGGCCGCCCGAATCCCCCGGGCGGCTCGAAAGCCCCCCGCAACTCCCCGTCCAGATCCAGGGCGAAGACCTTGTTCAAGCCGGGATCCGAAACATAGAGGGTCCCCTGCTGCGGATCGAACCCGATTCCAGCGGGAGAAACAAACGGCTGGTCGCCGGCCTGGCCCCAGTATTCGACGCGGCGGCGACCCAGGTCGAAAGAATTAATCAGCCCGGTTCCCGGATCAGTGACCCAGACCCGGCCGTTGCCGTCGGCCGCCACCGCAAAGGGCGAAACCAGGGGCATCCCCTGCTTTTTTTCACCGGTCACCCAGCGAAATAACCGACTGCCTTTCGAATCGCCCTCAAAATCGCCGACCCCAGTCAGGCTGCGCAGGTAGCGGAGCCGAGCGGTTTCCGGCGGAGAGGGCCAGACCTGGTCGACGGCAGGATCCCTCCAGTCCAGCTCCGGCAAAGGGCCCGTTGCGCAGCCGACGAGGGCAAGTGCCGACATCACCAGCAGAGCCAGGCGGAAAAGCCGGCAAAGCGGCGCGAGCGCTCTCACGGGTTGAATTTCTCCACGGCATACTGCTTTTCAAGCCCGGCCAGCCACGCCTCGTAGAGCTCCTTGCGCTTGCCCGACTCAAGAGTCTGGCGGATTTTCCCCGCCACTTCCTCGAAGCCCAACTGCCGGGACTCGTTGACCTCGACCAGCTTGATAATGTGAAAACCATACATGGTCTTCACCGGGTCGGAGATTTCTCCGGCCTTCAGTTTCTTCAGGGCCGCCTCGAATTCGGCAACGGTCTGCCCCTCGTGGAAGTAGCCAAGATCCCCTCCAACGTACTTGCTGCGATCGTCGGAGTTGTAATAAGCCAGGTTGTAAAAATCCTCCCCCGCCTTGGCCTTGGCGGCAAGTTCCTCGGCCCGTTTCTTGAGCGCGGCGCGCTCCTCGGCGTTGGAGGAGGGGTTGACCTTAACCAGGATGTGGCTGGCCTTGAACTGCCGCGGCCGTACATAGCCCTCCTGGTGCTTGCGGTAAAACGCGGCCACCTCCTCATCGCTCACCTTGACCTTGTCGTCAATGGCGAGCTTTTCCGCCTTGGCGGCCAGCAGTTGTCTGTAAAGGACGGCCCTGAAGTCCTGCAGGCTCACCTTGCCAAGGGCCTGCTGCAACCCCTGTTCGGAGCCGTATTTGTCAATTATCGGCTGCAATGCCTCCTGGACGGCCGCGTTATCCACGGCGATTTCCTCACGGATGGCATATTGAACCTTGTAGGCCTGCTCGATCAGTTCGTCGAGTGCCTTCTGCTTGATTTCCGCCAGCTTCTCCTCCGACAGGCGGCCATGAAAACCGACCTGCATGGGGAGCACTTTCTGGACCTGCTGCTGCAGCTCAAACCTGGTGACCGGCACACCGCCGACTTTGGCGACCAGCCCCTCCGCGCTCTCCTGGGCCAAAGCCACGGAAACGACGGAAAGCAGAACCAGGGCGGTCAAAAGCAGGCGACACTTGGGCAAAGACATGGGAGACTCCTGGCAAATGTGAGATTGATCGGTAGAAACGGGCGGGCAACAGCCTTAATACTAGGAAAAGGCTCTTCCGGAAGTCAAGCGGCCAATGGTCCCTGAACGACAAAAGGCGTCTCCGCTCTGGAGACGCCTTTTGTCGATTTAATGGCGGGGCTGACGGGACTCGAACCCGCGACCTCCGGCGTGACAGGCCGGCGTTGTAACCGACTCTACTACAGCCCCATTGGACAATCTCTGCAGCAGGCACAAGGCCCGCTTGTATCTGGTGGGCGAAACAGGGATCGAACCTGTGACCCTCGGCTTGTAAGGCCGATGCTCTCCCAGCTGAGCTATTCGCCCTTGCAACCTAATATGGCGGGGCTGACGGGACTCGAACCCGCGACCTCCGGCGTGACAGGCCGGCGTTGTAACCGACTCTACTACAGCCCCGCATCAGGAAAGAAAATAGGAAGCAGAAGGAAGCCCTGGTGGCTAGAGGAGAAAAGACAGGCTCTTCCGGTTCCTATTTTCCAACTTCTATTTTGATCTATTGCAAACTGCCAGTAACTACGTGGAGGACTTAGTTGACGGAGTCCTTGAGGGCCTTGCCAGCCTTGAACTTGGGGCTTTTGGCCGCAGCGATCTGGATTTTGGCGCCAGTCTGGGGATTCTGACCGGTGCGGGCGGCGCGCTCACCAACACTGAAGGTACCGAAACCGACAAGAGCAACCTTCTCACCAGCTTTCAGAGCGTCGGTAACGGAGTCGGTAAATGCTTTGAGAGCCTTCTCGGCATCGGCCTTGCTCAGTCCCGCCTTCTCCGCCATTGCATTCACAAGATCCGCTTTTGTCACAACATACCTCCACTTATTAGGAATTATTATAGCCCTGCTGAAACCGCGATATATATATCAGAGTTTAAAAAAGAGTGTCAAGAGATTATTTCCAGGTTTTTCACTAATGGCGCACCGAATCCTCCGCCTCTTTCACCAGGTCCTCTCCGGCAGGCAGCGGTTGGGCGGAAACCTCACCCAAAAGGGCCTCGCGCAGCACCTCGTCGACATGGGCGACAGGGATGACCTGCAGCGACTTGAGGATCTGCGCCGGCACCTCTTCGAGGTTTTTTTCATTGTCCTTGGGGATGAGCACCTTCTGGATTCCAGCGCGCTTGGCCGCCAGCAGCTTTTCCTTCAGGCCGCCGATGGCCAGCACCCGGCCGCGCAGGGTAATCTCTCCGGTCATGGCCAGGTTGCGATCGACCGGCCGGCCGGTCAGGGCCGAGGCCAGGGCGGTCGCCATGGTGATACCCGCCGAGGGGCCGTCCTTGGGAATCGCCCCCTCGGGAACATGGATGTGAATATCCAGGCGGGGGTAAAAATCCTTCTCCAGCCCCAGTTCGCTCCAGCGGGAGCGCACATAGCTCAAAGCGGCCTGAGCCGACTCGCGCATGACCTCGCCGAGTTTGCCGGTGATGGTAAGCTTGCCACCCCCAGGCAGGATGGTGGTCTCGATGTTGAGCAGTTCGCCGCCGACCTCGGTCCAGGCAAGCCCCGTGGCCAGGCCGACCCGGTTCTCCTCCTCCATGGTGCCGTAGGAGTAGCGCGGCACCCCGAGGTGTTTGCGAACCTGGGCCACGCCAATGCTGTAGCTCTTGTTCTTGTCCTTGGCCTTGACCACCTCGCGGGCCAACTTGCGGCAGATGTTCGCGATCTCCCTCTCCAGGTTACGAACGCCAGCCTCGCGGGTATAGCGGCGGATAATTTCGTAGAACCCCGCCTCGGAGAAGTTGACCAACTCCGCAGTCAGACCGTGGGCCTCCAGCTGCTTGGGCAGCAGATATCGCTTTGAGATGTGGAGCTTTTCCTCCTCGGTATAGCCCTCGATGCGGATGATCTCCATGCGATCCTGCAGGGGCCGGGGAATCGAGAAGAGGGTGTTCGCCGTGGCGATGAACATGACGCTGGAGAGATCGTACTCCACGTCGAGAAAGTGATCGCCAAAGGTGCCATTCTGCTCCGGATCGAGGACTTCGAGCAGGGCCGAGGAGGGGTCCCCGCGAAAGTCGGTGCTCATCTTGTCGATCTCGTCCAGCAGGAACACCGGGTTTTTCACGCCGACCTTGCGGATGCCCTGCACGATCTTGCCCGGCATGGCGCCGATGTAGGTGCGCCGATGGCCGCGGATTTCCGCCTCGTCCCGGACTCCGCCGAGGGACATGCGGACGAACTTCCTCCCCAGCGACCGCGCGACCGAGCGCCCGAGGGAGGTCTTGCCGACCCCCGGCGGACCGACCAGGCAGAGGATGGGTCCCTTGATCTTTTTCACCAGGGCCTGCACCGCGAGGTATTCGAGGATACGCTCCTTGACCTTTTCCAGGCCGTAATGGTCCGCCTCGAGAATCGCCTCGGCGCGATCGAGGTCCACCCGGTCGCGGGTCCCCTTTTTCCAGGGGAGCGAGACCAGCCAGTCCACGTAGTTGCGCACCACCGTGGCTTCCGCGGACATGGGGGACATCATCTTGAGCTTGCGCAGTTCGGCGCGGGCCTTTTCGGCGGCCTCCTTGGACATTCCGCGTTTTTCGATCTTTTCTTCGAGATCGCGGATTTCCTGCTTGAACTCGTCTTTTTCGCCGAGCTCCTTCTGGATGGCGCGCATCTGCTCGTTGAGATAGTACTCCTTCTGGCTGCGCTCCATCTGGCTCTTGACCCGGCTGCGGATCTTCTTCTCGATCTGCAGGATCTCCACCTCGCGCTCCATCAGCGCGAGCAGGCTCTCCAGGCGCTCCCGGGGGGCTAGTTGGCAGAGGATATCCTGCTTCTCGGAGATACGGACACTCAGGTGGGCGATAACCGTGTCGGCGAGCCTCCCGGGATCGGTCATGGCCGATACCGAGGAGACCATTTCGGGGGGAACTTTCTTACCGAGGCTGGCGTAGTTCTCGAAGGTGTCGACAACCGTGCGGATCAGGGCCTCGATTTCCGGCGAAGCCACCGCGATATCCTCCAGCTCCTCCGCCTCGACGAAAAAGGCCTCGTCCTGCTCGGAAAACGCCCTGATCCGGCCGCGGGTCTTGCCCTCAATGAGAACCTTGACCGTTCCATCGGGGAGCTTGAGCATCTGGATGACCTGCCCGACCGTGCCGACCTCGTAGATATCCTCGGCAAGCGGCTCGTCGACCTTGGCATCCTTCTGGGTCGCCAGAAAGACCAGCTTGTCCTTCTCCATCGCCCCCTCGAGGGCATTGATGGAGCGTGGCCGCCCCACGAAGAGAGGGGTCACCATGTGCGGGAAGATAACGATATCCCGGAGTGGAAGCAGCGGATAAAGCCGGACGCCAGAGACTGCGGCGCTGGGGTTGTCTTGTTCCTTGTCTGAAGTCATAAGATATCAATGTACCGAAAAGTTGGGGCCGATCACGCGATCCGGAAGGATCAAGCGGATTCGGCGCACTCATACAGGACAATCGGGCGGGCCCTGTTGAGAATCACGTCTTCGTTGATGACCACTTCCTTGACCCGGTCCTGGGACGGAATATCGTACATCACATCAAGCATGGCGTTTTCCAGGATCGAGCGCAGACCTCGCGCGCCGGTCTTGCGCTTAAGAGCCTCGCGGGCCACCGCCACCAGGGCGCCATCGGTAAACTTGAGGTTGACCTTCTCCATCTCGAAAAGCTTCTGGTACTGCTTGATCAGCGCGTTTTTGGGCTCTTTGAGGATCTGGATGAGAGATTCCTCGTCCAGTTCGTTCAGGGTAGCCACCACCGGCAGTCGGCCGATGAACTCGGGGATCAACCCATACTTGAGCAGGTCGACGGGTTCGACCTGGGAGAGGGTTTCACCGAGCCGCTTCTCTTCCTTGTGCTTGATTTCGGCGCCGAAGCCCATGGTCTTGGCGCCGGTACGCTGGCTGATGATGTTCTCCAGCCCGGCGAAGGCGCCGCCGCAGATGAACAGGATATTGGTGGTGTCGACCTTGAGGAACTCCTGTTGCGGATGCTTGCGCCCACCCTTGGGCGGCACGCTGGCCATGGTCCCTTCGATGATCTTCAGCAGCGCCTGCTGCACCCCTTCGCCCGAGACGTCCCGGGTGATGGAGGGAGAATCGGACTTGCGGGCGATCTTGTCCACCTCGTCGATGTAGATGATCCCCTTCTGCGCCTTCTCCAGGTCGTAATCCGCCGCCTGCAGCAGGTTGAGGATGATGTTCTCGACATCCTCGCCCACATAGCCCGCCTCGGTGAGGTTGGTGGCGTCGGCGATGGCAAAAGGCACGTTGAGCACCTTGGCCAGGGTCTGCGCAAGCAGGGTCTTGCCGCTGCCGGTGGGGCCGAGCAGCAGGATGTTGCTCTTCTGCACTTCGATTTCACCGGACTTCCCGGCCACCTCAACCCGCTTGTAATGATTGTAGACGGCGACGGCGAGAATTTTCTTGGCACGCTCCTGGCCGATGACGAAGTCATCGAGGGTATCCTTGATTTCCGAGGGGCGAGGCAACCGCGAGGTGCCCTCGGCGGTCGAACCTTCCAGCTTGGCCTCCTCGGCAATGATATCCTTGCACAGCTCGATGCACTCGTCGCAGATGTAGACTGCGGGACCGGCAATGAGCTTTTTCACCTCATCCTGGGCCTTGCCACAGAACGAGCAGGTAAGCTGCCCGGATTGGCTGTCGTTCTGACTCACTAAGATTGCCTCCGCACTAGAAAATCACTGCTTTCTCTCGACGATATCGTCGATAATACCATATTTCTTCGCCGCCTCGCTACCCATGAAAAAGTCGCGTTCGGTATCCGAGGCGATCCGCTCGAGGCTCTGCCCGCTGTGCTTGGCCAGAATCCCGTTGAGCTCCTCGCGCATGCGCAGAATCTCCTCCGCGTGGATCTTGATGTCCGTCGCCTGCCCCTGGAATCCGCCCAGGGGCTGGTGGATCATGATTCTGGCATTGGGCAGGGCGAAGCGCTTGCCCTTGGTCCCCGCGGCAAGCAGGACCGCCCCCATGCTGGCGGCCTGTCCCACGCAGATGGTGGAGACCGGGGCCTTGAGGTACTGCATGGTGTCGTAGATGGCCATCCCGGCGGTGACCACCCCGCCGGGGGAATTGATATAGAGGAAAATATCCTTGTCCGGATCCTCGGATTCTAGAAACAGCAACTGGGCAATGATCAGGTTGGCCATATGATCCTCGATCTGCCCGCCGAGGAAGATGATCCGGTCCTTGAGCAGCCGGGAGTAGATATCATATGCCCGCTCTCCACGCCCGGTCTGCTCAACAACCATGGGAATCAGATTCATAAGTTACCCCTTCATTCCTGGTCTTTGTCTGCGCCTGCCAGCTCTTCCTTGGCGACATCCACCACCGTGGACTTCTCGAACAGAAACTCCAGCACCTTTTCCTCGAGCATCTGGGCCATCAGCCCCTGCCGCGCATCGTCCCCGGCATAATATTTCTTCACCGCGTCCAGGGGAGCATTGGCCATCTCGGCAATTTTCAAGAGTTTATCATCGATCTCCGAACCCTCAACCTTGAGATTTTCCTGGCGGGCGATGGCCTCGAGGATCAGGCTCCCCTTGACCTGGTTGACGGCGGTGTCCCGATACATCTGCCCGAAGGACTCCTCGTTCATGCCGAGCATCTCCAGGCTCATCCCCTGGCTCTGCATCCGGTTGCGGATATTCTCCAGCATGTACTTGAGCTGACTGGCGACCATGGCCTCCGGAACGTCAAAGGGATTGCGGGCGATCAACTCGTCCATCAGGCGCTCTTTCAGGTCGCCCTCGACCCGGTTTTTCTCCTGGGTCTGGTAATTCTCGTCGATCTTGCCGCGAAGCTCCTCGAGAGACTCCAGGCCGAACCCCTTGGCGAACTCGTCGTCCAACTCGGGCAGAACCTTGGCCTTGATCTCCTTGACCTTGACCTTGAAGGTCGCCGGCTGACCGGCCAACTGCTTGTTGCCGTAATCCTCGGGGAAGGTCACTTCGATCTCCCGCTCCTCGCCACGCTTCATCCCCTCGAGCTGCGCCTCGAAACCGGGGATGAAGGAGCCCGAGCCGAGCTCGAGCACATGGTCGTCGGACTTTCCGCCGTCAAAGGGCTGACCCGCCATAAAGCCCTCGAAAGCGATATTCAGAAAATCGCCTTCCTTGGCCTCATCACGCTCGGCCACCTCCATCTGGGCCCGCGAGGCGCGCATCTCGTCGAGACGGGACTCGACCATCTTCGGATCGGCTTCGAATTTCTCCCGCTGCAGGCTCAGCCCCGTGTAATCCTTGACCTCCACCTCGGGCTTGACCTCGACCTCGGCCTGGTAGGTAAAAGGCTTGCCAGGCTCGAGACCGCTCCCCTCGACGATTTCCGGGTCGGAGACGGCAGCGATCCGATTATCCACGATCGCCTTGAAATAGGTATCGTTGATCAATCGGTTGAGAACCTGCTCCTCCATCTGGGGAGCGTAGTACTTTTCGATGACCCCGCGAGGCACCTTGCCCTGACGGAACCCCTTGATCTTGGCGGTCTTGGCGATCTTCTGGTAGGCCTTTTCAATTTCGGCGCTGACCGTTTCGGCCGGGACCTCGAAAGAAAGTTTTTTCTTTACGCTGCTGATGTTCTCTACTTGAACGGTCATTACTTTACCTCACAACTGGATTTTGTTCAGAAACGGCAACCCGCAGAGCGGCGTCCGCGGGCCACGAGAGGGGATCTTATTGTCGGGCCACGAAGGCCAAAAAGGCAAGTGGTGCGAGAGGGGGGAGTCGAACCCCCACGGTTGCCCGCTGGATCCTAAGTCCAGTGCGTCTGCCAATTCCGCCACTCTCGCAAGACCCGGGGAGACAGACTCCCGGGAACCGCAAACAGGCATGCCGCCGACCGGGACCAGCGGCACCCTCCGGAAACCACGGCCCCGGAATAGAAAAGCCCAACTTTTTGCCGACTCACCTGCAGCGCGGGCGCTGCATTAACTGGTGCGGTAAAAAGGTGGGCCAGAGAGTTCATTTGGGGTGAGTGAAGGGGATCGAACCCTCGACAACTGGAGCCACAATCCAGTGCTCTACCAACTGAGCTACACCCACCACAAAAATTAACTTCGCGATACTAACCAAGCGTCCGGGGATTGTCAACGGAAATTTTCCCCTTCCGACGGTCTTGAAATTGGCGCGCCAGGAAGGACTCGAACCCTCGACCCTGTGATTAGAAGTCACATGCTCTATCCAGCTGAGCTACTGGCGCGTGATGGTCGGGGCGACTGGATTCGAACCAGCGACCCCCTGCTCCCAAGGCAGGTGCGCTACCAGGCTGCGCTACGCCCCGACGAGGCCAACCTTCTAGCACGCAAGGCAAAAAAAAGCAACCCCAATCTGGCATCGAGGCTGCTTCGATTTTTGCGCATTTGGACCGGCACGGCACCCCGCCACTGGTCCATCGCCGGCAAGGGCCAGTTAAGGCTTCAAGGGGCCGGAGGAACCAGTGTGGCACGGATTTCGATTCCCGAGGCAATTTCCTGCCCGCCGGGCACCACCAAATTGGGCGCATCGGGCTTCTGGCCGTCGAGGGTCCCGTAAAAGCCCAGGAAATCGTTGGGCTGTGCTGGGCCGTCCAGGTGCTGGTTCATCCGCACGATGCCATATATATAATAGGTCCCCGGCGGAACGTTGTTGAAAAAGTAGTCGATGGCCGTGTTGCAGGCGCAGATCCCCTCGCTTCGAGCCACGAAGGTCGTCGGATCGGTATCATCGTCGATGTAGACCTGGTAGGTCGGGGTATCCACCGCCTCCGGCAGCATCAGCGTCCCCAGCACGTTGGCGTTGACCGGCACCGGGTCACGGTCCGAGCCGCCCCCCCCGCAGCCCACAAAGACTACCCCCAGCGCCATTGCGACCGAAATCCACCCGTAGGACATCCTCCTCATGACTCCCTCCTTTCCCTCCAAAGCCAAGATCCTGGAAAACGGCAGCCTCTGCCGTTGGGCGGTACAAAGGATCCACCCTAATCATTAAGCTCAATTAACCATGAATGCATTAAGAGTCAAGGAGGGCGGGAGCAAATCGGATAAAAAGAGCCTTAAATGAAACCTATTCCCCACATATTTGATACTTTGGCATGAAAACTTATGAGTCTCAACGGTCAGCATCCAATTCCTCGAGATGCTGACGGGCGACGGTGTTGCCCGGGTCGAGCAACAAGGTATTGCGAAACTCCTCGACCGCCCGGTAGGTGATCCCCAACTGCAGATAGAGCAGTGCCGCGGCCTGCCTGAGCTGCGGCGACTCGGGCAGGGCCCGAATTCCCGCCAGCAGCGCTTCGAGGGCTTCGCGGCTGCGGTTGCGGTCCTGGTAGTACTCATAGAGCCGCCAGAACGAGGTGGCCTCCGGCGTCGGTTCCTGTCCGGCAAGAACCGTGGCGCGCAGATAACCGGCCTCCGCGCCGGCCTGATCTCCCCGGCCCACCAGGTAATCGGCATAGTTCACCCATACGGTTGAATGGCCAGGCAAAGCCTGGGTGATTTTCCCCTCGGGCAAACCGGAAAGCGCCATCAGCATCAGGTAGTCTCCTGTCTTGGCGGGCTGCAGGGCCATGGCCTGATGAAACTGCTCCACCGCCTCATCGACCCGCTTCCCAGCGACCAGCCAGAGTGCATAGACCTTGTGCCGTTCGGCGTTGCGCGGGTCGTTCGTCACCCCTGCCAACAGAAGCCGCGCAGCCTTGTCGGCATCGCCGGTGGCGTCGTATACCAGGGCGATCCGTTGCAGGTACTCTCCATTCAGGGGGGCAAGCCGCAGGGCCTCGGCGAATGCCCCCAAGGCTTGTTCATTATCCTCCAGATCCAGGTAGCTGTCGGCCAAGGCATAGCGGTACCTGGAATCAAGAGGAGCAAGGCGCGCAGCCTGGCGGGCGGCCTCAAGCATTGAGCGGGCCGCGGGCTCGGCAAGCGTGCCGGGCTCCCGCTCTGCCGGTTTTTCCAGGAAGATTTTGCGCCCGGCCAGGTCGCCGCCCTGCACCATGGCCACGAAAATCAGAAGCAGCGCCGTAGCGACGAGTCCTCGGGAGACCTTGGCCGGCGCCATGGCCGGCAGATCGCTGTCCTGCTCCGGGCTGCGCGAGCGGGTGTTGGCCACCGCCACGGAAAAGCCCAGCAGAAAAAACAGGTGCAATCCCAGGGCGTCGGAGTCCGGAAGACGGTCCAACAGTCCCAGCACCAGCAGTGAAACCACCCCGGCCGCGCCCCCAAGGTAAAGGCAGAGCGAGGTTCTACTCTTTCGCCTCCACCAGGAGATCGCCCCCTGATGGAAAACTTCCACCAGGAAAAACCCGGCCAACAGAAGCCCCGACAGGCCCCCCTCGGCGGCAACACGGCCCAGTTCCCCCTGGCGCAGCAGAGCGAAGCCCCCCCCGTCGGAGTCCAAGGGGAAACGGTCCGAGACGCTGGGCAGGGTTCCCCAACCCGTTCCCGCGGCGGGGAAATGTCCGAGGATCGCAAGGCCATCTCCCCGCGGCGTCGACCGTCCTGGGTCGCTGTAAAAGGCCGCTTCGGTGGCCAGGGGCCCGCCCATGCCGACCCCCCAGTGCAGAAAAACCGTCGCGCCCAGAAACAGGGCCGCAAACAGCGCCACCACCAGGGCCCTGGCACGATGGACCCGACGAGCCAGGAGGACCAGAGAAACCAGAAGCGCCGCAGCCAGGGTGATGGTCAGGAGCAGCGGACGGTGGGCCAGAAAAATGCCGGACAGGGCCAGCAGGCTAACCAGGCCGAAAAAAAATTGCCGGCGATTGGGTGCCATGCTGAACAGGTCGATCAGCTGCCCGCGAAACCCGAGGTAGGTCACCCGCGGCTTCTGGGCCAGATACCACCCCAGGGACAGGCAGGCCCCAAGGGCCATAAAGGCTGCGAACTGATCGACCTCGGAAAGGACCCCGGCCGGGGCCAGGGATTTCAGCAGGCCCCAAAGCGCGAAGGAGGGGTACAGCAATTGAGCGAAGCCCAGCAGGGTGAGCGCGCCCAGGAAATAAATCAGAGTGGTCACCACCCGCCGCTGCTGCTCGCGACTGGCCAGCAGCTGCACGGCGGCCAGGTAGACGGCAGCCCAGGAGAGGATCCGCAGGCCTGCGTGGAGAGTTGCCCGGGGCTCGATGGAAATCGGCATCCAGGCTCCGGGGCGGACCTCCCAGGCGGTTTCGGCGTAGAGTCGCCAGGTCGCCGGGGAGACCAGGCGAAGCAGCAGCGGGGGTAGCGGAAACAGCTGCATAGCGGCGAATAGCAACAGCAGCCCCAGCGGGACCAGGCCCGGGGCGCCGTAAAAGGGGGTGGATCCGGCACGCCCCCGCACCAGGCACAACAGCAAAAGCCCCATCCCCCCGACCTCGGCCAGCATCCTGGACCAATGCCCGTCGCCGCCCCCGAAAAGGGGGACGGTGAGCAAAATGCCAAGCAGCAGTATGCGACCGAAACTAGCCATGAGTGCATGCCCCCGCCGAGGGTTCGGCGGTCCTGGTGGACGGGAAAGGTCGCACCACCGCCGGGACTTCGATTCTGGCCGTCATCACAGGCATATCCCCGGGACGCCGAACATCCAGGGGCCACGGAGGGACAAACTGGAACCAGCCGAGCGGCCTGAATCCCCGGTCATCTGGCCTCAGGCAATCCTCTCGCCGGCCATGGAGCCTTTCTGGGCCGGTTCGGGAGCTGCGTAATAGGCATTGTAATAATCCTCCCCCTCTTTGTGATCCAGGGAATTGATCATCAGGCCAAGCACCGGCGCGTTGATGTCGTGGAGGATCTTGAGGGTCTTTTTCGCCACCTCGTAGGTGGTCTGTCCGGCCCGGGTCACCAGGACCGTCCCTTCAAAGAACCGGCTCAGAATCCGCGCATCGGCCACCGAAAGCACCGGGGGCGAATCGCAGATGATGATATCGAATTCCTGCTTGAGGGTATCGAGCAGCTTCTTCATGCGGCTCGAGGCCAGAAGCTCCGAGGGGTTGGGGGCGATGGGGCCCGCCGGGATGACCGTCAGGTTGGCGAGCGGCCCTTTTTCCAGGATGTCGCCACCCGTGGTGCCGGCCAAGTAGGTGCTCAAGCCCTTTTGGTTGGTGAGCCGGAAGATTTTGTGGATCCGCGGTTTGCGCAGGTCGCCGTCGATGAGCAGGACGCGGTGTTCGGACTGGGCCAGGGCCACGGCGAGATTTACCGAGGTGGTGGTCTTGCCCTCGCCGGGGAGGGAGCTGGTAATCAGGATCTTCCCGGGCGGCGAGTCGGCGGAGGAAAGCAGCAAGGCCGTGCGCAGGGCTTTGTAACTTTCCGCGAACGCCGAGCGGGGCTCCTTCAGCACGACCTCCTCGATCGGATGCCGATCATGACATAGGGGGACGATTCCCAACACCGCCGCACCCAACCCGGCCTCGGCCTCCTCTGGATTCTTGATCGTATTGTCGAGATATTCCAGGAAAAAGGCCAGCCCGACCCCGCCGAAAAGCCCGAGGATGGAGCCGAGCAGCAGGTTGACCCCCTTCCAGGGCTTGGCCGGCTTGCCGGGAGCCTTCGCCTCTTCGACAATCCAGAGGTCGGCGGCCTGGTTTTCTTCGGTAATACTCTGCTCCTTCATGCGCAGCAACAAGGCGTCGAACATCTGGCGATTGGTGTCAACCTCTCGTTTCAGAGCACCGTACTGAATGAATTTCTCGTTGAGCACCAGGGCTTCGGATTTGGTCTTCGCCAACTGATCGCGCAGACCCGCCTCCACCGATACAGCCAGCTCGTATTCATTTTTTATCGATTCGATGATGCGGGCGACTTCGTGGCTCCGTTTGCGCCGCAGCACCTGCAAATCACCCCTGGCCTTGATCATCACCGGATGCTTCTGGCCGAATTTGCCCGAGAGCTCCATGATGCTCTTTTCGGCCTCCACGATCTGGGCGCGCAGGGCCTGGAGCGTGGTGTCCGAGGCAATGGCGGCGACAGTTTCTGCAAGGTCCGTATCCCCCGAGACCCCTTTGACCTTTTGGTACAGTATTTCGAGCTCCTTGCGTTTGGACTCGGCCCGCACCAGCTGGGAGCTGATCTCCGATAGTTGCTCCGGGACCACGGCCACACGGTCTTCCACGGTCAGAATGTTGTTGGCCCCCATGTAAGCCTGCAGGTTCTGCTCGGCATTCTCCAGCTTGGCGCGCTCCACCTCGGCCTTCTTGCTCATCCACTCCAGGGTCCGTCGGCTCGACTCCATCTTCATCTCCAGGGTCTCCTCGACGTAAGCCTTGACCGTCGCATTGGGGACCAGGGCGGCCAGCTCCGGATTGGGCGATTCGTAGATGATGCTGACGATGCGGCTGTTCTCCAGGGGACGGACTTTGAGGTTCTCAAGCAGCTGGTCGGCTATCCACTCCTTTTTCGAGGGCTGCGCAGAGGGTTCCCCATCGGGCTTGCGGATTTTAAGAAAAGTGGCCAGCTGGTTCTTCAGATCCTTGGTCCAGAGCCAGAGGGACTGAAGCCCCGAGGCGCTTTTTCGACTCTCCTGGCGGTAAGCGTCGTAGTTTTCCTCCAGCGAGAGCATCGCCATCACCCGGTAGGCCACGGCCCGGCTCTTGAGCAGCTGGTACTGGGTTTCGTAAAACTCCGGGTCCATGGAGTCGGCGCGCCCCCTGCCCGTCAGATCGCTCGGCTGAACCTTTTCGATGACGATGCGAGTTTTCCCCTCGTACAACGGCGTGGCGGCAAAAGTCGCCAGCAGCACCAGCAGAAAAGTGGCCCCGAAAAAGGTCGTTACCGCCCCACGGCGCTTGGAGACCACCTTGAGGTAGTCCCGCAGATGCATTTCCCTGTCGCTGATCAACATAAAAGCAAATTCCTCGCTTGACGATCCTGTGGCGGATCAGAAGAAACTCTCTGGAACCACGATGACATCCTCGGGGAGCACCGGTACATCCATGGAGACGTTCTTGAGGATCTGTTCACTCCCCCTGACCTTGCGGATGATCCGTACGCGGCTCTTGGAGGCGATGGGGGAAAACCCCCCGGCCATGGTGATGGCCTTGATGACCGTCGTCCCCTCCTCCAGGCGATACGAATTGGGTCGGCCCACCTCTCCGGTCACGTAAAAGACTTCGGCCTTGGCGACAAACACGTTGTCCCCGTCCATGATCGGCGCATCCAGTGTCGCCAGCCCTCTTTCCAGCAGGTCCTTGAGATTCACGGTGATCAGCTGCTCCTGGTCGCCGCCGGGACCGGACTTGCGTTTGATAGTGGCCTTGTCGCCGGCCTCGGGGGTGAGCCCCCCGGCCTTGGAGACCAACTCCAAAAGGGAGGTCGGCCCGCTCAGCTCGTAAAGGCCCGGCGTCCTCACCTGGCCGATGATAATCGCTCTCTTGCTGCGAAACTCTTCGACAAAAACGCTGACCTGCGGGTTGACGATGTACCCGTCAGCCAGTTTTCTGGCAAGCTGGTCGGAGACCTGGGCCACGCTCAAGCCACCGACCTTGACCTGGCCGAGCAGCGGAAAATGGATTGTCCCGTCACTGTTGACCCGGACAGTGGCGTCCAGGTCCGGGTTGTCGTAGACGGTCACCTTGAGCACGTCGCCGTCGCCCACCTGGTAGTTGGTATCCACCGCCCAGGCTGGGGGATTCAGGCTGAAGAGCGCCAGGAGAACTGCCATCAGCATCCATCGCTTCATGATTCCACCTTTTCCCGGGGAGCGGAGTATTCCCGCCGTCCGTCGCCGCATCGGGGTGTTTGCTCAGATGGCGGCGGTAAGCGTGAGCAAAAAGATGTTGGACTGGTAATCCGAGCTGTCGAAGTTCGAATCCCGCTCCACGTAGTTGTAGCCGGCACTCAGATTGAGCCATTTGCGCAGGGAAAAGCCCAGGGCGAGCCCGGCACTGTAGTAGTTGTCCCGGCGTTTGCCGGTTTCCAGATTGACCACAACATCCCCCCCCCGGTAGCTGTCGCGGATGTAGTTGAGATCGGCGATGGCCCGCACCTTGGAGGTGATGCGCTGAGAATAGGCCACCCCGACCCGGTGGGTCAGGACATTACTGGGCCCGGCCAGGATGTCGGTTTCGTTCACCTGGCGCGTGGTGATTAGGGCGACCGAGGTCTTGGGGGTGAAGTGATAGTCGAGCCGTGCCTCACCGATGAAATCGTGGTTGTCGTCGGGATCGCGCAGCCGGCCGTCGAACTGCTTCACGCCGTAACCGAGCTTGCCCTGCAGCCGGAGCTTCTCACTGGCATCCCACAGCACCCCGGCAAAGTAGTGATGCTCCTGGCTGTCGGGCAACAGGTCGCGATCGTAGTCGATGTCGACGAATTCATATTCGAGAAACAGCGAGGTCTTGGGCCAGAACTGGTGGAAGGCGAACAGGCTGAACCCGTTGTCGTCGCGGTCCCGGAACCGCTCAGCGGTTTCGTCGTAGCTGAGGGTGTACCAGGAGTAGTCGGCGCGCAGCCGGGTTTTCGGGGTGATCCGGTAGACGGCGAGGGCATTGAGCACGTTGGAGGTGAACTCGTTGAGCTGCCGGGAGTTACCGGTGGCGTAGGGGTCCTGCTCAACCTCGTAGATGTCCAAAAGTTCCAGGGACAGGCCGCCGCGGAAATTGTAGCGGAACACCCCTTCGCCCCGGTGGTTCACCGTATTCTCCTCGGAAAAATCCGCATGGCGGTTGATGTTGGCGCGGTACAGGGCATAGGCCTGCATCCGCCGCGGGGCCTCGGTATCGAATCGGGTCAGTTCAAACCCGCCCGGTGCCGTGTTGAGCGTCTCCACGTCCAGAAGGGGTTGCCGGCCGGCCGGTAGAGAAAACCAGATCCCGGGGGTGATGACCGTTACGAAGTCGCTTTCCTGGTTATCTTCAGTGTTGAACAGGTTGTCCGTGTAATATTCCCCGAGCGAAAAATAGGGATGCAGGTAATTCCAGGTCTGGCCGAAGGCCGAATCGGGACTCACCTCCAGGCCCTCGGGCATCATGGTCGAATCGTACCCCGCCGAGGAGGGCAAGCCACCTACCGCGCTGGACAAACTCGCGGCCGCAAGGGGATTGGCCCCAAGGAAAAGAAACACCGCGCCTGCCAGAACCA
Organism: Desulfuromonas versatilis; assembly: GCF_019704135.1. Lineage (NCBI taxonomy): Bacteria > Pseudomonadati > Thermodesulfobacteriota > Desulfuromonadia > Desulfuromonadales > Desulfuromonadaceae > Desulfuromonas > Desulfuromonas versatilis. The sequence goes on from NZ_AP024355.1 coordinate 3,219,580, forward strand.
GTTGTTTGATTCGCATTTAACCCCCTAAGCTGAGGTGGGCCTTCAACCCAAGGTAAAAAAAAAGCACCCTTCCGTATGGTTAATAACTACCAAAAGAAGGGGCGCTGTCAATAGTCATTGCTAATTAACCAAGACAAATACTGCATACTCCCCCAACCAAGCCTTTGGCTCAGGAGCGCAACAAGACATAGGGGGCCGGCCCCTCGCCTGCTCCCGGGGGGATCGCACGCCCGGGGTGAGGCAAGGCCAGGTCGCGGCTGATCTTGTATTCCGGAACTATCCTGTTGAGAACCCTGAGCGCCCCCTCCAGGTCCATGTGGCGACAGGACTGGTAAAGGTCCTCGATCTGCGCCTTCAGGGTTGCAGGATCGTGAAAGACAGCGTTGGCGACGCAGATCTTTTCGTGCCTGGTCGGACGCACTCCTTCGTCATCCAGCAACAGTTCTTCATAGAGCTTCTCCCCGGGACGCAGGCCGGTGAAGACGATCTCGATATCCTCGTAGGGCTTCAACCCCGAGAGTCGGATCAACTCCTCGGCCAGGTGCAGAACCTTCACCGGCTCGCCCATGTCGAGCAGCATGATGTCCCCTCCCCGCCCCATGCTGCCGGCCTGGAGAACCAGTTGCACCGCTTCGGGAATGGTCATGAAAAACCGGGTGATGTCGGCGTGGGTGACGGTCACCGGGCCGCCCCTACGGATCTGCTCCTTGAATATCGGCACCACGCTTCCGTTGCTCCCCAGGACATTGCCGAAGCGCACCGTCACGAAGTTGGTCGGGCTGGTCCGGGCGAGGGTCTGCACATAGATCTCGGCCGCCCGCTTGCTCGCACCCATGGCGTTGGTGGGACGCACCGCCTTGTCGGTAGAGACCATGACAAACTGCTGGACGCCAAAATCGTGGGCCCGGTCAGCGAGATTCCGGGTTCCGATGACGTTGTTGCGGATCGCCTCGATGGGGTTGTGCTCGGACATGGGGACATGCTTGTAGGCGGCGGCGTGAAACACCACCTCGGGCCGCCAGTGGCTGAAGATGTATTCCATTCGCGCCAGGTCGCGGATATCGCTCAGGCTGGTTTCGAAGGCCACGGCCGGAAACCTCTCCCGCAACTCGTTTTCCACATGGAAAAGGGGGGTCTCGGCATTGTCCAGCAGCAGGACGCAGGCCGGCCCAAAGCTCGCCACCTGGCGACAGATTTCACTGCCGATGCTGCCGCCGGCACCGGTCACCAGGATCCGCTTGTTCTGCAGATAACCGCGTATTTCCTCCAAATCGATCCGCACCGGTTTGCGGCCCAGCAGGTCTTGGAGTTGGACGTCTCTGATATGCTGCACCGAAACCGCATCGGTGATGATGTCCTCTACCGAGGGCAGAATCTTCGATTTAACCCCTGCCTTGCGGCAGCGCTCGAGGATTTCCCGCAGCTCCTTGGGGCCGAGCGCCGGCTGGGCGATCACCACCTGGTCCACTCCGCGCTCGCGGCACAGCCGCTCCAGCCGGTCCACCGGCCCCAGGACCGCGACGCCCTGAAAGCGCTGTTGATGCCGCTCGGGATCGTTGTCGATGTAGCCGATCACCTCCCGGTTCAAGTGGGGGTTCTGGCGGATCTCCCTGACGATCGACTGGCCCACGGCGCCCGCACCGACGATCAGCAGATGCTCGCGGTTGGCGATCTTGTCCTTTTGGTAAAGAATGTGGTTCTCCCGCAGGATTCGGGTCAGGACCCTAGCTCCGCTCAGGGCCAGGAAGCAGAACAGCCCGTCCAGAACCAGGACCGAGCGGGGCAAGGCGGTCAAATGATGGATCGTCACCACGTAAAGCAAAAAGCCCAGCGAGGCGTAACAGTTGGCCCGCAGCAACACCAACAGGTCCGGCAGGGAAACGTATCGCCACCAGCCCGAAAAGAGCCTCATCCGCCAGAATACCGCCAGTTTTATCAAGATGATGGCGGGGAGGGTCGCGTAGAAAGCCTCCCAATATGGTGCGGGGATGTCGCCGTCGAACCTCACTAAAAACGCCAGCAGAAACGATGACGAAACCACCAGAGCCTGAAACCCCAGCATCAGGGCCGAACGCAGACTGCCTCTATTCAAAAGCCCAACCGAAATGGCCATTTCAATTCCCTGCCTTTAAGAAATTTAATAATTGTTAACAATAGAATAAAAGACAAGCGGAGTAATTCAATTACCCTAAGGTTGGGGAGAAGGCCGGAAAATAGGAGGGAGGATGACCCTGCACCAATGTTGCAATTTTTTCTTAAAAACCCCGGCAACAGGGCGGGAGCATTCGGCGACCGGTGGCCGGGGTCCGAGGCGCGAGTCAATCGGTGCTGACATTTCCCCCGGTGCCGGCGTTGAGGAATTTCGAAGCCGAGCGGGAAGCTTGCAGGGCCAGTTTCACCCGGTTCTTGACCCCGAATTTCTTGAAAAGGTGGTTGCAGTGGGACTTGACGGTCTGCTCGCTGATGTTCAGCCTCTGGGCGATCTTCTTGTTGGTGTCGCCCGCACAGACATATTTGAGGATTTCGGCCTCTTTCTTGGTCAGCCGGATGTTGGGCTTTTCCTCGCTTTTACTGACCAGGGCATTGCTGATGGTCTTGTGATCGATCCAGAGCTCGCCGGCATGCAGCTTGACGATGGCCTTTTTCAGCAGCTGGGAATCCGAGTCAAACGGCATGATCCCCGCCAACCCCTTGGCAACCATCTCCTGAAGATCCACGTAATTAAAGGGCCCATTCTCCTCATTGGCCAGCAGCAGCACCTTGGTCCCATTAACGGGCAGGTTCTGGGTGAACACGTGCTCGCAACTGGTCCGGTCGCACAGGACCACGTCGGGAGAGTCCCTGAGCATGGTGGTCAATTCCTCCGCTCTGCAGGTCACCCCGCCGACGACCAGCTGTTCGGCATCTTCCAGCAATTTCCCCAAGCCCTCTGCGAGCAGATAGTTGCGGCAGCAGATCAACAGTCGGATTGGCATCGATCATTCCTTTCGGGAGCGCCCAGCAAGTTTCGCCCCCTCGTTGCTCATCTTTAAGTGGCCGCGGCCATGACTTTGGCGGCCACCTGGCAGGTGTCTTCCATATCCGCCTGGTTCAGGGTGGGGTGAACCAGGAACATCAGGCTGGTCTCCCCCAATTCCCGGGCGGCCCGAAGCCTTTGGGGAGGCCCCAACCCCGCGTTCCGGAAAGCCTTTTCCAGGTAAATCTCACTGCAGCTGCCGCTGAAGCAGGGAATCCCCTCCGCCACGATCGCTTCGAGGATGCGGTCCCGGCTCCAGCCTTCCCGCAGCTGCTCGGGACGGACGAATGCATAGAACTTGTAGTAGGCATGCCCCACCACCGCCGGCGGCAGGGGGACCCGCAAACCCGGAATTCGCCCCAGCCCCTGCGCCAGCACGGCGGCGTTGCGGCGGCGCTGTTCCACCCAGCCCGGCAGTTTCCCGAGCAGCACCCTGCCGATGGCAGACTGCATTTCGGTCAGCCGCCAGTTGGTTCCGAATGACTCATGCAGCCAACGAAAACCCGCCGGGTGCCGGCGGTTAAAGACTGCCTGGTAGCTTTTTCCGTGATCTTTGAAGGACCAAGCCCGCTCCCAAAGACCGACGTCGTCGGTGGTCAGCATCCCCCCTTCCCCCCCGGTGGTCATAATCTTGTCCTGACAGAAGGAAAAAGCCGCGGCATCCCCCAGAGAGCCGACCATTTTCCCCTTATAGGTGGCCCCGTGGGCCTGGGCGCAGTCTTCGATGACCTTGAGGCCGCGCTCCCGGGCCAGCTCCAGCAGCGGATCCATGTCACAGGGCCAGCCGGCCAGGTGCACTGCGATTATCGCCCGGGTGCGGGGCGAAAGCACCCGCCTCACCGTCTCCGCGGTCAGGTTCTGGCTGTCGGGGTCCACATCGGCGATCACCGGGATGGCCCCGCGCATCACCACCGCGCTGGCCGAGGCGATAAAGGTGCGGCTGGTGGTCACCACCTCATCTCCCGGGCCGATGCCCAGGGCAAACAGGGCCAGCTCCAGCTGCCATACTGGGGTGCCCAACACCGGCTCCCACGGCCCGGGCCGATGCCCAGGGCAAACAGGGCCAGCTCCAGGGCCACCGTCCCATTGCTCAGGGCGATGGCATGGCGACTGCCGACCATCTGCGCGAACTCCTGCTCGAACTTTCGGCCTTCCTCGCCCGTCCAGTAGTTCACCCTCCCCGAGCGCAGCACGGCCGAGGCGGCATCCACCTCGTCCTGGGCAAAACAGGGCCAGGGGGCAAAGGGAGCCTGGCGAAGGGGAGCCGGGGCCCAGGGGGCTGCGGTTTTCATTGGCACATCCTTGTCTCGTCCGGAAGAACCCTGCTGCTCCCGCCAGGGCCGCCGGGAGTTCTGGAAAAAACGGCCCACGCACCGAGTCTGCCGGCAGATTAGCTACATGCTCACGCTGTTATTCATTGGCCCGAGGTTGGTGCCACCCGCACCGGAACCCCGGGCGGGTCAGGACCCTTTGTGGTCTTGTGGCTCCGATGGAATTAAAGACTACCAATATAAAAAGAAAAAACAATCCGCCATTGGTTTGACAAAAACAGCAAACCTTTTGTGGTCCATTTCCCTGAAAGATTCGGAGATAGGGTGGAGAACAGCTTAAAGAGAGGGCCAGCCTACGGTCCGGGGGAAACCCGCGCGGGTGATATGGGCATGCGCAGCCGGCAGGACAAGGCTAGAGTTTATTCTCCAGCGCTTGCATGAGCGGCGAAATGCCGGCCTCCATCCTCAAGGAGGTGTCCAGGGTCCTGGCCTTGTCCAGCCATCCCGCGGGGGGCGTCTTTTCCGGGAGAATCGCCAACAGGCGGCGGCCGGGGTCGAGCCGACGCAGCAGGCCGAGGGCGTCGCCATCCTCGAGAATTTCCGGGCTGGTGATGCGAAACCAACGATCCCCGAGCATCCCCACCTCGTAGACCTGACCGGCGGTACGCACCTGAAACCTGGAAAAACCGAACCGCCTTTGGCAAGCCATGGCCTGGGGCAGCTGGCACAAATAGCCGCTGACATCCGGCGGGCATTCAGGCAGCGAGATGGCCCACCAGGTATGACGGCCAGTTTCCTCGAAACCCAGGGCCCGGTACCAGCTCACCGCCTTGACATTGGAATCAAACACATCAAGGAGCAGGCTCCTGCAGTTTCCCGCGCCGAGCGTTTGCAGCGAGCGATACAGCAGCAGCGAGCCAAGGCCCTTGATATTTTTCTGCTTGTCGGCACAGATGTAATTCAGGAACAGTTGAGGCGGGCGGCAGAGGATTTCGGCGAAGCCGGCCATTTCACCTCCGCTGGCGGCCACCAGGTACCTGGTATCGGAAAATCCCCCGGGCACCTCGAGCTGCTCCCTCATGTAAAACGGGAAACCGCCGCTTCCATAGATCAGGCGATCGGTCAATTCGGCGCCGAAGGATCTCAGCGCCAAGGAGCAGACGGCCCCCACATCCCTCACTTGGGCAAAGCGCACCTCAACCTCCAGGTTCACCAGTGCTCCTCCATGTTGGGTTGTTGTCTCTACCGGCCCGCTCCTGATCGAGATCGAGCATGATGCGCCCCGGGTCGACCTCCGCCCCTCTGCGAGTCAGGACAACGGCCAGGGTCCGATAAAGAATGCGCAGGTCCAGAAACAGTGAGCGGTGGCGTACATACCAGGTGTCCAGTTCGAACCGTTTCGCCCAGCAGAGCAGGTTCCGCCCATGGATCTGGGCCCAACCGGTAATCCCCGGTCTCACCTCGAAGCGGACTTTCTCCGCCTCGGTAAAATAAGGAAGATAGCGCGGCAGCAACGGCCGCGGGCCCACCAGGCTCATTTCGCCCCGCAGCACGTTGATCAGTTCGGGCAATTCGTCGATGCTGGTCTTGCGCAAAAAGCGGCCCAGGGGCGTCAGGCGAAGGTGATCGGGGAGCAGGCGCCCCTCACCGTCCACCTCCGAGGTCATCGTGCGAAACTTGAACAGGGAAAAGATTTCGGCCCCCCGCCCCAGCCGCTGCTGCCGGAACAGCACCGGCGCCCCAAGCCGCCAGCGGATCAGCAACGCGGTGAGCAGCAGCAGGGGGCTGAGCAGGAGCACCCCCAAAGCAGCTGAAATGATGTCGAGGCAGCGCTTCATAAAATTTCTCGAGGAAACACCCCCGCCCCAAAGCACGCCAGACCAGGCCCCCTCAATGGCTCGACTTTGGATGGCGATGGGCCCAGAACTCCAGAAGGTCATGGGCGGTACCGCATTTCAACAGGTATTTTGCGTAAACCTTGCACAGTTCCCCGTCCAACATGCAATTGCCGCAATCGCTTTCGAAGTTCGGGCAAGGGTCATTTTCGGCGCAGCCCGACGCTCCAGCGCAGGAACGAAAGTCCAACTTGATTGCCTCCATGAGGTTTCCTCTGCATTCATAAAGCTTTACGAAACTGCATGGTAAAGCCTGTCCACGCAAGGGACGAAATCGACATAACACCGCTGAAATTCTTTAAATCACCTCCTTTTTTTTTCGAAATCAACTCACCCTTATGCCTTTTCGGTAGCAGGGGAAAAAATCCTCCCCCCCGGCACTGCCAGTGGCAACTCCCCCCCGGGCCCGGGAGCACAGCTCCTGGTAGCCTTGCGCATCCTGAACCAGGCGCAAGGTGAAAAAAGGACTGCGAAATTTGGAAAACCCGGCTTTGAAATGGTACAGGGGATCGATTTCTCCACCGACGCCGCCCCCCAGGTGGAACACCTCGCTCCCCAGATCCTTTCCCCAGCGACGGACAAAATCAAACATCAGCTTCGTCGGGGCATGACTCAGGTACTTCTCCTCGGTGCCGGCCAGGTGGAACTCCACAATCCCTTTACAGGTGGTGAACAGGCCGGCGGCAGCCACCTCCCCCGTGGGGGAGAGCACCGAGCAAAGATTGAGCTTTTCACTGAGCGCCTCTTTCAACCCGTCGAAATAGGCATCGGAGAACTGGTAATAGTCCGTGGCTCCGACCCTCTGCATGGTCTGGCGATAGACCCTTTTGAAATCCCTGGCCAGGCTCCAGTCGTTGATGAGCGCCTCGAAACCTGTGCGAAGCAGTTTGTTGATGTCGGTCCGGTGGTTTTTCCGGGTCTGCCGCCAGATCTCTTCACTCGACTGCAGCAGGTCGATGAACACCGTATCGCCATGCTGCACCAACCGCCCGAAATCTGCGGCGCGTTCAAGGGATAGGGGCAACAGCGGGTGCAGGCGCAGAAAGATGGAAACAATCCCGCTCTGCCCGCACAACTCCCGAAACGCCGGAAGAAAATGATCCAACCGCCGGGCGGGCTCTCCGGCCAGCAGCGGTGAAGGGTAACCATAGGGGGAGCAGGCATCGGTCCAGGCGGCCGGGGCCTTGAGAAATGCCGGCAGATGGCGCCGCACCAGGGGAATCAGGCAGCAGGCACCCTGGTCCTCGGCCCAGAAAGCCATGGGCTCGCCCCCCTCATAATTGGCGGCAAAGCGAACATATTCAGGAAGATGGTAAAAATCGTGACGGGTCTGGCCAAGAAACTTGGACCATCTTGCATCATTCGGGCTAATGAACTCCGCGTTGATCATGCTTCAGCGCTCCCGGGGCTCATCCTCGCCGCCTTGCTGGTTTCCAAGAAAAAAGGGGGCCGTGGCATAGCCTTCGGCACTGATCCCCTCGCGCCGAATGACCTTGATCAGGGTAAGCCAGAGAATCTTCACATCCAGGCTCAGCGACTGATGGTCCACATACCAGACATCGTGGCGGAATTTCTCCTCCCAGCTCAATGCGTTGCGCCCATTGACCTGGGCCCAACCGGTGATTCCCGGCCGCACCTCATGGCGACGCGCCTGCTCCGGGGAGTAGCGGCCCAGATATTCCATCAGCAACGGCCGGGGCCCCACCAGACTCATTTCCCCTTTGACCACGTTTAACAATTCGGGCAATTCGTCCAGGCTGGTACTGCGCAAAAACCTGCCGAATCCGGTAAGGCGCTGCTCATCCGGAAGCGGTTTTCCCTGCGGGTCCCGGGCATCCAGCATGGTGCGAAACTTGTAGATGGTAAAGGGCCGGGCCTTCCAGCCTGGCCGGGCCTGGCGGAAGAGCACCGGCGCCCCGAGTTTGAAGCGCACCAGCAGCGCCAGCACCAGGAACAGGGGCGACAGCACCAGCAAGGCCGCCCCCCCCAGGGCAAAATCCATAACAGGCTTGACGCCTCTGCGATAAACGCTGCCGGCCATGACTCACCCCGCCAACGCCCTGCTGTAGAGGGCTTCGTGCATATGGATGATATTGTGGATGTCATAATCGGCCATGCGGGCCTTTCCGCGGGCCGCCATCTCCCGGGCCAAGCCAGGGTTCTCCAGGATCCAGGCCATGGCACAGCGCAGCCCCTCCACGTCCCCCACCCGCACCAGCAGGCCCCGGTTGCCGGCGAGAAGGTCACTGGTGCCGCGGATGTTCGAGCCGATACAGGGAACCTCCAGGCACAGCGCCTCCATCAGGCTTCTCGGCAACCCCTCATGCACCGAGGGCAGCACCACGGCCGCCGATGCTTTCAGCAGGGTCGGGATATCCCGACGAAAGCCCAGGAAGTGGACCCGCTTTTCCAGCTTCAGTTCGGCCGCCAGGGAGCCCATCTGCTCCGCGAGGGGGCCGGTACCGGCGAAGGCCAGATGGGCACCGGGATGGTCAAGGCTGGCAAAAGCCCGCAACACGTCTTCATGCCGCTTGCGGGGGATGAACTCGGCAATCATCAGAAACAGCCGGTCCTCCGGCTGCAGCCCCATCTCCCCGCGCACGCCCTCCAACTCACCGGCGCCGACCAGGCCAGGGCTGTAATAAGCGGTGTCGACCCCGATCCCGGGCATGTAAGTCACCCGTTCAGGAGGGACGATCCGGTACTTTTTCGCCGATTCGAGATCTTCCTGGTTCATGACCACCAGATAGTCCGTCCAACGACCCGCTAACTTTTCCAGGGCCAGGTAAAGCCCGTTGCGGAGGCGACTGCCCCCCCGGTAGAAGTGAAACCCATGGGCTGTGTAGATTACTTTGGGGCGAAGCTTGCGGTCCAAGCTGCGCAGGGAAAACCTGGTGACAAACGAGGCAACCGGGGTATGCACATGGACCAGGTCGTACCCCCCCGAGGCAACCGCCTCACGAACCGCCCCGGGGACCTGCAACAGGTTCTTCCCCTCGTAGGGGTTTCGCGACCAGGCCACATCCCAAACCCGGTCAAACGCCGCGGTGCAACCGCTGCATCCCGAAATCCCCTGGGCCATGCCATCCACGCGCCAGCCCTGGGCGCGAAAATGTTCCGCGAACGGCAGAATGAACCCCTTCAAGGTCTCGGGGACGGTTGCCGCGAATAGGGCTCGAGTCATTGCCCCTCCTGTGGTTTTGAAGTTTTTTATTTTTATTTATTAATATTACCCGGCCTATGGGGGAATTCAACAGGGGAAAAAGACGCAGAGAATATCCTGCATCAAGGCGCTGGGAAAATCGGGGGGAGGGAGGGATTACGGCCGGGCTTCCAGCCAGGATTGAAACATCAGAACATTCCAGAGACTTGCCTGCCAGTTGGATTTTCCCGTGAGATGTTCGGCCCATCTGCGCCTGATGGGAGCCGGTTCAAACAGCCCTCCGTCACGCAGGCGCCTTTCATCCAGAAGCGCCTCGGCCCACTCCCGCAGGGGGCCGCGGATCCAGGCGTCGATGGGGATGTCGAACCCGCGCTTGGGCCGCTCCACCAGTTCAGCGGGGACGTAGCGGTACAAAACCTGTCGCAGCAGCCACTTCCCCTGTCCGTTGCGGATCTTCATATGCAGCGGAATTTTCCAGGCGAATTCACAGACCCGGTGATCCAGCAGAGGCACCCGGGTTTCCAGACTGACGCTCATCGCGGCCCGGTCCACCTTCACCAGGATATCGTCGGGCAGATAGCTCAGCATGTCCAGGTACATCATTTTTTCAGGGAACGAGGAAAAGCCCTCCCCCCAGCCAGGCTCGGAAAAGATGCTCAACCGCCCCTGGGCCGGATCGACCAGCGGCAGGTCGCCGCCCCAGTTCGATGAGAGATTGAGATAGAGCTCCTCGGGCGAAGAAGCGGGCAGAATGGCGGCCAATTTGTTCAATTTGTCGCTGAGCCTGCCCGCCCTGCCGAACTTCCCGGCCTGGGCGGAGAGCCACCCCGGCCCACGGTCGACAAAACTGGCGGGCAGAGATGTCAGGCCGCTTGCGAGGCATTGGCGCAGTTTCGGGGGCAGCCAGCCGCAGCGCTTCCAGATGCTGGTGGCCAGAAAGTATCGATTGTATCCCCCGAAAAGCTCATCTCCGCCATCCCCCGAGAGGCTTACCGTGACGTGCCTGCGGGTAAGCTTGGACACAAGAAAAGTGGGGACCTGGGACGGGTCGGCAAAGGGCTCGTCGTAAAGTTCCGGCAAATCCGGTATCACCGCCAGGGCATCCTCGGGCGTCACGTAAAGCTCGGTGTGTTGCGTCCCCAGGTGCTGGGCCACGGCGCGGGCATGCCTGGCCTCGTTGTAGTCCTCCCTGTCCACCCCGATGGTAAAGGTCCTCACCGGCAGCGAACTCTGGGCCTGCATGAGGGCGACGATGGTGGAGGAATCGATCCCGCCCGAAAGAAAGGCTCCCAGGGGGACATCCGCCACCATCTGCTGACGCACCGCATCGCGAAGCAGCGAGTCCAGGGCGGCCGTCGCCTCCTTTGCAGTCCCTGCAAAGGGGCTGCCGACTCCAGCCAGGGCGGCGGTGCGGGCCGACCAGTAGCTTTTTTCCGGCAGCGGTGTAGGTTGGCCGCCACCGTTGTCTCTCAGCCATTCCAGGCTGACACAGGCGAAGGCTCCGGGGGAAAGCTTGAATACCCCCTCGTAGATGCTGTAGGGAGCGGGTACGTAATTGAACCTCACGAACAGGGCCAGGGCTCCAGGGCTGATGTCTCCCCGCCATCCCGGGTGAGCCCCCAGGGCCTTGAGCTCCGATCCGAAGAAGAAGGCCCCCTTCCCCCAGCCGTAATACAGCGGCTTTTCACCGAGCCGGTCACGCCCCAGGTAAAGAAGGCGCCGCTGGCGGTCCCAGAGGGCAAAGGCGAACATCCCTATCGACTGCTTAAGGGTCTCCTCGACCCCCCAGAAGGCGATGGCCTCGAGCAGGACCTCGGTATCCGAAGCCCCCCGCCAACCGCCATCCCAACTTGTAGCTTCCAGGCGTTGGCGCAGCCCCTGGAAATTGTAGATCTCCCCGTTGAAGACCAGGACATACCGGCCGCAGCGGGAGACCATGGGCTGATGCCCTTCCTGGGAGAGATCGATGATGGCCAGACGCCGGTGGCCAAGGGCGACCCCCTGGTCGGGATCGACCCAGTGGCCCCCATCATCCGGCCCGCGGTGGAGCAGTTTGTCCGTCAACCCCTGGACCACGGGCCCCAATCCCCTTCCCACCGGCCCCGTCCCCAATTCAATAAACCCCGCAAAACCGCACATAGGCAGACTCAGGCCTTTCCCCTGGAGCGGGGCGATGAGGCCATTACCCCCTCGTACAAATCCTCGTACTGTTTGACGACCCGCTCCAGGGAATACTCCCTGACCACGCGCTCCCTGGCGAGTTGGCCAAGCCGCCGTCTCCCCTCGGGACCCATATCGAGCATTTTTTTCAGCGCCCCATACAGGGCATCGGGATCGCGAGGTGGAACGACCAGGCCGGTAGTGCCGACAATAGCCGCCGAGTCGCCGACGTCGGTGACCACGCAAGGGACTTCGCAGGCCATGGCTTCGCCAATGGTGTTGGAAAAGGCCTCCCCGTAGGCCGATGACGAACAGGCAATATCGAAGGCTGCGGTAACCTGGGGCATGTCGCCTCTTCTACCGAGAAGGTGAACCCCATCTCCCATCGCGGCATCGCGCATCAACCTCGTGAGGGCATGGTTGGTTTCGTTGATGTCGTTCCCGCACAGGACAAGCCTGACACGATCCCCCCCGGTCCTTAATCTGGCGGTCGCCTTGAAAAAAGATCCATGATCCTTTTGGGGGTCAAAACGCCCGGCCAGCCCAAGCACAATCGCGTTTTCGGGGATCCCAAGTTCGGACCGAATTCGGCCGCGGGCCTCTGGATCGGGCCTGAAAGTGTCTACATCAAAACCGTTGGGGATTACCACCATTCGATCGTCCCGATATCCAAGCTCAGCATGAATTGTTCTAGCTGATTCGGCGCAACAAACAATGAAATCCGTCAGAAAGGAGGAAAGTCGCGCACAGGCCTTAACCGTCCATATGGTCTGTTTTCCACTGAGGGTCGGGTCTAGAATTCCGTTTCGAATATTCCAACCGACCTTCGTTTTTCCTGCCATTTTTGCCGCCAGGCCTCCAATGAGGTCAGCATGATACATCCAGGTTTGAACAATATCGGGGCGCGAGCGCTTAAGAATAATCGACAATGTCAGAATCTTCCTGGGATCGGGAACCCCTCTTCTCATCCCAAGGCAAGATACGGGAATTCCGTGGTCTTGAAGTTTCTCGCCAAGAACCCCCATATCGAGCAGCGAAGTCACCTCTGGACTGAATCGTGCACGGTCCAAGCGGGACAGGAGCTTGAACAACATCATTTCCGCACCACCTGTCTCCAAACCTGTGACAACAAAATGAATTTTAATCATGTGCGGGTATCTAACCTGGGCGGATATTCTTTCAGAGATAGGCCAATTTATTCTGAGATGGTTTGTATACAAACTCTCTCAGTACATGCATTCGATGTCATGGAATAAAATTTTTTTTTGATGTGGGGAGACACTACACCGGCCATCAAATGAACCCACCTAAAATCCACCCTCCTCATTAATTATTTCTACATATTTTCTGGAGGCATATCCGACATCATATACATTAAGACCATTCAATCCTTCAGGAAGGATTTTTTTATTTATAACCTCAAGAATACCATTAGCTAATCCATGAATATCCCCCACAGGGACAATACGACAATATTTGTTTTGACCTATGATCTCTGATGGTCCGCTTGGGCAGTCAGTTGACACCACTGGAATCCCAAGACTGAGTGCTTCTATAATTACAGTTGGCAGACCTTCAAAGAGCGAAGACAACAAAAAAACCGACGATCTGGAAAGGTATTTATAAGGGTTAGAGACAAAGCCTAACATCTCGATATCCTCCTTATAACCACATTTACCTATAATTTCCTCAAGGGACAGCCTCTCTTCACCTTCTCCTAGAAATACTAGTTTTGCTTTGATATGCTTCCTAACTTCACAGAAAGCGTATATTGCATCTTTAAAATTTTTCTGAGCAGAAAGTCTACCAACACAGAGTATTATTGGTGTATGTTCCTGTGAAAACCATGGATGATCCAAAGGTTCTTTTGCTTTTTCTTTTAAAGAATTATCAATAACTGGATTATAAATAACTTTCATTTTATTTTTTGGGAGCTTATATTTGTTCTGGTAAAATTCTTTGACACCTTCTGAGACTGCTATAATATTATTGGCAAAGGGGAAAATTAAACCAATAAAGCAATCAAATGCTTTTTGTTTTATTTTGACAATATTATTAATTGTTTCATCATCATAGGTTGGTTGAAAGTTGGCATGAAGTGTAATAATGGAGCGGCATCCAGCCCGTGATATTTTTTGGGCCAAAATACAAATAATATTTGCATGATCAAGTCCGGAAATTAAGGCCGTTGGCTTATCTTTCTTAAGATACTTAATTAATCCGAATAAGCACAGAAAGGTCCTTTTTGATCTCAAATCAATAATTTCGATTTTGCTATTAAGAAGATTAAAAAACTTTCCATCTTTTTTTGCAAGAACAACGTCAACTTGATACCCGAGTTCAATTAAACCATTGGCAAGATTTACCATCACACGTTCAGCTCCTCCGCCATACAAGGATGGCAGGAAAATGGAAATTTTATTTTTATTCATCGCCTCCCCCTACTCAACTTTTTTGAACATGCAGCCAAATACACATTTTCGAGTTCACTAACAGTATTTTTTAAATTAAATTTTTCCTCAACAACCACTCTGCCAAATTTTCCCATTTTTTTTCTTATATTGCCATCAATCAAGAGCATTTTAACCCTATAAACCAAGTTCTTAACATCACCTCGGTCAACAACAAATCCATTTTTTCCATCCATCAAGAAAGAACTCATATCAGTACACCTAGTTGACACCACTGGTATTTGATAGGACATTGCCTCAAGCAAGACATTTGGACAACTTTCCGAGTCGCTAGTTAAAACCAAAATGTCAATTTTTCGATAGAACACTTCCATTTCTTTAACAATACCCAACAATGAAACATGGTCCTGCAAACAATTTTCTTCGACAAATTTTTTAACTTGCTCCATCATGGGTCCATCCCCAGCAACTAAAAATTTTGCAAAAATTCCTCCATCAAGAAGAGTCTTGGCCATATGCAAAAACAACAATGGATTTTTAATTTGATGAAGGCGTCCAGCGAAACCGACCGTAAGTGAATTACCATGTTCATTTGAATGTTTATAATGTTTTTCTTGCGTTAAAATTGGTAGCTCAACCCCATTTCTAACTATGGAAATTTCATTGCCATTAACACCCGAGTTTTTTTTAAGATTATTTTTAAGCTCTTGAGAATTGACGATCCAAGATGTAAATCTGAAATTCAACAGCCTATAGACAAAATCCCACGGCCTACACAACTCAACATTACCCTGCAGTCCACCAAACACAACAGGGACCCTATTCATCAATGCTGGAAACCCTCCATAGAAGTTGGCAGTATGCAACCAGCAGTGAACAATATCAAAGCCCTCTTTTTTAATGAATTTGGCGACCTCATACAGACATTTAAATTTGTTCCATTTTTCTGAACCTAAAAATATCGTCTTAACCCCACCACGGCACAGAATAGCCTGCGGGAAATCGACTATCGGCATAAAATATGCGACACTTACGATAAACTTTTCCCTATCTAATCCTACGAGTATCTTCGCCAGCTGTACCTCGGCCCCACCTACACCTAAATTGCTACAAACCACTAAAACCTTATATGGCCTGTTTTTATCTACCATAATTCTTTGCCCCTTGAATAACATTAGTTTTTCTTTCAAAAATTGCTAATGCCAATATAAATCCGTAATTACTTGGTGCAAAGACAGTGGTAAATTGAGCCATAAAGAATATGGACATATACAAAAAGCCCTCTATTTTAGAAGTCAAATCCACCACATTTGAACAGATCAATCTTTTGACAGAAAAGACTAAATAAAAAATCCACAAAACATACGAGAAGGCAGCGAGAGACCCAAAAGCATAATGCAAATACAGAAACGCCGAGTGAGGCTTGATCCCAACAGAGGAATATCCACCCTGCCCACCTTGTCCATAAATAATCGTATCTTTCATGTCTTCCAATGCTACTTCCCAGTACCCAATTCTTTGACTTTCAGTTTGAAATCTATAATAATATCCACTATATATTTTTTCTATACTTTCGTAAAATAGCCCTATTGATATAATAGCTACTACCACAAGCAGTATTAACGTCCATTTTTCTTTTTTTTCAAATGTTGTTAATGAAAAAAAAACAAGTCCAACCAACATCATTATAAGTCCCTGCCTTGACAAAGTTAAAAGCACAACTGAAAATAAACTAAACACAATAACCAACCTGAATATCCTGTTAAATTTTTTTTCACCCCTCATGCCGAAAAGTAAAATCAAACCAACGATGACAGCCAATTGGGCAAGGTCATTCGAATTTGCGAACATTGACCCTACCCCTCCCTCCAGATTGAGCCTTTGTGACCCATGGACATCTCCGTAATATTCACCACCTATTGCAATAGCTCCATATACACACAATGCCATTACAAGACATGCCCTATATACTACAACTTTTTTATCGACAACATAATACATCATCAACAGAACGCTAACGAAAAATAGTATTTCTCTATCTAATTTTCCCTCAACTTTAAAGTTAGTTATGCTTGCAAATAGCAATATGGCAGATGAAAAATAAATCGACATGCATAATTTCTCACCTCTAAGCCTCACGAATAAAAAAGTCAATAATCCAGAACCGACTATTATGGCCCCAGACAAACCCTCTACTCTCAAAACACCCAATTGTGGAGCAAAAACCCTGATTGATATTGATAAATACAAACAACACTCTATCAACAACTTACAGAAGTCTGCTTCGAATACTGCCGAGTCGTTATGTTTTTTTGATAAAATAAACGCCATGACGCCTATGACCTCTGCTTTATTGCTTGACTTCCTTGACTATGCAGATTTTTATTTTTTTGCAAATACTTACGATCTCAGTTGGTGCATATTTCTGAAAGTACAATAATGCAAGAACAGAAACGCATAGCGTCCCGACAATAAGCTTTGGTAAACTTTCATTTACGATCATAACAGGAACAACAGCCGAAAAAGAGAATACACCTCCACCCAATGCTATTAAAAACTCTTTTAACGGGAATATAAGGTTGCACTGAGTTTTCAAATACTTGATAAGAGGGACCGAACCGGCTATAAACCCGAGCCCCATTGCTATTGGCACACCAACTTCCCTCAATATTGGCAACAACACCAAATAACTCAATGAGGTTACAAATGCTGAAGTTGTATATTGTATAAACAGCCTTGATGGCAATAACAACCTCAAAGAGGCTTCTCTTGTTATTTGCCACACAAGAGATGCAATAATAGTAAAGCCAAATAAGGCCAACACTTTTCCTGCTTCTTCATATTTTGCTCCTGCGTATAGTTCTACCAATGGAGAACTAACTATAAACAACATTGTACAAATTGGGGCTATCATAAATGTGGAGACAACAAAACCTTTTTCATAATGTCGCTGCAATTCTTGATGTCCCAACGTCTTTATTTCGCCAAATTTAACTCCCAATGGAACAACTACCGCCAATAATAACTGATAAAGGTTGTCATATAACCTTCTAACTATATGGTAATTGGCCAACCCTTCGGCCCCCAAGAACGTACCGATAAGCGGTTTATCAATTTGATCCACAAAACTCCGAACAACCTTCAACCCTAGATAACTCCTACTTTGCTTCCAAATATCGGTAAAACTATAAATTTCACGGACAAAAAGACCTTTCAAATAGTTAACCCTCAGGCATATCCCCAAAATTGTACCTACGAGATGTCCTGTTATAAAACCTTCAAGCCCATAAGAAAAAAACCCTATAACGCAAAACAATTTTTGAGCAAAGAATGTTATTACATTTATTTTTGAGTTACTGTGAAAATATTGAAATGAGGTTTGAACATGACTGAATGTTGATGACACCGCCATAAAAAATGAAACAACAGCCACATACTTTAGAATTTTACTATATTTATGATCTGCAAATATTAGTACTGCGATATAGTCGGAAAATAAAATAATTACCGACGTAAATATAACCATTCCTACAGTTCTATATATTACTATACTAGTTACGAATTTTTGCAAATCAATCTTTGTTTTTGTCTCCTTTATCTCTAAAGCATTTTTAACCACCAATGTTCCCATTCCAAGCCCACCTATAATTTCTCCCCAATCCGCGAACATTGTTAAAATAGCGTAAATAGCCATTTGTTCCTTTGAAAAAACCCGAGCGAAGAAGGCTATAAATACCACTGATAAAATTGTATTGAAGCCCTGCGCTAACAAGATGCTTATAGACGACTTAACTAACCCGTCTCCTTTCTCCATCGCACACCCTCGCCCTAATTAAACGCCGCCAAGATTCGTAATTTAAAATTTACTAAATTTTTCATCCTTTGCAACATTCCAATTTTCAGGCCCCCAAAAGGAGGTCCAAGGCGCAGCAAAGATTTGGCAAAGACGGGCGAATCCCACTTATTTTGAGACTGGAAAAGCCTGACAATTGGCCTCAAAACGAAAAAGTGGTCATGACATCCTTGGCAGGGCAAAAACGGAGCCTTCAAAGCTTCACCCCAGCCCAGCAAAGGAGATCGTCATGACCACCAAACATAAGGAACACGCCGCAAACTTCAGCTCAGATAAGGTGGTCGGACTGGCCATCCCTCCTTACAGCCTGCAGCATCCATCGCAGGACCCCCTCGAGGCGGCTCAGCGACTAGTTCTTCAAGGTACCAAAGTCTGCTCAAGCAGTGTCCGTGGCGTCTGGCGCCGGCACAATCTCTTGACCAAGCAAGAACGCCTGCTGCCCCTGGAAAAATCAATGAGAGAACAAAGCCTGGAGCTTTCGGACGAGCAGATCAAGCGGCTGGAACGCCTTAGCCCCGAACTCCTGGAGCGGCACATCGAAACCAAGCACACTGGCGACCTGGTCGCGGTTGATACCTTTCTTGTCTGCACCCTCAAAGGCGTGGGGCGTATCTACCTGCTGTCGGGGTAGTCTGTTTTTCCGTTATGCCTGGGGGCGCCTCTGCACCAGCAAACTGCCGGGTACGGTGGCCCATGTGCTCAACGAGGACGTGCTACCGCTTTTCGACCAGCACCAAGCCGCCATTGCGACGGTCCGTTCGGACAATGGCCGTGAATTCTGCGGACGCCCCGACAGGCATCCCGATGTGCCGTTCCTGCAGCTCGAAGGGATCGAACATCGCACCACCAAGGTGCGCCGGCCGCAAATCAATGGCTTCGAGGAAAGGCTGCACCGCACCTTGCTAGACGAGCACTTCCGCATCATGGGTCGCACAACTTAGTACGAGTCGCTTGAGCAGATACAGAAGGACCTGCATACCTACCTCCATCACTACAACCAGGAGCGTGCCCATCAGGGGCGCAACATGAACGGCCGGGTGCCATACCAAGCCTTCATCGACGGATTACCAAAGAGAGGGACAAAGAGCAAAAAGGCAACAAAAGAAGCTGCGTAACTCGTCACCCCGCCAGGGCGGATGTGTCAGGTGACAACTATCTCTTTACAGTACACATTTACACAGGATCCCTTACAGTCCATTCTGCAATGTATTTTTTTATTTTATTCAAAGCAGAATTCATAGCTTATCGGGTCATTGTACACGTCTTGGTATTTACAGTATATATACTCTTCTATATTTGTATATCCATTATTATTACTATCTGTATCTGGATCTTTTGGTATATGAAACCTTCTAAATGTAGGTTTCCTATACACCTCCGGCCATTCTATGTCTCCGTCCTTTATTCTCCACCAGTCTTTTCCGGGATTCTCAAGATTTTTAATTATGCGCATCTCTATTGCATCTCTTTGTGATGGTCTTGCACCAGAGTTTTTAACAACATAATCAAACACATTCTCAACATTAAGGATTAGTGTATTATCCATTTCTGGCGGGCTATAAACAATGGAATCACCGCCATAATCAACGACATCTTCACCTACTAAATCGTCACCCTCAAAAATATTACTGGAAACATAGACACTATGTTTACCTTTTGTTATCTTTTTTACCCAAATGCTAGGAATTTTTTTATTCCTTTTCCCTTTAATAAAATGATTTCCAACCACGCTCACCCTTACCGGGCCATCATTAACCCCAAGTTCTACAAACCCCCAGACACTATCAAAACCTAAATTATTTAGAATCACCACACTGCTCTCCCGGCTCACCATTGGAACCCTCTCACTTGCGCCAGAAATTAAATTTTTCACAATACTTACTCTACTAACTTTATTTTCACCTAAAAAGTAGGAATTATTATGACTCCCTGAGCCAATTGCTATTCCTGTTCCACCGCCAAGGCTTTCGGCTATAATATTATTGCTTATAGTTATATTATAAATCGAGTCTCTATTCGTCCATACCGCCACTATTTCATCTGACGCCCACATAAATGTGCAATGATCAACAATAACATTATATGCCCCTGATATAACCCTAAGTGAATGTGATTCTCCATCTTTTTTTCCATTTCTAACCCTTATATGTTGAATTAAAATATCATGTGTCTCTACTGTGAGCCTTCCTCCTCCGATCTGGATCCCCGGAAACGGGGCGGTTTGACCATAAATTGACATATAGGGATTTTTTATTTCAAGATCACTTTCTAAAACAATAGACCCTCCTACTTCGAAAACCACAATACGCGCACCAGGTGAATTAATTGCATTACGCAAAGACCCTGGGCCATTATCATTTAAATTTGTAACCTTGATTAATTTGCCACCTCTCCCTGCAAGTGAATTAGCACCAAACCCCTCAGCGCCAGGAAAAACGCTTACAGCAGAGCCCATATTTAAATTGTCACTTTTATTGTTATTTAAAAAGGTTCCGCTGACTTTAAAATACTCTTCCGATGGAGACATCCCACTTTTTTGATTTTCTTGCGCAAAGGCAATACAGTTTCCTTTCGTCACAAAAGAGGCAAACAATAAACATATCAACACCTTTAAAATTAACCTTTTGCAGATGATTTTTCTGACCATAGTCCCTCCCTTTTAAAAATGGCACTGCAGCTCCACATTTTTCCACAACAATAGGCCAAAAAATTTCAACTTAATTCAGATAGTTACACCTGCCATAGCCGATACCACAAAAAACTCACATCCCCCCAGCAGCATTGATTTTCTTTTAATTCCCACTCAAATATTAGCACTGTCAAATTGTTTTTCAATCTTCGCGGAGTGCAGATTTAAGTTCCAAGTTCACCACTTTTGGTCTCATCGAAGACCTCCTGGGGCGTCAGGTAACCGAGGAATTTTCCTGGTCTGCTGTTCCACCGACTGACAGCCATTTGCAACGCCTTAGCTGAGAGGCCCTTGAAGTTGGGTCGCCTGGAAAAATAGAAGCTCAACAAACCATTGGTTTTTTGGTTCGCCCCCGCTACCAAATTGTTTATGGTCTGCAATATAAACCGAGAGCCTGGCGTCGCTCTTCAGATCTTTGAACTGACTGAATTCTTTACCGTTGCCTAGGAGGTTGTTGAAAAACTAATTTACCCAAACCCTTGACATTGCGAAGTTTGCCAACTTGGCCTTGCTATGATTTCGCGCATAAACAATTGAATTTACACAAGAAACGTTATGCGCGGCAAAGACCAGAATTTACAGGCCATGTCGATAAGACGCTCAACGATCTGGCTCCGTTGCTTCGGGATATGCATTCCCACACCGGCCGCCCCTCGACTCCGCCGGAGCAGTTGCTACGTGCATCTCTTTTGCAAGTGCTCTACTCCATCCGCAGCGAGAGGATGCTGGTCGAACAATTGGATTACAACCTGTTGTTTCGCTGGTTCGTCGGGCTGTCCATGGGCGATAAGGCCTGGAATCATCCGACCTTTTCAAAAAACCGGGACCGGCTGATGCAATTCGAGGTCGCGACCGTGTTCTTCTAGGCGACCAAGGCGCTTGCCGAGTGCGCCGGCCTGATGTCGAAAGGGCACTTCACAGTGGATGGCACCCTAATCGAGGCATGGCATCGATGAAGAGCTACCGCCCCAATGACGACCAGGACCAGGACCCACCAGCACCCGGTGGCCGCAATCCGGATGTCGACTTCAAAGGGCAGCAGCCTAAAAACGATACCCATCAGTCCACCACCGACCCGGATGCCCGTTTACCTAAGAAGGGCAAAGGCAAGGAATCGAAGCATTGCTTCTGGGCCATGCCCTGATGGAGAACCGTAACGGTCTGGTGGTCGGCAGTCGTTTGCTCCTGGCCAATGGCACCGCGGAATGGGCGGCCGCCCTGGAAATGGTCGGGGAACTGCCCGGGGCTCACCGGGTCACGATTGGAGCCGACAAGGGTTACGATGCTCCGGTATTCGTCTAGGGGCTGGAAAATCTCCTTGCAACACCGCATGTGGCGCCAAAGGACAAGGGGACCACCATAGACAAACGCACCACGCGCCATGAGGGCTACCGGATCAGCCAGCGGGTGCGCAAACGTGTCGAGGAGATTTTCGGCTGGCTCAAAACCACGGGTGGCTTGCGCTAGACACGACACCGGGGGCTGGAAAAAAGCGGTTGGATGTTCGAATTCTAAATATTAACCTACAATCTGGTACAGATGCGTAATCTGATCTGGTCGATATAGAGAAGATGCCCATAACAAACCAGCCCCAGACAGAATAGCCGCTGCAAAAAGCCCTTAGTCGGGGCCAGAAAAGCAACAACCAAAGAAACAACAGATTTTCAAATATCCAAAAAATATTTTCCGGGAGCGTCAGAGCGATTCCCGGTTTGTTTTTCAACGGCCTGTTTGAAGTCGTCTTGGAGTTTTATTTACGCCACCCAGGCTCATTTGGGCCTGACCCTTCCCATATACAGAGAACGTCCAAGAACATCATCAATAAGAAAACCCCGCCTCGTGAGAAGCGGGGCTTGTCAGTAATCTGAGCCAACCAGGTTCTTTGTTATTCTTTCGCCCATCGCATAGCGAATGACCTCTTCGGCGAAGTCGTTCTAATGGGCTGCGAGCTACAGCCAACTTTCGGAGGTCAGCATGTTGCGGATGTCGGTTAGCCAGCCCCGATTGGGAGCCTCGACCTCAAAGTTCTGTTCCGGAAAATTTTCGGCGACCAGCAGGGTATGTTTGAATTTCGTTGTTGCCTTGAATTTCTTTACCTTCTTGCAGCGAATACCATATCCCTTGCGGATGCACTTGTTCCGGAGAATTCCGACTTTTACACCATGCACGGCGGGATCGGCCTGTAATCGTTCCTAGCCATAGAACTCCCGGTTTGTCTTGTGAGCCGCCTTGATCATGATAAAAAGCCGTTTTTCCTCCTTCTAACGTGTCGGATCTGGGCTTTTCAGCCAGGAGTTGTAACCGCTTGCCGAAACATCCAGAGTCAGGTAGAGCAAGGGCATTTGGAAATCAGATCGAAGCTTTTTGATCACCACATACCGGCCAGCGACTCCTTGGCATAAGATTATTGATCACATCCGCCCTTCAGCTTCCAATGCAAGCTCATAAAGCACTTCCTCGATATTAGTGTAGCCGTTGCCGTCATCATCACCATTTGGATCATATGGGATAAACGAATCAAAACTTCTACTCGTCGGATAATTGTACTCCGCAGGCCACCCGCCTGCCTCGGACACGGAGAACTTAAACCCTCCCACTTCTCGCTCAACTTCGTTTATCAGCCTAACTTCAGCTGAGTCCCTCTCTGCGGGCCGAGCTCCAACGTTTTTCAGAACATATGCCTTGACTTGGCTCGCCGCGATTAGTTTCGTATCATCTTTAATGGGGGGACTGTTTACAACAGACCCACCGTCATAATCGGTAAATGTCGCAGGGATAACACCACTTCCGCTCGTCACGTTATCACTTACGTAAACCTGATGCTTGCCACTGGAAATATCCATCGTCCAAATACTCGGCGAATTTTGATTCCTATTTCCAGTAACAAAATGATTTCCGACGACAGTGGCCTTTACCGGGCCGTTGTTTACTCCTAGCTCAACAAAACCCCATTCACTATAATATCCAAGGTTATTTGCAATCATAACATTGCAATCTCTACTAACCATCGGAAAACGTTCGACACTGTTGGCATAGAGATTCTTAATAACGCTAACCTTATCTACAATATTTGCACCAAGGCTATAGTTATTAAGAGAAGTACCTGCACCGATGGCCGTCCCCTTACCACTGCCTCCAATTCCTTCGGCAATTATATTGTTGCTCAAAGTAACATTATAAATGGGCTTATCGTTTGTCCAAATGGATGCAACTTCATCTGACGCCCACATAAAAGTACAATGGTCGATTACAACATTATAAGACCCAGATATTACACGGAGAGAGTGGGAAGCCCCATCGGCAATCCCATTCCTGGACCGGATATGCTGAATAAGAACATCGTGGGACTGGACCGTAACCCTGGCTCCAGTCACTTGGACACCGGGAAATGGTGCAGTTTGACCCGCAATAGTGATAAAGGGGTTGCGAATTTCCAGATCACTACGAAGAGCGATCCTGCCCCCCACCTCAAAGACGACAATGCGTGGGCCTGAAGCTTCGATTGCCGCGCGCAGCGAACCGGCGCCACTGTCGTTCAAGTTTGTCACTTTGATGATTTTACCACCCCGTCCCGCAGGGCTTTCCGTCCCAAAACCTTCCGCTCCCGGGAATGCCCTCAGGTCGGCTAAAATACGAGGCGGCGCTAAAGATGTTGACGCATCATCCCCAAAACTAGCATCGGCCTCATCCGAATATTCACCTACTGAAAATCCACCAGTCGGGCCATCATCATAATCCTCACCGGTTCCACCCCCACACCCTGAAACAATCAACCACAGCGCTATGACAAACAGTATTTTCTTCATTTCACCATCTCCTTTTCATACTTGATAAGCTTCCTACTACTGTTTCAACTTCCATCAATCTTAACGACTTTATTTTCAAGCAACAGGCATGCCACTACATAATACACTTTTCAGGCTAATTCATTTGTGCCTAACATCTTCATTGCAACTTACAGTCCAATATTTCAACATACAAAACAGGTTTTTTTAAAAAAAAGCCCCCTCAAACTTCAAGGGGGCTTAGCAATACAATTATATTCAGTAAAAATTGGATTAATTTCTGCCTTCTGCCTGCATAGCTAGCCGATAAAGCACTTCCTCAATATTAGTGTAGCCGTTGCCGTCATCATCACCATTTGGATCATATGGGATAAACGAATCAAAACTTCTACTCGTCGGATAATTGTACTCCGCAGGCCACCCGCCTGCCTCGGACACGGAGTACTTAAACCCTCCCACTTCTCGCTCAACTTCGTTTATCAGCCTAACTTCAGCTGAGTCCCTCTCTGCGGGCCGAGCTCCAACGTTTTTCAGAACATATGCCTTGACTTGGCTCGCCGCGATTAGTTTCGTATCGTCTTTAATGGGGGGACTGTTTACAACAGACCCACCGTCATAATCGGTAAATGTCGCAGGGATAACACCACTTCCGCTCGTCACGTTATCACTTACGTAAACCTGATGCTTGCCACTGGAAATATCCATCGTCCAAATACTCGGCGAATTTTGATTCCTATTTCCAGTAACAAAATGATTTCCGACGACAGTGGCCTTTACCGGGCCGTTGTTTACTCCTAGCTCAACAAAACCCCATTCACTATAATATCCAAGGTTATTTGCAATCATAACATTGCAATCTCTACTAACCATCGGAAAACGTTCGACACTGTTGGCATAGAGATTCTTAATAACGCTAACCTTATCTACAATATTTGCACCAAGGCTATAGTTATTAAGAGAAGTACCTGCACCGATGGCCGTCCCCTTACCACTGCCTCCAATTCCTTCGGCAATTATATTGTTGCTCAAAGTAACATTATAAATGGGCTTATCGTTTGTCCAAATGGATGCAACTTCATCTGACGCCCACATAAAAGTACAATGGTCGATTACAACATTATAAGACCCAGATATTACACGGAGAGAGTGGGAAGCCCCATCGGCAATCCCATTCCTGGACCGGACATGCTGAATAAGAACATCGTGGGACTGGACCGTAACCCTGGCTCCAGTCACTTGGACACCGGGAAATGGTGCAGTTTGACCCGCAATAGTGATAAAGGGGTTGCGAATTTCCAGATCACTATGAAGAGCGATCCTGCCCCCCACCTCAAAGACGACAATGCGTGGGCCTGAAGCTTCGATTGCCGCGCGCAGCGAACCGGCGCCACTGTCGTTCAAGTTTGTCACTTTGATGATTTTACCACCCCGTCCCGCAGGGCTTTCCGTCCCAAAACCTTCCGCTCCCGGGAATGCCTTCAATGGGCCGGATATAACTGGAGGGTTGGTAGGTGTCGAAGGAGTTCCGGCCACATCATCATCCTTAATGGTAACCACCGCAGAAGTTGTGGCACCGAGGGTTGCACCACCGGTGGGGTTTTGCAAAAGGACCGTGAAGGTTTCGTCACCTTCGTAGGTGCTGTCGTTGTTGATGGTGATCGGCAGCACCTTGCTGGTTTCGCCGTCGGCAAAATTCACCACGGTCCAAAGGAAGGTCCCGTAGTCGTTCGACCAGTCGGCGGTGCCGTAGCCATCGAAGGTCATGGTCCGCCACTCCACGGTGGCTGCGCCGCTACTGCCGCCAACGCGGTTGATGGTAATGTTTACCTTACCGGCGTTTTCGTTCACCGAATAGGCCGCAGCGTTGAAAGCCAGGGCCCCGGGGCCGGTCGGTGTCGGAGTCGGAGCGGGGGCCGGAGCGCTTGCCGTATCATCGTCCTTGATCGTCACCAGGGTGCTGGTTTTGGTACCCAGAGTGGCGCCACCGGCAGGAGCTTCCAACAGGACCGTGAAGGTTTCATCCCCTTCCACAGTGGAATCCTGGTTGATCGTGACACTGATCACCTTACTTTTTTCCCCGGCCGCGAAGCTCAGGGTCTGGGAGGGATAAACCGTGCCGTAGTCACTGGCCCAGTCGGCAGTCCCGTGCCCGTCGAAGGTCAGGGTTCGCCACTGAACGGATACCGCGCCGTCACTGCCGCCGGTCCGATTGACGGTGAGGTCGATTTTTCCGGCGCCTTCGTTGACCGAGGAATTGGCCGCGCTGAATTCCAGGGATCCGGGTCCGGTGGGAGTGGGAGTGGGAGTGGGAGTGGGAGCCGGAGTGCTCGCCACATCATCGTCCTTGATCGTCACGAGGGCCTTGGCCTTGGCCCCCAGGGTGGCGCCACCGGCAGGAGTCTCCAACAGAACGGTAAAGGTTTCATCCCCTTCGACCGCGGTATCCTGGTTGATGGTGACGCTTATGGTTTTGCTCTTTTCGCCAGCCGCAAAGCTGAGGGTCTGCGAGGGATACACCGTGCCAAAGTCGCTTGCCCAGTCGGCGGTGCCGTTGCCGTCGAAGGTCAGGGTCCGCCACTGAACCGAGACGGCTCCATCACTGCCGCCGGTCCGGTTGACGGTGAGGTTGATTTTGCCGGACCCCTCGTTAACCGAGTAGGTCGCTGCCGAAAATTCAATGGCCCCGGGCGCAGCCGTCGCCGGGGGAGTGACCACCGGCGGGGCAATCTGCACGGTAAATGAGACGGGGACCGAAACTGTCGAATTGCCGGCGGCATCAAACGCCTTGGCAGTCAGTTGGCGCTGGCCATTGAGCGCCTCGGTAATCTGCAGGCTGGCCGAATAGGGATTGCTGGTGTCGGTTCCAATCAGCTTGCTGCCGTCATAGAACTCAACTTTGGATACCCCGATGTTATCCTGGGCCACCGCAGCGACGGCCAAGGTCTGTGCGGTGGTCACCACGGCACCCGAACCCGGGTTGCTGATGGCCACCGTGGGCGCGGTGGTGTCGGCAGTCTTTTCCCAGGGGAAGACCCACCAGCGAGCCGCCTGGGCCTGGGGAACGGAAACGCCCAACAGGCAAAAAACCATTAGAAGGTTGAAAATAAATTGTAGGCTATATCGTCGTCTTCTGTTCATTTCTAAACTTCTCTCCTTTGGGGTGATGGACGCATCCTGGTCCTCCCCGGGTTTTGGACCCCTCCTAGGAAACCCTTCTTTGCGCGAAAAAAAACGCTTTATCCCTGGTGATCCAAAGAAAAGCGCTGGAGCCCTTCTCTTCGGCAGCCCGGCAGTCCGTTTCCGGATCCGCGGCTTTGCGCCACCAGATCGCTCTGGCTTAGCCTTTTTCGGAGGAGATCTTCTGTTTATCGATTTTTGTTTTACTTCAGCGTTTGTACCAGCCTGGCCAGCTATCCGCCTCATTTGCACCGACCATGCCAACCCATAAGATGCTGTTTTTTGGTCCATTTCTCCTTGCCTCCTCAAATTAAACCGGGCCAAGGCCATAAACTTGAAACCTCGGCAACCACTGCTTCATTAAGCATCGGAAGGAGCCGCCACTGATTGTTTTCGACCTTTTAGTCGGACTGAAGACCCTCCCGATTAATGAAGAACATGATCGACCGAGTCTCCAGGGCTCCGTTCCCAGGCCTTTGCCTATTTGCGACAGTTGCCCCGCCGGATGGATTTTCCTTCGGGGAGACACTCCTTTGTTTCCCATAATTGGCAGGAGTCGACCGCCTTAACGCGAATAGACACTCAACTGCAGACAATACTTGGCTGAAGGCGCCGTCCTTACCTGGAGCAACAGCCATGCCCGAATGATTTTTTATGCAATTTCTTACATTTGCGGCCATTCAGCGGGGGATTGGGAGGCCTAAGGAATTGGGGGTTTGGTGCAAAGGTGTCCCCCGATGGCGACACCTCAAGCCTCAACTCCCTCACGGGAAATAATCCTTGAATGAAGTACCTTCACCTGGACGCATTCCGCTATAGAGCCTCCCCACTCTCTAACCTCCTGATTAATCGAAAAAACCGATGGAGTTGGGCGCATGCTCAGAGCCGAGGGGCGAGGTTTTTTATTCGCCCGGAAAAGCTCGTCGCCAAGCAGCGACAGAGACCGTCCGCCCAGATGCGCAACACCGGGCTGGATTTCAATATGTTAATGGGAAGAAAAACAGAGACTTACGAGGGCTCTGCCAGTGTTAACCCGAAAAATTTTTTAAGTTTCCATCACCTTTGCCCCTGTGGGGGGCTTGATCTTTAGACCCTTCAATTTAAAATAAATTAACAACTATCATTTCCGCTCCGACAGTCCTGGCGCAATCCATTTCCCCCCGGACCCTTCCCTCAGGGGCCACTCACAGGTTTGGAGGCAGGTTCAAGATGGTAAATACCGGTGACGGTACGTTTATTCATTTTTCCCTCATCGAGCCGGCCTGGCTGCGCAGGGAAATGCACCTGCACACCAACTACACCGACGGCAAGCCGAGCATCGCCCAGGTTATCCAGAGGGCCGAAAAACTTGGCCTGGCGGAAATTGCCTTCACCGAGCATGTCAGGGCCGACTCCGAGTGGTTTCCGGGTTTTGCGCAGGAGGTCCGGAGTCTGGCCGCCTCCTCCCCGGTACGCGTGCTGGTTGGCGCTGAAGTGCGCATCAAGGATTTTCAGGGGACCTTGGACATTTCTCCGGAAATCCGCCGGCATTGCGACATCGTCCTGGCCAGCGTTCACCGCTTCCCCGGCCGACAGGGAGAACGTCTCGAGTTCCAGGAAATCGAGCGGGACAGGTTCGCCGAGATCGAGTACCGCCTGGCCCTGGGATTTCTGAAAAACGGTGGCGCCAACGTTCTTGCCCATCCGGGTGGGATGTCGTTGCGCCGCCTGGAGCATTTCCCCGAGGATTATTTCGCCAGCCTCATGGAAGAGGCGGCCAGGGCCGCTGTGGCCATGGAAATCAACAGTTCGTATCACCACCAGGTTTTCGATCAGTATCTAGCCCAATTGAAAAAACACGACCCCCTGGTATCAGTCGGGTCGGACGTCCATGAACTGGAGCGGCTTGGCGAATGCTCAGTACGGCTGAAGGAGATCCTATGGAAAGCTTGAACGTTCTCGTCACCGGGGCCGGCGCCTTGGTCGGGCAGGGGGTCCTGCGGAGCCTGCGGATGGCCTCGAGGCCCCTGCGCCTGGTCACCGCGGACCCCGACCACCGGGCGGCGGGCCACTGGCTGGGCCACTGTGCCTACACGATCCCCATGGCCACCGACCCCGCTTTCCTGCCCCGGGTCGAGGAGATCATTCAACGGGAACGGATCTCGATTCTTTTCATCGGCACCGACGTGGAATTGATCCTGCTTAGCCGCGAGCGCGAAAATCTGGAACGCAAGTTCGGCGTCCGGATCGCCGTGTCGCCCTTGCGGGTCATTCAAATCGCCGACGACAAGTGGCTGACCGCCAAGTTTTTCGAAGAGGAAGGCTTCCCCTTTGTCCGCTCGGCCCTGTCCGACGACCGGCAGGGGATCCAAAGGCTCATCGACACCGTCGGGTTTCCGATCCTGGTCAAGCCCAGGATCGGGGCCCGCTCGGTCGGCGTACAGATTGCCAAGGACCGCGAGACCCTGGAGGATATGTGCCTGAGCCGCAGTGACCTGGTGGCGCAGGAGTTGTTAAGCGAAAACCAGGGTGAATTCACTTCCGGCTGCCTCGTAGCCAAGGGACGCTGCCGGGCGGTGGTGGTTTTGAAAAGAGACCTCAAGGACGGCAACACCTACCGGGCCTACGCCGACACCACCGGAAGGTTCGACAGGCGCATCGCCGCCATGGCCGAACGGCTCGGCGTCGAAGGACCGGCAAATTTCCAGTTCCGCATCCGCGATGGCGAGCCGGTGGTTTTCGAGATCAACGCCCGCTTCAGCGGGACCACCCCGTTGCGGTGTTTTTTCGGGTTCAACGAGGTGGAAGCCTGGCTGAACCACCTCGCCGACGGGGCCCCGATCCCGGAGGCCCAAATTCGCAACGGCGTTGTCTTCCGGACCTGGTCGGACATTTTCGTAGCCCCGGAACAGTTGGAAGAGCTCCAGAACAGCGGCCGGTTGGAAACCCCCACCTGCCGCTCCCATCCCTTCGTCAACGACTAGTGCACTGTGCGGTTGGTCCTTACTTTTAACCACCCGGGAAACTAGAGATTAACCCCATTTTTCATTGCTTTCCCCAAGACGCACCGGAGTGCGTCTCCCCGGGAGGGGCCGGCCGCGGATTTCTTTTGGATTTTTGCTTTGCATTTTTCCACAACGGCGTTTAATATGCGGAGATCAAACGGTATACAGTATACAAAATAAACCGTTTTGGTCAGAGCTGCGGTGTTGTGTCCCCGACCTTTCGGGGCTGTCGAATCATTCGACCTTTTGCCAAAGGAGAGAGAGCGATGCGGACAGAGAGCAGCTGGCGGGATCCACCTGGGACGGTTGTCTTTTGTTTTGAAGTTGCAGTCCAGGGCTCTTAAGAAAGAGCCGTTGAACCATTCCAACACAAGGGGATATGCAGATGACACAAAGTTCAGTGGGCAGAAAGATTCTGA
This sequence comes from Desulfuromonas versatilis, assembly GCF_019704135.1. NCBI lineage: Bacteria > Pseudomonadati > Thermodesulfobacteriota > Desulfuromonadia > Desulfuromonadales > Desulfuromonadaceae > Desulfuromonas > Desulfuromonas versatilis. The sequence goes on from NZ_AP024355.1 coordinate 3,250,403, forward strand.
TGGCGGTCACCGGGCTGGTATTGCTCGGCTTCGTCATCGTCCACCTGCTCGGCAACACCTCGGTGTTCGTCGGGCCCGACGGGATCAACGCCTATGCCGAGAAGCTCCACAGCCTGGGGCCGGTGGTCTACATCTTCCGGCTGGTGATGCTGGCGGCCTTCGCCATCCACATCATCTACGGCATCCAGCTCACCCTGGAGAACCGTGCGGCGAGCCCCGCCAAGTACGCCATCCAGAAGCGTCAGCGCGCCACCTTCGCCTCGAGCACCATGATCGTCTCGGGGCTGGTGCTGTTGGCCTTCGTGATCTACCACCTGCTGCACTTCACCGTGCAGGTGACCGACCCGGCGATCAGCGCCAAGGCCAACCTCGATGCGCTGGGGCGCCCGGATGTGTACCTGATGGTGGTCAAGGGCTTTCAGAAAATCTTCGTCAGCCTGATCTACGTGGTCTCGATGGTCTTTTTGTTCCTGCATCTGTCCCACGGGGCGCAGAGCTTTGTGCAGACCTTCGGGCTGACCAACGCCAACACCCTGCCTGCGGTCAACGTCGGCGGCAAGGCGCTCTCGGCGATTTTGCTTCTGGGCTACATCGCCATTCCGCTTCTCATCGTTATCGGCTTCGTCAAAATTTAGGGGGTTGAACCGTGATTCTAGATGGCAAATGTCCAACCGGACCGATTCAGCAGAGCTGGGACAAGCATCGCCAGGAAATGAAACTGGTCAACCCGGCCAACAAGCGTAAATTCAAGATCCTGATGGTCGGCACCGGCCTGGCCGGCGGCGCCGGCGCGGCGACCCTGGGCGAGCTGGGCTACAACGTGGAGGCCTTCTGCTACCAGGACAGCGCGCGGCGCGCCCACTCCATCGCCGCCCAGGGCGGCATCAACGCCGCCAAGAACTACCCCAACGACGGCGACAGCATCTATCGGCTGTTCTACGACACCGTCAAGGGCGGCGACTTTCGCGCCCGCGAGGCCGACGTCTGGCGCCTGGCCCAGGTCTCGAACAACATCATCGACCAGTGCGTCGCCCAGGGCGTGCCCTTCGCCCGCGACTACGCCGGGTACCTGGACAACCGCTCCTTCGGCGGCGCCCAGGTCAGCCGGACCTTCTACGCCCGCGGCCAAACCGGCCAGCAGCTGCTGCTGGGCGCCTACAGCGCCCTTGCCCGCCAGGCCAAGGCCGGCTCGGTCAAGATCCACGCCCGCCGCGAGATGCTCGATCTGGTGGTGGTCGACGGGGTGGCCCGCGGCATCACCTGCCGCAACCTGATCACCGGCGAGATCGAGTCCCACTGGGGCGACGCGGTGGTTTTGGCCACCGGCGGCTACGTCAACGTCTTTTATCTGTCGACCAACGCCATGGGCTGCTCGGTCACCGCGGCCTGGAAGGCGGCCAAGAAGGGCGCCTATTTTGCCAACCCCTGCTACACCCAGATCCACCCCACCTGCATCCCGCAGTCCGGCGAGCACCAGAGCAAGCTCACCCTGATGAGCGAGTCGCTGCGCAACGACGGACGCATCTGGGTGCCCAAGAAAGAGGGCGAAAAGCGCCACCCCAACGAGATCCCCGAAGAGGAGCGCGACTACTACCTGGAGCGCAAGTACCCCTCTTTCGGCAACCTCGCCCCGCGCGATATCGCCTCGCGCGCGGCCAAGGAAGCCTGCGACGACAAGCGCGGCATCGGCCCCGGGGGCCGCGGCGTCTATCTCGACTACGCCGCGAGCATCAAGCGCCTGGGCGAGAACACCATCCGCGAGCGCTACGGCAACCTCTTCGAGATGTACGAAAAGATCACCGACGAGAACGCCTACAAAGAGCCGATGCGCATCTACCCCGCCCCCCACTACTCGATGGGCGGGCTGTGGGTCGACTACAACTGCATGAGCAACGTCCCGGGCCTGTTCGTGCTGGGCGAGGCCAACTTCTCGGTCCACGGCGCCAACCGCCTGGGCGCCAGCGCGCTGATGCAGGGGCTGGCCGACGGCTACTTCGTCATCCCCTACACCATCGCCCATTACCTGGCCCAGATCACCCCGGGCAAGATCAAGGACGACCACCCCGCCTTCAAGGAGAGCAAGGCCGCCGTCGAGAACGAGACCAAGAAGCTGCTCTCGATTAACGGCAAGAAGACCCCGGCCGAGCTGCACCGCGAGCTGGGCAAGATCATGTGGAACAACGTCGGCATGGCCAGAAGCGAGCAGAGCCTCAAAGAAGCGCTCAAGCAGATCCCCGAGCTGCGCGAGCAGTTCTGGAAGAACCTCAAGGTCGCAGGCTCCGGCGCCGAGTTCAACCAGCAGCTCGAGAACGCCGGGCGCCTGGCGGATTTTCTCGAGTTCGCCGAACTGTTCGCCAAGGACGCGCTGCACCGCGACGAGAGCTGCGGCGGGCACTTCCGCGTCGAGCACCAGACCGAGGACGGCGAGGCGATGCGTGACGACGAGAACTTCTGCTACGCCGCGGCCTGGGAGTTCAAGGGCGCCGACAAGGAGCCCGAGCTGCACAAGGAGCCGCTGAAATTCGAAAACGTCCACCTTGCCGTAAGGAGCTACAAATAATGAATCTGACACTGCATGTATGGCGTCAGAAGGACGCCAACGACAAGGGCCGGCTCGAGGTGTACCAGGCCAAGAACGTCAGCGCCGACAGCTCGTTTCTGGAGATGCTCGACGAGGTCAACGAAGAGCTGATCAAAGAGGGCAAGGACCCCATCGCCTTCGACCACGACTGCCGCGAGGGGATCTGCGGGATGTGCTCGCAGGTGATCAACGGCCGCGCCCACGGCCCGCAGGAGAAGACCACGGTGTGCCAGCTGCACATGCGCCAGTTCAAGGACGGCGACGACGTGTTCATCGAGCCCTGGCGGGCGCGGGCTTTCCCGATCATCAAGGACCTGGTGGTCGACCGCGCCGCGCTGGACAAGATCATCCAGGCCGGCGGCTACACCTCGGCCAAGACCGGCGGGGTTCCCGACGGCAACGCGCTGCTGATCCCCAAGGGGGACGCCGACTACGCCATGGACGCCGCCGAGTGCATCGGCTGCGGGGCGTGCGTGGCGGGCTGCCCGAACAGCTCGGCGATGCTCTTCACCAGCGCCAAGGTCGCGCAGCTGGCGATCCAGCCCCAGGGCAAGCCCGAGGCGGCGCGGCGGGTGCGTTCGATGACCGAAGAGGCCAAGGCCTGCGGTATGGGCAACTGCACCAACCACTACGAGTGCCAGGCGAGCTGCCCGAAGGACATCAACGTCAAGTTCATCGCCAAGCTCAACCGCGAGTACCTCAAGGCGATGCTGCCGGGCAACAACAAGTAAGCTCAGCTGTCATACCCTGAAACAGTCGGGGCGGGCCCAATGGCCCGCCCCATTTTTTTTCGCCGGCAGGCTTACCTGCCCGAGTAAAGGCGGCGCGTGGGCCGGAAGCCCAGGGTGCGGTTGTCATAACCGCAATGACAATTCGGACACTGGAGGGCAAATGCGCTGCGGGCCGCGGTCATGTGTTCGGGACCAAAGAGCATTTGCCCCAATCTCTTTTCGTGCAGGTTGCCCAGCTTGAAGGTGACATAGCACATCTGCACCGTACCATCCGCCCCCACCCACACCAGTCGGTGACTGTCGCAGGGCACCCGCATTTGCGGCCCCTTCACCAACCAATCGGGGATGGAATTCAACACCGCCCTGGGCTGCGTGATCAGGTCGGGACGCCGGGCTTTCATCGCAGCCAATTGCTCAACCACCCACTCGATGGCCCCGCGGTCCTCGGCAGCGAATTGCAGCTCCCGGTCCACCCCCATGGAAAAATAGGGCAGCGAGTAATGAATCAGGTTCACGCACAGGGGGGTGTCGTGGCGCTCGACAAAAGCGAGGGTCTCGCGCAGCGATTCGGGGCGGCTGGTCGGTCGCATCAGCACCCAATCGAGACAGATCGGCAACTGGCTGCCGTAACGCTCCCTCACCCAGGCGAGGCCCGCCTCGAGGCGGGCGAAACTCCCCGGCCGCTGAACATAATCGTCATACTCCGCACCGGCTCCATAAAAACCGATCGAGACCTTTCGCAGCCCGGCGGCGAACAGCTCATCGGCCCGCTCTCTCAGCAGCAAGCCGTTGGTGGTTACCCAGATATTAAGACCAAGGCCTGTCGCATGCTCGACCATTTTTGCCAGGTCCTTATGCAGCAAAGGTTCCCCTCCATAGAGGCGAACCTTTTCGAAACCCCGGGCCTTGGCGTCATTCAACAGCTCGCGGACCACCGGCAATTCCAGCTGCTCCCCCGCCATGAAGCCGCGACCGTAATGGCACCCCTTGCAACGCAAATTGCATTGGGCGGTGATGGCGACGAAAAGCGACCTGGGCTCCGGCTTGATGACCTGGGGAATCCTGGTGGCCACCGTATTTCGCCAGCTGTCGACCCAGGTGTCGGTCAGCTTGAGCAGGGTCTTGATTTTAGGGTGCCTTTTGCAGGTTGGTTCAAGCAGTCTCACAATTACCGATCTGGCTGACATACCGACCCCATCAAATGCATATCAATAACTTCAGAAAGAAAGCCTACATTTCCAGATTTTATTTTCAAAACTGGATTCGGCTGATATTCCCCCGTACAGGTGCGCGGCAAAACCCTAGAACCGAATTGAGGATTGATTGCGAAAACCTCAACACAGGATTAATCTTCCTGAAATATGACTTATTCTTATATGAATCACCCATCTCTGCAAGTGCAACCGGTTCAGCCTTGCTGCTATATATTTTAAAAACGAAGTCTTCATAATCCTTGTAGTCGAAATAGCATTTCATTTTATGCAAACATGGCAATGCATCAATTGGGAAAATCCCCTCAAGGTCAATCAGGCTGTAACTGCCACCGTATTTCATCACGTGGCTGGGGTTGAACTGCGCATGAAAAAAGCCGGTTGTTCTGGTCCTGGCCTTGATCAGGCTGAAAAATCGCTCATTCAAGCTCAGGCTTCGGACTGGACGGCATTTGCCCATCACGTAACCACGGCAAACCCCCCGATGAAAAATTACGGATTTCAAAGCCGGGGTGGTTTGCTCATCGTAAAACCCCGAGTCTATGCCCTGCAGGATGTTGTCCCGACGAACATGGGTCGGGTTCCAGATCTTGAGATAGACTTCTTGAGGCTTGCCGCTCCAGGAAATATTTCCGGATTTAAAAACCCACCGTGAATGATCCTGCTCCCCGTACCAGTCGTAGACCTCCTTAACCAGGGCCAACCGGTCGAGATCAATGTCAGACAACTCTATTTTTCCGATCATTGACCATCTACAGAAGCGTTATCCTGTTGCAATCGCTCAATGAATTTCTCTCGCCGAGGCCGACTTCGCGGGGAGGTCTGCTTCCAAACCTGCAGGTCAAGGGTACTGTCTTTTTTATCGCAAAATTAACCGGTGTCAATAAATGGCGACCTTCATTTTTCGCCAATGAAAACGGGGGCGGCCTGACGGCCTGCCCCCGATGATTCTGTACGGCCCCTCGGCACGACACCCTTTCATCCCGGCTCCGGTTGAATTGTCAGGCTCTCCAAGGCCCGAGTCACCGTGGTGCAGAGCAGTTCCAGGTCCTTAAGGGGTTTGGCCAGAAACTCGAAAGCGCCGGCTCCTTTGGCCGTCTCCAGGTTGGAGGTGGAATTGTCGCTGCTCATGACGATCACGACCGTGGCCGGGGCGATGCGTTTGACTTCCGCCAACAGGTCGAGACCGCTCAGGGCCCCCATGTGAATATCGGTGATCACCAGGGGGAACGCCTGCCGCCGAAAGATCTCGAGCGCTTCCTCACCGCTGGCCGCGGTAGTTACCCGGAAGCCTTCTTCCTCCAGGGTTTCGCTGACGAAATCCCGGATCATCAGGTGATCGTCCACCACCAAGATCTGGCTTCTGTTCTTCATACCCAGTCTCCCCTCGTGAGGCCAACCGCTCCTGGCATCCAATACGCAATAGTCAATCTTGCTCAGGCCCCGGCGGCAGCTGGAGCCATTGCCGTTTCCTGCTCCCCCACGACCGCCTGGTGCTGCGGCAGGGTGATGACGAAGGTCGCGCCTTCCCCGGGTTCACTTTCGACCCGGATCTGCCCCCCGTGATCCTCGATGATACGGTAGCTGACCGACAGGCCCAGACCGGTCCCCTCTCCCGACGGCTTGGTGGTGAAGAAGGGCTCGAAGATCCTGTCCCTTACTTCCTTGGGCATCCCCGGGCCGGTATCGCTGACCCGAAGTTCAAGGGCCCCGTCCTCAAGCTGTCGCGTGGTCAGCCGCACCTCGCCGGGCTCTCCCTTCATGGCCTGCTGGGCATTGAGCATGAGATTCATCAGCACCTGCTGGATCTGGTTGCCGCTGCCGTTGAAGCGCGGCAGCTCGGAGCCGAGGTCCCGCTCGATACGGATTTTGGCGATACCGAGTTGGTGCTCGACGATGGCCGCGGCATCGGTCACCACGGCGTTCAGGTCCGTGGGCTGGAACTCGACGTTTTCCCGCCGGGCAAACTTCATCAGGTTTTCAATGATCTTCTGACAGCGTTTGGTTTCTTTTTCAATAATGGACAGATGCTTGTGCAGGGTGGACTCCGACTCGGCCTTGCGCAGCGCCAACTGGGCAAAACCGAGGATGCCGGCAAGGGGATTCTTGACCTCGTGGGCGATGCCGGCCCCCAGCTGCCCGAAGGCGGCCATTTTCTCCGATTGCAGCAGCTGCGCCTGGGCCTGCCGGAGGGCCTGTTCGCGGTGGTGAAGTTCGCCTGCCATCCGGTTGAAAGAGCTGGCCAGCTCCCCGATTTCGTCACTGCCCCTGACCTCGACCTGAATGCCGAAATTCCCCTGGCCGATGCTCCGGGTCGCCTGGGAGAGCCGCTCCAGGGGGCGGGTGATCCGCCGGGACCAGACCAGGCTCAACAGCGCGGCGACCACCAGCAGCATCAGGGAGACCACGACCAGGTGATTGAGCAGCTCCCTGGTCGTCAGGTAGGCGGCGGTTTTGGGAATCTGCACCCCCACCAGCAGCCCCTGCCCAGAGGTACGGGCAAAGGCGCCCACCATTTCCCGGCCGTCGGCAGCAAACTCCAGGGCGCGCACCAGGCCCTTGATGTTGCCATCCTCGCCCAGTTGGGCCAGCCACTCCCCCTTAGCCGGCTTGCCGATCTGCAGCGGGTCGCTGTGCGCCAGGTAGTTGCCACGGCTGTCGAGGAGAAAAGAATCGAAGACTTCCGATTGTCGGGCGAGTCGCAGCAAGGTCTCGAGGCGCACCGTCGCGGTCATGACGACCTGTTCGTCGCTACCGCCCGCCGGGATACTGACCAGGGTCAGAGTCGGCAATTCAGCAGCCAGGGTCGAGTTTTCGACCAGCCCCAGCCCCTCGAGCGCATCGGCGGTAATCGGCGAGCTTAGCCGGTAGGCCTGCAGGTCTTCCTTGGTCAGCCCGGCCTGGTCGAGGGCCGCGGCATCATAGACCAGGGCGGCTTCAACGCCGTCCCGGTAAAGGGCCACGGCGACGAACTCGCGAAAATCCTCGAACAGCTGCTGCAGCAGCTTCTCCTTCTGGCCACCGGGCAGTCCCGGCTCAAGCATGATGCGCGCAAAGACCTCGGAGCGCTCCCGGTAACTGCCGAGCATGGCCTCGACCTCGGTGGTGGTGTGCAGGGCCATGGTCGAGGTCAGGTCGTGGATGTAGGCCGTCTTGTCGGTATGGAACAGGTTGGCCATGGTAAAGGTAATGATGCCGACCGCCGTCGAAACCAGCAGCAAGAGAGAAAACATGATCTTGAACCGGATCGACAGCCCCAATTTCTTGTTCTTGGTTTTTTCCATATCAGCTACCCAGTGTTTGGTTTGGCTTTCTGCTCCAGTTTAGTGTTCGCCGTGCCGACTGCTGCCTTTTGCCCGACGGAGGCAGGTCCACCTCGTTCAGAACTTGCCGTTGACCTTGCCGGTCTGGTAGCTCACGTTGCCGGTGGCGTCCACGGCTTCGACCACCAGCACGTTGAGCCCGCGCCGCAGTTTGAGCTGATGGTCGAAGCGGCCTGCGGCATCGGGAACAACCGCCTGGTCACCGATGAAGATCCGCGTCCCCGGTGCCGTGACCCCGCGCAAGGTGCAATCCTCCCCATGGACCACCGCGGGGGGGAATTCCACCTGCAGCAGCGGCGGCTCGGCATCCCGAACCAGGGCAAAGCGGCGGGCCGGCCCGGGGCGGCCTTCGGCGGGGCCGTTGATGCCGCTGACTCGCCAGTAATAGGTGCCCTGCCGCAGGTTGCCATGCACGAAGCCCGGCTGGGAGAGGATTTCGTTAACGGCGACATCCTTGAATCCGGGATCGCGGGCCACCTCAAGCCGGTAGCGATCGGCCTGGGGCACCATCGACCAGTCGAAGCGAACCTTGGGCGACAGCTGGCGGAAGGCGAAACTGCGGCCATCCTCGGGCGCCAGGGATTGCGGCGAAGCGGGCAGAGGCCGGGGCGGTTCGGGGGCCTGGTCGGGGGCGACAGTGGTCGACTGGTTCTCGGCCACCTGTACCGTCTTGCCCTGGGCGCTGACCTCGGCCTTGCCCTGGTAGACGGCGATGGTGGAGGACTTGTCCGGATTGACCGTGACCAGAAAGGCGTCCTCGCCCTGCGCCACGCCCGCCGGCTGGGTGATGACCGCCCGGGCGTTGGGCATCTCCACGTCCATGCGCAGCAGCTCACCTTGGGCGGCCACGGCCCGGCCGCGCAGGATCCCGTCCATGAGAACCAGGGTCGAGCGTTTTTCCCGCCGGGCAGCCACCTGACCGAACTCGCGAATGATGATCAGCGAGTTCTCCCCCAGATCGAGATGGCTGTGCTGATCGAAACGGATGCGCGCCCGCGAGTGACCCAGGGTCTGCACGGCGTCGCGGCTGTAGAGAGCCAGTCCCCTGTTCGCGGGGGACCAGGCGATGGCGTCAGCCGGCTTGCGCTTGACCGTGTTGTACACCTCGATCAGGGTCGCGGTCAGTGGCTCCAGCTCCTCGGTCTGCCAGGCACGGTCCTGGGCGAGGTGCCGGCGCCCCTCCACCCGGCTGGCCGGTTCGAGGGGGGCGACGATTTCCCTGAGCGGGGTACCGCTGGGAAACAGCAGCGGCAGCAGGGCCAGGATCCCCAGGAAGAACGCCAGGACCAGGCCGATGACGAAAACCGCCTCGAACAGCTTTACCAGCCACGTTTTCAAACCCTTGTTATCCATGACGCCGCCTGTCAGTAGACCCCTTGCGCACGTACGAACCACCCTTCGACGGAGTAGTCGTTGTCGGAAAATTCGTCATCGGAGAAATCGGTGAAGTTGTAGCCGACGCCGAGGCGGAAATTCTGCACCATCTGCCAGGTGACCTCGATCAGCCACCCCTGGCGCTGGTCCTGGGCCTCGTCCTGCACCAGCATGCGGTATTCGGCGCCGACATCGATCTTCGGCAACAGGTGATAGTTGAGCCGGTGGATGGAGAGCCAAGTGGTGGTTTCGCCGGACCCGCGATTGCCGAGCTTTTCTTTCTTGATGCGGATCGCTTCCTTGTCCACCCACTCGAGGTGGCGGTTGATGTCCAGCGACCATTCGGCCGAAGCGACGTGGGACTGGCTCTCCTCGCGCTCGTCGCCCAGCAGGTTCTGCGCCTGCCGGTCGCGCAGGTAGGTGTAGCGCAGCAGGGCGTTGAAGCGGTCGTGGGCCACCGGTCGATAGGCAAGGCCCAGGCTCGCCTCGGTGAAACGCGCTTCGACGCGCTCGAGCTCTTCGTCGCGGGTGACGCTGTAGCGGTATTTGCCGAGCAGCGTGTAGTCGGGGTTGAGCCTGACCTCGAGGTGGTTGGTGGTCAGGTACTGGGTGCGCTCCACTCCGCCGCGCTCGCGGCGCACCTCGTTGCGGGTCGAGATCTTCAGCCCGTCGCGGGGATTGTAGGAAACGCCGCCGGAGACGGTGTAGCGGCGGGTGTCCTCGGGCTCGCCGGGAATCTCGCCGTACTCGCCGGAGAGCAGCACCCGCACCCCCTTGAACAGGTCCCAGCGGCGCTCGGCGCCGAACAGGGAGAGGTTGCGGTAGCCGTCGGGCGAACGCTCCCAGTGGTACTCGGAATAGACCTTGGTGTTCTCCCCGTAGGGGGTTTCGCCGCCGACGATGGTGGTGCGCACCCGCCCCGCCCGCTCCTCGGCGAGGCGCTGGGTCAGGTAGATGTGCCCCTGGCCCACCGCCAGGCTCGCCCCGCCCTGGGCCGAGTTCCCCTCCGAGCCGACGGTGCCGCTGGCGTTGAGGGCGAGCAGGTCGTTGACCTGGTACTCGGCCCCCAGGGTGGTCTGGTCGTTGCGCGGTCCCTTGACCGTCTGCTGGTGCTCGAGCCAGCTGGTAAGGCGCTCGGTGATATCCAGGCGGAAGCGGGCGGCGGCCAGCTGCGAATCCTCGAGTTTGCGCCCCGATACCTCGCGGCTCTGCCTCACCTGGTACTCGCCGGTCACCCCCCAGCGACCGTGGTCGTGCTCCCACTGCAGGGTGCCGGTGTCGGCCTCGCCGAGGGCGGCCGGGTCGCCGGCCTCGAGCTGTTCGCGGTCGTAGCGGGCCAGCAGCCGGTCGCGGCCGCTCAGGCGCAGGCGCAGGTGGGCGCCGTATTTTTCCGTCCCCTGCTCGGCGAAGTTGCCGGCGGACAGAAAGCCCGGGCGCAGCTGCTTGATGTAGGCCCCGGCCTGATAGCGGTCGGGCGAGCCGAACCACTCGCCGATATCGACCTCAAGGGCGGTTTTCCAGGCCGAGCCGTCCTGATCACCGCCGGCGGCGAAGCTGCGATAGGAGAGGCCGCCGTCCTCGCTGATGCGGGTCAGGGCGTCGGCGCCGCTGCTGGTGGCGTATTCGCCAAGAATGCGGGTGCCGTCGCCGAGGCGGATCTCGGCGTCGAGGCCGCTCAGTTCGTAGCTGCCGGCCTCCAGCTCGTCCTGCACGTAGCTGCCCCCTACCGCCAGGTGGTCGCCGAGCTGCTGGCGCACCCGGCCGCCGAAGGCGGTCTTCTCGAAGGATTCGAGCTCGGTTTCGTAATCGACCTGGATGAACACCGGGTTGCCGGGCAGAAGCGCCCGGTCGACCAGCCGGCCGTCCTGGTGCACGCTGGCCACCGGCCGGTGGAACAGGATGCGCCCCTGGTCGTACTTGATCGTGTAGTCGACGTTCTGCTGCTGGGGCACCCGGGCCAGCACCAGCCCGGTGTTTTTGTCGCGCACCACCAGGGTGACCTGCTCGCTGCCTTCGATGACCGGGTCCTGGCTCAGAAAATAGAGCGAACCTCCGGTGGCCCGCAGCTCATCGCGGATGTGCGCCTGGCGGACCTCGGCGGCGAAGGCCTCCACCTTGGTGTGAGGGTCGCCGTAGCGGGTGCGTGAGGGCGACTGGTAGACCAGGTGACCGCCGTAGAGGGTGCGCTGGTAGGCGGCCAGCTCGGTGTCGCTGAGGTTGACCGCATAGTTGCCGAGCAACAGGTGCAGCTCGTCGCTGTCGAGGGCCAGGTAGAGCTTGCCCTGACTCTGGGTGTCGTAGACCAGGGTGCTGTCGTCGCCGTAGACCGGGTAGAGCTTGTCGGGGTCGAGGTTGGTCAGCAGACGGTCGTTTTCGACTTCGTCCAGATCGGAGAAGAGGTTTTCGGCCTTCTGCTGGCCGGTGTCCAGGGCGGCGGTGATCAGGTAACGCCCGGCGATGACCCCCTTGAGGTAGAGGGCGATGCGGCCGTCGGAGACGACCTGGCTGGACTTGTCGACCCCGGCGTTGTCCAGGTTGCCTCTGGCCTTGAGCTGGCTCACCTTGCCGTCGGCGAAGGCCAGGAAGAACAGGCGGGTGTCGCTGACCTCGAGGGCCTGTTCGATGGCGCCGCGGTTCCCCTCGGGGTCGCTCACCTCGACCTTGAGCGTGCTCTTGCCGTCGGGCAGCTCCAGGGTCGAGGCGAAGCGGCCGTCGGGGCGCACCGCCACCCGCAGGCCGTTGACCAGCACGCTGTTGCCCGGGTCGGTGGTGCCGGAAACGGTCAGCACCGGGGTCTGCAGTTTGCCCCCGGCGGGGGGGAGTTTGACGGTCAGGCTGGGCACCGGTTTGGCGAGCATCACCAGTTTGCCGTCGGCCTCGCGCTCGGACAGGGTCAGGTCGACCCCGCCCACCCGGGTGACTCCCGCGGGATTGCGCACCAGGATGGCGAAGGGGTTCTCGCCCCGGCGCAGGGGCAGCTCGCCGGTGAAGGTGCCGTCGGCACCGACCTGCAGCGGCTCGCCGTCGAGTTCCACCTGGTTGCCCGGTTCGGTGCGCCCCACCAGCCGGTACTGCAGAAGGGGCTGTTGCGGGTCCTGTCCTGGCGCCTGGGGGAGGTCCCCGGCGGCCAACCGCGTCTCGCCCACCGGGTCGACGATCTCCAGGGTAGGCACCGGAAAGCTCACCCTTGAGGTGCGCCCCTGCTGATCGCCCATTTCCACATCGAGCCGCTCGAGGTCCTCGCCGTTGACCTGGGCCGCAAAACGCCCCCCCTCGGTCACTTCGACTTCACGGCCGTTGAGGCGCACCTGCGGTTCGGTGCGGAACTGGTCGTGCAGGCGGGCTCGCTCCACCTCCTGGAACTCGCCCTTGATCTCCACCCGGCGGTTGAGCGCCCTTCCCTCTTCCATGTCGTTGCTGGCGATGGGACGCGACTCGCCGAACCAGCGCACCACGAAGCGTTCGCGGGGGAGCTTGCCCTGCTCCACCAGAAAGGCCACCGCCGCCTCGGCGCGGCGCTTGGCGAGATCGAGGTTGTACTCGTCGGTCCCCACCCAGTCGGTGTGGCCCTCGATGACGATCCGCTCATCGGGGTAGTTTTTGAACACTTCGGCGGCCTTGCGCAGGGCGTCTCTGGCTTCGGGGCTGAGGGTGGCCGAGCCGGAGATGAAGGCGCTGCCGGTCAGGTCGAGGGAGATCGCCGAGCTGCAGTTGACCCCGAACAGCCGCCGGCTGCTGGTCGTGTGGCTGCCGTCGGCGTAGCGAACCTCCATCTGGTACTGGCAGATCGAGCCGCCGGGGACCAGCTTGCCAGCATCGGTGCGGCCGTTCCAGCGGATGGCGGGCGGCGGGTTCCCCCTGCCTTCGAAAACCCGCAGCGGCTCGCCGGCGCCGTCCATGATGACGAAACGCCAGCCGGCCACCTCGCGCCCGGCATCGACGCCCAGGTCGAAGCGCACCGGTTCGGCGAGGGCGCCCCCCTTGATGTCAATCACCTCGTCGAGGTCCTCCAGGGTCATGCGCACGCTGTTGCCCGGCAGGGCCAGGGGTTCGCCGTTGACCAGCAGGGTCATGCCGCCGGTGTTGCCCACCACCTCGAGGGGGCGCCGGTACGCTTCGCTCTCCAGGCGCAGTCCGGTCTCCCCCTGGTCGCCGATGCTGCGGCTCTGGTAGCGGTAGCGCACCCCGAAGTTGGCCTTGGCCAGCAAGCCCTCTGTGAGGCTCAGCACCCGGGTTTCGCCCTGGGTGGCCTCGGCGCCGGCGGCCAGGCTCTGCAGGTTGATCTTGACCAGGCGCTGACCCGGCTTGACCGCCGGGAAGTGGTAGCGGCCGTACGCGTCGGTGAGCACATAGGTGCCGTCGTCGAGGGCGACCATGGCGCCGGGCACTCCTTCTTCGCCCGGATCCTGCCAGCCGTCGCCGTCGTGGTCCTCGAAGACCTTGCCGATGATGGTCCCCAGGTCAAACAGCGGGTCGACGGCCACCCGCACCCGTGCCTCGGCGGGGTTGGAGAGGTAGCAGGTTTCGCAGACGTCGCGGGCCACGGCGCGGTTGACGAAATCGCCGGTGTTGGCTCCCGAGCCGACCACCAGCTGGTAGCTCAGGGTCACATAGCCCGGCTCGCCGGGGTCGGCCCTGCCGTTGCCGTTGGCGTCGGCCAGGGCCGGCACGGTGCCGATATCGAAGCTCAGGGTGCGGCTGCCGGTCGGATCGGCGGCCCTGGCCCCGTTGACCAGGGTGCTGCCTTTCACATACTTGAAATTCGGCGGCAGCTTGTCATCGACCCGCACCGCGGTCACGTCCCGGTCGACGGTGTTGCGCAGCGCGATGCTGTAAGTGACCACGTCGCCGACCAGCACCTCGCTGCGGTTCGAGGACTTGTCCAGCTCGAGGACCTGCCCCTGGGTGAAGATGACCAGGGGCCGTGCGGCCAGCTCGAAACCGTCAGTGAGGTTGGTCCCGGTTACGGTGGCAACCCCCGGCACTGTGGAGGTCAGCGAGGCAACCACCGCCCCGTTCAGATCGGAAACGCCCCAACTCGGTGCGAAATTCGCCGGACTGCCGACAGCCAGGGGGGCGATGGCACCGGCCGTCGACTCCCAGGCCGCGCTCCAGGAGATGTTCTTGCCGGAGACAGCTTTGTGTTCGGCGTCATGCAGGCTGGCAGTGACAATACTCGCCGAAACCCCGTCGGCGATGACCAGGGTCGGCACCGCGGTCAGGCTGGAATACTCCGGATGGGCGCTGCGCTCGCGCACCGTGACGGTGACCGAGGCAGCGGCCGTGGCCCCGGACGAATCGCGTACCGTGTAGCTGAAGGTTTCGCTGCCGAGGAACCCGGCGACCGGCGTGTAGACCAGGCCGGCGCCGCCCGGGGCAACGGCGACCGCTCCTCCCCGGTCGGGGGAACCCACGGCGCTGATCACCAGGGTGTCGCCCGGGTCGGGATCGCTGTCGTTGCCCAGCACATCCAGAGGGTTGTCGCGGCTCCCCTCGGCCGCCTCGAAGGCATCGTCCTGGGGGGCGGGGCCGGCATTGACCTCGTTGACGGTAATATTGATGGTTTCCTCGGCAAACCGAATGGGGGAACCATTGTCGCTCACCCGGATGGTCACCGGGTAGACCCCAGGGCCCTGAGCTTCGCTGGGCGTCCAGGTGAAATCACCCGTGGGGGTGATCGTCGCCCCGGCCGGGGAACTGCCCTGCAGGCTGTAGGTCAGGATGTTGGCCGGCAGATCCGCGTCGCTCGCCGTGGCGGTGAAGGTCAGACTCGCCAGTTCGTCCACCGAATGATCACCGATGGGGGAGAGGCTCGGAGCACTGTTGACCTCGTTGACCGTGATGTTGATGGTCTCTTCGGTGAACAGGTTCGACGGACTGTCGTCGGTCACCCGAACCGTCACCGGATAGACGCCGGGACCCTGGGCTTCGCTGGGCGTCCAGCTGAAAACCCCGGCGGGGGTGATCGCCGCCCCGGCCGGCGGGCTGCCCTGCAGGCTGAAGGAAAGGCCGTTGCCGTCAGTGTCAGAGGCAATGGCGCTGAAACTCAGCGCCTGAAGCTCATTGACCGACCGGTCACCAATGGGGTTGAGGGTCGGCGGGTTGCTGACCTCGTTGACGGTGATGTTGATGGTCTCTTCGGCAAACAGGTTCGGCGTGCCGTTGTCGGTCACCCGAACCGTCACCGGGTAAACCCCGGGGCCCTGCGCTTCGCTAGGCGTCCAGCTGAAATCGCCGGTGGCCGTGATCGCCGCGCCGGCCGGCGGGCTCCCCTGCAGGCTGAAGCTCAAGGTGTTCGCCGGCAGATCCGGGTCGGTCGCAGCTGCTGTGAAGGCCAGGGCGGACAGTTCGTCCACCGTCCGGTCGCCGATGGGGTTGAGGACCGGCGGGCTGTTGACCTCGTTGACCGTGATGTTGATGGTCTCCTCGGCGAACAGGCTCGGGGTGCCGTCGTCGGTGACCCGAACCGTCACCGGGTAGACGCCGGGCCCCTGGGCTTCGCCGGGCGTCCAGCTGAAATCTCCGGTGGGGGTGATGGACGCTCCAGCGGGGGGGCTCCCCTGCAGGGTGAAAATCAGGTTGTTCGCCGGCAGATCCGCATCGGTCGCCGTGGGGGTAAAGGCCAGGGTGGACAGCTCATCCACCGAGCGGTCGCCGATGGGGTTGAGGACTGGCGAACTGTTGACCTCGTTGACCGTGATGTTGATGGTCTCTTCGGCGAACAGATTCGGCGTGCCGTCGTCGGTGACCCGAACCGTCACCGGGTAGACGCCGGGCCCCTGGGCTTCGCTGGGGGTCCAGCTGAAATCTCCCGTGGCGGTGATGGCCGCGCCGGCCGGCGGGCTTCCCTGCAGGCTGAAGCTCAGATTGTTGCCATCCGGGTCTGAACCGCTGGCGGTAAAGGTCAGAGGCGCCAACTCATCCACCGTCCGGTCGCCGATGGGATTGAGAGATGGTGCCTGGTTGGTATCCGTGACCGTCCACTGAAATACCACCTGCCCCTGCATCACCGGGGCGCCATTGTCGGTAACCGTGACAGTGACGGCATAAGGGCTGCCGGCTGCGGCGGTCAATCCGACAGTCCCCGAAATCTCCCCGGTGCCCGGGTTGATGGTCAGTCCGGACGGCAGCCCCGCGGCCGAATAGGTCAAAAGGTTGGCGGGCAGGTCATTATCCACGGCACTGATCGATAAACTGACCGCATCGCCCTCTCCGTTCGCCTGATCCCCGGGATTTGTGACCAAAGGCGCCGTGTTGACCTCGTTGACCGTGATGTTGATGGTCTCTTCGGCGAACAGGTTCGGCGTGCCGTCGTCGGTGACCCGGATAGTCACCGGGTAGACGCCCGGTCCCTGGGCTTCGCTGGGAGTCCAGCTGAAATCCCCGGTGGCGGTGATCGCCGCGCCGGCCGGCGGGCTGCCCTGAAGGCTGAAGCTCAGGCTGTTGGCCGGAAGATCCGAGTCCGTAGCCGTGGCGGTGAAGGTCAACGCCTGCAGTTCATCCACCGCTCGGTCGCCAATGGGGTTGAGGGTCGGCGGGTTGTTGACCTCGTTGACGGTGATGTTGATGGTCTCTTCGTCGAACAGGTTCGGCGAGCCGTCGTCGGTCACCCGAACCGTCACGGGATAGACGCCGGGACCCTGGGCTTCGCTGGGCGTCCAGCTGAAATCACCGGTGGCTGTGATCACCGCGCCGGCAGGCGGGCTCCCCTGCAGGCTGAAGCTCAGGTTGTTGCCATCGGAATCGGTGGCAGATGCGCTGAAATTCAGGGCCGACAGTTCGTCGATCGTCCGGTCGCCGATAGGGGTAAGAACCGGGGGGTTGTTGACCTCGTTGACGGTGATGTTGATGGTCTCCTCGGCAAACAGACCAGGCGAGCCGTCGTCGCTCACCCGGATGGTCACCGGGTAGACGCCGGGCCCTTGCGCCTCAGTGGGCGTCCAGCTGAATTCGCCGGAGGGGGTGATGGCCGCGCCGGCCGGCGGGCTCCCCTGCAGGCTGAAACTCAGGGTGTTGGCCGGAAGATCCGGGTCCGTCGCCGTGGCGGTGAAGGTCAACGCCTGCAGTTCATCCACCCCTCGGTCGCCGATGGGGGTGAGAACCGGGGCGATGTTGACCTCGTTGACCGTGATGTTGATGGTCTCCTCGTCGAACAGGTTCGGCGTGCCGTCGTCGGTCACCCGGATGGTCACCGGGTAGACCCCTGGCCCTTGCGCCTCGGAGGGCGTCCAGCTGAAATCGCCGGTGGGGGTGATCGCCGAGCCGGCCGGCGGGCTGCCCTGCAGGCTGAAAGTGAGATTGTTCGCCGGCAGATCCGGGTCCATCGCGGTTGCGGTGAAGGTTAATGCCTGCAGCTCATCCACCGCGCGATCGCCCACCGGGTCGAGCACCGGCGGGTCGTTGATCGGATTGACGGTGACCGTCACCAGGGCGCTGTTGCTGCCGCCATTGCCGTCCTCGATGGTATAGGAGAATGTCTCCGTCCCGAAAAATGCCGCCGCCGGGGCGTACTGTATGAAGTCGTCGGTCAGGTCGGCGGGCGTGCCGTTGTCGTTGATAATCGCAGTGCCGCCGTTGTCGGTGGCGCCGACCGCTGTGATGCGCAGGGTATCGCCGTCCGGGTCGGTGTCGGGCCCGCTGCCGTTGTCGGCCAGAACATCCAGGGTCTGCAGGGGGCTGTTCTCGTCGAGGCTGAAGCTGTCCGGCTGGGCCACGGGGTTTGAGTTGCCCACCACGACGGTGATGCTGTTGGCATCGCCCGGGTCGAAGTCGGCATCGCCGGATGCGGTACTCTGAAAACCGACCAGGGGGGTCGCCGTGTCGTTGACCTCCGAGGTAAAGTCCCCCGAACCCGGAGCGGCCGGGGCATCGGCAGCGAAGAGGATCCGGAGATTGGTCCCTGAAACCGTGATCCTGGAGCCCAGGGTAATGGTGATCTGCGGCGCCGACACCGAGGCGCAGTATTCATTGATTCCCGGAGTGGGGCAGCTCGCACTGGCCGTCTGGCCGCTGCCGTCCCGCAGGACGCCGGTCACCGAAAAATTGCTGAAGCCGGCGGGTGCGGTGATCCGGGCCTGGTTGACGCCGGTATCGTTGGCACCGACCTGGGGCAGGATGTCATAGACGAAACTGTTGCCAGGGCTGCCGGGGGAGATCAGGTTGGGCGCTATTTCGGCGACGGCACTGGTGATTGCATATCCTTGCGCGGTAACAGTGAGGATGTCGCTGTCCCCAGCGGTCCCGTTGGCGTCTCCGGGCAGGGTCGCCTGAGAGACCTCGACCGTGGTGGTGTCATCGATCTCCGAACTGAAAAGGGCGCTGCCCGGAGACGCCGGCGCGACCGCGTCGAAGGTGACCTGGATGCGGGGGTCAGGCGTCAGGTCATTGACTTCGTCGCCGAGCAGAATGGTGATCTGCTGCCCGGCGATGGTCGCGCAGGCCTGTCCGGCGCCGGGGGCCGGGCAGTTCTGGGGTTTTCCCGCCCCACCGACGGAAACGGCAGGGGTGCCGGAGAGGGCGTAACCGGCCGGGGCGGTGATACGGACCCAGTTCAGCCCGGTATCTGTTGGACCGATCTGCGGGAGGATATGATACTTGAAGGTATTGCTGCTGCCGACCACCACCTGGTTCGGCAAAATCTCCGCAGCGGCGGTGGTCACCGCGGCGGCGGCCAGGCGGTTCACCGTCGCGGTGGAGCTGCCCAGGGCGATGGTGCCGCTGAAAAAACCGGTGGCCGTGTTGGACAGGGCATGGGCCAGCCCCCCCAAGGGCCCGGCAAGCATGGCGAAGACGCAAAACGCCGCCGTCAGCCAGCGCCTGGGGGCGCGGCCGAAATTTCGGCATTTTTTGCGATAAGTCTTCGTCATTTCAGTGCTCGCCATGGGGGTCGTTTGCGACCCGTTTCAGGTTGATCAGTTCACCCGGGCCTTGATCCGGATGGCCACCCGGTAGGGCTCGGCCAGGGGGTCCGGAGCCGAGGATTTCGGAACGGTCAGCGCCAGGTTGTTCGGCGCCCCCAGGGTCGCTTCGTTCGCGGTGGTCAGATTCCAGTCGAGCTGGTCGTCGCCCTGCGCCGGGGTGAGGGTGTTCCAGGTCAAAGCGTTCCAGCTCCCCGCCCCGGTCCCGTTCTGCAGCCACTGGGCGGCGTTGGCGGCGTTCATCTGCAGCCCGGGGGTCGCCACGGTACCGAGGATCTGGAAGGTGGCGGGATCGAGGGGATTGACGATGGTGAACTGGGTCGGGTCGACAAAATCGCGCACCCGCACATCATCGAGAGCCAACGCGGTGGTATTGTCGAGGTAAATCACGAAATAGACGTCGCTGCCGGCGACCACGTTCCCGCCGTTGAGGATGTTGCCGCTGGTGTCGCGGATCTCCTTGACCAGCCCGGGGGTGACCACCTCGACGGTAAATACGTTGGAATCGCCCACCGTCGCCCCGCCCGCAACTCGGGTCGCCTGATTGTTCGCGGCCTGGACCAGGCCTACCGCAGCCGGCAGCAGCAGCATTGCCACCGCCGCAATCCAAGCAAAATTTCGCTTTCCAGAGAATCGCACCATGCGATGAATCATCCTGTTGAACAGAGGTTCTCTCGTCATCGATCAGGTCCCCTCTACTGGAGTTGAACCCTGAAAACCATCCCCCAGACGGTGTTGGCGCTGACGTCGATCTGGGAGTTGGGGGCTGGTAAACCTGCCCTGACGGTATTGCCGTTCTGGCTGACGACCGTCCCCGGTCCCGCGGCGGCCGCGATCGCCGTGTAAATAGCACTCTCGTCCCCCGAGCGGCAGGCAGCAGTGCTACAGGTTCCCTGTTTGAGGTTGCCCTGGTACAAAAAGGCGCCGTCCAGGACATCCTCGGCCCGCAGATCGATGATCTGACCGCCGCCGTTGTTGACATGGACCAGAAAATCGACCAGCGTCCCCTTGGGCAGCCGCACACCGGAGGCAAGCCGGGTCCCGTCGGTCAGAAACGCGGCCTTGGCCAGGGATTTGGACAAAGTGGCGTCGGTGAGCTTGTAGATGGTGCCCCGGGCGCCCACCACGTAGCCGGTGTTGGCATCCACCGGGAACTGGACTGCATACAAGGCATTTCCGGTGGGCGGCTGGCTCGGATAAAGCCCCCAGTTGGCACCGCCGTTGGTGGTGTAAAGCACCGTCCCCCCGGTCCCGACGATGAAGCCGGTGGTGCTCGCCGGAGGGAAATGGATCCCCTCGAGAGAAGCCGAGACTCCCCCCACAGAACGATCCTGCCACGGGGGGCCGGGCCCGTCGCCGCCGTTGTTGGTGCGCAGTATTCGGCCCAGCTCGCCCACGGTGAAGCCGATTTCGTTGTCCAGAAAATACACTTCGTTTAAATGCTCGAAAACACCGGAAGCCAGGGGTGTCCAGGTTTCTCCCGCGTTGCTGGTTTTAAAAATGATCCCGCTGTTGCCCACGGCATATCCGGTCAGAGCATCCTGGGGGAAATGCACCGCATTGAACGTGTCCGGAGGGTTCAGATATTTCATTACCCAAGGGGTCGCTCCTCCGTCGGTGGTTTTGTAGATCCGCCCGCTGCGGGCAACAACATGCCCCTGGGTGACGCTGGTCATATAGACATCGGAAATGGCGCCCGCCCCGGGCGGATTGGGGGTATACCAGCCGGTCTGGTTGGTGATGGTGGACCCGGCATTGGTGATTTTCACGATCGCGCCCCCGGTCCCCACCACGAAGCCAGTCTGGTCGTCCACCGGAAAATGCACCGCATACAGGGTGGAATAGACGCCATAGCTGAGAATCCTCCAGGGGGTCGCGCCGCCATCGGTGGTCTTCAGAATAAGCCCCCCACCGCCTACCGCATAGCCGACCTGGTCGTTTCCCGGGAGGGGAAACTGGACGTCGTTGATATCCGGGACAATCAGCGGAACGGGAATCCCCGCCCCCGCCCAGTCGATGCTCTGCGGAATCCAGGCGGCTCGGGCAGGCAGCGCCAGAAAGAGCAGAAAAAACCCGCAGACCGCCAGGCTCCTTAAGGGGGCCGGCACTTTCGGGATTCTTCCACGATCACTCAAACCCATACGCCTCGACATCCTAAAACTCACCGACGACCCTTACCCGTCGACCAGGCCCCCTACTGGAGCACCACCTCGTAGGTCAGAGCCCAGACTCGGTTATTCCCCACATTCAGCACCGCATTCCCCGGCAGGCCGACCTCGATGGTCGCTCCAGAAATCCCGGCCACATCGGTCGAGTTGATGGCGTCGCCGACAACGGTGGTCGCGTTAGCAAACAGGGTGGTCTCTTCGGCGGGAGTCAGCGGCACTCCCCCGAAGGAACTTGTGTTCATGGTGCCGACCCTGAGGGTCCCAGGCACGTAACCGAAGGCCGGGTCGAGGACATCGACAAAGCGCACATCGTTGGTGGCGCTCTGGTCGCTGAACAGGTAGACCATAAACTTGATGCGGGTCCCCTTCGGCAGGCGGATGCCGTGGGGGATCCAGGTGCCGCCCTGGTCGAAAGCCTGTTTGGTGAGGGACACGGCGGCATTGCCGTCGATCAGTTTGATGGTGTCCCCGCCCTTGCCCACCGCATAGGCGAAGGTGCCCGGAGCCACTACGGACAAGCCCTGCAGGTCTTTCTTGGTGATCACCCCCGACTGCGGGGACAGGCTCCAGGTCGAGCCGCCGTCGCCGGTCTGGATGATGGTCCCCTTGCCGCCCACCGCGTAGCCGATGCCGCCGCCGGCCGAAAAATCGACGGCATTCAGGTCATCTCCCGTAGGTGAGGCGACCGGACTCCAGGTTTTGCCGTTGCTGGTGCGATAAATCATCCCGCCATCGCCGACGGCGATGGCCTGCTTGTCGGTCAGCATGGCGATGGAGTAGAAACTGAACAACCCGCCGGGCCCCTGGTTTTCCCAGGTCGCCCCGCCGTCTTCGGTGCGCAGAATCGTCCCGCTGGCACCGACCGTGTAGCCGATGTCATCCGTGTGAATGCCGTTGCCGTCGTTGTAGAAAAACACATCGTACAGTTTGACGGTCGCTCCGGTGGTGTTGAGCTCGCTCCAGTTTGCGCCCCCGTCCGTGGTCCGTAAAAAATTCCCCCCGCCGCCAACCGCATAGCCGATCTGGCTGTTTACAGGCAGGGCGGGATTGGGGAAATGCACCGCCATCAGCTGATTGCTGCCTGGGGTGGCAGGAGAAATGGTCGGCCCCCCGGAGGCATTGGTAATTTTGGTAATCAGCCCGCCGTTACCCACGGCAAACCCTGTGTTGTTGTTAATAAAGTGGATGCCGTTGAGGCTGGCGCCGGCATAGCCGATGTAGGTCCAGGACGCCCCCCCGTTGGTGGTGCGGAACATGAAGCCGGCGTCGGCGGCAACGAACCCGACCTGGTCACTGACCGGGAAATGAACAGCATTGAGGTGATCCCCGTAGGGCGTGGGGATGGGTATCCACACCGCCCACAAGGAGGAAGGGATGCCCCACAGCACAGCAGCCAGAAGGCACTGGGCCAGGATGCGGGGCAGCCCGGTGGGTTTTGGGAGGGATAACTCATTCTTCTTCATTTACTGAATACCCTGTTTATCCGGCCTACTTTCGCTTTTTATTACTGTTCGCCCGCGTTCAGAATCTTCAGAAACGCCTCCACCACCTGCGGGTCGAACTGGCTCCCCGCTCCCCGGCGCAACTCGGCGACGGCGGCGGCCTTGCCAATCCCTTTGCGGTAGGGGCGGTCGGCCATCATCGCGTCGTAGGCGTCGAGCACCGCGACGATGCGGGCCTGGACGGGGATCTGCTCGCCCGCTTTGCCAAAAGGGTACCCCTGGCCGTCGAAACGCTCGTGATGCATCTCGATAACCGGGATGACCGGAGCCAGAAAGGTCATGCCGCGGATGATGTCGCCCCCTTTGCGGCAGTGTTCTTTCATGACCGCAAACTCTTCCTCGGTGAGTCGGCTGGGCTTCTGCAGTATCACCTCGGGGACGCCGATCTTGCCGATGTCGTGCAGCACCGCGCCGAACAGCAAAATTTCAAGCTCCTGCCAATTCAGGTCCAGGGCCCGGCCCACGGGCTCAACGAACTTGAGCATGCCGTCGGCATGCTCGCCGGTGGTGTGGTCCTTGGCATCGAGCGCCTCGGCAAAAGCCAGCACCGCCTGGTAGGTGGACTCCCGCACCTCCCTGCTGGCCGCGTGAGCGGCATTGAGCCGGAGCACCAGTTGATCTGCGACGGTGGCGAGGAATTCTTCATCTTCAGCGCTGAATGGCTCCCGATTGACCCGGTTGCAGGCATTGAGCACCCCCATGGCCAATCGCCCCGCCCCGCCTGAATCAGCTTCGAGAAGCGGCACCGAGACGAAGGCATCGGCCTGGTAGCCACGGTGGACATTGGTCGGGATGCCGGGGTTGGGATCACGGGTGCAATAGCGCAAGGCCCACCCCTTTTCCGCCACCAGCCCGGCCACCCCCTCGCCCAGCCGGACCCTGCCGGCCTCGGGGGGGAAGGGCTGCAGGCCGACCGAAGCCACAATTTCCAGATCCCCCGCCTCTCTGTCCAGAAGCATCATGGAGACCCGCTGGGCGTCCAGTTCCGCGGCGACGAACCGCACGGCCGCCTCCTGCAGTTCCCGGGCATCCCTCGCGGCGTTGAGCGCCTGGTTGATCCGGGCCAGCCCCATCAGGCGCTTAACGGCCGTCTCCAACTGCTCGGCTCTCCGGGCCAAGGCTTCGGCCTGTTGCGCCTTGAGCTCTTTTTCCCTGCGTTTCTCAAAGGTTGTGCGCACCAGCGCCGAAACGGCGCCCAGATCAGCGAAGGGCTTGGTGAGATAGTCGGCGGCCCCCAGGCGCAGGGCCTCCACGGCCGTCTCCATGGAGCCGTGGCTGGTGATGAGCACCGCGTCGGTCTGGGGGTGGCTCCGCTTGATTTCCTCCAGCACCCGGGTGCCGCTCATATCCGGAAGCACCAGGTCGAGCAGCACCAGGGGGAAAGGCTCGCGGCAAAAGGCCTCCAGGGCCTCCCCACCACAGGTAACCGTGGTGACCTGGTACCCTTCGTCGCCAAGCAGCTCGCTCAACAACAGACAGACCGTCTCGTTATCGTCCACAACCAGGATTCTCTGGGAATCGTCCACGCTTGTCGCCCTCTGGCAGGTCCCGGTTCGCTCCCGGTCCCGCCGCATAAACAAAACGCCCACCTTCTTTCCGAAGATGGGCGTCTGCCCTATTCCCCCAATTCATCCAGGGGGAATATGACGCGTCTCTCTTCGGCAACCCGGCTGTCCACCCTGCGGGGGACCCGTGGTTTTGCGCCGCCAGATCGCTCTGGCTTTGCTCTTTTCGGAGAGTTGGTGAACCAGCCGCCGCCGGCGGCTGAAAATCAGCACTGTTTTCCTACATGGGAAATTCTTTCAGCATGGCCAAAAACACCTCGACCACCACCGGGTCGAACTGGCTCCCCCTCCCCTCGCTCAACTGCCCCAGGGCCTGGACCCGGGTCAGGGGACGACGGTAGGGGCGCTCGGCGGTCATCGCGTCAAAGGCATCGAGCACCGCCACGATCCGGGCCTCGAGGGGGATCGCCTCCCCGGCCAGCCCCTTGGGATAACCGCTGCCGTCGAACCACTCATGATGCGCCTCGATAATCGGAACCACCGGCGCCATGAAGGTCATCGACCGCAGAATGTCCCTGCCGACCCGGGTGTGGTTTTGCATGATCTGGAATTCTTCGGGGGAGAGTTCGGCAGGCTTCTGGAGGATGCGTTCGGGCACCCCGATCTTGCCGATGTCGTGCAGCACCGCCGCGTAGCGCAGGATCTCGGTCCGCTCCTCGGGCAGACCCAGCCGTTCGGCCATCGGTTCGGCATAGCGGAGCATTCCGCCACTGTGCTCACCGGAAGTGGCGTCCTTGGCCTCGAGGGCCTCGGCCAGGGCGAGGATGGCCTGGTAGTGGGTGTCCTTGAGCTCGCGGTTCACCGCCATGGCGTTGTCGATGGCCACGGCGATCTGGGAGCCGAGGGTGTCGACGAACTGCAGGTCCTCTTCGCTAAACGGCTCACCGCTGGCCTTGTTGCTGACGTTGATCACCCCGATGACCTCGCGGTCGCCCTTGATGGGGACGCTGATTATCAGGGGGGTGGAGACAAAGGTGGAGGTCCGGTAGCGGCCCTCGCCTGTAGGAGCCAGATCGGCCTGGGTCATCTGCTCCTCGGAGATCAGGGCCTTGCCTTTCTGGGCCACCCAGCCGGCCACCCCCTCTCCCAACCGGCAGCGGGCACCTTTGACCTTGTCGGGGTCGATGCCGTGACTGGCCTTTATTTTCAGCTCCCCGGTGCGCTTTTCCAGCAGCATCAGGGAAACCCGCTCGGCATCGACCTCGCGGGCCACCAGCTGTACGGAAAACTGCAGCAGTTCCTTGAGATCGAGGATCGAATACAGCGAGCGGCTCAACTCGTTCAGGGAACTCAGGCGCTTGACCGCCGTTTCCAGTTGACGGCTCTTGCTGAGGATCTGCCGGTAGAGCCACTCCTTCTCTTCGATCCTGCGACGCTTGCTGAAGGTCTCGCGAACCAGGTTGGTCACCTGTTCGAGGTTGTCGAAAGGCTTGGTCAAATAGTCGGCGGCTCCCAGACGCAGCGCTTCGATTGCCGATTCCATGGTGCCGTGGCTGGTGATCATCACGGCATCGGTCTGCTGGGATAACTGTTTGATGGCCTTGAGAACTTCGGTTCCGCTGATCCCCGGCAGCATCAAATCGAGCAGCACCAAAGGGAAGGGATTCTGCTGAAAAGAATCCAAGGCGGCTTCCCCGCTCAAGGCCGTGGATACCTCGTACCCTTCAGTCTCCAGCACCTCACTGAGCAGGGCGCAGATCATTTCGTTGTCATCGACAACCAGGATCCTATGCCGTTCGGCCATGAACCCTCCGGAATTTTCGCGGTGCGTTACAGCAGTCCAACAAACACCAGCCATTGCTACCCGAGAGAGAACCTCGAAGCCGTCGCCCCCGGGGTTCCTCCAGCCGTCCCCTCAGAAATAGACCTGATCAAAGCCCTCCTTCTACGGCTGGAGTTCGGCGCCGGAGATTCTTCAGGTCAACCATCAATAACAAAGGGCTATTTCTCTCATTTGTTTTTGTAATTCTTTAAACTTTTTATTGAAGATATTTTGAACCAAAATACTATGTTTTCTATTTCTCTTCAAATTAAATCTTCGAAAAACCTCGAAAACATGACCACTTCAGAGAGAATTTGAAATTTTTGACATAAAAAATTTCATGCCAGAAATATGCCGGTTTTTTATATTCACCTGCATTCGGAGGGTCCAGAGTTTGTCTCGAGAGGCCGGTCCCTTAATTGGATTTCTCTATTCCCCCGATTTTCCAGCCCCGACAGAAGATCTCGAGAAAGGCACAGAGGCAGCCGGATTGGTTGCCGCCGGGGAAAAACCGGTATGCGAACACCGGCGGGTCCAGCCGGAACATGCCATGGCCTTTTCAGGGGGGAAAATGGTGAAATAACGGACTATGGGTCAGGATGGACGGGGACAACCTGTCGGGGCGGGGCGGGCGGGATCGGGCAAGTCAACCACCAGCGGGGCGGCCGAGCGGGCGAGGAGCGGCGTCAGTGCCCGCCCCCGCCGAGGTAGGCGTTCTGCACGTCGGGGTTGGCGAGGAGGTTTTCGGCGCTGTCCTCGAGCACCACCCGGCCGACTTCGAGCACGTAGCCGCGATGGGCCAGGCGCAGGGCGGCGCGGGCGTTCTGCTCGACCAGCACGACGGTCAGGCCCGACTGATTGATCTCCTGCAGGGTCTTGAAGATCGCCTTGACCAAAATGGGCGCCAGTCCCAGCGAGGGTTCGTCGAGCAGCAGGATGCGCGGCTTGGCCATCAACGCCCGGCCGATGGCGAGCATCTGCTGCTCGCCCCCCGAGAGGGTGCCGGCCAGTTGGGAGCGGCGCTGGGCGAGCACGGGGAAGAGCTGGTAGATCCACTCTTCGGTCTGCTTGATGTGGGCCAGGTCGCGGTTGGTGAAGGAGCCGAGCTTGAGGTTCTCGTGCACGGTCAGGGTGCCAAAAACCCGCCGCCCCTCGGGAACCTGGGCCACCCCGGCCGCAACGATCTTGTGGGCGGGCATTTTGCTGAGTTCCATGCCGTCGAAGACGATGCTGCCGCCCGAGGCCTTGACCAGGCCGCTGATGCTCATCAGGGTGGTCGATTTGCCGGCCCCGTTGGCCCCCAGGACGCTGACGATTTCGCCCTCGTTGACGTGCAGGTTGATGCCGTGCAGGGCCTCGACGTTGCCGTATTTGACGTGCAGGTCTTTTATTTCGAGAAACATGTTGAAACCTTAAAATTAAAGCCCCGGCCGCAATTCATCTGACCGATCGGTCCGATCCGACGGATCAGTCGGATCCGACGCGGCCGGGGCGGCCTTGATTATCAATCCGCCCCCAGGTAGGCCTCGATGACCTTGGGGTTTTTCTTGACCACCTCCGGCGGGCCCTCGGCGATCTTTTCACCGTATTCGAGCACCACCAGGTTCTCGCAGGCACGCATCACCAGGGCCATGTCGTGCTCGATGAGCAGCACGGTGATGCCGCGCTCGCGCAGCTTGCGGATCAGTTGCAGCAGGCGTTCGGTCTCCTGCTCGTTCATCCCCCCGGCGGGCTCGTCGAGGATCAGAAAGCGCGGCTTGGTGGCCAGGGCGCGGGCGATCTCGAGCAGGCGCTGGTTGCCGTAGGAGAGGTTGCAGGCCAGGTTCTCGGCCTGGTCACGCAGACCGACGAACTCGAGTTCGGCCAGCGCCAGCTCCAGCACCTCGCGTTCTTCACGGCGCTCGGCGGGGGGCTTGAACATGCCGGAGAAAACCCCGGCCTTCATCCGGCAGTGGGCGCCGGCGAGCACGTTCTCGATGACCGACATGCGCTGGAACAGGCGGATGGTCTGGAAGGTGCGGGCGATGCCCAGGGTGACGATGCGATGGGTCGGCAGGCCGGTGATATCGCGGCCGTCGAAGACGATCTTGCCCAGGTTGGGCTTGTAGTTGCCGGTGATCAGGTTGAAGGTGGTGGTCTTGCCGGCGCCGTTGGGGCCGATCAGGCCGACGATGGAGCCCTCCTCCACGGTGAAGGAGACGTTGCCCACGGCGGTCAGGCCGCCGAAGGTCTTGGTGACGTCGGTGAGGGTCAGCAGGCTCATGAGGCTTTCCCCCCTTCCCCCTTGAGGCCGAGGAATTTGAATTTTCGCGGGCCGGGCGGCAAAATCCCCTGGGTGCGCACCACCATCATGACCATCATCACCAGGCCGAAGACCAGCATGCGGCCGCTGGCGAAGCCGCGGAACATCTCGGGCAGGCCGATGATCAAAAAGGTGCCGAGCAGCACCCCGGCCATGTTACCGGCGCCGCCGAGGATGACGATCATGAACACCACCACCGACTCCCAGAAGCTGAAGGACTCGGGGGAGATGATGCTCATCTTGGCGGCGAACAGGTTGCCGGCCATCCCCGCCCAGGCGGCGCCGACCACGAAGGCGGCCAGCCGGTAGCGGCCGGTGTTGATGCCGCTGCCCTCGGCGGCCACGGCGTCCTCACGCAGGTAGTTGAGGGCGCGGCCGAAGCGCGAGTGGTGCAGGCGGTGGAACAGAAACAGGGTGATCGCGACGAAACCCCAGATCAGCCAGAAAAACTCGTGGGGGCGGCGGATCCGGAAGCCGAAGATCTCGGGGCGGTCGATGCCGAAGATGCCGTTGGGGCCGCCGGTGATGCCGAAGACGTCGTTGATCAGGGCGATGCGGATGATCTCGCCGATGCCGACGGTAACGATCAGCAGATAGTCGCCGCGCAGGTGGATGACCGGGCGGGCGATCAGCACCGCGAACAGCCCGGCGGCCACGGCGCTGGCCGGCAGGGCCCAGAGGATCGGCACGTCGAACTGGGTGTTGAGAATCGCGCCGCAGTAGGCGCCCACCGCGTAGAAGGCGGCGTGGCCCATGTTGTACATGCCGGCGTCGCCGAGGATCACGTTGAGGCTCAGCGCCAGCAGGGCGTAGAGCCCGACGCTGTTGAGCACGTCGACCCAGTAGGCGTTGAGGTAGGCCGGCGAGGTGACCAGCACCAGGGCGAGGATGGCGTAAATCAGGTTCCTGCGGTTCATCATATCTTCTCGGCCACCCTTTCTCCCAGCAAGCCCTTGGGGCGCACGATGAGGATGGCGATCAGCACCACGAAGGCGATGGCGTCCTTCCAGGCCACCGAGATGTAGGCTGCGCCGAGGGCCTCGATGACCCCGAGCAACAGCCCGCCGACCATGGCGCCAGGGATGTTGCCGATGCCGCCGAGGATCGCCGCGGTGAAGGCCTTGAGCCCGTAGATCCAACCCATGGTGAAGTTGATCTGCCCGTAATAGAGCCCGACCATCAGCCCCGCCGAACCGCCCAGGGCCGGGCCGATGAGAAACACCAGCATGATCACCCGGTCGACGTTGATCCCCATCAGCTTGGCCGCGCCCTGGTCGATGGCCGCGGCGCGGATGGCGGTGCCGACGCGGGTCTTCTGGGTGAACAGGTAGAGGGCGGCCATCATCACCAGCGACACCACCAGGATCAGGATGCGCATCAGCGGGATGTAGACGCCGAAGATCTCGATAGTGGTGCGCGGCAGCACGTCCTGGGGGTAGACGTAGAACTTGGCGCCGTAGATCAGCATGATCGAGTTCTGCAGAAAGATCGAGGCGCCCAGCGCCGAGACCACCGCCGAGAGCCGCGGCGACTCGCGCAGCGGGCGGTAGGCGGTGCGCTCGAGCAGCATGCCGACGATGGCGACCAGGCCCATGACCATCAGCGCCAGGATCGAGGCGCCGGTGAAGGGCCCGACGTGGTCGCTAAGCCCCAGCGAGGTCAGCAGGGTCAGGCCGAGGTAGGCGCCCAGGGTGAACAGGTCGCCGTGGGCGAAGTTGATCAGCTTGAGCACGCCGTAGACCATGGTGTAACCCAGGGCGATGAGGGCGTAGATCCCACCCACGGCCAGTCCGTTGGTCAGCTGTTGAAAAAACTCTTCCATGAAACCTCGTTACCGGACAAATGGCGGGGAGCGGCCGTGTGGCAGGGCCGCTCCCCGGGGTCAGGCTGAAGCAAAAGCCAGGGCAGAATCAGGGCTGCAGGACGAACTTGCCCTCGGCGTCGACCTTGTAGACCTTGTAGACTTCGCCCACGCGGTCGCCCTTGTCGTTGAAGGTGATGGTGCCGGTCAGGCCTTGCGCGTCCTTCATCTTTTTGTGCATGTAGTCGGCCAGGTCGTCGGGCTTGGTCGACTTGGCCCCTTCGATGGCGGCGGTCACCGCCAGGAAGCCGTCGCCGGCCAGCACGGCCCAGATGGAGCCGGGGGCGGCGCCGTATTTCTTCTGGTAGGCGGCGAGGAAGTCCTTGGCCTTCTGCGCGGGCAGGTCCTGGGGAACCGGCGGGCTGAGGAAGTAGAAGCCCTCGGCGGCCTTGTTGCCGGCGATCTTGACCAGGTCGGGGTTGTTGGTGGCGTCGCCGCCGAGGAACGGCACGTTCCAGTTCATCTCCATCTTCTGGCGCAGCAGCAGGCCGGCCTCGGGGTAGTAGCCGGTGAAGAAGACCGCTTCGGGCCCGGCGGACTTCATCTTGGTGAGGATGGCGTTGTAGTCGCGCTCGCCGGGGGTCAGGGCGTCACTGAAGACCACTTCGATCCCCTTGTCCTTGAGCAGGGCCATGGTCTCTTCGGCCAGCCCCTTGGCGTAGCTGGTGTTGTCGTGGAGCACCGCGACCTTCTTGAAGCCCATCTTCTCCAGGGTGCCGGCGGCGACCCGTCCCTGCTCGTCGTCGCGGGGGCAGGTGCGGAAGAAGTATTTCAGCCCCTTTTCGGTCAGGCGCACGGCGGTGGAGCCGTTGGCCACCTGGGGGATCTGGAAGTCGTCATAGATGGTCTGGCTGGCCTCGGTGACCGAGGAGCCGTAGGTGCCGACCACCGCCACCACGCCCTGGGTGGCCAGGCGCTGGGCCGCCAGCGAGGCGGTGCGGGGGTCGCCGCCGTCGTCCTCGACCAGGATCTCGATCTGGTCGCCGTTGATGCCGCCCTTGTCGTTGATGTCCTTGGCGAGCAGTTCGACGATCTGCTTCATGTCCTGACCTTCACTGGCCCAGGAGCCGGTCATGGGGGCCATGAGACCGATCTTGATGGACTTGGCCGAGGCCAGTCCGGTTCCGCCAGCCGCCATGCACAGCGCCAGCGCCAGGGTCAAAAACCGCTTCATCGATAACACTCCTTTCGCAATCGGGGGAAATCCCCTTCAACCAGGATACGACGGGCTCTGCACCAAGCAACATGGCGCACCCGGAATTCATGGAATGCCGTCACCGTTTCTACATCCCGACCGGGGAGGAACGGGGCCGCCGCGATCGGATGGCCAAGGTTGGATGCAGGCGGAGCCGGTAAGAGGCCGAAAGGTCTGACCTTAAGGCCGTGGGCAAGTTTAATCCAACCCGAAGCAATGATCAAACATTATTTTAAGCGAGTCAAACAGCCAGGCCGGTCTGGCGGTTCTGCGCGGTCAGTCCTTTCAGGGTTTTGGCCGGTGACAAGGCGCTTCGACGCAGGCCTGAGCAAAGCAGAGCCGAAGAGAGGCAGCGAAGCCTGCGGGCCACAGCGCCAGCATGGAGGGCCAGAATAAACCGCACGGGACCCTAGCGTTTCGGCAGCTCCGAGCAATAGGCCAGGATGTCGAGTATCTGCTGGTCCGAGAGCTGCAGGTCGGCGCGCCCGGAGGGTTTCCCGCCGCGCATGCGCCCGGTATAGTGCATCTTGCTCGAACGTCCCCAGCGCACCCGATGCAGGGCGACCACCGGGTTGCCGGCGACCCGCCAGCCGACCCCCTGAACCCCGTCTTTGCGGCGCAGGTCAATGCCCCGGCCATCGGACCCGTGGCAGTCGGCGCAGCGCTGCTCGTACAGAGCGCGGCCTTTGGCGGCATCCCCCGCCACCCTGCCGTCCGCGGCGATGACCTTGGAAGGGTCGATCAGCTCTTCGCGGATGAACCGCACCAGGGCCCAGACCTCCTGACGGGTCAGGTAGTCTCCGAAGGCATGCCCGGCCGGCCCCCGGGCGATGGTCTGGTACAGCTGCCCGGGAGGCAGCTCCCTGACCTGGGAGCGCCCCCGGACCCGGTGCGCCTCTCCGCCGTCGCCGGCCGACCATTGATTGCCGCTAAAGTCCCAGCCGTGACAGGATTTGCACCGGTAGGTGTTGGTGACGTGAAATTCCCCCCGCCGGGGGTAAAGCGGGTTCTGCTCGCTGAGCCGGGTATGCACTACCCGGGGCCAGTCGTCGTACAGCTGCCCCCCCAGCCCGGCATCGGCGAGTTGATAGCCGTCTATCGACGGCGGTTGCGGCATGTCGTTGGCCAGCTGCCGGTTGATGCACCCTGCGCTGAGAAACGCCAGGACGCCCGCCACTGCGAGGGAAAAGTACCTTTTTCTCATGAACAATCCTCCGCGAATACAGTGCAGGAACACACATCGCTCGGCAGGGGGGGCAAGTCCCATTTTGCAGCGAGCTCAACCCCTGCGGATTTTTCCGAACAGAAAGCGGAAAACCGCCTCCCCCATCTGACCTGCGGTCATGCAGGTCATGAAGGCGTGGTCCGAGCTGGCCAGAACCTGGAAGCGAAAGGGGGTTTCCAGCCCCCTGGAACGGGCCGCCTGCTGCATGGCGGCGACCCAGTTGCGGCCACGCTCCAGGCGGTTAGCCCCCTGCTGCCGATCGAGCCGCGCCGCAGTGTTGAAATCCTCGTCGCGCTCCACGTCGAATTCTCCGACCAGCACGCAGGCGGGGATCTTGAGGCAGCGCCGGGGCTTCAGGCACAACCCGGGAAGCCTGCGGCTGGGGCGCCAGCCCCTGGGAAAGCGCCGCGCCTCGTCGGGAAAGGTGTACCAGCCCGGCGCCCCCATGGCATAGCGGGCGACCCGGCGCGGGTGGACCAGCGCGAAACGGTGCACGAACTGCCCACCGCCGGAAAACCCGAACATCCGCAGTCGGTCGGTGCGGGCTCCGCTGAGCATCCCCACCTCCTCCACCAGCCGCTCCAGGACCAGGTCCGGACGCTGCGCCCCGCTGCCCTCGACAAGCCGCTGGTAGGCGGGGAAGTCCTTTTGGCTGAACAAGGGGGCGACCAGCGGAACCGCGTAGCGTTCGGCCAGCGGGGCAAAGGCCTGGGCGTGCTCCCAGGCATTGCGCGAAATGCCGTGGACCGCCACGAAAAGCGGCCTGCCGGCGCTGCCGCCGCGGGGAAGGTAAAGGAAGTACTCGAGGCCTCCGGGCCCGGCGAGCCTGCGCTTGAACACCTGTCCGGATGGTAGTTGAAAGGAGCCAATAGCGCTTTGGGCAAGGTCAGTCATAAAAAATCCGCATCGAGTTTGCAATCGCCGCCAGCACCGGAGGGGGGCTGGCTTTCGGCGTCCTGGGGAGCGTCGGTGGAAACCGCGGCGCCCTCCCCCGACTCCCAGCGATGGCGCAGGTCCGCGGGGGGCCCGGCTTCCAGCAGCCGCCCCCCTTCCATGTACCAGAGTTCATCGGCGGCCAGGATTCGCTCCGGGTTGCGGGTGACCATCAGGACCGTCCCCCGGTATTGAGCCAACACCCGGTCGAGGGCCGCTCCGGCGGTCAAATCGAGGTTGGCGTCCGCCTCGTCGAGCAGCAGCAGCGGCGGATCGCCCAACAGAGCCCTGGCCAGGGCAATGCGCTGACGCTGGCCAACGGAGAGATTGCTGCCCCCCTCGAGCACCCGGGTCTGGTCCCCCTCGGGCAGGTCGGCGAGCACCTGCTCGAGATCACAGAGCCGCTTGACCCTTTCCAACTCCTCGGGGGATGCCTCCGGGTAGCGGTACAAGAGGTTCTTGACGACCTTCCCCCGCAGCAGCTGCAGCTCGCCGCTGACCAGCCCCACGGCCCTGTGCACCGAATTCAGGGAGTGTCGGCACAGATCCTGGCCATCGAGCAGGATACGCCCCCGATCCGGATCGATCAAGCGGGACGCCAGGTAGAACAGGGTGGATTTTCCGGCCCCGTTGGGGCCGGCGAGAACGATCCGGCGGCCGGGTTCGGCCACGGCGGAAAACCCGCGGATGACCTTGTCCAGGTGGACCTTGCGAAACTCCAGGCGCCCCGGGCCGGGAACCAGGTCGGGGGCGTCCCTGAGCTCCTTGACCAGGGTGGGGGTTTTCAGAAAATCAAGGATCTTGCGCCGCGAGACCCGGGCGTTCTGGTAAAATTCGTTGACCCTCCCCAGCTCCCGGACCCCCGGCGCCAGCAGCCCGACAATGGTCAGGGCGGCAACCACCGTCCCCCCCGAGGCGCGCCCCGCCGCCACCTCCAGCCCCCCGATCAGCACCACCACCGCCCCCGCTGCGCCGGCGGCGATCTCCGCCACCGCCCGCAGCCTTCCGGCCGCCCGGGCCTTGTCGATCATCGCCCGCTTGAGCCGCCGGCTCTGGCGGGCGACGCGGCGCCGCTCGCGCTTGACCTGACCGAAGGCCTGGACCACATCGAGGCGGGCGATTTTCTCGTTGATGTTGGCGGCGATGTAGGAACGCCGGCGACGGGCCTCGAACAGGGTCCGGCGCATGGCCTCCCCAAGCCCCAGGCTGCGCCCAAGGCCGAGCCCCAGGCACAGGCCGACGGCCAGGGCCAGCGGCCAGTTGAGCACCGCCAGGGCGCCCAGGGCTACCAGGGAGGTCAGGCTGGTGACGAGGATCCGGGCCAGGCCGAGGCTGACCCAGTTGCGCAGGGCGGTCAGGTCGCCGACAAAGCGCAGCATGACCGCCCCGCTGCTGCGCCGCTGCAGG
Source organism: Desulfuromonas versatilis (assembly GCF_019704135.1). Lineage (NCBI taxonomy): Bacteria > Pseudomonadati > Thermodesulfobacteriota > Desulfuromonadia > Desulfuromonadales > Desulfuromonadaceae > Desulfuromonas > Desulfuromonas versatilis. Next base: position 3,285,460 of record NZ_AP024355.1, read on the forward strand.
GCCCGCGGCGCCATGGAGCTGAGCGAGCGAAACAGGATCAGGCGGATATGGTGCACGTAGTCCTGCCCCATCCGCTCGGCGTCGATCCGCTCGAGCATCCGCAGCCAGGCCAGGCCCGCGGCGGCGCAGAACAGTCCCAGGCCGATCCAGGCCAACCCCTTCACCTGCACCGGGGCCCCATGAATGAGCAGCTGGTCGAAGGCCTTTCTCACCAGCAGCAGGGTGGCCACCGCGGCCAGGGATTGCAACAGCCCGTTGGCTACCAGGCGGATGAAGCTCCGCCGCCGCCGGTCAGTGAATACGGAAGGAAGACGCATTTACCCCGACAGGTTGGAAAGCGCCGCAGGTACGGCCTGGACCACCGGCGCGGACTTGAGCGCCCCCCGGCGCGCCAGGATATCCGCGATCAGTGAATGGGCAATGGAGGGGCATTGCAGCGCTTTCGAGGTCAAAGCCGGCACCCCGGTGAAGGCCTGGGCCTCACGCATCCCGAGGGGCGAGCTGGTGAACACCCCGCTGATTCCCAGCAGCGGCAGTCCCCGCCGGGCCAGCCAATCGGCACCGGCGGTGGCACCGACGGCGTCCAGGGCGGCGAACAGCACGCCGTCGAGCTTCTGGGTGAAGGCCGGCAGGGAAAGCAGCCCGGCGGTTTCCTCCTGGTAGATTCCGTCGGCGATCTCCATGACGATCACGTCCACTCCGGCGGCCTGCAGGTGGCTGATGAGCAGGTCCGCCACGCCGTCAAGTTCCTCGAAGCTGCGGCGGCAGGTCGAGGGGAGCCCGGCATCGACGATGTCCAGAACCGGCATGGCCCCGGCGTCGAGCATGCACCACAGGTCCCCCCCGGCGCCGGTCCCGGTGATCTTTACCCCACCAACCTTCAAGCCGTAGCGTACCAGGCCCCGGATCAGGAAGGCCGCCGTGGTGGTTTTTCCCGAGTTCATGGAGGTGCCGACCACCGTTAGCAGGGGGGGCCGCGGCCCGCTCATGACCCGCAAGGGCAATTTATAGTCGCCGATATTGAGCGGCCGACCCTGGGCATCGCCGAGCAGTCCGAGGGGGGTGATCTCGGTGGGGGGCTTGACGCTGGCGTGCCTGGAGAGCATCCGCCCGGCGATGCCGCCCCCGGCCACCAGGTGGCAGGGCTTGAGGTCATCGGGCACCGCCGCCTCGAACTGGTCGGGGGCATAGCGGTAACCGTAGCAGACAACGATCTCGTCACCGAGGAACAGCTTGGATTTACGGCCGTGGCAAAGTTCGACCCTGGGGTGCTGGCGAACCCGATCGACCCGGGCGAGGATCAGGTCGCCGGCCTTCGGTTCCAGCTTTCCCGTCACCAGGGTCGCCATCGCCTTGCGCGGCACCCTGCGCACGGCATAGGTGAACTTTGCCCGAAAAAGGCGGGACTGTTCGATTGGGGTAACGGTGGTTGCCATGAATACCCTCCTTTGCGAAACTGGCCCCGGCGCGGGAAAAATACTGCCCAGGGGGAGGTCCTCCCCGCAGGCGGTGCCGAATGAAATCGGAATGGGAATTTGCAAGTAGTGTACTGCAAAAGGTTATTTTTTCCAGTCGCCAGGGCAAGGCACGCCTTGTCCCCCGGCAGGAAAAAAACAGAGGCCGCCCCCGTAAATTTCGGGGCGGCCTCAGAAAAGCGGAAAAGCGGCAGCGCGGAACCCTTACATCCGCAGGCGCACCTTCTCGGGGCTCAACCGCTGTTCGAGGCGGTTGGCGAGGATGCTCATGGCGTAGCAGCAGACGAAATAGAGGATGGCCACCGTGCAGTAGATCTCGAAGGGGTAGATCATCAGCCGGTTGTTGAGCCCCTGGGCGACGAAGGTCAGCTCGAGCACGCCGATGACGTAGGCCAGCGAGGTATCCTTGAAGATGGCGATGAACTGGCCGACGATGGCCGGGATCATCTGCTTGAGGGCCTGGGGCAGGACGACGTAGCGCATGGTGCGGTAATAGTTCAGCCCGGTGGAGAGCGCCGCCTCGACCTGCCCGGGGGGGATGTTCTGGATGCCGCCGCGGACGATCTCGGCCAGGTAGGCGCCGGTGAAGACGGTCAGGGCGATGGTGGCGCTCCAGAAAACGTTCAGATAGGTCCCGGTAAAGATCGGCAAAAAGAAATAGACCCAGAAGATCACCATGATCAGCGGCGTGCCGCGGATGACCTCGATGTACAGAGTGCAGGGCAGGCTCAGGATGCGGTTTTTCGCCCGGCGCCCCAACCCGACCAGCAGGCCGATGCCGAAACTGACGGTGATGGCGATCAGCGCCATCAGCACCGAGAAGCTCAGGCCCCCCAGCCCCATGAACAGCTCGCTCTCGTCCCCTTGCGGGAAACGCCAGATCAGCAGGGTGCGCAGGTTGTCGAAGGCGATCTGCCACTTGAGCCCCGCCAGGCCGCTCAGGGTCATGTACAGCAGGTAGACCACCGCCGCCATGAACGCGCCCTTGGAGGCCAGGGTCAGCACCTTGGTGAGCCCCAGGCGCACCTGGCGCAGGGCGGCGCGCAGCGGCGAATAGCGCAGCGACTGGGAGCGCGGGGCCAGCACCAGGGAGACGGGGTGAGCGAGGGCGCGCCAGAGCATCTCGAAAGGCCAGAAAAACACGTCGGCCAGCCGGTAGCCGAGGGTGCGCTGGTTCGGCGAGACCACCTGCAGGCGCAGGTTGACCATGTTGAGGATCGCCGAGATCGTCAGCGACAGCGCAAGGTAGATCAGGGTGGCCGCGGTGGTTGCTTCGAACCCCTTGAAGGTCAGCGATTCGATCTGCTGGGACTGCCAGCAGAGCTCGGCCACGCCCACCACCATCGCCAGCGAGGAGTTCTTCATGTTGTTGAGAAACTCGCTGCCCAGCGGCGGGATGATGGCCCGGAAGGCGAGCGGCAGGATGATCGTGCGCAGCGCCTGGAAATAGCTCAGCCCCGAAGAGTAGGCGGCCTCGAGCAGCCCCTTGGGGATCGACTGCAGCCCGGCGCGAATGACCTCGGCCATGAACGCCCCGGTGTAGATCGACAGGCCGAGGGTTGCGCTCCAGAGTTCGAAATTGTGGGCGAAGACCCAGTCGCGGGCGACTTCGGGCAGCGCCATGGGGAAGGCGAAGTACCAGAAGAACAGCTGGATCAGCAGCGGCGTGTTGCGAAAGAACTCGACGTAAGCCGACGACACCCAGTAAAGGGGCTTGAAGTGGGAAAGCCGCCCCAGGCCGAACAGGGTGCCCAGCAGCAGGGCCGCGCCGGAGCTGACCAGGGTGATGTAGAGGGTGAGCTTGAGCCCGGAAAGCAGGTTGAGCCCCAGGTTTTCGCCATAGGTGGGGTTGACGGTGTAGAGCACGCTCCAGTCGAAGTCGTAGCCGAAATCGAACACCCAGCCCCAGTAATACACCATGACGGCGGCGATGCCGAACAGCACCAGGTACTGCGCCCAGACTTTTTCAATCCACTTTCGAAACATCACTTCTCACTCAACATCCCCGCGGGTGGGGTGATTGACAAAAAAACTCCCTCTCCCCGGGGGGGGAGAGGGAGCGAACGGATCAGCCGCCGATGCTTACGGCCACATTTCGACCTTGCGGGTCAGCGGGAAGGAATAGGGGGTCTCCGGCCCGTACCACTTGTCGTAGATCTGCTTGTAGGTGCCGTCGTTCCACATGTCCTGCAGGGTGAAGTTGACCGCGTCGCGCCAGGCCGAGTCGTTCTCCGGCAGGCCGATGCCGTAGGGCTCGTCGCTGAAGAAGTCGCCCACCAGCTCGAACTCGCCGGGGGCCTGGGCGGCATAGCCGAGCAGGATGGTGCTGTCGGTGGACCAGCCGGCCACCCGGCCCATGCGCAGGGCCTGGAAGCACTCGGATTCTTTCTGGAAGCTGATGACGTTCTTCTCGAAATCGGGGTCGCCCAGTTCTTTGAGCAGGTTCTTCACGTTGAGTTCGCTCGTGGTCCCCTGCATGGTGGCGATCTTCTTGCCGACGAAATCCTTGTGATCCTTGAACTGCCCTTTTTTGGAGAGGATCTTCTGTCCGTCGAAGAAATAGGTGATGGAGAAGTCGATGGACTTGTCGCGCTCGCGCTTGTGGGTCATGTTGGCCACCGACATGTCGATGCGCCCCTGCTGCACGAAGGCGATGCGGGTCTTGTTGGTCACCGGCACGCGCTCGAGCTTGACGCCGAGGCGCTTGGCGATCTCTTCGGCGATATCGACGTCGAAGCCGACCCATTCCTTCTTGTCGTTGTAGAAGGCGCCGGGGATCGAGTCGGTCATGATGCCGGCACGAACCACCTTGTCCTTCATCACCTGGTCGTAGGTGGGACCGGCGACGGCGGCCTGGGCCCAGGCCAGAACCAGGACGAGGGCCGCGATCAGATACTTGGGTTTGCGCATGTCGTTCCTCCTGTACTGAAAATTGGACAAATAGGCCGCAACAGCCACCCGAGGCTGCCGGCCGAGCCACGAAACGGGTTCAGTGCGACAGGATCTTGCTCAAGAAGGACTTGGTCCTTTCGTTCTGCGGGTTGGAGAAGAACGCCTCGGGGTTGTTCTCCTCGACGATGCGCCCGGCGTCCATGAAGATCACCCGGTCGGCCACCTCGCGGGCGAAGCCCATCTCGTGGGTGACGCAGACCATGGTCATCCCCTCGCGGGCCAGCCCCTTCATGACGTCGAGCACCTCGTTGATCATCTCCGGGTCGAGGGCGCTGGTCGGCTCGTCGAAGAGCATGATCTTCGGCTTCATGGCCAGCCCGCGGGCGATGGCCACCCGCTGCTGCTGCCCTCCGGAGAGCTGGCTCGGGTACGACTCGGCCTTGTCGGGGATGTTGACCTTGGCGAGCAGGTCGCGGGCCAGCTTCTCCGCCTCGTTTTTCGGCATCTTGCGTACCATGCAGGGGGCCAGGGTGATGTTCTCCAGCACCGTCATGTGCGGATAGAGGTTGAACTGCTGGAAGACGAAGCCGACCTCGGCGCGCAGCAGGGTCAGATTGGTCTTCGGGTCGTCGAGAGCGACGCCGTCGACCACCACCTTCCCCTTCTGGATCGGCTCGAGACGGTTGATGGTGCGGATCAGGGTACTCTTGCCCGAACCGCTCGGCCCGCAGATGACCACCACCTCCCCCTGCTTGACGTGCAGGTTGATGTCGTTGAGCACATGCAGCTGATGGAACCACTTGTTGACGTTTTCAAAGCGAATCAAGGATCTGCATCTCCCGGGGCGCACCCAGCCGGGTCAAGCCTGCCCGAGCCGCCCGCCAAAAGGAAATCGGTCTTACCAATTGCCCAAAGTGAACCTTATACCACAAAATTTTCCGAGAGCCTACGACGCCGCGGCGACTTCGCAGACATCCTGCAGCAAAGCCTCCACATCGGCCTCGGTGGTGCTCCAGGAGCACATCAACCGGGCGTGACCCGAACCGATAAAGGTATAGAAATACCAGCCGCGCTCGTTCAGGGCCCGAATCATCGGCTCGGGCATGCTGACGAACACCGCGTTGGCCTCGCAGGGGTGACTGAGTTCGACCCCGGGCACCAGCTTCAACCCCTCGGCCAGCAGGCGCGCGCAGTGGTTGGCGTGGGCGGCGTTGCGCAGCAGGGCGCCGTTTTCCAGCAGGCCGATCCAGGGGGCCGAGAGAAAACGCATCTTCGAGGCGAGCTGCCCCGATTGCTTGCAGCGGTAGTCGAATTCGCAGGCGAGCTCCTTGTTGAAAAAGACCACCGCCTCGCCCAGAGCCAGGCCGTTTTTGGCCCCGCCGAAGGTCAATACGTCGACCCCGGCCTTCCAGGTGATCTCCTTGGGGGCCACCTGCAGGGAGGCCAGGGCATTGGCGAAACGGGCCCCGTCCATGTGCAGGCGCAGGGAAAGCCGGCGGCACAACTCGCCCACCTCGCCGAGCTGAGCGGGCGTATAGACCGTCCCCAGTTCGGTAGCTTGGGTGATGGAGAGGGCCTTGGGCTTGGGGTAATGGATGTCCTTGCGCCGATTGACCGTGTGTTCCACCGCCTTGAGATCGACCTTGCCGTGCTCGCCGGGCACCAGCAGGATCTTGGTGCCGTTGGAGAAGAATTCCGTGGCCCCGCACTCGTCGGTCTCCACGTGGGCCATCTCGTGGCAGATGATGCTGTGGTAGGAATGACAGAGGGCGGAAAGGGCCAGGGAATTGGCCGCGGTGCCGTTGAAGACGAAAAAGACCTGGCAGTCGGTTTCGAAGAAATCGCGGATCAGGTTGCAGGCCCTGGTGGTCCAGGGATCGTCCCCGTAGGAATTGGCATATCCATGATTGACCGCCGCCATCGCCTGCCAGGCCTCGGCGCAGATCCCCGAATAATTGTCGCTGGCGAACTGGTTTTTCAAAGGCTTCTCGATTGTCGAATTCATGATTTATTCGGTTGTGTCTGGACAGAGAATCGTAAAACGGGGAGCCGGAACCGCTCCCCGGGCCGCCAGAGATCGTGCCACAACCCTTGTTTGGAGGCAAGAAAAAGATTTTAATCCAGCGAAATACCAAGCAAATGAAGGAAATCTCAACGGATAGAATACCGCGGCCTGTCAACAGGGACGCCAACCCGCCGGGCCGCCCTGATCGAACCCCGCAGGGAGTACACTGTATACATCAGGTTTTCCCCACAGCCCTCGGCCAGGGGCTTAACTACCTGAAATTACATCGCCCAAAACACCTGACTATTTTTTGGGCAAATCGCTAATTCCTTCAAAGAAATGACTCCTTGGACCCTGCCATGGGGTTTGTCCAAAGAGTTATTCACAGGGCGTGTGGAAAAGCCGGTGCCATTTCTGGGCCCGGTCAAATTTCCGCTTTGCCGACGGCCACTTGCCCCGAGACAGGAGGTTCAGGCGCCCCGCAGGGCCTTGACCCTCTCGGTCAGGGCCGGGACGAACTGCTTGAGGTCGGCCACCACCAGCACGTCGGCCACCTCGCCGATGGGCGCCTCCTTGTCGGTGTTGACCGCCAGGATGAAGCCGGATTTCTTCATCCCCGCCAGGTGCTGGATCGCCCCGGAGATGCCGCAGGCCACGTACAGCCTGGGCGCCACCGTCTGCCCCGTGGTGCCGACCTGGCGGCTGTGGTCGAGCCATTCGGCATCGACCACCGGGCGGCTGGCGCCCAGTTCGCCCCCCAGCGCCTTGGCCAGCGCGGCGATCATCTCCACGTTCTCCTTTTTGCCGATGCCGCGCCCGGCGCTGACGATGATCTCGGCCCGGGTCAGATCGACGGCGGCCTTTTGCGCGGCTTCGTAGCCAACGAATTCCAGGCCGCCGGCCGCTGCCTGGATGCTGAGCGGTTTGACCTCCGGGGTGCCGGCGGGCTCGCCGGGCAGGCTGAAGGCTCCGGCCTGCAGGGTGACCACGGTGCGTGCGCTGGCGGGCTTCAGGGTGCGGCGCAGCTTGGCGTTGCAGGCCGGCACCACAAAGGCGCCCTCGGCGTAGTCGAGCACCTCGGAGGCCTGCGCGCACTTCAGCGCCAGGGCCAGCCGCGGAGCCAGGTCCCAGCCGTAGGAGGAGTGGGCGAGCACGATCAGCTCGGGCTGCTCCTGCTCGATGACCTGCAGCAGCAGCTGCTTGTGCAGCGCCGGGTTGAACTCGCCGGCGGCCTTGGCCTCGGCCAGGTAGAGCGGCCCGTCGAATCGGGGCAGGGCCGCCTCGCTGCCGACCAGGAACATCGCGGCCTGGGCGCCGATTTTCCGGGCGAAGGCCAGCAGCTCGTAGGTCGAGCCGAGCAGCTTGCCGTCGCGGTATTCACCAACCAGTAGAGCCTTCATGGAAGACCTCCTTGGAATTCAGGAGCCAGAATCCAGAAGCCGGCAGGGCTTTGCCTTCTGAATACCGGCTCCCGGATTCCCATGGACGCAGCAAGCTGCGGAGAATCGAACCCGCTTGGATTTATAATACCCGTTGCCGATTGACATGCCCCGGCCTGGATGCTAAACAGTCTAATTAACTACCTCGACATTTAACGTAAAGGTTATGCTATGCAACCCTCCGCCGATGCGCCCGTCCAGATTGGCGAGGTGGCCCGCCGCCTGGGCATCACCACCCGCACCATCCGCTATTACGAAGAGATCGGCCTGATGGGACCTCCCGAACGGCTGGTCGGAGGCACCCGGATGTACGGCCGGAACGACATCCTGCGCCTGCGCTTCATCCTCAAGCTCAAGGAACTGGGGATCACCCTCAAGGAGATGCAGGAGCTGGCGGAAAATTTCGACATCCACGATCAGAGCTTCGACAGGATCACCCCCAAGCTCCTGGAAATCCTCGATGGCCATATCGGCAAAGTCGACCAGAAAATCGCCAATCTCACCTCCCTGCGCAGGGAAATCGTCGACTACCGGGACCGCATTGCGGAAATCCTCAGCGACCAGGCACCTCCGGCCCGCTGAACTCCTTCATGAAGTTTACCACACTGCTGTCTCATAGTTTGATCAAAAAATAGAAGGCCCGGAGACTCCAAAATGTTATAATGAGTTCGCCAAAACCATAATAACAATAAGGAGTTCCGAGCCGTGGCCCATTGTAGCACCGTTCTTTCTCAAATTGTACGAATTTTTCCGAGACATGAATTTCAATCCCTGGCGAACAAGCATCACGTCGGGCAGAAGTTTCGTTCGTTCTCCCGCTGGACCCAGTTTGTCGCCATGCTGACAGCACAGCTGACAGGTCGGAGCAGCCTGCGGGATGTCGTTGACAATCTCAGCGTTCAGGGCAGCAAGCTCTACCACTTGGGCGTCAAGGTGTTCAGCAGAGCCACCTTGGCGCGCTGTAACGAAAGTCAGCCGCACACTCTTTACGAAGAGCTGTTTCAGCGCCTGTTGGCCCGCTGCCAGTCAATGGCGCCACGGAACAAAAGCTTCAAACTCGACGGAAAAATCTACCTGCTGGATGCTTCCCTGCTCGACCTGACACTCTCCCTGTTTCCTTGGGCCAAGTACCAGAAGAACAAGGGGGCGGCCAAGCTTCATGTCGGGCTCGATGCCGACGGCTATTTACCCGCCTTTGTCGATCTGACCGAAGGCAAGGAGCATGAAATCAACCATGCCAGAGAGCTCGAACTCCCCAAGGGCTCCTATGTGGTCTTCGACCGAGGCTACACCGATTACACCTGGTATCAGGAACTGTGTGAGGACGGGGTATTCTTTGTCACCCGCCTCAAGAGCAACGCCATCGTCACGCCCGGCAAAAAACGCCGTGGCCGCAAGAGCCCGGGGGTGATCGAGGACCGAGAAATCCATTTGGGCAAGCTGCCCGAAACCTTCCGCTTGGTCACGTATCGGGACGAGGAAACGGGCATCATTTACCAGTTCGTGACCAATGCCTTGGAGATCCCGGCCCAAACGGTGGCCGATCTTTACAAAGAACGCTGGCAGATCGAGCTCTTCTTCAAGTGGATCAAACAGAACCTGAAGGTGAAGAGCTTCTTGGGCACATCCATGAACGCGGTGAAGACCCAGCTTTGGATCGCCCTATGTGCCTACTTGGTACTCTCGTTCCTGAAGTTCCAGTCGAAAGTCGGAGCTTCGTTACAGCGCATGTTGCGGATATTACAGCTAAATTTATTCGAGAAGCGCGATTTAGAAGAGCTATTCAAGCCGTCTCCACGCAAAAACACTATACGAAACAATCAGTTAGCCCTGCTGTGAATTTGTGAGACAGCAGTGAGTTTACCACCGAAATCGAGGTTCGCTTCACCGAAGGCCGCACCCTGATGGCCTGCTACGCTTAGCGCCAGCGGCAAGAGCGATCCGCGCCCCGAAACACTGTGGGTCGACCCCGAGCAGGAAAAACTGATTTCACCACGAAGGTCACGAAGATCACGAAGAAAGTCCTTAAACTATTGCTTTGACCCTCGTGCCCTTCGTGTACTTCGTGGTACGCAAAGAATTTCCCAAATCCCGGACAAGCCCAAGGCTCACGGAATCTTCGGCCCCCGCGAAAACGTCCCTTTCACCAGCTTCTTCAGCTGCTTTTTCACCGCCCCGATGACCTAGGGTCTGGCCCGGTCCCGCGGGTTCGCGCTCAGAAGATGTACCGTCCCTCTTCGCTGGCCGCCCGGGCCAGGGCCCGCTTGGCCTGCAGCAGGCCGCTGGCGTCGTACCTGGTGAAACGGCGCACCCCGGAGAGGATCATGGCCAGGTTGTCCCCCTCCTCGAGGTAGAAGGCCCCTTTTTTCGCCGCGCTGCCGGCGACTTCGGTGGCGCTGAAGGTGAAGACCTTGACCGCGGCCCTGAGCAGCTGCCGCTTACGCTCGCTGGCCGAGGGGTGGATCTTCTCCGCGCGCAGCACGGCGCTCTCGATGGCGAAGATCTGGATGGCCAGGTCGGCGGCGGCGATGAGGATCTCCTGCTCGTCCTGCAACCCGGCCAGGTGCTTCTTCACTGCGGCCCCGGCAAGAATCAGGAACAGGGTCTTGAGGCATTTCAGCAGCGCCTTCTCGGCGGCGAAGGGGTCGCTCTGGTCGAGTTCATCGAAGCTGGGGGTCATCAGCGCCTCGAAGGCCTTCATCGCCTCGGCCTGCAGGGGGAGTTCGCCCTTGAGCGACTTGCGCAGGATCATGCCGGGGATCAGCAGGCGGTTGACCTCGTTGGTCCCCTCGAAGATGCGGTTGATGCGCTCGTCGCGGTAGAAACGCTCGGCGGGATACCCGCTGACGTAGCCGTAGCCGCCGAAGATCTGCACCACCTCGTCGACCACCCGGGCCAGCACCTCGCTGCAGAAGACCTTGGAGATGGCGCACTCGGGGGCGTACTCCTCGATCCCCTTCTGGTACTCCTCGTAGTAGTTGTCGATCCCCTTGTCGATGGTCGCCAGCTTGGTGTCGAGCAGCCCGGCCAGGCGATAGACGAGGGATTCGGAGGCGAAGGTCTCGGCGGTCATGTCGGCGAGCTTCTCGCCGATGGCGCCGAAGGAGCTGATTGGTTTGCCGAACTGCTTGCGCTCGTTGGCGTAGCGGATCGCCTCGCCCAGCGCCATCTTGGCCGCGCCGGTCACCCCGGCGCCGAGCTTGAAGCGCCCGACGTTGAGCACGTTGAAGGCGATCTTGTGCCCCTTGCCGATCTCGCCGAGCAGGTTTTCCACCGGCACCCTGCAATTGTCGAGGATGATCGGGGTGGTCGAGGAGCCTTTGATGCCGAGCTTCTTCTCCTCGGGACCGACCACCAGCCCTTCGAAGCCCCGTTCGACCAGGAAGGCGGTGAAGTGCTGCTTGTCGATCTTGGCGAACACGGTGAACAGCTCGGCGAAGCCGCCGTTGGTGATGAACTGCTTGACGCCATTGAGGAGGTAATACCTGCCGTCCGCGGAGAGGGTCGCCGTCGCCTGGGCACCCAGGGCGTCGGAGCCCGAGCCGGGCTCGGTCAGGCAGTAGGCCGCCACCCACTCGCCGCTAATGATCTTCTCGAGGTATTTCTCTTTCTGCGCCTCGGTGCCGTAGTAGATCAGCGGCAGGGTGCCGATCCCCGAGTGGGCGGCAAAAGCCACGGAAAACGAACCGGAGGGGGCGAGCTTCTCGCCGACCAGCATGCTGGTCGCCTTGTCCAGCTCGAGCCCGCCGTACATCTCGGGGGCGTCGATCATCAGCAGGCCGAGCTCCCCGGCCTTGCGCATCCCCTCGACCACCAGGTCGAAGTTGCCCGCGTCCATCTCCTCGATGTGGGGCGCAAGCTCGCTGGCGACGAACTGTTCGGTGGTCTCACCGATCTGCTTCTGCTCGTCGCTGAAATCCTCGGGGGTGAAGACCTCGTCGCAGCCGACCTCGGTCACCAGAAATTCGCCCCCCTTGAGAATTCTCCGCTTCATTTTCATCCCCATGTCTCCTCGATTGGCGGTTTATTCAAGGTTGATTTGGTCAAAAACCTGATTCACCACCCGCTCGCTCTGCTCGCTGAAGGACACGAAGATCACGAAGAAAACCCTTAACTACTGTTTTTTCCCTTGCCTTGGCCCTTCTTCGTGTCCTTCGTGTCCTTCGTGTCCTTCGTGTCCTTCGTGTCCTTCGTGGTGAGGGTCTCAGGTAGCCGGCGGGCATGGCCCGCCCTGCGCAACTTCGCGCTTCGTGGTGAAAACCTCAGATCCTTTCAAAAATCCCCGCCGCGCCCATGCCGCCGCCGATGCACATGCTGACCATGCCGTAGCGGCCGCCGCGGCGCTTGAGCTCGTGGAGCAGGGTCGCGCTCAGCTTGGCGCCGGTGCAGCCCAGGGGGTGGCCGAGGGCGATGGCGCCGCCGTTGACGTTGATGATCTCCGGGTTCATCCCGAGCTCCTGGATCACCGCCAGGGACTGGGCGGCGAAGGCCTCGTTGAGTTCGACCAGGTCGAGGTCGCCCTGCTTGAGCCCGGCCATCTTCAGGGCCGCGGGGATCGCCTCGACCGGTCCGATCCCCATGATCTCCGGCGGCACGCCGCGCACCGCAAAGGCGACGAAGCGGGCCAGCGGGTCCTTGCCGAGTTTCTTCAGGCACTCTTCGGAGACCACCAGGGTCGCGGCGGCGCCGTCGGTCATCTGCGAGGCGTTGCCGGCGGTGACCGTGCCGTCGAGCTTGAAGGCCGGCTTGAGCCGGGCCAGCGCCTCGACGGTGGTGTCGGCGCGCACGCCGTCGTCGACGGCGACCAGTTCCTTCTCTTTTTTCACCTTGTTGCCGACCACTGCGGTCTTTTCGATCTCCACGGGGATGATCTCGTCGGCGAAGCGCCCGGCGGCGATGGCGGCGGCCGCCTTGGCGTGGCTGGCGGCGGCGAACTCGTCCTGGGCCTGGCGGCCGATGGCGTACTTGTCGGCGACCAGTTCGGCGGTGATCCCCATGGAGGCGAAGGACTCGGGCCACTCGGCGACCAGCGACGGGTTGGCGCTGTACTTGTTGCCGCCCATGGGGACGATGGTCATCGACTCGGTGCCGCCGGCGATGATGCAGTCGGCAAAGCCGGCCATGATCCGCTCGGCGGCCAGGGCGATGGTCTGCAGGCCCGAGGAGCAGAAACGGTTGACGGTCTGGGCCGGCACCTGGTAGGGGATGCCGGCCTTGAGCGCGGCAATGCGCGCGACGTTCATCCCCTGCTCCCCTTCCGGGAAGGCGCAGCCGAGGATCACGTCGTCCAGCGTCGCGGCGTCGATGCCGGTGCGCTCGATCAGCCCGGAAAGCGCCGCCGCCGCCAGGTCGTCGGGGCGCATGTCTTTGAATTTCCCCTTGTAGGCCCGGCAGCCGGCGGTGCGGTAAGCGGCCACAATGTATGCTGTTTTCATCTGTTATATCCTCCGATCCAGGATTTTATCCGCTTCTTTTTTAATATTCACCACCCGCTCGCAAGGCTCGCTGAAGGCACGAAGAGCACGAAGAAAACCGATGCTTTGAAAGACTTTCCTTCGTGTCCTTCGTGCTCTTCGTGGTGAAAATCAATTCCGCAGCGGCTTGCCGGTCTTGAGCATGTGCTGGATGCGCTCGGCGGTCTTCTGGTTGCCGCAGAGGCTGAGGAACCCTTCGCGCTCGAGCTGCAGCAGGTACTCCTCGGAGATCGGGGTGCCGGCCGGCACGTCGCCGCCGCAGATGACATCGGCGATGAGGCCGCCGATTCTCTTCTCGTACTCGGTGACGTAGCCCCCCTGGTGCAGGTTCCAGAGCTGGCTCTTGATGCTCGCGGCGATGCTGCGTCCCGGTGCGGGAATGTTCTCCACCGGGCGCGGCGGGCGGTAGTTGACCGCCAGGGCCAGCACCTGCTGCTTGGCGTCGGCCAGCAGGCGATCAAGGTCCATGGTGATGCGGTCGCCGCGGCGCAGATAGCCCATCTCGAACAGCTCGGCGGCGCCGGTCGAGACCTGGGCCTTGCCGATCTGCTGAAAGTACTTGAAGATGAAGGGCGAGACGTCGGTGCCGAACTGGCGGGAGAGCTCCACGGCCCGCAGACACATCTCCTTGGTGCCGCCGCCGGCGGGCAGGATGCCGACGCCGATCTCCACCAGCCCCATGTAGGTTTCGGCGTAGGCGTTGACGGCGTCGGCGTGCAGGGTGAACTCGCAGCCGCCGCCCAAGGTCAGGTTGAATGGGGCGACCACCACCGGCACCTTGGCATATTTAAGGGCCATGGTCGCCGTCTGGAAGGACTTGACCATCATGGCGATGTCGTCGTAGGCCCCTTCGGCCTGGGCCACGGCGAGCATCATCAGGTTGGCGCCCACCGAGAAGTTGGCCCCCTGGTTGCCCACCACCAGGCCGACCCCTTCAGTTTCGGCGCGCCTGAGCGCCTTGTGGGTCATGGCCAGGATGTCGCCGCTGATGGTGTTCATCTTGGAGTGGAACTCGAAGCCGAAGACCCCGTCGCCCAGGTCGACGATGGAGCAGTTGGCGTTTTTCTCCACCACCCCGCGGGCGCGCTTGAGGATCTGCAGGTCGATCGCCCCCTCGCGGGCCGGGACCGGGCCGTAGGCGCCCTTTTGCAGGTCGTAATACTGCTTCTCCCCCGCCTCGTTGAAGCGGTAGAAAGCCTCAACCCCCTGGAGCGCCTCGGGGACCGCGACGCCGTCCTTTGCGGCCCGCGCGACGAAGGCCGGCACGCCGATGGCGTCGAGCATCTCGAAGGGGCCGATCTCCCAGTTGAAGCCCCACTTCATGGCGTTGTCGACGTTGATCACGTCGTCGGCGATCTCGGGGATGCGGTTGACCGCGTAGATCAGGGTGTCGCGCAGGCTCTTCCAGGCGAACTCGGCGCCAGGGTCGTCGCCCGCCACCATCATCTTCACCCGCTGGGCCGGGTCATCCACCTGCTTGACCGCCTGCACCGAGGCGAACCTGGGCTTCTGCGCCGGCCGGTATTCGCCGCTTTCGTAGTCAAAGTAGAGGATCTGCCGCTGCCCGCCGGCCTGCTCTTTTTTGTAGAAGCCCTGCTTGCTCTTGTTGCCGAGCAGCCCCTGCTCGACCATTTTGACCATGAACCCGGGGACCTTGAAGACCTCGCGCTCCTCGTCCCCGGTCAGCAGCTGGTAGGAGTTGTTGCCGACATGCACCAGGGTGTCGATGCCCACCAGGTCGGCGGTGCGAAAGGCGGCGCTCTTGGGGCGGGCGGTGGCCGGGCCGGCGACACTGTCGACCTCCTCGACGCTCAGGCCCATCTCCAGCATGTGCTCGATCCCCTTGTAGATGGCGTAGACGCCGATGCGGTTGGCGATGAAGTTGGGGGTGTCCTTGGCGTAGACGATCCCCTTGCCGAGCCGCCGACCGATGAACTCGGCCATGGCGGCAACGGTCGCCGGGTCGGTTTCGCGGCAGGGGACGATCTCGAGCAGGCGCATGTAGCGCGGCGGGTTGAAGAAGTGGGTGACCAGGAAGTTCTTGCGCACCTCTTCGGGGAGCGCCTCGGCCATCTCGTTGACCGACAGGCCGCTGGTGTTGGTGGAAAGCACCGCCCCGGGCGCCAGCTGGGGAACGATCTTGGCGAGCAGCTTTTTCTTGATCGGCATGTGCTCGATGACCACCTCGATCACCCAGTCGCATTCCTTGAGGCGGGCCAGGTCGTCCTCGAAATTGCCGATGCGGATCTGCGCCGCGTAATCCTTGAGATAGAGGGGGGCCGGCTTCATCCTGGCCAGTCCCTCGAGGCCTTCGCGGGCGATGCGGCTGCGCACCTGCGGGCTCTCCAGGGTCAGGCCGGCGGCCTGCTCCTGGTCATTGGGCTCGCGCGGCACCATGTCGAGCAGTTCGACTTCCAGGCCGGCGTTGGCCAGGTGGGCGGCGATGGTCGCCCCCATGACCCCGGCCCCGAGTACGGCTACCCGGTTGATCTGTTTCATCGCCTTCCTCCCTTCGGAAATGGCCTGCGGCGGCCAGGCAGACCGCCGACTCCAGGTAGAATATTAATATCTTAACCCGAGACGCGACCCGGCGGGCCCCTGGTGGCTGCCCGCCCGGATTTGCCGTCAAGTTATATCAATTTATATCTGCCCTTTACGTTTAAGTCAAATCGCGATAAAACATATTTCTATTTATTCGCCGCAACCCGACCAGCCCCCTCCCCCCAGCCGAAACCGGGGGGAGAGGAATGCGCCTGGTCAGAAATTGTAGGTGAACTGGAGGCTGGCGATATCGACGGAGTTTTCGTAGGTGCCGACCAAGGTCCCGCGACCGGCATCCTCGGTGCCAGGCGCCGCGGTCTTGTTGATCTTGCTGTCCTTGACGAACAGGTGCGCGTAGCCGAAGTCGAGGCTGGCGCTGCGGTTGAACTTGTAGCCGAAGCCGAAGGCGGTCCAGAAGCGGTCCTCTCCGGGGATGCGGGGGGTGCGATGCTCGGCGTCGGGGATCGGCTCCTCGTCGAAGGCCAGGCCGAAGCGCAGGGCCCAACTCTCGTTGGGGTTGAAGGTGGTGCCGAGGGAGTAGCGCCAGCTGTCATCCCAGTTTTCGGTAGTCAGGCTGGGGTTGTTGGCCAGGGTGCCGTCGAACTCGATGAGCAGCTTGTCGAAGGTGCTCCATTCGGTCCAGGTGACGTCGGCCATGACCGCCCAGCGTGGGTTGTAGCGATGGTAGTAGCTGAGCGAGGCGCTGGCCGGCAGGGTGATGTCGCCCCTGACCCCCTGGCTGGTGAAGGTGGAATTGGCGATGGTGGCGAGGGTCACCCCGGGCCCGGCGGGAAACCCGGCCAGAAACGCGGAGGGCACCTCGAAGTCGGCGTCCCCTTCCAGTTCATGCTTGATCCGCGAGCGATAGGCCATCCCCAGCCGGGAGTCCTTGGTCACCTCGTAAAGCAGCCCCAGGTTATAGCCGTAGCTCCAGTCGTCGGCCTTGAGATCGGCGAAAACATCGGCCTGCGGATTGCTGGCCAGCGGGGCAAAGCCGGCATTGAGCTGGGCGGCCTGCAAACCGAAGTCGATCATGCTGGAGAGCTCGGCCTCGATGTACTGGGCGCTCACCCCGGCGCCGACGCTGAGCTGGTCGTTGATCCGGTAGGCCGCCGACGGGTTGATGTTCACCGTCAGCACCTTGGAGTCGACGGCATGGTAGCGCCCCACCCAGGTCTTGTCGTACTCGGTGGCCAGCCCGAAGGGGGCGTTGATGCCCAGGCCGAAAGCCCAGCCGTTGTCGAGGTTGATGGCGTAGTAGAGGTTGGGGGCCACCCCCAGTTTTCCGGCATCTCCACCTTCACTTCCATTGATGGGAGCTGGAGCGGATGGTGTTGAAAACACGTTCTCGGCCCGGTCCTTGTCGAATTTCGCGGAAGGTTTTATGAAGTGGATGGCGGCAATCGCCTGCTGCCCCTCGAGCCGGGTCAGGCCCGCCGGGTTAAAGAAAATCGTGGTGGCGTCTTCGGCGATGGCCGAGCCGCCGGCGAAGGCGTTGCCCAGATTGCTCACCCCCTGCTCGATCAGGGCGAAACCGGCCGAAAATGCCGGCGATGCCGTCAGCATCAGACACAGCACGCCCACCACCAACCTGCTCAGCATCTTCATAAGTCTGCTCCTTTGTGAAAATTGCAATCAACCCGAGGCGAGGCGCGCCCCCCCCAGTTCCTCATCAAAGATATTTGTCGCGCAGCGCCACCTTGTTGATCTTGCCCACGCTGGTCTTGTCGATCGCCTCGACGAAGCGGACCCGGTCGGGGACGCTCCACCTGGAGACCACCCCCTTGTCCACGTACCCCTGGACGTGGGTTCGTATGGCCTCCTCGTCCAGGGCCGCGCTCTGCCCTGGCCTGGCCACCACCAGGGCCAGCGGGCGCTCGCCCCATTTCTCGTCGGGCATCCCGATCACCGCCACCTCGGCCACCGCCGGATGCCGGGCGATGATGTCCTCCAGCTCCAGGGAGGAGATCCATTCCCCCCCGGTCTTGATGACGTCCTTGATGCGGTCGGTGATCTTCAGGTAGCCGCGCTCGTCGGCGCAGGCCACGTCCCCGGTGTGCAGGTAGCCGCCGTGCCACAGGGTTTCCGAGTTTTTGACGTCCTTGAGATACCCCTGGGTCAGCCAGGGGGAGCGCACCACGATCTCTCCACCGCTCCCCTCCCCGGCGGGCACCGGGCTCATTTTTTCATCCACCAGGAGGACCTCGACCAGGGGCAGGGGACGCCCGGTCCGGCAGCGGATCTCGGCCTGGGCATCCTCATCCCCTTCGAGCATCTCCGGGCTCAGGTGGGCCAGGGTCAGCACGGGGCAGGTTTCGGACATCCCGTAGCCGGAGAAAATGTCGATGCCGCGCCCCAGGGCGGCCTTGCAGAGGGCCTTGGACATGGCGGCCCCGCCGATGATGACCTTCCAGCCCGACAGGTCGACCCCGTCGATCCCCGGGTGGGCCAGCAGCATGTGCATGATGGTCGGCACACAGTGGGAGAAGCTGACCTTTTCCCGGGCGATCAGCTCGAGCAGGGTGTCCGGGGCGTAGCGGCCCGGGTAGACCTGCTTGATGCCGAGCATGGTGGCGATGTAGGGGAACCCCCAGGCATGCACGTGGAACATGGGGGTGATCGGCATGTAGACATCCCCCTGGTGCAGGCGCCCCTGGGTTTGCGGGGTGGCCATGGCGCTCAGGGTCCCCAGAGAATGCAGCACCAGCTGCCGATGGCTGAAATAGACCCCCTTGGGCATGCCGGTGGTGCCGGTGGTATAAAAAGTGGTCGCCCGGGTGTTTTCGTCGAAATCGGGAAACTCGTATTCCGCCGGGCACCTGTCCAGCAGCGCCTCGTATTCGGCGTCGATCTCCAGCGTGGTCTGCGGCATGTTTCCCGAATCGGAGAGCAGGACGTATTTTTTCACCGTGTCGATCCGGCCCTTGATCTGCTCCAGCACCGGCAGGAATTCCTCGTTGACCAGCAGCACGTCGTCTTCGGCGTGGTCGATGGTATAAAGAATCTGCTCGGGAGAGAGCCGGATGTTGACCGTGTGCAGCACGGCCCCGATCATCGGCACGGCGAAAAAGCATTCGAGGTAGCGATGGCTGTCCCAGTCCATCACCGCCACCGTATCCCCGGGCTTCACCCCCAACCGCCGCAGGGCGTGGGCCAGTTGGCCGATCCGCTGGCGCAGGGTCCGGTAATCGTAACGGATGCGGTCCCGGTAAACGATCTGCTGCTCGGGGTTGTTGACCAGGGGGGAGAACAGCAGGTTCTTGATCAGCAGCGGGTAGGCATAGGCGGAGGCAGTGCGCTGCACGAGGCTATCTTCCATCGTCATCACCTTTCCATCACAGATTTCACCGACAAACTCCATATCGGCCCCGCTGGCTGCGGAGCGCGCTACACGTAGTTGCTACCCGGACACATTAAGCCATTCTGCAGTCCTTTTCAACGTCAGAATACCTTTTTTCGGTATAAATAAAACAGCATTCCAGAGAAGCAATGGCCCCCAGGAAGAGGGGAATGTCCCCTCTTTGGCGACGATGGGCTCCCCCCGGTCCGCATGGTCAACCCGGAGCTGTCTTGACGGGAAGGCCAAAACCTCCTAAAACTCTTTCTGCAGGCAGGCGACATCCTCGAGAAAACCTCCCGCCCCCGGGGCCGGGACCAACCCCCTGGAAAGGTGTGCGACATGGCTTCACTCAAAGGCAAAACCCTGTTCATCACCGGTGCCTCCCGCGGCATCGGCCAGGCCATCGCCCTGCGCGCCGCGGCCGACGGCGCCAACATCGTGATTGCGGCCAAGTCGGCGCGCCGACACCCGAAACTGCCCGGGACCATTTTTACCGCGGCCGCCGAGATCGAAGCGGCAGGGGGACGGGCCCTGCCCCTGCAGGTGGACATTCGCGAGGAGCAGCAGGTGACGGCGGCCGTGGCCCAGGCCGTCAGCATGTTCGGAGGCATCGACATCCTGGTCAACAATGCCAGCGCCATCTACCTGGCGCCAACCCTGCAGACCCCCATGAAACGCTACGACCTGATGCAGCAGGTAAACGCCCGCGGCACGTTCCTCTGCTCCCAGGCCTGCCTGCCCCACCTGCTCGAAGCTGAAAATCCTCATATCCTCACCCTGGCCCCGCCACTGAATCTGAACGCCAGGTGGTTCAAGGGGCATTGCGCCTACACCCTGGCCAAATACGGCATGAGCATGTGCGTGCTGGGTATGGCCGAGGAATTCCGCCAGGCCGGGGTGGCGGTCAATGCCCTGTGGCCGCGCACGGTGATCCATACCGCGGCGCTGGCCATGCTCGGCGGCCTGGTCAACCCTGAGAACTGCCGCAAGCCCGAAATCGTCGCCGATGCCGCCCACGCCATCCTGACCCGCAACAGCCGCTCCTGCACCGGGAACTTTTTCATCGACGAGGACGTTCTGCGCGAACAGGGGCTGGGCAACCTGGATCGCTATGCCGTCAAGCCCGGTGCGGAACTGGCCATCGATCTGTTCCTGGAACAACCGGCAGAAAATTAGCCACCGGTGGTGAACGGCCGACCGGTCGGTACGCAAGAATCAAGGGACCGATCACCACCGGAGCCGAAGGCTATCCACAGTCAAACTGATATTTTCCGCCTCGGCAGCGCAAGCCGCAATTCGCCCTGCCATGCCAACAACAAATGGTAAGCAGTTGAAATATTTATATTTTAAATGGTGACTTAATTTTAGGCAACTTGTTAGCCCTGGCCATTATCAAGGTGCCGCATCAGTGGATCCGCACTTATCCCCGAGGTTATCCACAGCCTTTGTGGAAGAACCGGAATACCCGCACAATCTTAAGGGGTTTCTCCGCGCCCCCCCGGGCAGGGGCAGGATCTTCATCCCCCTTCAGGGCTTCCAGATCTGATAAGCGCACCAATGAAAGACGGCCAACAAAATTCGCCTCCGCAAGCGCCTCCCGCAGCCCCTGGCGCTGGGACATCCCCTTTTTGAATGGAGCACAGTGAATAATAGCTTGATTTCCATCTATTATTTATGTTAATTGAATTCATTAATTAGCACCTCCCCAGACCAGGGCATTATTCGAGAGGACAGATTCTCCCGCGCCTGAACTGCCAGGGGGGGCTTGATGGGGCGGCCAGGTTGCAGCTGCGGGAGATGGCGAACCAGTCACAAAGGAGTGGGACAATGGCAGAAGGTACTGTGAAATGGTTTAACAATGCCAAGGGCTTCGGGTTCATTGAACAGGCGGACGGACCGGATATTTTCGTCCACTTCTCCGCCATTCAGGCAGATGGCTACCGCAGCCTGGAGGAGGGCCAGAGAGTCAGGTTCGATCTGCAGCAGGGGCAGAAGGGGCCGGCGGCCGCCAACGTGGTAATAATCTGAACGCTCTTCCCCAGAAATTGCAGAACAGGCCCCGGGTGCTCCCCCGGGGCCTGTTTTTTTCCCTCGCATCGCCCCCCCCTCCCCCGAAATTGACTTCACGAAATCCGCCGTGGTACCTTGATATCAAACGGTTCGATTTGGAGACAAAAATGCCGAAAAGCAACCACGGCAGCAAAGAAGAGCGGCTTGCCATGGATGCCTACGTCAAGCTGATGAGGGCAGCCGAAACGGTCAGTTCGTCCACCCATCGGCACCTGGCCGAAGTCGATCTCACCCCCAGCCAGTTCGGGGTGCTGGAGGCTCTCTACCACCTCGGTTCCATGTGCCAGCGCGACCTCGGCAGAAAAATCCTCAAAAGCAGCGGCAACATCACCACGGTCATCGACAACCTGGAAAAAAGGGGGCTGGTCCAGCGGCGGCGGGAGCAGAGCGACCGACGCTTCATCTCCATCCATCTGCTGCCTGGGGGCAAGGAGCTGATCCAGACGATCTTCCCCAGGCACATGGCCGGGATCGCCGACAAGTTGAGCGTTCTGCCCAAAGAGGAGCAGGTCGAGCTGGCCAGGATCTGCCGAAAGCTCGGTCTCGGCAGCAAGCCGCGGTAACCCGGGGCAGGTTCTCCTCGCTGCCCCACACCCTGTTCGTTCAAGGAGAACCACCATGCTCAAACCATTATTCCAAACAGGCAACGACGTTTCGAGCCTGATTTTGCGGGTGGCCCTCGGAGTGGTCATCCTCCCCCACGGACTCCAGAAACTGCTGGGAATGTTCGGGGGCTACGGCTTTGCCGGCACCATGAACCATTTCACCCAGAACATGGGGATCCCCTACCTGCTGGCCCTGCTGGTCATCGTCGCCGAGTCTTTCGGCGCCCTCGGCCTGATCCTCGGGCTGTTCACCCGCCTGGCCGCCCTGGGCATCGGCTGCGTCATGCTCGGCGCCATCCTGATGGTTCATGCCAAAATCGGCTTTTTCATGAACTGGAGCGGCCAGCAGGCCGGTGAAGGCTTCGAATACCACATCCTGGCCCTGGCCATGGCCCTGGCGCTGCTGATCAAGGGGGGCGGCATGCTCTCGCTTGACCGCAAGATCGCCGGCGAATAAAAAACGCTCCCGAGCGCAGAAAAAGGCCGACTCCCGTTGGAGCCGGCCTTTTAATTTTTCGGTGACATCCACACACAGTGCGATAAACTGTCACTAAAACTACACATATCCGGAGAAGAAGCGAAATGGAGAACTCCCCCCTGAAAACCGGTCAGCGGATTCACGGCTTTGCCGTCACCGACCTCACCCCGCTGCCCCACCTGAACCTGGTCCTGGTGCAACTGCGCCATCTGCGTACCGGGGCGCGCATGATCCACATCGACTGCGAAGACGACAACAACCTGTTCGCCGTCGGTTTCCGCACCCCGCCGGCAGACTCGACGGGGATCGCCCATATCCTGGAGCACACCGCCCTGTGCGGCT
The DNA here is from genome assembly GCF_019704135.1 of Desulfuromonas versatilis. Taxonomy (NCBI): domain Bacteria; kingdom Pseudomonadati; phylum Thermodesulfobacteriota; class Desulfuromonadia; order Desulfuromonadales; family Desulfuromonadaceae; genus Desulfuromonas; species Desulfuromonas versatilis. The sequence goes on from NZ_AP024355.1 coordinate 3,308,121, forward strand.
CCCGGCGCTTCCCGGTGCGCGACCCGTTCTTTTCCATGCTCAAGCGCAGCCTCAACACCTTCATGAACGCCATGACCGCGGGCGACTGGACCCTCTACCCCTTCTCCAGCCAGAACCGCAAGGATTTCGACAACCTGCTGGGCATTTACCTGGATGCGGCGTTTTTCCCCCTGCTCAACGAACGGGACTTCAGCCAGGAGGGGCATCGCCTGGAGTTCGCCGCCCCGGCCGATCCCGGCTCGGACCTGCTGTACAAGGGGGTGGTCTACAATGAGATGAAGGGGGCCATGTCCGACCCGGCCTCGCTGATCAGCCGGCGCATGGGACGCGCCCTGTACCCGACCACCACCTACCGGCATAACAGCGGCGGCGAACCGGCGGAAATTCCCCGGCTCAGCTGGGAGCAGCTGCGGGAATTCCACGCCCGCTTCTACCACCCCAGCAACGCCTACTTCTTCAGTTACGGCAGCTTTCCCCTCGAAGAGCACCTTAAGACCATCGAGGAGCAGGTCACCGGCCATTTCGAGCCGCGCAGCGTCGACAGCGAGGTCCCCCCGGAGCAGCGCCTGGACCGGCCCCGCCGGGTCATTGAAACTTTCCCCCTCGATCCGGGTTTGCCCACCGCAGGCAAAACCATGGTCCAGGTCGGCTGGCTGACCTGTGAAATCACCGAGACCTTCGACCGGCTCTCCCTCTCGCTGCTGGCCAGCCTGCTGCTCGGCAACCCGGCGGCCCCCCTCTACAAGGCCCTGCTCGACTCCAAGCTCGGCAGCAACCTCTCCCCGGGGATCGGCTTCCACGACGACTACCGCACCACCTTCTTCGCGGCCGGCCTGCAGGGGACCGAGCCGGAGCATGCCGAGCGGATCGAGCAGCTGATCCTGGAAACCCTCGAGCAGGTCGCCCGCGACGGGTTCACCCGCGAACGCATCGAGGGAGCCATCCACCGGATGGAATTTTCCAACAAGGAGGTCACCGGTGACAGTTACCCTTATCCGCTGGTCCTGCTGATGCGGGTCATGGGCCCCTGGATCCACGGCGGCGATCCGGTGGCGGCCCTGCAGCTCGACGAGAACCTGGCGCGGCTGCGCCGCGAGCTCGATCGCGGTCCCTTCTTCCAGGAGTTGATCCGCCGCTACCTGCTGGACAACCCCCACCGGGCCACCCTCACCCTGAAGCCCGACCCGGAACAGGGCCCCCGGGAGGAACAGGCCACCGCCAGCGAACTGGAGCGGATCAAGGCATCGCTCTCCCCGGAGCAGACCCGCAAGATCGTCGAACGGGCCGCTGAACTGCAGCAGGCCCAGGAGGCCGAAGAGGATCTTTCCTGCCTGCCGACCCTGGAGTTGGAGGACATCGCCAGCGAAGAACCGCCGGTGACCGGCACCACCACCCGGCAAGGCTCCGTGGACACCTGGTGGTTCGAGCAGCCCACCAACGGCATCGGCTATTTCAGCGCCCAACTCGACCTCGAAGGGCTGGCCGAGGAACAGCTTCCCTATCTCCCCATGTTCTGCACCCTGCTGACCCAGGTCGGCGCGGCCGGGTTCAGCTACCTGGAGATGGCCCAACGGATGGAGGCGGCAACCGGCGGCATCAGTTTCCGCACCTCGGTCATCGAGGATCCGGCAAATCTCGGGCAGGCCCGGGGCTTCGTCGAAGTCAAGGCCAAGGCCCTGGAGCGCAACCAGGAGAAAATGTTCGCCATTCTCGCCGATATCTTCAGCGCGCCGGACTTCTCCGCCCGGGAGCGGCTGCGCACCGTGATCAACCAGATGAAGGCCTCCCTGGAAAACTCCATCCCCGGTGCCGGCCACAGCTACGCGGCCCGCTCGGCGGCAAGCGGCCTGACTGTCGGGGGGCGCCTGCGGGAGATGTGGAGCGGACTCGACCAGGTAAGGCTGGTCAAGCAGAGTGCCGCCCTCGACCAGTCCGGGCTCGACCAATTGGCGGACCGCTTTGCCGCCATCGCCGGGCAGCTGCTCTGCCGGCAACGCATCAGCTGCGCACTGACCGGGGAGAAGCCGGCCCTGGCCGCCAACGGCCAGGACCTGGACGGGTTCCTCCAGGGGCTCCCCTCCATCAGCCGGCAGGCCGAGGCGAAGGCGCCCCCCTTCACCCCCCGGCCGCTTCGCGCCGGCTGGAGCACCTCGGTGCCGGTCAACTACGTCGCCCGGGTCTTTCCCACCGTCCCCTTCACCCATCCGGACAGCGGCCCGCTGCAGGTGCTCTCCAAGCTGCTGCGGGCCAACTTCCTGCACCGTGAAATCCGGGAGAAGGGGGGGGCCTACGGCGGCATGGCCTCCTGCGACCCCGAGGCGGGGATCTTCGCCATGCTCTCCTACCGCGACCCCCAGCTGCGCCGCACCCTCAAGGTCTACGACGATGCGGTGGCCTGGGCGGTGGCCGGCAGGTTCGACGGCGAGGCCATCAAGGAGGCGATCCTGGCGGTGTTCGGCGATCTCGACCGCCCCCTCTCCCCCGGCGGCAAGGGACACAGGGAATTCGCCAACCAGCGCCAGGGCCTGACCTTGGAGATGCGCAACGAACAGCGCCGCAGAATCCTCGCCGTCGACCGGGCAACCCTGGTGGCGGTGGCCGAGAAATACCTGCTGCGCGGGCGCCCCGAAAGCTCGGTGGCGGTGGTTGCCGGGGAGGAGGCGCTCAAGAAGGCCAATGCCGAACTGGGGCCCGAGGCACTGGAGGTCCGGCAGATCTGAGCCTCCGCTCCCGGAAAACCTGACCTGACAACGACAAACGGCCTGTCTTCGGACAGGCCGTTTGCATTGCCCCCTCCCCCTCAGGGAGAGGGACGGGGTGAGGGTGGTTTCACCCCCGCCGCTTGGCAAACCGGGTCGGTTCGGCGTTCCAGGGGTCATCGGGCCAGGGATGTTTGGGGTAGCGCCCCTTGAGCTCTTTTTTGACCTCCGGGTAGACATTCTCCCAGAAATTGCGCAGATCCTGGGTCACCTGGATGGGCCGGCGGGCCGGCGAAAGCAGGTGCAGCAGCACCGCCACCCGCCCCTCGGCCAGCCGCGGGGTGTCGGCCAGGCCGAACATCTCCTGCAGCTTTACCGCCAGCACCGGGTGGCCCTCAGCGGGGTAGTCGAGGGGCACGCGGGAGCCGCTGGGGACCTCCAGGTGGCTTGGCGCCAGCTGGTCGAGCCGGCGCTGGCGGGCCCAGTCGAGCAGCGCTCTGAGCGGCTCGACCAGGTCGAGACGGGCCAGTTCGCCCAGGGACTTCACCCCGCCCAGGAAGGGGCCGAGCCATTCCTCGAGGCTGGCGGCCAGCCGCTCCGGCGAAAGGTCGGGCCAGCCGTCGTCCGGGAAGACCCGGGCCACGAAGCGTACCCGAGCCGCCAGCCGACGGGCCTCGCCGCTCCAGTTCAGAGCCTCGAGGCCGCGGCTGCGAATCCCCTCGAGCAGCGCCGGCAGCGTCTCCTCGGGCCGGGCCCCCACCTGGCGGCTGGCCAGCACCAGCGCGCCCAGCCGCCGCTCCTCGCGGGCCGCCACCCGCCCCTCCCGCTCGTCCCAGCTCACCGCCCGGGTCCAGCCGCGGACCTCGGGAAAAAGCTCTTCGATACTTCCCAAAGAAAGGGCGCTGGCCTGCTCGATCTCCCCCTCGCCCTTGCCGCCGCGCACCTCCACCGCCACGATGAACGGCTGGGCGTGGACATTGGAGCGGGGCGAGAGCCGGGCCCCCTGTCCCCCCGAGAGCAGGTAGCGACCGGACCCCGGCTGACGCTCCCGCCCGATGCGCTCGGGGAAAGCCACCGCCAAAAGCCGCCCGACCCGCTCCGCGTCGGCCGCCGGCGCGCCGGGGCCGCAGCCGGTCACCTGCCGCCAGTAGCGGACGGCCCGCTCCACGGCGGCCGCCCCGCCGCGCCCGCCCTGGCGGCGCCCCGCGGCCAGCGCCTCGAGGCGATCAAGCAGGTCGCTGTCGCTCTTGCGCGAGGGCCCCTCGCCGCGGCGGAACAGGTCGCGCTCGCCGAGCAGGGCCGCCAGTTCGCAGCCCAGCGGCAGGTCGTCCCACTCGCGGGCCGCCGCCAGCAGTCGGGCGATGCGCGGGTGGGCGGGCAGAGCCCCCATCGCTTCGCCGCGCGGGGTGATCCGCCCTATCGGGTCCAGGGCGCCGAGGGTCTCCAGCAGCTGCCGGGCGCCGGCCAGCGCTCCGGCAGGCGGCGGGTCGAGCCAGGCCAGGCTCATGGGATCGGCCACCCCCCAGCGGGCCAGGTCGAGGGCCAGCGGGGCGAGGTCGGCGCTGCGGATCTCCGGCGGGGTGAAGGGGAGCAGGCTGCCGTGGGTCCCCTCGCTCCACAGCCGGTAGCAGACCCCGGGCGCCAGCCGCCCGGCCCGGCCGGCGCGCTGCTCGGCGCTGGCCCGGGAGATGCGCAGCGTCTCCAGGCGCGAGAGCCCGGCGGCCGGGTCGAAGCGGGGCTGGCGGGCCAGGCCGCTGTCGACCACCACACATACCCCCTCGATGGTCAGGCTGGTTTCGGCGATATTGGTGGCGAGCACCACCTTGCGCCGTCCGGCAGGCAGAATCGCCCGCTCCTGCTCGGCGAAGGGGAGCTCGGCGTATAGGGGGCAGATCAGCGGCCCCTCCGCCGCCGGCGGGTCGGCGAGCAGCTCGGCGCAGCGGCGGATCTCGCCGGCGCCGGGCAGAAACGCCAGCAGGTCCCCCTCTGCTTCGCGCAGGGCGCGCCTGATCGCCGCGGCCGTATATTCCGCGGGTTTTCCAACGGGGTCCTGCTCCAGGTAGCGGACCTGCACCGGGAAGCTGCGCCCCTGGCTGGTCAGCAGCGGCGCCCCGCCCAGCAGGTGCGCCACCGGCTCCGCGTCGAGGGTCGCGGACATCACCAGGATCTTGAGATCCTCGCGCAGGCCGAGCTGGGCATCGCGGCACAGGGCCAGGGCCAGGTCCGAGTTGAGGTTGCGCTCGTGGAACTCGTCGAAGATCACCAGCCCCACTCCCTCGAGGGTCGGGTCGGTCTGCAGGCGGCGGGTCAGGATCCCCTCGGTGACCACCTCGATGCGGGTGACCCGCGACACCCGCCGCTCGTAGCGGATGGCGTAGCCCACGGTGCGCCCGGCCTCCTCGCCAAGCAGCGAGGCCATGAAGCGCGCCGCGTTGGTCGCCGCCAACCGCCGCGGCTCGAGCATCAGGATCGAGCGTCCGGCCAGCCAGGGCTCGTCGAGCAGCGCCAACGGCACCCGGGTGGTCTTGCCGGCGCCGGGCGGCGCCTGCAGCACCGCAGCGTCGCGGCCGGCGAGGGCTTGTTTCAACTCAGGGAGGATGGGATCGATGGGGAGATTCGAGGTCATGGGTGCAAAAAAAGTCGCGGCCGCGACCGATCCGACGGATAGGTCCGATCAGTCTGATCCGACGCGGCCGCGACGGCTGTTTTCCCTTCGGTTTTCAATAGGCAAATTCGCGAAACCTCGCCACCGCCTCGGGGATCTGCTCCTCGCGGATGTTGCCGAAGGCGAGCCGCAGGTAGTTCTCCAGCCCGGGGCCGAAGACCTCGCCGGGCAGGCAGATGAGGTTGGCCTGCTCGGCCAGGCGGCGGGCCACCTGCCTTCCGCTCTGTCCGTCGAAGGGGTGGCGCACCCAGGCGAAAAACCCGCCGCTGGCCGCCAGGCGAAAGGGGTTGCCCGGCACGTTGAACTCGGCGCGGAAGCGGTCATGGCGCCGCTGCATCATGGCGCGGTTGGCCGCGACCCAGCCGTCGAGGTGCTCGCAGCCGAAGCGCACGGCGTGCTGGGTGACCCGGGGCTGGCAGACGGCCATGGAGTCCTGGGCCTTGAGGGCGTGGTGGATGAACAGCTCGGAAGCGATCAGCGCCCCGGCCCGGTAGCCGGTCAGGGCGAAGGTCTTGCCGAAGGAGGCGAGCTGCACGAAATGCTCGTCCCAGTCCCGGTCGGCGAACAGCTCGTGGGGCGGGCCGTCGACAAAGGCGTTGTAGGTTTCGTCCAGCACCAGGGCGAGGCCCCGACTCCGGGCCAGTTCGAACAGGGCCCGCACCGTCGCCGGGGGGATCACCGCCCCCGAGGGGTTGCTGGGCGTCACCAGCAAAATCGCCCGGGTCCGCTCGGATATCAGTCCGGCGAGCACCCCGGGATCGGGCAGCCCCCCGCGGGCCTCGTCGAATGGGGCGAACACCGGGCGGATGCCCAGGGTCTGCAGCCCCATGGCGTGGTCGAAATAGCAGGGGGCCTGCAGGATCACCTCGTCCCCCTGCCGGCAGAGCACCGCCATGGCCAGCCAGAAGGCCTGGCTGGCGCCGATGGTCAGGCAGAGCTGGCCGGGGCGGGGCGCGGCGCCGTAATGCCGGGCGTACCAGGCACAGACGGCCTCGCGCACCTCGGGCAGCCCCTCGTCTGGGCTGTACTTGGAAGTCGCGGGGTCGTCAAGCACTCCTTTGAGGTGCTCGACCAGTTCCGCCGCGGGGGGATAGTCGGGAATCGCCTGGCACAGATCGACCAGCGGCCGCTGCGCCGGGAACGCCCGCCCGGCGACCCACCCCTTCACCTCGGAAATGGGTGGAAAATGCACCTTTTCGATATTGGAAGAAATCCCGAATTTCATCGCCCCACCAAATACTGACCACGGTCCACTGGTCACCGTCAACGGCAGTTCAAGCCCGCCTTATCACCTCCACCAGCAGTTCGGCCACCCGCGCCATGTCGGCGACCTTGACGCATTCCTCCACCGAGTGGACGTTGGTCATGCCGGTGCCGAGGATGACGGTCTCGATGCCATGGCCGTTATAGATGTTGGCGTCCGAACCGCCCCCCGCCGAGCGAACCTCGATGGACCGCCCGAGGCTGGCGCCGGCCTCTTCGACCAGACGGATGATCCCGGCGTCCCGCGGCACCGCCATCAGCGGGTAGTCGGAAACCACCTCGCTTTTTACCTGGGCCTGCACCGTCCTCCCGTCGATCTCCACCGCCAGCTCGCGGGCGGCCTGTTCGAAACAGCTGAGCATGTGTTCGGTCTGCCGGGCCAGCTTGCCGGCGTCGTGGCTGCGCGCCTCGCCGACCAGGGCAACCCTTTTCGGGACGATATTGGATGCCAGCCCCCCCTCGATGGAGCCGATATTGGCGGTGGTTTCCTCGTCGATGCGCCCCAGCTGCATGCCGTCGATGGCCCGGGCCGCGACGCGGATCGCCGAGAGTCCCTTCTCCGGGCTGATCCCGGCGTGGGCTTCCCGGCCGGTGATTTCGAATTCGAGCTTGTTGGCGCAGGGCGCCCGGTGGATCACCAGGTCGACCCCCGAGGTGTCCAGGGCCAGACCGCGGCGGGCGCTCACCTTGCTCAAGTCGAGCAGCTTGGCACCGAGCAGGCCGACCTCTTCGCAGATGGTCACCACCACCTCGATGGGGCCGTGGGGGATGTTCTGCTCGCGGACCACCTCCAGGGCCTCGATGATCTCGACGATGCCGGCCTTGTCGTCCGCCCCCAGCACCGTGTCGCCGGCGCTGGTGAACACGCCGTCCTTGAGCACGGGAGTCACCCCTTCCACAGGGCCGACCGTATCCATGTGCACCGAAAGCATGAGCGGTTCGCACGATTTTCCGTGGGCGGCAAAGCTGGCGATCAGGTTGCCGCTCTGGCTTCCGGCTCGGGGTCCTGCATCGTCCATGACCACGACGGCCCCCAGGGCCTCGAAGCGCTTCCGCAGGTATTCGGAAATCTCCCCTTCGCAAAACGAGGGGCTGGGTATCGCGGCCTGCCGGGCGAATTCGGCCGCCAGGCGTTCGTTATTTATCATGCTCGAAGGTCCTCGCTGTCAGTTGGTTGAGTTCCATTTCACCCCCAGGGGGAGGGGGCGCGCGCTGCCTGTTAAATGGCGCCCTCACCCCTTTGTGTAGCCCATTTCCCCCCGGGTTTCAACATAATTGCTCCGGCGACCGGACCCGACCGGTGGGGCTGGACAAAAACCGGCCGATGCTGGTAACATGCCCCCTCTTGCATCGCTTGGGGTAACCCTGAGCCGGATTACATTGACGTACAGATAGGTCCGCAGAGGAAAATGAACCTGAATCACGATTTTAATCCTCCCAGGAGGGGAAATCTGCACCCGCGCCGGAAGCATTGGCCGCTGGCCGTGTTGCTGCTGGCATCGATTGCCGCTCTGGTATTTTTTCTACTCCCCGGCCAGACCCCCGACCCGGAAAACGAAGCCCGGGCTCCGGAGCCTGCGGCCCTGCAATCCCCGCCTCCGGAACCGGAGCCGAAGCGGGAGGTCCTCGAGGGGAACATCAAGCCGGGCGACACCATCACCTCGCTGCTGGGGGGGTATTTCAGCCCCCAGGAGATCCATGCCCTCAGCGGGCAGAGCCGCAAGGTCTTTCCCCTTTCCGGGATCTGCGCCGGCCAGCCTTTCAAGATCTGCACCGTCGACGGGACCTTCGACAGCTTTGAATACGACATCGACCGGGACCAGCAGCTGATCATCCGCAAGGCCGAAGAGGGTTACGACATCCAGAAGATCCCCATCGAGTACGCCGTCAAAACCGACCTGGTTCGCGGCACCATCACCTCGAGCCTGTTCGAGGCCGTTTCGCAGAGCGGGGAGAGCGCCGAACTGGCCATGGCCCTGGCCGACATTTTCGCCTGGGACGTCGATTTCATCCGCGACATCCGCCAGGGGGACAGCTTCCAGGCGCTGGTGGAAAAACGCTTCCGCGAAGGTGCGCCGGCCGGCTACGGCAAAATCCTCGCGGCGGAATTCACCAACCAGGGGTCGACCTTCCGGGCCTTTTTGTATAAAGACGGGGACCGTTCGGCATCCTACTTCGACGCCGACGGCAACAACGTGCGCAAGGCCTTCCTCAAGGCGCCGCTCTCCTTCACCCGCATCTCCTCGGGCTTTACCCAGAAACGCTTCCACCCCATCACCAAGACCTGGAAGGCCCATCCGGCCATCGACTACGCCGCGCCCACCGGAACCCCCATCAAATCCGTCGGCGACGGCACCATCATCAAGATCGGCTACACCAAGTACAACGGGAATTTCATCAAACTGCGCCACAACAGCTCCTACGAAACCCTGTACCTGCACATGAGCAAATTCGCCAAGGGGATGAAGCAGGGCAAAAGGATCGAGCAGGGGCAGGTGATCGGCTACGTCGGCAGCACCGGCCTGGCCACCGGCCCCCATCTGTGCTTCCGCATGTACAAGAACGGCTCCCCCGTCAACCCCTACAAGGTCAAATCCCCGGCCTCGGCTCCGATCGCCCGCGAACGCCTGCCCCAGTACAAGGAGGCCATTGCGGCGCTGATCGACAAACTCGAGACCGGCCAACTGCAGCACGCCAAGGTGGCCGACAGCAGTGACGCATCCTCCCAAAGCAATTGACCGGCGACGCCAGCCCGGCTGGCGTCGCCCCTCCCCTCTCCAGCCAGACCTGCCCCCGCTACCGGCACCATCCTTGCTTTCAACCTGGTTTAACTCTAAACTGTGTAAGCATACTGGCCACTTGGGTCCAGCCCAGAGCCAAGTCCCGTTTCCGACTCACATTTTCGGCGGAGCGTCCCCATGGCCCTGAAACTCGGTGAACTGCTGGTCAAGGAAAAACTCCTCAGCGCGACACAACTCGAGGACTCGCTCAGAAACCAGGTGATCTTCGGCGGCCGGCTGGGAACCAATCTGATCGAAATGGGCCTGCTTTCCGAAACCCAGCTGGCCCAACTTCTGAGCAAGAAACTCGGGGTCCCTTACGTCAACCCCGAGCATCTCATGACCATCCCCGAGCAGGTGATCAAGCTGATTCCGGCCGAAATCGCCGGTAAGTACCGGGTCATCCCCCTGCGCCGGGACAACCGACGGCTTTACGTCGCCACCGCCGACCCCACCGATTATAAGGCCATCGAGGAGATCGCCTTCCGCACCGGCTTCATCATCAAGCCGGTGGTCACCACCGAACTGCGCCTGATCCTGGCCCTGGAGAAATATTACCGGATCCCGCGGGAGAGGCGCTATGTCCCGACCAGCAGCGAACCGGGGACGGAACCCGAGATCGAGACACCCACTGCCCGGCCCTCCCCCGAGGCGGGCCACCCCAGCGGGATTCTGCTGAGTGAGCCGGCCGAGGCGGACTCGGCATGGTACATGGCCATCGAGGATCTGGCGGCCGAAGCGGCTGAAATGCCGGCGGAGAAGGTCTGGGAACTGCTGGCCCAGGCAAGAAACCGCGAGGATATCGCCGATACACTGACCAGCTACCTGGGCCGACAGTATTCGGGGGCCGCGCTGTTTCTGTTCCGCGATCAGGCGGCCTGCGGTTGGCGGGCCAAGCGCGAGGGGGAGACCCTGGACGATTTTTCTGCGCTGCAGATCCCGCTGGAGACCCCTTCGGTGTTGGCGACCATCCACCAGGGGGCCAGCTATTTCCTGGGCCGGCTGCCCGAAACCGCGGCCAATGCCAGAATCAGCCGGGCGCTGGGGGCCCAGGCAGCGCCCCAGGCGCTGCTGGTGCCTCTTAAGCTGGCCAATCGGGTGGTGGGGGTCCTGTATGTCGACGACAGCCGCATTGCCCTGGGCGAGTCGCTTCTCGATTTGAAAAAACTCGCCGCCAAGGCAGCCATGGCTTTCGAAATCCTTATCCTCAGAAACAAAATCCTGATGACTTGAGCCGGCCGGCCGCCGGTCCGAAAAAAAGGAGTAAAAAATGAAAAAACTGGCACTCGGGTTGCTTATCGTAACGATGGTTGCCGGATGCCTCACCTCCGGCCATACCAATCAATCCGCTTCCGGCTCCACCCGGCCGGAATCCCAGGAGATCATGGAGTTTGCCGGGACAGTCGTCTTTGTGCCGCTGGAGGGCGGTTTTTACGGAATCCTCGATGATTCCGGAAAACGCTTCGACCCGCACAACCTGCCCGAACAGATGCGCCAGGATGGGCTTCGCGTGCAGGTCAAAGCGCGCCCGGTGACCGGCGCCGTGGGCTTCCACATGTGGGGAACCATCGTGGAAATCCTGGAAATCCACCCAAAATGACTGGGTCCTGAGCAGCGATTCGGGAACCTGAAAGGCCTTAGAGACTAAATGGACACCCCTCCGCCTCAATCTACCAATCCAGGGCAGGCGTCCAACCATGCCAAGGTCGTAGAACTATCCAAAAAGGGCTACCAGCAGTTCAAGCGAAACCGCTACAGAGAAGCCAAGGAAACCTACCGCCAGGCCCTGGAGCTCGACCCGCACAACCCCTACGCCCTGACCGGCCTGGGCGACGTATTGCGCCAGCTCAAGGACTATCGAGGCGCCGAAGAGTCCTATCGCAAGGTCCTCGAGCAGAACCCGCGCAACCTGTTCTCCCTGCGCGGGCTCGGCGATACCATGCGGGACGTGGAAAACTACGCCGCCGCGGTCGATCTCTACCGCAGCTACCTCGAACTGCGCCCGGACGACATCTTCGTGATCACCCGCCTGGCCGACAGCTACAAGACCCTCAACCGCAACGACGACGCTGAAAAAACCTACCACCGGGGCCTGGGGGTCAACCCCCGGGACCACTACCTGTTGATGGGCCTGGCAGACCTTTACCACAAGATGGGCAGCCACGAATTGGCCATCGAATTTTACGAAAAGGTGCTCGAGCTCAGCGGACCGATGGTCAACATCCATACCATCGTCGGCAACCTGGCCCGCCGCCGCTGCGAATTCGACCGGGCCGAATTTCATTACCGCAAGGTACTGGAACAGGAGCCGAACAACACCTATGCCCTCTACGGCCTGGGCGACACCTACCGCTGGCGGCGGGACTATCCGAAGACCATCAAATACTGGGAGCGGATTCTGGAATTATCCGAGGGGACGGTGCAGATGCTCTCGCGCCTGGGCGACGTCTACCGCAACCTGGGAAGTTACCTGGAGGCCGAGCGAACCTACCTGCTGGCCCTGAGCAAAGGGTACGAAAAATTCTCCCTGCTCGGCCTGGCCAAGCTGCGCTGCCTGCAGGGGCGTCTCGACCAGGCCCTGGCCTGCTTTGACGAATTTCTCAAGAAAGAAGGGGCGGACCGCAAGATCATCTTCGAACTCGGCGACCTGCTGGTGCGTACCGGGCGCCAGGAAGAGGCCCTGGCCTTCTACCGCCATGCCCAGTCGAAAAAGGAACTGCCTTCGCGGATGCGGGAAATGGTCGAAGAGCAGCTCGCCAAGCTCGAGGAGGGAGGCCCCTAGGCACCCGCCCCCGATTGAAAGGGAAGCGTGAATTACCTGCTGCATCTCTACCTGGCCGATCCCACCCCGGAGAGCCTGCTCGGCAACCTGATGGGCGATTTCGTCAAGGGGCGGCTGGACGAGAGCATTTCACCCGAACTTCGCCAGGGGATCACCCTGCACCGCCGCGTCGACAGCTTCGCCCACGACCATGACCTGGTCAGGCGCAGCAAAAACCGCATCTCCCCGCGCTACGGCCATTACCGTAGCATCATGGTCGATATCTTCTACGACCATTTCCTGGCCCGCAATTGGCAGCGCTACGCTCCGATGCCCCTGGAAAGCTTCGCCGCAGGCGTCTACCGGCTGCTGCAGGAACGCGAGGCGCAGCTGCCGACCGGCCTGCGGCGCATCGCCCCGCGGATGATCGCCCACAACTGGCTGGTCTCCTACCGCGACGTCCAGGTCATCGGCCGGGTGCTGGCAGGGGTGTCGGGCCGCCTGCGGCGCGCCAACCCCCTCGCCGAAGGGCTCGGCGAACTGACCCGCAACTACGATGTTCTGCAAGAGGATTTCGAGACCTTTGTGACCGATCTCGAGGCGTTCGTCGCCGAGATCAAGGCCGGCGGGGTGCCGTAGAGCTAGGGCAACGGTATGTCGGTGAAATTCACCAGCCGGATGTTGCGGTTTCTGATCGCCTCGAGCACATTGGGGTCGCACAAGGCGCTCAGTTCCTGCATGCGCCGCGGCGAGGAGAACCCCGAGCCCTCCGGGAGCCGTGCATAGCCGGGATGGCACATCAGTTCGCTGGTCCCCTCCGGCAGCCGGTCAAGCAGTGCCAGCAATTCATCCACCCGGCCCGGGCGGGGAAAATGGATGCCGGCAAAGTGCTGCGGGAAAACCAGCCCCGCCGCCGAGAAAACCCGCGCCGCCTGGCCTGCCAACTGGCCGAAAAAGGCCCCCTTGACCCCGCGCCGCGGCGACCTGCCCCAAACCGATTCCAGCGGAAGCCGGATCCGCAGAATGCCGTAACGCCGGGCCAGACGTGCCGCCACCTCGGCGAGTTGGGGGAAAACGTGGATGTGGTTATGCCCGTCAAGATGACTGGGCTCAATCCCGCGGGCCTGGGCAGCTTCGATCTGAGCCGCCCATTCCGCCTCGACCTCATCAGGGCGGTAGCCACCACAGAGGGCCCGGCGCCAGGCCTGTTGCTTGGGGAGAAAGCAGCCCCTGGCATCGGTCAGGGTGGCCGACCCGCCCAGGATGGGCCGCCCCTCGCTTAGGTTGAGGTGAACCCCGATCCCCCTGCCGAAGGCCGCCTTCAGCGACCGGGTCAGCCCGACTTCCCACCCCTGGTTTGTCAAAATCGTGACACTCGTGACAATCCCTTGACGTGCCGCAGCCAGAATTCCCAAGCTCCTTTGCCGGTCGCAATGGAAATCATCGGCGTTGACGATCAGCGCTCGGGGCGAAGGTGGCAGGCTGTCCGCCCGGCTCGCAGCGGCCATTACAGAAAATGCTCGAACAGCTGGGTGAGTTTGCGCAGGTGTCGCCGCTCCTCGTCGGAGATGACCTCGAAGACCCGGCAGGCATGCTCGTCGGACAACTCGCGCTGCAGGATCAGGTAGCGGTCATAGGCATTGGTTTCAACGGCAATGGCCAGCTCGACGATGTCCTTGATCTGCCGGCCCCGCGCCCACTCCAGGGCCTCTTCGACAGCTACCCCCCCTTCCATCATCCCGCGCCGGGGTTCGGCGCTCAGCACTCCGGAGGGAAAATCCTCCCTGGCCGGCCGCCCGGCCAGCCCTTCGTAAACGGCCAGCAGGGTCGCCTTGTGATGTTCCTCGGCAGTTGTCAACTCCCGGAACAGGCTGGCGGCTTCACGGTCCTGGAGCATCTCCGCGAGCTGGGCATAAAAGCGGCGGGCGCCCTCCTCCAACCACCAGGCCAGGGCGACATACTGCTCAGGGGTCGAGGCGAGATCGAAATAGGCCAGGTCGGGTTCGGGCGCCCCGCGGGCGACCAGGCCGTCCCAGGCCTGCAGCCCGCCCCCCAGGTTCCAGACGTCGGCGAAGCCGGCGTTCTCCAGAACCGCAGCCGCGGAGCGGCTGCGCACCCCGGAGGAACAATAGACGATGGTGGTTTTTCCCCGGTCCAGGGCCAACAGCCCCTCTTCCAGTTGCCCCATGGGGATCAGCACGGCCCCGGGAAGATGCCGCTTCTGGTATTCCGCGGGTTGACGCACATCCACCAGGTGGAATTCGTCCGGATGGTGGACGGCCATAAATTCCTTGGCCTGCTGGGCCGTCATGCTGCGGACCGGTCTGAAAAAATCAAGAATTGCCATACACAGCCTCTTCCCCGCCTAGAGTTTCAACCCCGCGGCGCTCCTTGCCAGGGGAACGCCCTGGCCGATATTCTCAGCCGAACAGAGCACCCCATCGGAATCGCCCACAAAAAAAGCGGCCACCTCCTAAGAGGATAGCCGCCAAGAAAAATTTGTCAACAAAAACAAAAGGTTAAGAACAAGCAGCGGAGGTCTTGGCGGTTCAGAAACCGCCTCGCTTCTTTTTCCGGGAGAGTTTTCCGGCGATCCAGCCGACGAAGAACACCCCTCCACCCGCCAGGAACCACTGCAGCATCCCGGTGCGCAAAAGGCTTTCGTTCTCCTGCCGCAGCTGCTCCACCTCGGCCAGGATGCGATGGTTCTCTTCCTCGAGACGCTCGGCCTCCTGGGCCAACTGCAGCACATTCTCCGATTTGCTGCGCAGTTCGTCGTAGCGGCCGGTGACTGCCTGGAGTTCCGTTTCGGCCTGGGCAAGCTTCTGCGCCAGCGCGTCCGCCTGTTCCTGCAGCTCGGACTCGGAGGCGGCGTGGGACTGACGGTTGTCCTTGAATTGGGAGGCCAGCTCGGTGCGCCTCTGCTCAATGTCGTCTATTTTTCCCCGCAGGCCGGCGATTTCCGCTTCCAGGCGGGCGATCACCTGTGTCTTGGGGATATCCCGGCTCAGGTACTGCTTGAGGACGTAGCCCTCCGCGCCTTCCTGCGTGCGTACCCGGACATATTCCCGGTCTTCTTCCAGAACCTCTACGGGGGTATCGGTCTTGAGGGTTTTTACGATCTGGTATTCGCTCCCCTTGCCGGCGCGCAGGGTGATGATCAACTGATCGGAGACATAGCGGGTTTCGGCTTGCGCCGCAGTGACCAGCACGGTAGTCAGCAGCAGGCCGGCCAGGCCGCGGATTGATTTCATACCCTCCCTCCAGGCAATACGGCTTGTGAATTCAACGTCTGCCGGATGATAACGCCAAAGGGGCAATAATCGCAAGGAGTTAGTATGGCCTGTCCGGAAAAGCCGCTGCCGGGTCACCTCAGCTCATAAATGAAACTGTCCACCAGGTCGAGGCCCGCGGTCATCACCTCGGTCTGCACCTGGTAAAGCCCCCGGCTGCTGCAGTAGATGCCGGCGGCAAAGCCGCCTTCCACCGGCAGTGCCCGCGCCTTGATCCGGGTCCCCTGCGGTCCGATAACGTCGTATTTCACCTCGGCCGAATAGATCAGCTCGCCGGCCGGATCGGAAAGAAACACCACCAGTTCGGGACCAACCGTCAACCCCTCCGCGGGAAGCTCCGAAGCTTCCGCTGGCGAGAGTTGACCGGAGGGCTGCCTGAAGGCCAGCCGATAGTCTAAGCGATGTCCCTGGACGACGGAGGTGTGAATGGGTTCGAAACGGCCGCCCGGGCCGAAGGCGTCACCGCCATGAAAGCCGGCCTGACCGGCATAGGCCGCCAGAGCCATGGCGACGCCGATGGCCAAGACCACCAGGCTTCTGATGATGTTGCTTTCCATGAAAACTCTACTCCTCGAGCTCGGTGTCCCGCCTTACCCCGGGACCATTGAGCAACCTGCATGCCCATGTGAATTTATCGTTTAATTACCGGTTCATGCGCGACCGCTCGGCAACCCGACCGGGGTCGCCGGGCCCGCCCCTCGGCGAATCCGTCGCCAGGATGCGACAGGCTTAAGGAAAATGGGGACAAACGCCTTAACGGCCAGGGTTCAGGACGTATGCCGATGGCGACACTGCCTTGCGGCACCAAGACTCCGCGGACAACGGTCGTGCAAAAAGCCGGCGCCCCGGATGCAGGGCGCCGGCAGAGCGGTCGGATCAATCGATCAGACAAACAAATTGATCGCTCAAGGACCCCTTTTCGGTTTTGACTTCCGCCTGAACCAGGTAGGTGCCCGGCGCCTGCCAGTCCACCAGGGCCCGGTACCCTCCCCGCGCTGCCTCGGCCGAGGCGACCCGCTTTTCTCCCTGGGGGTTGACCACCGTGTATTTCACCGCCGCGTCACGCACGGGCCGACCGTCGGGCCCGCCGATAAACAACAGCAGTTCGCCTTCCTGGGTTCGGGATTGGGAAGCCGGGTCGACCAGCATGAAGGCGAGGTTGAACCCCTCGACGGTGGCAATCCTGACCTCCCTGGCTTCGTTGGACGGGGCGCCGGCCTGGGTCCCCCCCAGGGAGGCCTGGCCAACCTGGGCGCTCAGCAGCAATCCGCCCAGCGCAACCAGGGCCGCTGTGCTGCGCCAGCCCCGATGACGAAAAAGGCCCGGACGACCGGGTCTGGTATGCGGTGTTTCACTTATCCATTTGGTCATTTTTTTCCTCCAATTTTCATTTGGGCGGCGGACCGCAGGCGCAACCCCGCCGCAGGGATGACAGGCCCCCCCGGGCCGGGCCCGGAAGCGCACTGACCCTGTCTTGAGCAACGCCCGTGCCAGTCCGTTTTTCTACTATAATTTCAGCTGTTTATGCCGAAGTGACAACGTTTAATGGCTGCCGATGTGCCCGGGTTTCCCCGACACTTGTTGGGGGAATTTCTGACCAGTGACTAATTTATAATAATTTCGGCAGGTTAGCCACGACCAACCCCTGTCTCGAATTACTGACAGGGGTAAGGAGGCACGCTGGAAACGGCCTCGGAAAAAAGCAAAACCCCCTTCCGGAGAGGCTCCGAAAGGGGGTGTCGTCGAATGCCGACCAGGCGGCGCACGCCGCCGGCCCCGGGTCAGCTTTTGAACATGGTGGGCACGATGTGGTGGCGCTGCAGGAGCTTGTAGAAGTCTGTCCTGTTGCGCTTGGCCAACCGTGCCGCCTGGCTGACGTTGCCCCGGGTGATCTGCAGCAGGCGCACCAGGTACTCCTGCTCGAACTTGCGGCGCGCCTCGGCGAAGGAGGGGATTTTCTCGGGATTGTCCCGGATGGCGCTTTTCAGCAGGTCGGCGGAAATCACCGGGGTGGTCGCCAAGGCCACCGCCTGCTCGACCACGTTGATCAGCTGGCGGATGTTTCCCGGCCACTGGGCGGCCAGCAGCACCTCCATGGCTTCCGAGGAGAAGCCATTGATCTTCTTGCGGTTTTTCTTGGTGAGTTTGACCAGGAAGTGGTTCGCCAGCAGCGGGATGTCTTCCCGGCGCTGGGCCAGGGTCGGCAGTTCCAGGGAGACCACGTTGAGCCGGTAATAAAGGTCCTCGCGGAATTTCCCCTCGGCGAGTTCCTTCTCCAGGTTGCGGTGGGTCGCCGAGATGATCCGCACGTCGACGGGAATGGCGCGGGTCGAGCCCAGCGGACGCACCTCCTTCTCCTGCAGCACCCGCAGCAGCTTGACCTGCAGCGGCAGGGGCATGTCGCCGATCTCGTCGAGGAACAGGGTGCCGCCGTGGGCCGATTTGAACAGGCCGGCATGGTCCTGAACCGCCCCGGTGAACGACCCCTTGGTATGCCCGAACAGCTCCGACTCGAGCAGGGCTTCGGGGATGGCCCCGCAGTTGACCGCCACAAACGGTTGATCCTTGCGCGGGCTGGCCAGGTGAATGGCCTTGGCCAGCATCTCCTTGCCCGAGCCACTCTCGCCCAGCAGCAGAATGCTCGAGCCGCTCTCGCCGGCCAGCTTGGCCTTGGCCAGCAGGTCTTCCATGATGGGGCTCTGGGTGATCAGGTCCCTGCGCCATTCGGAACCGACCTCTCCCAGGTCGCGGCCGGGGCCTGCGGAGACCTTCAGCGCCTTTTCCACTTCCAGGATCAGGTCACGGCCGTTGAGGGGCTTGGTCAGAAAAGAAAAAACCCCCTGTTTGGTGGCTTCGACAGCATCGGGGATGGAGCCGTGGGCGGTAATGATGATGACCGGAATGGAGGAGTTGATGTCGCGGATGGCCTGGAACAGGGCCATGCCGCCCATCCCCTCCATGCGCAGATCGGAGATCACCAGGTGGGGACGAAAGACGGTGAACTGGCCCAGGGCCTTCTCACCGCTCTCGGCGGTGCTGACCTCGTAGCCGGCGCCCCCCAGGCGCATGGAAAGCAGGCGGAGCAGATCCGGGTCGTCGTCGACCAGCAAGATCCTGAACTTTGAGTCGGGCATGGCTGGATTTCCTTTTGTTCATTTGCCGGGAGTGCGCTGCTTTTCCCGGTCGCTGAGGATTTTCTCGATGTCCTTCAGCTCTTTCAACTGGCGTGCCAAGGTCTCGGCCCGCTCCTTTTCAGCAGCCAGGGCCTGCTGCAGGTCCTGATGCTGGCCAACCATGAGGGTGAGCAGGATCGCCAACCCTTTGAACCCGTCGTCATCCGCGGCCGAGCCCCGCAGCGCCCCCTGCAGCAGCTTGGTGGCATACTCGCGGTTGCTGAACGGTTTGCCCGGCAGCAGGGACATGCAGACCAGCCGCAGGCGATCGTAGCTGTCTCCCGATTGCTCGAACTCTGCTTTCAACTGGCCGTATTCCCGTTTCTGCTCGGCCACGGGGAGCTCCTGAAAGCGGTTGAAATAGGCCAGGATTCCCTCCACCTCGCTGATCGCGACCAAAGGCGCGGCACTGGCCGTCGCGGGCGCCGGGGATTCGACGACCACCGGGCGGGCCTTGTCGTTTTCAATCGGCTTCAGGCCCACCGAGCGGGTCCAGCGGTCGAATTGGGCGCAGCCGCCCAAAAGCGGGGCGAGCAGGGCGAAAAGCAACCCGACCCTGAAGAGAAGCGTCCGCGGGATCATGCGTCGGCCCCCCTCTCGCTCAGCGGCAGGGTGACGCGGAAATGGCTGCCGACCGGGGTCTCCAGCAACTGGATGGTTCCCTGGTGAGCCGTCACGAATTCCCGCACGATAGACAACCCCAAACCGGTCCCCTTGATATGTCCGGGGGAGGGAAGAACCTTCCCCTGGTAAAACGGTTCGAACACCTTGCCCCGCTCCTCGGCCGGAATGCCCGGCCCGCTGTCGACCACCTCGAGCACCGCGCCCTGCGCCTCGCGGGCAACGCGGATGGTGATCCTGCCATTGGCCGGGGTGTATTTTATCGCATTGGAAACCAGGTTGTCCACAATGGTCCTGAGCCGCTCCCGGTCTCCCTGCAGGTGCACCGGTTCGAGCTTCATATCGAGGCCGAGATCCTTCTTGAGCACCACCAGCTTGTAGTCGCCGACCACTTCCCGGGCCAACCGCTCCAGATCGACCTCCGAGTAGTGCATGGGCGAAATGATCGCCTGGGCCTTGCTGAAGCCGAGCAGGTTGTCGATGAGCTTCTGCAGCTGGATGCTCCCCTTGCGGATGATGCCGGCGATCTCCCGCTGCTGCGCCCCGAGCGGGCCCACCACCTCGTCGGCGAGCAGCTCCGCCCCCTCCCGGATCGAGGCCAGCGGCGTCTTGAGCTCGTGGGAGACCTGGGCGACGAACTTGCTCTTGGCCCGCTCCACCTCGGCCAGCTGGTTGCGCAGCCAGTCGAGCCGCTCGCCGAGAAACTCCAGGTCGCGGGGCCCGCGCACCTGTGCCGGGGTCTCCATATCCCCTTCGCCAAGGCGATGTATGGCCTTGACGATCTGCTTGATCGGCCGCGAGAGCAGGTGGGTGAACAGGGCCACGAACAGGATCGAGAACGGGATCAGCGCCACGGCCTGCCAGATCAGGGTTTTCTGGGCCGCCGAAACGGATTTCTGCATCTGGTTGACCTCGCGGACGATCAACTCGTTGTTTTCCGAGTAAAGCCGGTTGGCCATCCGGTTGAGTTCGGTGAAGCGCTCCAGGGCCGCCTTCTGCGCCTCGGAGCCCCGCGGCTGTTCGGAGAGGGCGGTCACCACCTCGTGCACCCCCTTCTCCATGTCCCGCAGCCGCTTGTGCTGGGCATCCTCCAGCGGCAGGGCCAGCAGCTGGCGCAGGGTGCGGTCGATCTCCTCGTGCAGGCCGCCGACCTCCTCGAGCAGGTGCTGGTCGCCGAGCACCTCGTACTGCCGGGCCCGCCGCTCCAGGGCGATCAGGTCCTCCACCAGGATCCGCCCCCCCTGGGTGGCGCCCACCGAGCGGAACACCGCCAGGGTCCCCTGCCGGGCCAGCTTGCCCATGGCGATTTCGGCATTGATCAGCGCCACGATGAGCGGCAGCGAGACAAAGCCGAAGCCGAGCAGGACCAGCAGCAGAAAGGATCGCGGACGAAACAGGCTCATGGTTTAAAATCGGTGGTCAGTGGGCCGTGTGAAGCCGTAACTCGTGATTCGTAACTCGTAATTCGTGATTCGTAACTCGTGATTGGTTTAATAATCTTTGACCCATTACGCTTTACGCCTTACGGACTTTCGGCGTCACTCCCCCGGCAGCGGCCAGTCGCTCTCGTAGCCCTCGGGGTAGAAGGTCTCCCGGGTGCGGTTGAAATATCCGTACTGCAGGCGGGGGATGCGCGCCTTAACCCGGTCCATCATGGTCTTCATCCCCATCCCCTCGCCCTGGGCGCCCATGGCGTTCCAGTACATGACCGGGTCGATGCTCAGGTTGCGCAACTGCACCAGGTCGACGCCGGCCTCCTCGACCAGGGTCTCCAGCGCCGCCACCTCGTCCTCCCGGTCGCTCACCCCGGGGAACACCAGATAGTTTAACATAGTGAACATGCCGCGGGCCTTCGCCCTGTGGATCGATTCGAGCACGTCGGCGAACTTGTAGCCCCGGGGGCGGTAATAGGCGTTGTAAAAGTGCTCCTGCACCGAGTTCAGCGAGACCCGCACCGAGTCGACCCCGGCGTCGGCCAGCCGGTCGATGGCGTCGGGGATCGAGGCGTTGGAGTTGAAGTTGATGGTCCCGCGTGAGCTCTGCCGGCGCATCTCGCGCACCGAGGCGCAGATGGTCTCCGCCTGCAGGATCGGGTCCCCCTCGCACCCCTGGCCGAAGGAGACGATGGCGTTCTCGGCCTGCTCGAGGTGCGGCACGGCGACCTCGCAGAGCTCCTGCACCGTCGGCACGAAGCTCAGCCGCTCCTGGCTGGAGGGGCAGCACTCGGGGGCCTCCTGCAGCGAGATGCACCCCAGGCAGCGCGAGTTGCAGACCGGCGAGGTGGGCAGGGGCGCCTCCCAGCGGCGAAAGAAGAGGTTCTTGGCGGCGAAGCAGTGATAGTCCACCGCGCAGCGCGACAGCTGCTCGAGCAGGCGGTTGCCGGGGTTCTCCCGCAGCGCCTTGCGCACCAGCGGGTCGAGCTGGCGATCGTCGAAGTGCTCCGGGCGCCACTGGGTGTTACGGTCGACCCGGGCCGCGGCGACGTAAAAGCGCTCTTCCTCGACGCACCAGCCCACCGCCGTGTAGGACCACAGCGGCAGCTGCACCTGCTTGCGGCCGTAGTCGGCGGCCGGCAGCAGGGTCCGGGTGTAGGCCGGGGTCATGAAGGCGGAGACCGCCTGGATGGGCCCGCCACCCCAGGAGCGGGGCAGGCTCTGCGCCGTCAGCAGCTTGCGGCTGCGGCGGTCGAAGCCCATGGGGGGAGTGCCGGGGATGGTGAACAGCCGGCTCCCCTCGGGCAGCGGGATCATCTCGTCGGGCCGCGGCAGGCGCGCCTGCATGCCGTTCATCCCCGCCAGCAGCAGTTCGGGGTGTTCGAATACTTCGCCGGCGGCGTCGGCCACCACGGCGAGAAAGGTTTTCTTGCGGCTCATGCCTGAATTATATCCTGACTTTGCTTGTTGAAATTCAAATGGCCAATTTGTTTACCACGAAGCACACGAAGGGCACGAAGAAAAAATTAAATTGAGGATTTTCTTCGTGTTCTTCGTGGCCCTCGTGGTGAAAACGGGCTTTTCGGGTTCAGCCTGCCAAATGGATTCCCGATGAAAACAAGCGGAAACGATAACACAACTGTGCAGAAAATGGAATGTTTCTCCCCTGAACCCGCCCCCCGGCCAGTTTGCCCTTTGCAAGCGCACGGGGCTCGGCTATGCTCCAGGCCATGCGCACGATTCTGACCACCCTGCACAGCAAGTTCATCCACCCCAGCCTGGCCCTGCCCTGCCTGGCCGCCTACTGCGGCGAGGGCTGCGGCGAGCTGCTGATTCGCGAGTTCACCGTTCACGAGCCCCGGGAAAACGTGCTGGCCGCCCTGCTCGCCGAGGCCCCCGACGTGGTCGCCTTTTCGGTCTATCTCTGGAACCGCCGCGAAACCCTCGAACTGGCCGACGCCCTGGCGGCGGCCCGGCCCGAGCTGCGCGTGGTGCTGGGCGGCCCCGAAGTCTCCTTCGAGGGGCCCGGGCTGTTTGAGCGCCACCCGGGGCTCGCCGCCCTGGTGCGCGGCGAGGGGGAGATCCCCCTGCGCGCCCTGCTGCGGGCCTGGCAGCGGGGCGCGCAGCCCGCGGGGGTGGCGCGGCTCGCCTGGCGCGACGCCGATCGCGTCGTCGAGGGCCCCGCGGGGGCGCCGCTGGCGCGGCTCGACGAGATCCCCTCCCCCTTCGCTCTGGGGCTGGTCGATTTTTCCCGCGGCTTCGTCTATGTGGAAACCAGCCGCGGCTGCCCGTACCGCTGCGCCTTTTGCATGAGCGCCCTCGACGAGTCGGTGCGCAGCTTCTCCATGGAGCGGATCCGCGCCGACCTCGGCCTGCTCATGGAGCGGCGGGTGCCGAAGGTCAAGCTGGTCGACCGCACCTTCAACTACGACGCCGCGCGGGCCCTGGAGATCTTCCGCTTCATCCTCGAGCACAACCGCGGCAGCCACTTTCACTTCGAGATCGGCGCCCACCTGCTCGACGCCGCCACCCTGGAGCTGCTCGCCGAGGTCCCGGAGGGGATGTTCCAGTTCGAGATCGGCGTCCAGTCGACCCTCGCCGACACCCTGGCGGCCATCGACCGCCGCGCTTCGCTGGAGCGGCTCGAAGCCAACGTCCGCAGCCTGCGGCAGATGGGCAACATCCACCTGCACCTCGACCTGATCGCCGGCCTGCCCGGCGAGGGCTACCGGGAGTTTCTCGCCTCCATCGACCGGGTGGCGGCGCTGCGCCCCCAGCACCTGCAGATCGAACCGGTCAAGCTGCTGCCCGGCGCCCCGCTGCGGCTGCGCGCCGCGCAGCTCGGCATCCGCTTCGACCCCCATCCCCCCTACGCCGTCCTGGGCACCCCGGAGCTGAAGTTCGAGCAGATCGAGCAGCTGCGGGGGATCAGCCGCCTGCTCGACCTGAGCTTCAACAGCGGTCGCTTCGATGGATTTCTCGAGGGGCTGCAGGCGGCCTGCGGTTCACTCTCAGCGGCGCTGGAGCGGCTCGAGGCCTTCTGGCGCGAGCAGGGCCTGTTCCGTCATCCCCTTTCGCAGCGCGGTGTGTTCGAAAAGATGGGGGAGTTCGTCGAGGCGGGATTTTCCGGCGAACTGGGGCAGGAGCTGCGCGAACGGCTGGGGCGCGACTTCGCCCGCAGCGAAAGGGTGGTGCCGGGCAACGCCCCGGCGTTTCTCGACTCGGAACTGAGCCCGGAGGAGCAGCAACGGGTGCGCGCCGCGGTCCGCGAACAGACCGAGGCCATCCGCGGCCAGGGGATCAAGCTGCAGCATTTCGCCGCCCCCTTCGAGCGGCTGCCGGAAAAGCGGGGACGCCAGGTGCTGCTGTTTCTCTACTTCAGCAAAACCGGCGCAGGGCTGCGGGTCGAAGAGCGACTCCTGACTCCTGACTCCTGAAGCTCCCTTCTTCCTTCTCCCCTCTCCCTCACAACACTCAACGCATCCCGAAAAGCCGCCTGATTTTCCTGGCCTTGAGCTTTTTGCGGATCTCTTCGATCTGGGTGTCCACCTCCTCGGCGCCGCGGCGGATGATCTCCTTGGCCTGGGAGAAATCGGCCCAGTGGATCTTGCTGACGCTGGGCCGAAGCACGTAGTCGGCGTTTTCGAGCAATTTTTCCGAGAGCATGTACCGGGTGATGGCGTCGGCCCGGAACACCGTGTCGAGGCCGTTGTCGGGCTCTTCGAATTCGCGGATCTCGCTGCTCACGTCGACCCCGATGACGAAATCGGCGCCCAGCCCCCGCGCCGGCGCCACCGGTACGGCGTCGATCCAGCCGCCGTCCACCAGCAGCCGGCCGTCGTGTCGCACCGGATGCAGGATGCCCGGCAGGGCGCAGGTGGCGGCGATAGCCTGGCGCAGGCTGCCGCGATCGAGCACGACCTCGCGCCCCGAGATCAGATCGAGGGCTGCGGCCGCGAAGGGGAGCTGCAGTTCCTCGATGGCCACGTCATCCACCAGGAAACCGAAGTTTTTGTCGGCGACTTCCTCCGAAACGAAGGCGCGGCGGGTCATCGACATGGTGTAGAAGAAGCTCTTGCGGGCCAGTTGGGAGAAGCGGAAGAACAGCCCTTCGCCGTCTACCAGGTCCTTTTCGACCATAAAATCGAACTTCGATTCCTGAAAGGCCTCGCTGCCGAGATAGGCCTCGATCCGCTGCTTGAGGTAGGGCACCTCGGGCCGGAAGGCGTAAATCGCGCCGATAACCGCTCCCATGCTGGTGCCGGTGACCACATCGACCGGCACCCGGTGTTTCAGCAGCCCTTCGATCACGCCGATATGCGCCAGTGCCCGGGCGGCTCCGCCCCCCAGGGCCAGGCCGACTTTCAATCCTCTGCTCAAGCGTTCACCTCCCCGAAAGCGCTGCCTCGATCAGTCCATTCTGACAATCAACCCGCTCAGATAGCGGGGGTCGAGATCCTCGACAGGCTGGGCACAGAATTCCTGCTCCCACAGGCCGAGACAGTAGTCACCGAAAGCGCCCGCCCCGGGCGCCAGCGATTCCAGCCAGTGCACGGTTTCACTGCGCAGCGCCTGGTGCAGCTGGCCTTCGGCGCAGATCCGCGCGTGCAGTTCGGGAAGCTGGGCCTGCGGAATCGGCTCGGGGAGAAACGGCCTGCCCAGCACCCGGTTGGCCAGGGCGGTCAGGAAAAAATCGGACAGGGCCAGGTCCTCCGGGTCGTCCGGGAAACACCCCTCGAGGCGCAGTTCGGCCGGCGCGCTCAGCTGGAAGGGGAAATGCTCCTGGAACAAGGCCGCCTGCACTTCGAGCCGGCCGAGCCACTCGCCGCTGAGGCGCAGTTCGCTGAGACTCGAGAAGGGGCGCTCGCCGCCCCGGTCTTCCTGTTCGAGCCCCTCGAAGAAGCGGGGTTTGCGCCGGGAAAGCCCGTCGAGCAGGGCGCGGAAGGGCCCGTCCAGGTAGGGAGCGAGCGCCCCTTTGGCAAGCGGCGTCGCGCGCCGCTGCAGTTCCAGCGTCAGACTGAAGCCAAGGCGGAACAGAACCTCCAGGTAGATCTCCTCGAGCAGCCCCGTCGCCTTTTGCAGGTCTCCCCCCGAGAGGTGCTCCAGGGCCAGGTTGACATACCGGTAGACCTCGTCGGTCTGCTCCTGGACCTGCTGCACGTCCCCGACGTCGGTGCGGTCGGCAACCATCACCTTGTTGAGCAGGTAGGTCAGCTCCCAGCAGAAACCGGAGCTCACCCCGCCGGCGAGGATCTCGGCCAGCAGGTTCCTGGGCCGCGCCGCGGCCAGCGCGAAGCCGGGAGCCTCCACCCCCTCCTCGCCGGGCAGGACGCCGCTCTTGCGGTAGCCGGCCGGGTCGAAGCCGGCCGGATCGATAAAGGCGTAGACCCCCAGCGCCTCGAAGGGATCGGGGAACCCGCGGTCCTGCAGGCGACCGGTGCGCAGGCGGTAGACCTCTTCCTCGAGCAGCGACTCCTGCTCCCAGCGAACCGCCTCGAGAAGCTGGGCGGCAAAGGCTTCATCGCGGCGGAACAGAAGCTCGAGCAGGTAATTCACGATCTTGCCCCCCTCCGCGTCGAGGTATTCGACCTCGTAGCCGCCGGCCGCCCCCGAGCGGGCCTCGTCGTCGTCGACATCCGCGGGGCTGCGGGTGACGCTGAGAAACTTCTTCAGCAGCAGCACCAGCAGTTCCTGGTCGATCTCGCGCAGCGTGGCGAAGACCCTGTCTTCCTCCCCCTCGGCCAGCACCTGCAGCCATTGCAGGGCGGCGCTCCCCTCGAGAAGCTGGTCGCGCCAGCAGTCGAGGTCGAGAAAAGTGGTGAACTGCTCGGTGGTGACCAGCTCCATCAACTCCGGAACGTTCTCCGGGCCGAGTTCCTTGATCAGCATGAACAGCTCCTGGGACGGCAGCCGCCGCACCAGGCGGCGCACGTCGCTGGCTTCGAGCAGCAGTTCGTATTTCTGACGCCCGCGGGCCCGGCGCACGATATCCAGGCGTTCGCTCGGGCTGAGGGCGTTGAATTCCTTGGCGGTGATGCTGCGCGGTTCGCGCAGCAGGGTCAGGTGCCCCACCTTTTTCTCCGGGGGCAGGTCGATTTTGGTCATTCAGTTAAACTCCTTGGACAGCGCGGTTTTTTCAAGTCTGCCAATGTAATCCAGGGGGCCGGTTTGGTCAAGTGTTTGCGGCACCTCTCCCCCTTGCAGGGGGCTCGAAGCTTGCTACACTAACCCTTAGGTGCCGGGCGCCTCACGCCCTGCCGACAGAGGTGACCTGCATGGACGATCTCCATATTTACGAAGAAATCATTCGCCTGCACAAGGCTCGCCGTTCCGCGGCCCTGGCGACCCTGGTCGAGGGTTCCGACGCGCCGCAGCGCAGGGTCGGGGCGAAGATGCTGGTGCGCGATGACGGCTCCACCCTCGGGACCCTGGGTGGCGGGCCGCTGGAAAGCGAAGTGATCGACATCGCCGCCCAGGTGATCCGGGAGGAGACGCCCCGCAGCGTCCCCTTCGAACTGGCGGCGCCCAAGGGGGGGCCGGGCCTCGGCCGACTGCTGGTGTTCATCGAGCCCGCCACCCTGCCGCCACACCTGTTCATCATCGGCGCTGGCGGCGTCGGCCGGGCGGTTGCCGGCGGGGCCCGCTCGGCGGGTTTCGCCGTCACCAGCATCGAGCCTCCGGCCGAAGCCCCGGGCTACGAGGTGGACGGCAACGCCAGCCGCTCCCTGGAAGACCAGCCCCGGGCCCTGCTCGAGGATTTTCCGGTGGATCGCCGGGGGTACATCCTGATCGCCTGCGGCGACCCGCAACTCGATTTTCCCGTCGCCCGGGAGGCGCTGCAGACCGAGGCCTGCTACATCGGCCTGCTGGGCAGCAAACGCCAGCGCATGGCCCTGGAGCGCTACCTGGCCAAGGAGGGGGTAGCCTCGGAGAGCTTCGCCCGGATCATCTCGCCGGTCGGCCTGGAGATCGGCGCGGAAACCCCGGAGGAGATCGCCGTCAGCATCGTCGCCCAGTTGGTACAGCACCGCCGGCTGCATGCCGCCGCACCGGCTGCCCGCAGGGAGACTCAGGGCCAATCGCCCCCCCTCCACGGCTGAACCGCGGAAGCCCGTCGGAATTTGTCACCGCCACCCGGTCCTTTCCCCGCCGGGGAAGCCCCAAGGCAGCCAGCACCCGGAACCTGCCTTCCTGATTTCGGCCACTTGGCGCCCCTTCCCTCCGCTCTTGCCGCTGGCAGAGCTCTTGCTAAATCAATCCTGCAAGCCTTAACCTTGGGGCGCGTTTCGCCCCCCGGGAATTCGCAACCCAATCCACCGCGAAGAGGACTCGACCTTGTTTCTGACGGCCCTGAAGCACCGTTTCGGCCCGCCGACCATGCCGGCCCCCCTCGCCTGGGGGTGCTCGGCAGTGGCGCTGGCCCTGCTTCTGGCGCCGGCCGTGGGGCGGGCGGCAGAAGGGTCGCGGGTGGGGCCGTTCCCCATCGTCTACCCCGCGTCGGTTTCGGCGGTAACCGACACCGACGGTGACGGTCTCGGCGATGATCGGGATCAATGTCCGGGAACCCCCCTGGGGCATTCGGTGGATGCGCGCGGCTGCGCGCCCTCGCAGCTCGACGCCGACAGCGACGGGTTCATGGACCACGTGGACGCCTGTCCGGAAACCCGGCCCGGGGCCCCGATCGTCGCCAACGGCTGCTCCGCCGAACAGCTGGGCAAGCCGGCCGCAGGCGAAACCGCCGCCGCGGCCCAGGAGCCGCTTAACCAGTCCGCAACCCTGGAGCCGCTTTTCGCCGCCCTCATCGACAAGCCCCCCGGGGCGTCCCCGGCCTATGACCGCGACGGCGACGGCTTTGCCGCCGCGGCCTTCGGCGGCGACGACTGCGACGACAATTCCCCCTCCGTCCATCCGGGGGCGCCGGAAATCCCCTACAACCTGGCGGATGAAAACTGCAACGGCATGGCCGACGACGACGATTTCGACCAGGACGGCCTCCCCTCCTCCCTCGACCCCGACGATACCGACCCGGCGCTCTCCGTCAGCCGGGGCAGGGGGTTGGATGGGACCCTCCCGGCGGCCATCGCCGGGCCTGCGCCCGGCGCCCCACACCCGGCCGAGGCCGGGGTGGATTGCAGTTCCTGCCATGGCCGCAGCGAGCCCCCGGAAAGCGGCTGCACCGCGGCTGCCGGGTTCGCCTCCGCGACCCCTCTGGACTGCTCCGGCTGCCACTCCGGGCGGCACCTCTCCTCGGCCGTCAACCGCCACCTGCCGCGGGTGGCCTGCCCGAGCTGTCATCTGCCCCCAACCGCCCGCGGCTTGGGTACCGGGGGAAAAGTGTCGGCAGCACCGGGGCCCCAACTGCGCTTCTGGGACGGCCGCAGCCCCGATCCCCAGGCCCTCCCGGAACCGGCACCGGCCCTGGGCAGAGAGAGCAACGGGGGAAAGCTCTACCCCTTTGTCTTTCGCGCCGCCGAACTGGCGGTCACCCGGCAGACCCGCCAGGCGATCGAATTCGACGCCGACGCCTATCTCGCCACCGGCGACCCCGACGCGGCGGTGCGCCGCGGCCTGGAGAGGATGGGGCTGCCCGCCGACACCCCCTACGACTGGATCAGCACCGTCGCCTGGCAGCCCCTGGCCCGCGAGGTCGGCTCCGTCGACACCGCCCTGGGCTGCCTCGACTGCCACGGCAACGAGCGCATCGACTTCACCGCCCTGGGTTACGGCCTCAAGGGCCCCGCGGAGGAACTCTGCACCCAATGCCATGGCGACCTCCCCTCGCGGGGGTTTCTCGCCACCCACGACCGGCATGTGACCCGCCGGGGGTTCGACTGCGGCGTCTGCCACCGCTTCAGCGGCTCCTGAGCCGGTCGGCATCTGCCATGCAATCTCCCTCCGGGCGCCCTCGCGGCGCCCTTTTTTTATAGCTTCCTTTGGCCGCCCCCGATCCGTCGGATCTGACCGATCGGACCAATCTGTCGGATTCGATGCGGCCGAAATCCAGACAATGGGCAAAGCATGCGATGCCCATCCTGCGACGGCTGAAAACCAATGGGACGCGGATTAAATCTGATCAAATCGGATAAGGCACTGCAAACCAGTTGCTCCAGCCTCAGGGGTGCGAAAAACGCCCACGGTTTTGCCCCCCATGGCATCCCGCGCTATAATGAACGCGCCTATTTCCAGCGAAAGGTCCTGCCGATGCCGATCCGCCACAGCCTGTTCGCCCTGATGCTGCTTCTGCTGCTCCCCGGAACCGCCTTGTCCCTCGATTTGGCCGAACTGGTGCGCGAGGTCGAGGTGCAGTACACCGGCCGCTCCTCCTTCGCCCTGGTCTCCATGGAGGTGCGCACCGAGAACTGGGAGCGGCGCATGGAGATGGAGTCCTGGTCCTACGGGCGCGACTATTTTCTCACCCGCATCACCGAGCCGGCCAAGGAGAAGGGGGTCACCACCCTCAAGGCCGAAAAGGAGGTCTGGAACTACCTGCCCAAGGTCGACCGGGTGATCAAGGTGCCCGCCTCGATGATGGGCGGTTTCTGGATGGGGAGCCACATCACCAACGACGACCTGGTCAAGGGGAGCCAGGTCGACAAGGACTACACCTTCGGCCTGCTCGAGGAGACCGACCAGAGCTGGCTCATCGAGTGCCTGCCCCGCCCCGAGGCGGCCGTGGTCTGGGGCAAGATCCATTACCGCATCGCCAAGGCCGGACGCATCCCCATGCAGGTGGAGTATTTCGACGAGGCGATGGAGAAGGTGCGCGAGATCCTCTTCGAGGACGTGCAGAGCGTCCAGGGGCGCGCCATCCCCCTGCGCATGGTCGTGCAGCCCCTCGACAAGCCCGCGGAACGCACCGTCATGCAGTACCGGGACATCGAGTTCGACATCGCCATCGGGCAGGAGTTCTTCTCGCTGCGCAACCTCAAGAAGCGCCCCTGAACCCCCATGCTGCTGACCCTGGCCACCCGCAACATCTGGCGCAACAAGCGCCGCACCCTGCTGACCCTCTCGGCGATGGTGGTCTCCTCCTCGCTGCTGATGCTCTCGCTGGGGATCTTCTCCGGCATGCTGATGGATATCCTCGCCTCGGCCACCGAGCAGTACCACGGCCACGTGGTGGTCTCCAGGTCCGGCTACCAGGACGAACGCGACATGTTCCTCAACATCGCCGACGAGCCGCAACTGCTCGCGCGCCTCGCCGCCTCCCCCGGGGTGGTCGGCGCCTCGCCGCGGCTGCGCGCCTTCGGCCTGCTCTCGCGGGGGAACAACACCTACCCCGCCGAAATCCTGGGCATCGAACCGGGCCGCGAACGGCAGGTCACCCACCTCGACCACAAGCTGATCGCCGGCAGCTACCTGCCCGACGATGCCGGCCGCCAGGTGGTGATCGGCCGGGGGCTGGCCGAGAAGCTCGGCGCCACGCCCGGTGACGAGGTGGTGTTCGTCACCCAGGCCGCCGACGGCTCCATCGGCAACGATCTGCTCACCGTGAGCGGCATCTTCGAAACCGGCGATGCGGGGCACGACAACGCCCTGGTCATGGCCGAGCTGGCCTGGCTGCAGGAGGTGATGGTGCTGCCCGGACGGCTCCACGAGGTGGCCCTGAGCGTGGCCGACCCGCGCCTGGCGGATGCGGCGGCCGCCGATCTGGCGGCCCGGCTTCCCGCGGATTTCGAGGTGCTCGACTGGGGCAGGCTGCTTCCCGAGATGCGCGAAGTGATCGCCAGCTACGACGTGAGCCGGATGATCCTGGTGGTCATCCTTTATTCGGCCACCGGCTTGGGGATTCTCAACACCTTCTTCATGTCGGTGCTCGAGCGCACCCGCGAGTTCGGCATCCTCATGGCCATGGGGATGAAACCCTGGAAGCTGCGGGCCATGGTGCTGCTCGAGACCCTGGTCATGGGGCTGCTCTCCCTGGCCGCCGGCATCACCCTGGGGCTGCTGCTGACCTGGTACATGCAGGCGGTGGGGATCGACCTCTCGGGCTACCTGACCCCGGTGACCTACGCCGGCGGCACCATCCTGCCGCGGCTGAGCGCGGTCTTCGAGGCAAAAAACATCTGGGTGCCGGCGCTGATCCTGCTGGCCACCTGCCTGCTCGCCGGCTACCTGCCGGCGCGCCGGGCCGCCCGCCTGCGGCCGGTGGAAGCGATCAGGGAAAACTGACTTTCAAGCCATGAATTATCTAAGCCTTGCCTGGAAAAATCTCTGGCGCAACCGCCGCCGCACTCTCATCACCTTGGCCGCCATGAGCCTGAGCCTGATGCTGGTGCAGGCGTTCCACAACCTCTCCGCCGGGGTCTATCGGCAGATGGTCAACAGCGGCGTGCGGGCCGGCTCGGGCCACATCGCCGTCTACCGGGGCGATTACGTGCGCAGCCGCGACGAGAAGCTCAGCTTCGCCGAGGCCGGGCTGGCCGGGCGCCTCGCCGCCATCCCCGAGGTGGAAGGGGTTCTGCCCAGGGTCTACCTTCCCGGGCTGGCCCAGTCGAGCCGGGAGAGCCGCGGCATCCTGCTGACCGGCGTCGACCCGGCGGCGGAACTATCCGTCAACCCGTTTCTCAAGCAACTGGCGGCCGAAGACATGCTCCCCTCAACCGAGGGCCGCGAGGCGATCCTCGGCGCCCGCCTGGTCAAGGAGCTGAAGATCGCGCGGGGCAACAAGTTCGTGGTCACGGTGCAGAAGCGCGGCGGCGAGCTGCAGAGCGAACTGCTGCGGGTGCACGGGGTGGTCAAAACCGGCATCAAGGAGATCGACGGGGGGCTGGTGATGGTCGGGCGCGAACGGGCGGCGGCCATGGGCGGGATCCCCGGGCAGGTGCACGAGATCGCGGTGATCCTCGACGACCCCGAGGCCGACCGCCGGGTCTTCCCCCGGGTCGAAGCCCTCATTGCCGACCAGCCGGAACTGCGCGCCCTGCCCTGGGAGGAGGCGATGCTGAATCTGGCCAACGCCATCAAGCTCGATTACGCCAGCCAGAAATTCATCTTTGTCATTATCCTGCTGATTGTTACTATTGGCGTGGTCAACACCCTGCTGATGTCGGTCATGGAGCGGATGCGCGAATTCGGGGTGATCCTCGCTATCGGCGCCTCGCCGCTCCGCCTGGCCGGGATGATCATGGCCGAGGCGACGCTGCTCGGCGTGTTGTCGATGATCTTCGGCACCTTGCTCGGCTCACTGGCCACCTGGTACCTGGTGCGCTACGGCATCGACCTGCGCGCCCTCATCTCCGAGAACCTGGAGTACGGCGGGGTGGTGTTCGACCCGATCCTGCGGGCCATCTGGGACGTTCCCTGGATGCTGCGCATCGCCTGGTACGTCGCCGGCCTGTGCCTGGCCGCCTCGCTCTACCCGGCCCTCAAGGCCGCCCGCCTCGCCCCCGTCGAGGCGATGCGGCATGTTTGATAACACCAGTGAAGAGTAATAAGTGATTAGTGATCAGACAAAGACCTTGCCTGGCGCTTCTGATTTCACTCATCACTTATTACTCATTACTCATCACTAGGCCCCACCATGTCCTTAATCGAGCTGAACAACATCACCAAGATCTACCCCCTGGGCAGCCAGCAGGTCACCGCGGTGGCCGAGGTCGACCTGAGCATCGGGGCCGGGGAGTTCACCGTGCTGGCCGGCCCCTCGGGCAGCGGCAAGACCACCCTGCTCAACCTGATGGGCTGCCTCGACCAGCCGACCCGCGGCAGCGTGACCATCGCCGGCAAGAGCGTCGGCGAGCGCTCGGTGCGCGAGCTCGCCGACTTCCGGCTGCACAACATCGGCTTCATCTTCCAGTCCTACAACCTGATCCCGGTGCTCACCGCCGCCGAGAACGCCGAGTTCACCCTGATGCTGCAGGGGTTCGCGGCCCCCGAACGGCGCCGGCGCATCGCCGCGCTGTTCGAGGAGCTGGGCATCGGCGGGCTCGAAGAGCGCCGCCCCAACGACCTCTCCGGCGGCCAGCAGCAGCGGGTCGCCGTGGCCCGCGCCATGGCCGCCGAGCCCTCGGTGATCCTCGCCGACGAGCCGACCGCCAACCTCGACTCGAAAACCAGCGAGGATCTGCTGCGGCTGATGCGCCGCATCAACGCCGAGAAGGGCACCACCTTCGTCTTCAGCTCCCACGACGCCCTGGTCATCTCCCTGGCGCGGCGGGTGGTGCGGCTCAAGGACGGGCGGCTGGAGGCGGATGAAAGGCAGGATGGGAAGAATTCAGAAGTCAGAATTCAGGAGTCAGAAGAAAACCTCAACCAAGGGCCTTGATGTTTTCAATAATTCCCCGGCGAAAAACCGTGGCCGCAGTTCTGAACACGCTGCTGCTTTTGCTGCTGCCTGCGCTGGCTCATGCCGAATGGCTGGCCGAGCCCCGGGTCGGCGGCCATTTCAAAACCCTCAACCTGCTGCTCGAGGCGCCCCCCGCGGATCTGGGAAGCTCCGGGGAGCTCTCCTCGAACCGCCTGCGCCTCGATTTCGCCGGCACCCTGCCCGGCAGCGTCAAGGGCGAATTCTCCGTCGAGGACATCCTGCTCTACACCGACCCGCCGAGCCTGGCGCCGCTGCCGGGCGATTCGCCCAACCGCCGCCTCGACCTGGAAAAAGACTGGAACCGCGGCGGCCGCTTCGCCCACCAGCTGTTCGTCGACCGCCTCAACCTGCGCGCCCACCTCGCCGGGCTCGACTGGACCCTCGGCCGCCAGGCCGTCGGCTTCGGCCGCATCAGCCTCTTCTCGCCCCTCGACATCATCGCCCCCTTCCCCCCCGACGCCCTCGACACCGAAGTGCGCCCCGGGGTCGACGCCCTGCGCGCCAGCCGCTACTTCGGCATGACCGGCCAGGCCGGGGCCATCGCCGTGTTCGGCCAGGGCAGCGACGACAACTCCTACCTGGCCACCCTCGAGGGGGGACCCACCGGCGTCGACCTGCTCGGCATCGCCGGGGTGCTGCGCGAGCGGACGATGGGCGGCGTCGGCCTGGCCACCCAGCTCTTCGGCATGGGGCTCAAGGGCGAACTGGCCTGGTTCGAGGGACGCGACCCCGACCGGCCCGGCGGTGATCTGCACGACGACTTCGCCATCGCCGGCCTCGAAGCCGACTACCGCTTCGACAACGGCCTGATCCTGTTCACCCAGTACCTGCACAACGGCGCCGGCGCCGGCGACCCCGCCGCCTACCCCGAGGCCCTCGCCTCCGCCGCCGTCCAGGAGGGGCTGAGCTTTCTGCTCGGCCGCCACTACCTGCTGGTCGCCCCCAGCTACCAACTGCACCCCCTGGCCACCGTGAGCGGCCTGCTCATCTGGAATCTCGAAGACGATTCCTTTCTGTTGCGCCCCCTGCTCGACCTCTCCCTCTCCGACAACCTCGCCCTGCAGCTGTTCTGGAACCTCACCCACGGCGCCAAGCCCCGCCAGGTTTTCGGCCTCCCCATCCCCCGCAGCGAGTTCGGCAGCGCCAGCGACAGCGGCGGGGTGTTTTTGAAATATTTCTTCTAAATTTTTTCCATTAATTTTCTTTACACAGGCCCATCAGGGTAATAGTTTCAGGGGGATGGGTTTGCCTGATCATGGCGCGCACACTTAGGTGCGCCCCTACGCCTCTGGACCGCCATGCCTTACGATCCCGATATTCACCACCGTCGCTCCTTCCGTTTGAAAGGGTACGATTACTCGCGATCCGGTGCCTATTTTGTGACAATTTGCGTGCAAAACCGGGAATGCCTGTTCGGGGAAATCGCGGATGGGATGATGGTTTTGAACGACGCCGGACAGATGGTTACAAAATGGTGGCAGGAATTAACGAATAAATTCCCCACCGTCCGCCCCGGCATCTCTGTGGTCATGCCCAACCATTTCCACGGAATCGTTTGGATCGTAGGGGCGGACCTGCGTGTTCGCCCTGCCCCGCGCATCCGCACCGGTCTTGAAATCGGTCCCAATTCCAATCATGGCAAAAACCAGGGCGCACACGTAGGTGCGCCCCTACCGGAAATTGTTCAATGGTTTAAAACAATGTCCACCAACGCCTACATCAACGGCGTGAAAAACCACAATTGACCCCCTTTCCCCGGCCGTTTGTGGCAACGCAATTATTACGAACGCGTCATCCGCCACGACGACGAATTACACCAGGCCCGCCAATACATCACCGACAACCCGGCAAAATGGGCCCAGGACCAGGAAAACCCGGCCAATCAGCCGTAGGGGCGGACCTGCGTGTCCGCCCTGCCCCGTATATCCGCACCGGTCTTGAAATCGGTCCCAATTCCAATCATGGCAGAAACCTGGGCGCACACGCAGGTGCGCCCCTACACGCCCCCCCAAAAAAATCCCCCTTCCCTTTTTCTCAAATTCTCTGCTAATATCCGCCCGTCGCTCCCGGCTGTGGGGCGGCTTTTTTCGTTTGGGCGCTTTTTAGCCCGCTAAAACTCTCTTTTTCCAGAAAGGAAACAACTTACTATGCGGCGGCAGATTACCGCGTGTCTGGTGCTGTGTTCCCTGATGCTCTCCTCCTGCGGCGGTTCCCCGGTGGACCGTCTCAAAAATGGCGTGAACGCTCTGGGCGAACAGGCCACGGCCCTGGGGCTGAAACGGGCCATGGGGGTGGGGGTCCGCGAGGTGGTGAACCGGCTGGGTCAGGTCGGCGGCTATCTCGACAACCCCCTGGTGCGGCTGGTGGTGCCGCCGCCGTTTCTGCTGGCGGCGGACCTGCTGCGCATGGGCGGCACCCTGGTGCAGAAGGACCCGGTGGAGGCCGGCCTGAACCTGGCCGCCGAGCGCGCGGCGCCGTTGGCGGGGCCGATTCTGCTGGCGGCGCTTGAGCAGACCTCGGTGCCCACCATGCGTGAACTGCTGAATGCCGGGGAGACGGCCGCGACCGACTACCTGCGCAAGCAGACCGAGGGGAAGCTGGTCGAGGTCTTTCAACCGGCGATTTCCGCGACCCTGGCCGAAACCGGGGCGCTGGAGCAGTACCGGAAGGTCATGGAGGGCGCCAAGGACTTGCAGCCGGCCGAACAGCCCGCCGAGGGGACCGTGGCCGAACCCGCGGTCTCCCTGGAGCAGTACGCCACCACCCAGGCCATCGATGGCCTCTTCAAGCTGCTCGGCTCCGAAGAGCAGCGCATCCGCCAGGGGCCCGAGTTCGGGGACCTGGGGCTGCTGCCCGGCAAGTGATCCGCCGGCCGGAGGGCTGGGGCTGCAACGCTCCAGAGGGAGCGAAGGAGGGCACTTGTCAAACGGTTTTGCTCTGCTAACCTTTGAGCCAGTGCGTCTTCATTGTTTTTTATTCATCCCTGCTGCGATTGACCGGGAAGGAGGAATCCCATGAAATCTTCCAGGTTGTGTTGTCTGGCCCTGGCATGGCTGCTGTGCGGGGTGCTGGCCGCCTCGGCCTGGGCGGAGAACCGGCCGGGCGCCTTCACGCTGACGCCTTTCGTCGGCGGGCAGCTGTTCGAGGGCGACCAGAGAATCGAGGATGAATTGACCTACGGGCTGGGCCTGGGCTTCAACCTGACCCGGCGCTGGGGGATGGAGCTGGCCGGAAGCTATGTCGACACGGCCTTCGAGTCCCCCGCCTCGGGCGATGTCAAGGCGCTGGCCTACCACCTGGACGTGCTTTACAACTTCATGCCGAGCAGCGCCTTCGTCCCCTATCTGGCCATCGGCGGCGGCGCCATCACCTTCGACCCGGACGGAGGCGGCAGCGAGACCGAGGCCCTGGGCAACTACGGCTTCGGCCTGAAGAGCTTTTTCACCGACAACCTGGCCCTGCGCTTCGACGCCCGCCACCTGCTCTACGAGGCGAACAGCGACCTGGAGCACAACCTGCTCATGAACCTCGGGCTGAACCTCAACTTCGGCGGCGCCAAGGCGGCGCCCCCGCCCCGCCCGGAGCCGGAGCCGCCGAGGGACAGCGACGGTGACGGGGTTTACGACGACCACGACCGCTGCCCCGGCACCCCCTCGGGGGTGAGGGTGGACGCCAGGGGCTGCCCGCTGGACAGCGACGGCGACGGCGTGGCCGACCATCTCGACAAATGCCCCGGCACCCCCAAGGGGGCGCCGGTGGACAACCGCGGCTGCCCGCTGGACAGTGACGCGGACGGGGTGGCCGACCACCTCGACCAGTGCCCCGGCACGCCCAAGGGGACCATGGTGGACGAGACGGGGTGCGATTTGAAGTTCACCCTGCACATCGAGTTCGACACCGACAAGGCGCAGATCCGCCCCGAGTATCACGCCGAGCTGGCCAAGGCGGCGGAGTTCACCCAAAAGTACCAGGCGCCGACCTTCCTGATTGCCGGCCACACCGACAACGTCGGCAGTGCCGACTACAATGCCGAACTGTCCCTGCGCCGGGCCGAAAGCGTCCGCCGCTACCTGATC
Source organism: Desulfuromonas versatilis (assembly GCF_019704135.1). NCBI lineage: Bacteria > Pseudomonadati > Thermodesulfobacteriota > Desulfuromonadia > Desulfuromonadales > Desulfuromonadaceae > Desulfuromonas > Desulfuromonas versatilis. The sequence goes on from NZ_AP024355.1 coordinate 3,346,194, forward strand.
GAGAAGTTCGGGATCCCCGCCGAGCGGTTGGTGGCCCGCGGTTACGGCTTGACCAAACCCGTGGCCGATAACCGCAGCGCCGAGGGGCGGCAGAAGAACCGCCGGGTGGAGGTCATCTGCTGCGTGGTGATCCCCGAGTAGGCGGACCCCACCTGCATGGCGGCGCCCGAATACGAAAAGGGCCGGGAAATCCCGGCCCTTTTCGCATGAAAGAGGATGTCTGGCTGGCCCCTCCCGTGCGGTTTGTCCTGGGGCGCCAGGGGCAGATCTGCGGGTCGGCCCGGGGCGAACCCCCAGGTTCGCCCCTGCAACCATAGAGAGACGCCGATGGGGTTCGCTTTGCTAATCGGCAACAGCCGGGGCGAAGCGCCGCAGGCGTGCCCTGAGCTGGTCCACCTCGGGGTAGCGCGGCAGGCCCTCGCCGTCGAGCAGCATGCGCGGCTGGACGTTGCTGCGGCGATAGAACTCGCGGTTGGCTTCCTGATCGATCTGCAGCACCGCGCCGGCCAGGGAGACCCCGGCGAACAGGCCCCGGCTTCGCGAGTAGGAGTAGATTTCCGCGGCGAGCCGGCCATCGGTGGCGCCTTCCACCTGCCGACCCACCGGCCCGGCAGAAACCGCCGCGTCGGCGCCGAGGGTGATCTTGCCCTCGAGCAGCCCTTCGATGCTGCGCCGGGTCTTGAACACCAGGATGACGTCCGTCGACTGGGCGCCGATCTGCAGCCCGAGGCTGCCGCCGGTCAGGGAGACGAAGGCCGGATGGCTCCAATCCCCCGCCGGCCCGCGGACCAGCACCACCCCCTTGCCGTAGCGGCCGCCCAGCACCACCCCCACCTTGATGGCGCCCGGGATGATGACGACGCCGTAGGCGTTGGTCAGCAGCCGGGGCGGGATACCGCTTTCGGGGATCCCCACGGCCTGATCAAGCACTTCGATAACGTCACGCAGCTTCTGCGGTTCGGCCAGGCGCGCCTCGGCCGGGGCCGGCAGCAGCGCGGCGCAGAGAAGGGCCAGGGCAAGCAGGGTCGAGCCAAATACCTTTTTCATCATCCTTTTCCACTCCTCAGGTGCAATCAGCAATTCGAGTCCGGGCAATCGGCGCCCAGGGGCGCCTCAGCGCGGCTTTTTGCCGCGACCAGCAGGTAGGGAACCCGCGGATGGTTGGCCACCTCGAGCCGCAGCACCTGCCAGTGCGCCGAGGGGAGCCGGCCGAAGATCCCGGCGACGGCCCTGCCCTCTTCGGCCCCGCCGGGGTGCCCCGGGTAAACGACTACGGCAATGCGCCCCCCCACGGCAAGCCGCCTGGCCGCCGGCGCCAGGGCGGCCAGGGTGGTGGCCGGCTGCGTGACCCGCGTCGGGTCACCCCCGGGGAGATAGCCGAGATTGGCGATGACCGCCCGCAAGGCCCCGGTCTGGTAGCGCTCGAGATGCGCATGGCTGTCATGGGCCAGGTAGACCCCCGCCCCGGGCAGCGGCCCCGGCGCCGCCGGCCGCCAGGAAATGCCGGCGAGACGCAGACGCTCGGCAGTGGCGGCCAGCGCCTGTTCCTGAACATCGAAGGCCAGCACGGTGCCGCCGGCCCCGCTTTGGCGGGCCAGAAACAGGGTGTCGTGGCCGTTGCCGGCGGTGAGATCCAGCGCCGCCTGGCCGGGCTCAAGGACCTCGGCGAGCAGTTCGTGGGACCAGGCAACGATGCGGGTCAGGGGCTTTGCTGCGGACACGGGGTTCAGGAGCTGGCGCGCTGTTCGGCGAGCACCTTGAGCTTGGCTTCGATCATCTGCCGGTGAGAGATGTGCAGCAACTTGGCGAGCTGGCGCATCAGGTACTCCTCGTACTTGTCCAGCACCCCGTCGACATAGACGATACGCCAGAGGCTTTCGATGACCTCGAGTTTCTGCTCCAGGGAAAAGTTGGCGTCGATCTGCCGGGTGAACTGGTAGATGTCGAGGCTGGCCTCGCGCTCCTGCTGGGCCAAGGCGATGAGTTCCGCCGTGGCCTCCGCCGACAGCTGGAACTTGTCGGCCAGCAGATCCTTGACCAGCGTCGCTTCCATGGCGTGAAACTCGCCGTCGGTGTGGGCCATTTCGAGCAGGAGCACGCAGGCCGCCACCTGGATGCGGTCGGGCTCGGCCGCCGCGCCTTTTTCAGGCCCGGCCACACCGGTCAGCTTGCGGAGCAGGTTCAGCATGAAAATATTCCCAATCCTAAAAACGCATTTGGCCACGGATCAAATCCGATTAAATCTGATTTCAAGGCTTTGAAAGGCTCTGATCAGCAACCCTCAGGTGATCAACCCTGAAGATAACAATGTCTTTGACTTAATCAGAACCTATCCGCTTTTATCCGTGGCAGATTGCCTTTGGGGGTTGTTTAACTTACTTTCGATAGCGGATCACCCGAGCCTTTTCCAGGGTGATCATGCCGCCTTCGATCATTGCGTCGAGCCTGGGCAGCAGGGCCTCGATCTTCTCCTGGCGCTCGACCACTTCGATGACCACCGGCAGGTCGTTGGAGAGCCGCAGCAGCTTGTCCGAATGGGTGACGCTGCGGGCGCCGAAGCCCATGGCCCCCTTGAGGACCGTGGCGCCGGCGAATCCCTCCTGGCGAAACAGTTCCACCAGCGCCTCGTAGAGCGGTCGCCGCTGCCAGCGGTCGCTTTCGCCGATGAAGATGCGCATCAGCGTCTGTTCGCCTTCGAGCTTGGTCATCCGTTTCCTCCCGGTTTCCGGTGGTTGCTGCCCAGGTTTCAGCTCGATGGATTTCCGTAGGGGCGAAGCTGAGTGTTCGCCCTGGTCCATGGGCCAAGCTCTCCGAATTGCCGCCCGCCCCTGGGAAAATCCGCGGAGTCGCCCCTACAACTGGCGCGCCAGGTAAATCCCCAGGCCGGCGAAGGCCAGGCAGAGCAGCACGTTGAGCAGCACGTTGGCGCCGGCCTGCAGCAGGCTCCCCTCTTCGAGCAGGCGGAAGGTTTCGTAGGAGAAGGTCGAAAAGGTGGTGAAGCCCCCCATGAAGCCCACGGTGATCCCCATGCGCAGTTCGCTGCCGAGCAGTGAGCTGCGCAGGCTCCCCTCCATCACCAGGCCGAGCAGGAAGGACCCGAGCAGGTTGACCGCCAGGGTCCCGTAGGGCAGGCCCCGTCCGGCCAGGGCGTAGGCCCACCCGGATAAATAGTAACGGCCCAGGCAGCCCAAGGCGCCGAACAGGCCGATATAAATCAGCTGCATGAAATGACCACCGTCCGAAAATGCGCGTCGCGCCCGTTCCGGCTCCCTATCCAGCCGGCCCGCCAGGGGCCATTATCCGGCGCCCTCCGCGCCCTGTCAACCGCCAATCTCCCCGCCCGGAACGCGTTTTCTGTCCCCGGGCGGTGGAGCTGGCATCTTGAATTATTTAATACCTTTTGCTATATATATTTAGCACTCACCGGAACAGAGTGCCAACAGCTAGTCAATACAAGACTTTTTCGAGGAGACGGAGTCGATGAGCAATCTTTGCCTGCCGGTTACCGCCGACACCTTTGAACTTTACATGGCCGAGATCAACCACTTCGACCTGCTCAGCCGCGAGGAGGAGGTCGAACTGGCCAGGCGCTACCGCGCCAAGGGCGACCTGGAGGCCGCCCACCGCCTGATCTGCGCCAACCTGCGTTTCGTGGTCAAGATCGCCCAGGAGTACCGGGCCTACGGAATCCGCATGCTCGACCTGGTGCAGGAGGGAAATGTCGGGCTGATGATGGCGGTCAAGAAATACGATCCGGAGCGGGGCATCCGGCTGATTTCCTACGCGGTCTGGTGGATACGCGCCTATATCCACAATTTCATCATCCGCAGCTGGTCGCTGGTCAAGATCGGCACCACCCAGGCCCAGAAGAAGCTCTTTTTCAAGCTCAACCAGACCCGCGCCGCGGTACGCCGCCTGACCGGGCGTGAGGACACCCAACTGGTGGCCCGCGAACTGGAAGTAAGCGACGCCGAAGTGGAGGAGATGGCCCTGCGCATGGGCTCCCGCGACGCCTCGCTCGATCTGCAGCTCACCGAAGGCGAGGACTACAGCCTCATGGACACCCTCGCCGACGATCGCGAGAACCAGGAGGCGCTGCTGCTGCAGAAGGAAGAGCAGCGCCTGCTCAGCTCCCAGGTCGGCGATGCGCTGCAGCGGCTCAACCCCCGCGAGCGGCGGATCGTCCGTGAGCGCATCCTCGCCGAGCAGCCCCGAACCCTGCAGGAGCTGGCCGATGACTACGGCATCAGCCGCGAACGGGTGAGACAGCTGGAAAAGAACGCCCTGGACAAGCTGCGCCACAGCCTCCAGGCAGCGGAGGCTGGGTGACCAGGCAGGGCCAAGGGGCGCCCGCGGACCCGATTGACATTGACAAACACCGGCACTTCCCGTACTTTCTTCGGGTCTTGAGGAATATCTTTGCCGAGGGAAACTCCTAGATGAAACGGTTGCTTCTGACACTCCTTATCCCCCTGCTGGCCGCCGCCTGCACTTCGACGGTGGTGCCCCAGCCCAAATCCGCCGAAAGCTACCTGCAGGAAGGTGAGAACTTTTTCGAGCGGGGCCTCTACGACGACGCCATCGGCGCCTGGGAAAAGGTGCGTGACTCCTATTATTCGCCCGAACTCAACGTGATCGCCGAGCTGAAGATCGCCGAAGCCTATTACCTGGACGAGCGCTACGCCGAGGCGGCCGCCGCCTACGAGGATTTTCTCAAACAGCATCCCGACCACGAAAAAACCTCCCGGGTTCTCTACGAGCTCGGCATGTCCTATTACAATCAGCGGCTCTCGGCCGACCGCGACCAGGGCGCCACCCGCAACGCCCTGTCCACCTTCGAAAGCTTTCTCCAGCAGTTCCCCCAGGACCCCAAGGCCGAAGGGGTTCAGGTCATGGCCGACCGCTGCCGGGACCTGCTGGCCGACCACGAGCTCTACGTCGGCAGGTTTTATTACCGCACCAAGAAATATGCCGCCGCTTCCAGCCGCCTGGAAGGGCTTTTCAAGCGCTACCCCAACTATTTCCACCGGGACGAGGCCTACTATTACCTCGGCCAGGCCTACCTCATGAAAGAGGATCGGACCCGCGCCGCCCAGGCCTTCAACGAGCTCTACCGAGAGTTTCCCAACAGCGAGTTCATTCTGCCGGCCCAGAAGCTGCTGGAAAAGCGTTATTGAGCCCCCGCCCCCCCGCCACGCCGCTGACCGTTCCGCCCTCCCCCCCGGGAGGGCTTTTTATTTTCGTTAAATATTCAGCCCCACCTGGCCAGGTGGGGCGCATACCACAAGTGGGATAATTGTTTTTACTTGACTTGCCGTTTACGTCATTATATAAAAGTTAGCGCTGGATATAACGGAATTCTAAAATGGCGTGTTAGAGCATTTTTAAGCCCTTATTATTCCAGCCTTTTTGACTCTAACTATATTTTTTGACAGGATTTTTTCACCGAACCAAGCCCTCAGGCAGACCTTTCACGGCGTTCTAAATCCGCTATTCAACCTTTTGGTCGGTAGCGCACCCTGTCGGTGCCACGACAAATTACGAAGGAGGAGAGAGATGTCTACAATTCAGAGCCGCATCCGCCGCAAATCCCTGCTCAACAAGGTGGTACAACCCGAAGAGCTCATCCCGATGTTCAAGAACGGGATGAACCTCGGCTGGTCGGGTTTCACCCCCGTCGGCTACCCCAAGGTCATGCCGGTGGCACTGGCGGACCACGTCGAGCAGAACAACCTGCAGGGCAAGCTGCGCTTCAACCTGTTCATCGGCGCGTCGGTCGGCGTTGAAACCGAGGACCGCTGGGCGAGCCTCGACATGATCGACCGCCGCTGGCCCTACCAGACCGGCAAGAACATCCAGAAGGGGATCAACTCGGGCAAGATCCGCATGGGCGACAAGCACCTCGGTCACTTCGCCCAGGATATCGGCTACGGCTTCTACACCGAGAACGGCCGCATCGACATCGCCATCATCGAGTGTACCGACATCGCCGAAGACGGCGGCCTGGTTCTCTCCGGCTCCTGCGGCATCTGCCCCGAGCTGTGCCAGGTGGCCGACAAGATCATCATCGAGCTCAACACCGAGATGCCCTCCCACGAGGGTCTGCACGACATCATCGAGCCGGTGGCTCCGCCCAACAGGCTCCCCTACCTGATCACCGACGCCGGCTCCCGCGCCGGTAGCCCCTACGTGCGCTGCGACCCGGACAAGATCGTCGCCATCGTCGAGTCCAAGAAGCTCGACAACGGCCGTCCCCTGGGCCCCCCGGACGAGATCTCCGAGCAGATCGCCGACCACATCCTCGACTTCCTGCAGAATGAAGTCAAGCGCGGCCGCCTGCCCAAGAACCTGCTCCCCCTGCAGTCGGGCGTCGGCAACATCGCCAACGCGGTCGTCGGCGGCCTGGTCAAGGGCCCCTTCAAGAACCTCTCGGTCTACACCGAGGTTCTGCAGGACACCATGCTCGACTTCTTCGACAGCGGCAAGCTCGACTTCGCCTCGGCCTGCTCCCTGTCGCTCTCCAATGAGGGCTTCAAGCGCCTCTACGCCAACTGGGACGAGTACACCAAGAAGATCGTCCTGCGCCAGCTGTCGATCTCGAACCACCCCGAGCCGATCCGCCGCCTGGGGTGCATCGCCATGAACACCCCGGTCGAGTTCGACATCTACGCCCACGCCAACTCGACCCTGGTCGGCGGTACCCGCATGATCAACGGCCTGGGCGGCTCCGGCGACTTCCTGCGCAACGGCTTCCTGAAGATCATGCACACCCCCTCGGTGCGCCCCAGCAAGTCCGACCCCACCGGCATCACCTGCGTGGTTCCCAAGGCGCCCCACGTCGACCACACCGAGCACGACCTCGACGTGCTGGTCACCGAGCAGGGCCTGGCCGACTGCCGCGGCCTGGCGCCGAAGGATCGCGCCCAGGTCATCATCGACAAGTGCGTGCATCCCGACTACAAGCCGATCATCCAGGAATACTTCGACATGGCCAAGAAGATCTGCCTGGAGAAGGGCGTCGGCCACGAGCCCCAACTCTTCGACCGCTGCTTCAAAATGCAGTGGAACCTGGAGAAGAACGGCACCATGAAGGTCGACAACTGGGACGTCAAGATCGACTTCTAAGCATCGCTGCAGTTGCAACTGCAATCGCCCCTCCGGCTCGCCGGAGGGGCTTTTTTTGTGGGGCGCGAGGGATCCCTGGCCCACCCTCCCCAACCCTCTCCTTGAGGGAGAGGGAGTCTTCGGGAGGCCATGGCAAATAACCGACATGCAGGTACCGCACAAAAAAACGGGCCGCTCGTTCAAACGAGCGGCCCGTTTCCGTGATCCCCCCCTGGTTAGGCTTAGCGCAGGCGCAGGGGAATGGCCTGCGCGCTGCCGGCGGAACTCAACACGAACACCTGGGTGCTGGTCCCGGGGTTGGCCACCGACTTGCCGCTGAAGCGCCAGAGGCCGGAGGTTCCGGTGCCGGTGACCGCCGCGGTCCCGATGACCGGGCCGGAGTTGGACCCGGCCCGCAAGGCCACCGCGTTGCGGCCCAGCTGCCCGCGAATCTCGCCCGGCGGGTTGGCCACGGTGTGCACCTGGATGTAAGCCTGCCCGGCCAGGATGGCGTCGACCACGGCGGTGAGATTGGCCAGCGGCCCGCCCACCGGATTGTCCACGTCGGTCACCGTGGTGGTGTTGCGCGGATCGCCCGCCGGGAACCGGGTGGCCGGGGTCACCGTGAGGGGGCTGTTGGTGCCGGCGGGCACGCCCACCGTGCCGATATCGCCATCGGCGTCGAACAGGGTGACCGTGATCGGCCCCCGCTCGCCCAGGGCCCCGACGTGGATGTGGGCGGCGGTGATATCGACAAGCCCGTCGATCTGCAGGGTGTAGTCCAGGTCAGTGACGGTGCCGGCGCCGTCGCGGATCACCGTGAGGGTGATCGAACCGCTGCCGGTGCTGGCGGCCATCAGCGGGGTGTTCCAGAGCCCCGCGAGCGGGGTAAAGAAGAAGGTGTTCCCCGCGCCGTCGATCCCGCTCAGCCGGGTGATGGTGCTGTTGCCCTCGATGTCCCACTTGAGCAGCTTGGTGCGCAGTTCGGCCGAGGCGGCGCCAAGCTGTTCGACGACCACCGTCACCTGGGCCGTATCGACCAGGCCGCCGGTGTCCTGCACCAGGTAGCTGAAAGAATCCGCCCCGGAAAAGGTCGGCGGCGGCACATAGGTGATGGTGCCGTCGGCATTGATGGTGGCGCTGCCGCCGCGGGCCGTGGCGACGGAGCTGGTGGCGCCGATGGCGTTGTTGATCAGGTTCACGGTATCGCTGCCCAGGGCCACGGCCAGGGGATTGATGACATGGTCGTTGCTCCCCGCGACCAGGGTGTCGACGTCGTTGGCGACGACGTTGATAGTCACCGGCGAGCCGAGGGCGGTGGTGGCGAAATCGGGGACCGCGTTCGGCGCCAGGTTGACGCCGGGGATGAACAGCTTGCCGGCCACATCCCACAGGTCGTTATTGGTCAGGGTGTTGGTGGCGCCGAAGGCTCCAGCCGGGCCGGTGATGGTCACCGTGGCGCCGTTGACCAGCCCGGTGGCGTCGATGGTCGAGGCGATGCCGGGGACGCCCATGAAGCCCGCCGCGGGCGCCGGCGCCAAACCGCTGAAGAAGGCGGATACACCGTTATTGGCGCCATCGGCAGCAACCGGCGGAACCCCGGTGGCCAGGGCCGCGCTGAAGGGCGGAAGATCGCCCGGGCTGCCGGCGATGTCGATGGTTTCGTTGATGACCAGGTCGCCGGCCGGCACATTCACGGTCAGGGTCCCGAAGGGATAGGTGATGGTGTAGGTCCCGGCCACCGCCACGTCGAAGCGGGCACGCAGACGCACGAAGGGGTTCTGGTCCCCCGGCGCCGGATCTTCGGTGAGAAATGCCGCTTCCATGGCCAGCTCGAACAGGCCGTTGCCGACCGGGTTGGCCAGGTCGGCCCCGGCGGCCCACCAGAAGGCCTCGGCGCCGAAACCGATCTGCTGGGAATAGGGGTTACCGGGTACCGGCGGATCGAACAGCGGGCAGTTGGCCGCCTCCAGGCAGATCTCCACCTGGGTGCCGTTCTGGTCCTGCCACCAGAGGGGGAAACCGTTCTGCAGGTTTATCGGGCCAACAGCGGCCAGATCCGCCCATACCGCCTGGGGCGCAGCGAGCAGCCCGCTCAGGGCGAAGACGCCCGCGACAAAAAGTTTTCTGGTAATGATCAGCATGATTGGGCCTCCAAAATACATCTTCCGCTACAGCCCGCCTGGGCAGGATGTATGGACGGGTGAACATGGCAGCAGCCGGAGGGCGGCGGCTCAGGCCGCCCTCCGGCTCTCCCCTAGCGGCGCTCCAGAGGAACGTCTGGAACGGCAATCGCGTTGCTGGATATGGCACGAATTCCCCCCCCTGTCGGCGGCAGAGCCGTCGATTTACCCTGGAACGACCAGCTGCCGTCGGCCTGCACCGGCACCTCGCCGATGAGCCGCGCCGGGCCGAGTTGGCCGCGGATCTCCCCGCCGGGATTCCCGTCGGTGTGAACGTTAACGTAGGCCCTGCCGGAAAGGATGGCGCGGAGCGCATCATCAAAGGTGTTGATCCCCTGGGCCGGTTGCGGCTGCAGATCGGCCGCGGTCAGGGTGCCCGAGACCGGGCTGCCGAACAGGCCGATGGCCAGGTTGAAGATGATGGGGCCATCCACCCCGGGAGCACCGACATGGATGTGGGCCGCCTGGGTGTTGAGCAGGTTGGCGGTGCTCAGGGTGAAATCGAGCGAAGCCAGGTCGGCTGCCGGGGTGACCAGGGCCGAGCCGCTGCCTGTGGTGGTCACCGGGGGGACTTCCTGGGCCCCGCTGAGCGTTGCATTCACGGCCAGCGGCTCACTCAGCAGCAGGATGCTGTTGTCGGTCGCATCGGAGCTGGTCCCCTCGATGCGCCATTTGAGCAGATTGGGCCGCAGTTCGGCACGGTTGACCGCCAGCGCTTCGACCTCGAGGCTCACGACGGCCGGCGCCGATTCGTCCACGCCCGCCAGGCCGGCGAAGTTGCGGACCGTGTAGCTGAAACTGTCGGGTCCGGTAAAACCGCCATTGGGGGTGTAGCGCACCATGACCTTGCCGTTCTCCACCGCCATGACCGCCGTCCCCCCGGTAGGGGGCGTGGCGATGGTCACCGAGCCTGGGTTGATGGGGATGTCGGTGAAGGTGTCGTTGGCCAGCACGTCGATCAGCACCGGGGTGCCCGGCGTGGTGGAGGCGACGTCGTTCAGGGGGGTCGGCGCCGTGTTGCCGTCCCCGGTGAAGACCTTGCCCATCAGGGCGAACTGGTTCTCGATGGCCACCTGAACGCCGTTTCTTTCAATGCGCACGAAGTTGTTGCCCGTGGGGCTGCCGAGCACGGTGTGGAGCAGGTTGGGGTTGCCCACGTGGGGTTCCCCGTTGACATCCAGTTGGGGAAGCTCCGAATCCCAGAACAGGAAAGGGCCGATGCGGCTGGTGAGCGCCAGGTCGAAATCGCAGGGCCCGGCGACGCAGCCGATATCCTCGGTGAAATTGATCTCGTTGCCGGCAACCAGGGCGTCGACGACGAAGGTGTCCTCGCCGTAGGGATGAATCACCCGGTAGGTCCCCACCTGGTCGACATCCAGCCGGATGCGCACCCGGCCGAAGGACATCTGGTCACCGTCGATCACGGCTTCGTTGAGAAATGCCCCTTCGAGGTCGAGGCCGACCCCGCCGACAATGCCGGGCTGGTCGAAGGCCACCGCTGCCGAAAACCAGAAGGTTTCAACGCCAACGCCCAAAACCGGGTCGATCCCCCCCTCCTCGGGGCCGACCAGCAGACAAAATCCGTTGTCCTGGGTGCAGAGCTCCATCTTCAAGCCGTTTGCATCCTGGTACCAGAGCGGATAGTTGTGGGGCGGGGTGACGGGGCCTGTAAGCGTAAGCTCAGCCATACCCAACGAAGGTACGACGAGCAGAAAGCCGATGGCCAGCAGCCGGACTGCAAAATGGCGGACCATAAATTCCTCCTTCTCCGGGGGAAAACCCCTTTATTCAGTTCATGGCTCGGCTCAAGGCGAACCGGACTGTTTGTTTACCCTTAGCCTAAGGTTTATTCACTGTTAACTTTAGGTTTATCAAATCCGCTTTGGATCGCTATAGGTGGCCTCCCCCATCCGTGGGTAGGAAAACCCTACTTCAGAACCAACAAAGGATAATTCGGGGGAAAGATAGAAAAGGGATGAAGCCAGATTTGGAGGGATCGTGCGGCCAGGAAAAGACCCAGATCAGTCGGTTGCGCCTTGACGGCGAAGCGGCAGGAACAGTTCGTGATACAGCCTGGCATGGCCGACGATTCTTTCGCATTCCAGCAGGGGATGGCCGGCTGGAAGGATCAAAAAAGGGCGCATCTGCGGGCCGCCCACCGAGCCGTGGCCGCCGACCTGGTCGTCGAAGCAGGCAATCCGCTCCCCGTCGTAGGCGCCGAACAGAACCAGGTCGCCGCAATTCTCGCCACCGGCGAAGGCCACCAACTCGGGGAGCAGCTCCAGGGGGTCGCCGTAGGGCTCAAGAAACCTGAGTTCTGCGCCGGGCGGCTTCTGCCCCGGCGTAACACAGACCCTTCCCCCCGGGTGAAAGAAGCAGACCTCGGGCCCGGCCCCCCGGGCAATGACGAAACCGATCCCCTTGTGGCGGCTCAGAAACCGCAACAACAAAGCGTTGTCCCGCTCGATCTCGGTCCAGCTCAACCGCTGCGGCTGCCCGGCAAAGTAGAGGTGGGCCAGGGAACTGGAGTAGGTGATCACCACCCCCTCGCGGGGGTCCACCTTGATCGTTTCCGGGACCAGTTGGCTGATCTTGCGCTGCATGTAGTTCTTGGTCGCCCGGAACAACCGCTGCCGCCAACCGCTTCGCCGCACCTCCAGCTCCTTTTCGAGATAGCCGAGCTGGACCCCCGGAAACGCCAGCTCTCCCGAGGAGACGGTGGCCCGCTGGTTCTCACGCAGAAAAGCGCTGACCGCCTCGCCCAGGGTGGCGCCGAACTTGTTGTGAAAGGGAAAACCGGGCGTCTGCCCGTGATCCGAGAGCAGCACCAGCTCGTAGTCCGCCCCCGGGGCATGGCGCAGCATGCGCATGACTTCGCCGATGCGTTTGTCGGTGTACTTGAGGTTTTTCAGCGCCGGCCGCGATGCCGGGCCGAAATGGTGAGCCAGCTCGTCATAGCCGCTGTAGGTGGTGTAGATGACGGGAACCCCGGCGTAGATGTCGGCTATGACCCCGAAGGTCTGCAGCTCGCGCAGGATGACGTTGCAGATGATGCGGATGAAGGGGAACAGCCCGCTGCTTACGCGCCAGGGCCGGGTCTTGCGGAAATGCCAGCGGTCGTAGAGGTTGGTGAAGTACTCCAGCACCGAGGCGCCGAGCATGCGCGAGACCCGCAGCGGATGCAGCAGCATCAGCAGCAGGATGCGCAGGCCGCCGAAACGGCCGAACAGCGTCTGCGGCCTGGGCGAAGAGACGGTGAAGATACTGCGGGACGCCCCCCCGTCGAGGATGTTGGAGTAGGAGGAGCCCCCTTCGAGCAGCCCCGACCGGCCGGCGAAGAGCTTTTCCCGGAAATGCTGGACGTGATCCAGGTCGTTGCAGCTGATCAGCTGCCCGGTCCCCTTCTCATACCAGCGGAAAGCCGGAATCCCCGAGCTGTCGCCATAGAAGATGGCCGCCTGGGCGGCCGGGGTGGTGCTGGGAAGCCCGGAGAGGTATTCACGCAATCGATAGCCGCGCGCCAGGTGCCGCTCGAGATTGGGCACAAACCCCATCTCCATGGCCTGAAGCAGGTGGGGATAGGCCAGCCCGTCGATCTGGATGCCGACAAACCCCTTTTTCCGCCCCGCGCCACGGTTGGCCAACCGCTCCTTGCGAAACGGGTAGAACTTGAACCAGTAATATACCCTGAACAGTCGGTCGATCCAGTTCGTCCAGTCCACCATGCCCCTCTGCGGTCGATTTGAACGAGTATAGCACAACGTTCATTAATGCCAAACCAACCTGGGGAAATTGCAGAAAAAAAAGCCGGTGCAGCGGCACCGGCTTTTCAGGATCTCGCCTACAGATCTTTTTATTCCACCACGCTGGCCTTGTTGATGACCACCGGCTCCTTGGGCACATCTTGGTGAAAGCCCTGGTTGCCGGTGGCGACCTTGCGGATCGCGTCCACGGTTTCCATCCCCTCCACCACCTGGCCGAACACGGCATAGCCGTAGCCCATGGGCGTTTTTCCCTGGTGATTGAGGAAATCGTTGTTCACCACGTTGATGAAGAACTGGCTGGTGGCGCTGTCCACCACCTGGGTGCGGGCCATGGCGATGGAGCCACGAACGTTTTTCAGGCCGTTGTCGGCCTCGTTCTTGATCGGCTTTTTGTTCTTCTTCTCCTTCAGCTCGGCGGTCATGCCGCCGCCCTGAATCATGAAATTCTCGATCACCCGATGAAAAACGGTTCCGTCGTAAAACCCGTCCTTGACGTAGGCCAGGAAGTTTTCCACGGTGATGGGGGCTTTTTCCGGATTCAGCTCGATTTTGAAGTCGCCCTGGCTGGTTTCGAACAGAACAACGGGATTTTTATCGCTCATCATGATCTCCTTGTTGGCTTTGATTTGGCGCAACTTTAGCAGCTGCCCCGCAAGGCGTCAATCCCAATGCGCCCCTTCCAACGCCAGGGAGAGCGAGGCCCCCCTGCCCTGCCCGGGTGGGGCGGGCCCGCGGGAAAGGCGGCAAAAACAGGCTGGCCCGGGCGATAGGCCCGGGCCAGCTTGGGTAAAGGATGTGCCGCTCAGCCCTGCTGCGGCGGAAGCCCTACTGGGGGACGGCGACAAAGGCCTGGTTGCCGGAGACGCCGACGGTCAGGTTGGCTTCGTTCAACCCGAAGGCCTGGCTGATTCCGCCACCGCTGAGCACCGCATTGGGCAGCGCGGTGTTGCGGTTGTCCCAGACCGACGCCAGGGCGGTTCCACTGCGGCCGTCCGCGCCGGCAATGCGGTTGATGCCGTTGTTGGCATAGGCGCTGCTGTCCGACCCGGCCTGGCCGAGATCGGCCGTGGCGGTCACGGTCCCGGCGACCAGGTCGACGGTCCACTGCACCGCGTGGATCTCGCCATTGGCGGCTTCGGACTCGCCCACCACCTCGCCGAGGTCGTTGGCGCTGTAGGCGATGCTGGCGATATCACCCGCGGCAAGTTTGCCCAGGTCGATGGGTCCGCCGGTCACGGCGCCGGTGTTGTCCACCAGCCAGAGCACCGCGTGGATTTCGCTGCCGTTGTCGGCCTCACCGACCACCACCCCGCCATCGGTGATGGAGTAGGCCGAGCTGGTGGTGCCGCCCGGGAGATTGCCGAGCAGCACCGGGGCTGCCGCCTGGTCATTCCAGAGCACCGCCACCAGATTGCCGGCGTCGGCTCCCTCGCCGACAATCTGGCCGAGACCGTTGGCGCCGTAGGCGGCAGTGGTGGTCAGGGTCCCCTTCTGCAGGGTAGTCGCGGTGGTCGCCCCGGTGTCCCAGATCACCGCGCTGAAGTCAGCGCCATCGGCCGACTCGCCGACCACCATGCCGCCGTCGTTGGCGCCGTAGGCGGCACTGTAAACGTTTGTCGGGATCGGGTCGAGCTGGGTGACGAGGCTGGTCTGCGCCACCTCGTCGAAGGTCCACCTGACCGCCTTGATGTTGGCCAGGGCGTCATCGCTGAAACCGACCGCCATGTCGCCGTTGGTGATGTCCGTAGCGACACTGAAAGTGCTGGCCGGAGCGAGAAAGTCGAGCAGAAAACCGCTGAAGGCGGCGAACACGCTGGCATCGTTGGGCGCCGCATCGGAAGCGTTGGGGATCCCGTCACCGTCGATATCGTTGTTGACCCCGCCGCCGCCACCGCCGCCACCACCGCCGCAACCCGCGAAGCTCAATGCCGCGGCAGCCAGCAGACCGACCAAAATCGTCTTAAAGTTTTTCATTAGGTCCTCCTTTACGAAATGGCAAGAATCCAGCTTGCCAATCTTTTTTGTCAAGTTACCTAACCAGATACCAACACCGCCCTACCTTGGCAATGCGGGTTTTCCCTACTTCCGGCTACCGGATCCCCTACTTTTGGGGCCGATACTCTCTTATGGCTGGTAATGAAACTGCTGGCTGCTCATCCCCTCGGGGGCAAGGACCGGGCCCAGGGGCGGCAGGCCAGCGGCCTGACGACCCTGGGCTCCCACCGCGGGGATCTCCCGCAGCCGGTCGACCAGCACCCTGCTGCGCTTGGGGTTGCCCGCGATGCGCTCTTCGTGGCCATCGGCGACAAACAGTTGGGGATGGTCGAAGGGGGCCTGCTCCCAGCGCACCCGCTCATCGGTCAGCGCCAGCAGAAAGTCCACCAGGTTTCGCTGCCTGGCCTCGTTGCCCTGCAGTTGGCCGATGGTGTCGATGAAGGGGTCGAGATTGTCGAGGTTTTCCTCATGGAAGTTGCCACCACGGGTGTAGAAATCGACGACCTGCATGAGAGTCGTCATGCCGCCGTCATGCATGTAGGGGCCAGTCAGTTCGACGTTGCGCAGCCCGGGGGTCTTGAAGGCG